>DNTB01000031.1 GCA_003499525.1 Flavobacteriales bacterium
GCTGGATCAGCCCGCTGATTCTCTATGCTGATGGAACTGTTGGTATAGGTTTTACCACTTCGTACAGCTCCGGAGAGTTAAAACCTCTAGGTTCCAGCGGCACCAATAACGATAAGCTGGCCATCAAAGGAGATGTTTCCATTGTGGATAATAACCATGAAAGACAAATTAAGATGTATCAAGACGGCACGATGAAAGTTCGAGAACTCTATGTGGTGGTGGAAACGGATCAAATAGCGGACTATGTATTCAAAGACGACTACGAGCTCATGAGCTTAAACGACCTCAAGCAATACATCAACAATAATGGTCATTTGCCCAATGTGCCATCTGCTGAGGAGTTTGGCGAGCGCGGGGAGATGAACCTCGGCGAGATGGACAACCTACTTCTTGAGAAGGTAGAAGAACTAACCCTTTATATCCTTCAATTGGAAGAACGCATAGCCGAATTGGAATCTGGGGAATAATTGAGTTAAATTCACCTTCAGAAAACGATTTGTAGTATGAAGAAGTATCGAATTCCTATAGTAGTACTTGCCGTTCTGGCGGCATTCAGCTTGCAAACGTGCAAGCATTGCAACGACCCCACCAACCCGGATTGTGCGAATTATGACCCTTGTTGGGATCAAACTCAGGCAGATGCTAGTTTTACTATTTATGAGGTTTTGCAAGAAATGCCTATACAAAGGTTGAACGGGTTTACAGGAGAGGATGCCGCCACCGATACCATTATAAATTGGAATACAGCACGATTTAAGGCCGATTTTGAAGCGGAATACTACGAATGGCGGGTAGGTGATGATCCTCGAGTATGGAATACGCGCGAGTTCACTTTGAAATTTCGAAGCATACCTACCTATTTTCCTGTTGAAGTAAGTCTCAAGGTGTACAAACCCACGAACAGAAGTTGTTTTCCGAATTCGAACGATACGGCTGAGTTTAGAAGAAGTATTGTAACTGTGCCTCAGGATAGTTCTTTGATGATTAACCGCTTTGAAGGCTATTTGGAAAGTGACCCGAACAGGTTGAATTTTTTTGAGCTTGAACCTGAACAGCATTCCTCTGGACGTGAAAGTTTTAGATTAAAGGGAATATTTCCTAAATGCTCTTTGAACCTTGAAGAAGGTCCTTCAACATATGCTTTCGGCTACCGCAGTGTATTCATTAGTACTCGAGGAATAGGCGTTGGGTGTTGCTTTCACCTGAGTGGATATGGCGTTTTAAGTAATAATAATCGCTTTGAAATGGAAGTAGGAATGCTCCCTTTTAATCCCTCGGACTCGTGCTCGTCCAGTCTATTGAATGATCCTTATCTTAATGATGTTTTTACAGAAACTAATCAATGAGCATGAAAACAATTTGTACCATTTTTTCTATCCTTTCATTGTTGACTTCTATGGTTGCACAACAAGTGCCTTGTCCCCCAACTGGGGTTACCACCAATCCTGATGCTCCGAGTAATGCTATTGCTCCTCAGAGCTTGCATCAAATGCATGAGAATGATTTTTTTGACTGGAGAGAATTGGTTTATGATGTGCAGCTTGGCTCATCTTTACCACCGACGAGTATTATTAATCCCAATTACGATCCCAACGGTGCTACCAATCATTTGAGTTTAAACCCGGATTATCTTCCAGAAGATGGTTGGGAGTTGCTCTATGTTGATTTGGGGTTGGACAGGGATGGCAACTGGAACCCGCAATCTTCAGCAGGTGATTTATACCTCATTCTCTACAATAAATATCGAGGCATCATACGTGTTTTTGTAGCCATAGTAGCGGCAGGACAAAACAGCATGGTGGAGATGCAATTGAAGATGTATGGAGGTAACAATACGGCCTTATTTGCCTCGATAGACAAAGTACAACAGCCGTTGCGATATTTTGATCCGACCAACATTGCTTCGAATACGCAACTGTTTTCGAACAATGCTACCAATTCTCCCAACTGGTTTTATGCGGACTTTCCTGTGAATTACGACCCCTGTACGTGTGAAGACTACGAAAACACGGTCCCCAGTATGTTTGAGTTTAAAGCAAAACTCCATAGTGAAGGAAATATCACCTTGATAGGAGAGAGTTCAGGAACCTTAAAAATGATAGAAAAAACAGCGGGGGGCAGCACACAGTCCAGTTGGGATAAATTCTATGGGACGACGAAAGAAGTTCAGGGCAGTATTGCAGCCGGTAGAAAAGGGTTTAAAGATTTTGATGCTTTCAAGGCAGACCTCAAGAACACCGCGGATAACAGTGGCAGCAGTAATAAAGCAGATGTGAAAGCCGCGATTGATAATTTGACTGGTTTTTTGACCGATGAAATCCCCGCATTAGGAGTTGTACCCTATGTTTCGGAAGCACTGGCATTGATTGATTTTTTTACCGGTGGTGGAAAAAAAAGTGGGCCTCAAGAGGTAATCTTTCCACCAATGTCCATACAGCTGGAGCACAGATTTACTGGGTCTTTGACGCTTGCTTCAAATTACATCGACCGTTCTATCTACACGCCCGGATCAAGTTTTACTCCACAGAATACAAATGCATTAGGCCAGCCTCTCCCGAACGGGGATCCTCGCTATCCCATATACAATGAAATATTGGGGGTTTACACCTTATTGGATAAGCCGAAAGTTGATATGTATACGGGATTGACATATCTTGAACAAGAAGAAGATTACCAACAAGGAGACCCTCCACAATTTAGGGTTGTAGAATCAAGGTCAAGGAAATGGTTTAAAATAGATCAACAGAGCATAAAGATTGCCGTGAACCCAGCTTCTCTATTGACCTTGGAAGAAACCTATTGCCAACTCAATGTAACAGATACAATACGAGATTTAATAACCACGACAAGCGGAGGAATCATTGTTAACGACTCGCTATGGACTTCTAACCTTTTGCCTTTGCCCTGTATCGACAATAACGCAGTCATAATTGATGAAAAAAAGTTATCAGAACCTTCTGATTTGGATATAAACGGGTTGAGTCTTTCATTAGTACTTGTCTTCAGAAATGCAAATGGAGATAAATTCCTCCATAAAAGCACCTGGGCAGTTGAATTCAATCAGATATATCCCTATGGAACTAGTCCAGGCTTTGTTGGTCATCCTAAAACATGGTGGAATTGGTTTGATCATCCACAATTCGCACAACAGGATATTGGATTTCTAAATGCCGATGAGGATTTGTTAGTAAGTAATTCCACCGTCGATCAAGATATTAGTGCATTCCAGACTATTACCATTGAAAACAGTACCATAAAAAGTAACTCAAGCAGCACTCGTACCAGAGTACTCGCAGGGAACAGTATTGAAGTCCTTCCGGGTTCTGAGATTTTACCTAATACAGTTTTAGAGGTTAGCAGTGTGGGTTCTAATTGTGATGCACCCATTGCCATTGCTTCGATGAGCGACATCGAAAGTGTATGTATTGGAAATGAGTATAAAAGTCGAAATCAATACGTAGCCAAACGAAAGTTGGAACCTGAAATCCATGACCCTGCTGATACACAAATGAGGTTTTGGTTATTTCCCAACCCGACTAACGGCCATACCACTATTCGCTGGAGCAGTGCAGAAATCAACGATCAAAGCGTTTGGGTATCGGTGGTAGATATAAGTGGAACAGAAGTGGTCAGCCGCAAAGTTGCCGTTACTGATGAACGCATGCAGTTCGATCTAAGCGACCTCTCGAATGGAGTGTACATGGTGCAGCTCAAAACTGAATCAGGCTATACCGGCATTCGGAAGTTGGTGAAGCAGTAAGGTTTTAGAGTTTCGAGTTCGGAGTTTTTTAGTTCAGAGTTGAAAGTTCAAAGTTCGGAGATACGAGTTTGTAGTGATCTATTTACTAAAATGTGATTTTACCAGTTATCTGGAAAAGTGTACCAGTTATAGAATGACTCTTGCCAGTTACCGATTCTTTTAACAAAAGTTTGCATTTGTGACGTACATCACATAAACTTGCTTCAAACAATTCAAACTAATATCATGCTACGATCTCTCTCTCTCTCTCTCTCTCTCTGGTTTTATTGACGTTTAGCGGCTTTTATACTGAAGGCGCAACAATTAATGTATCCTTTGTAAACACAGCTTATGGGAGTTGGACTACTCAGGCTAAAGATGCATTTAACCATGCAATGAATGTTTGGGGCAACACAATTGTGAGCAGTCAAGTTATCAATGTGCGTGCAACTTATGAAGACCTTGCTGCCAAGGAGAACAATTTATCCTACAAGGGAGTCTTAGGGTATGCGAGACCATCAACTTCTATTGGAAATTTCACGAGTTCTGACCCGCGATATGATGCAAGTTATTACTATGCTATTGCGCTTGCCGAAAAACTTGCAGTGAAAGATTTTTCTGGATTTAGTTTTGAAATAGAGACTTCTTTTAACTCAAACGGAAATTTTACATGGTACTTTGGAACTGATGGTAATGTTCCATCAAATGAATTTGATTTCGTAACTGTTGTTCTGCACGAAATAGCTCATGGACTGGGTTTTTCGACAAATACTGCATTAACTGACATTTTCTCACCCGGTACTTTTTATGCTGGTTGGACTACTGACCTTGTTATCTTTGACAAATATATTGAAGACGCATAAGGCGTTAGACCAATTGATTTAATTACTCCACCAGTACATAATTTTGATCAAGTTTCAACAGATTATTTAACGAGTAATGCGCTCTATTTTGTTGGTAGTCAGGCGACTTCAGCAAATTCTAATTTGACTCCAGCCCTTTATGCTCCCAGTCCTTATGAGAATGGCTCTAGCATAGCTCATTTTGATGAGAATTTGTGGTCCAATCCGGTAAATAATGATAACCTAATGACCCCTTATACATACCCTGGTGAACACCATCACACACCGGGGAATACTGGTCTTGGTTTAATGAAGGATATTGGCTGGGATGGCAGTATCTATTACAGTTTTATAAATATTGATAAAACTAAAGTTGAAATATTTCCGAATCCCTGCGAAAGCATGGTCAGTATTATTTCTGAAGATTCCGGAAGATATCAATTCGAGGTGTATAATATTTATGGTCAAAAAGTAAAATCGGAAAAGGCCATAAGTGGAATCACGAAAATTGATATGAGCAACTTGGACTCCGGAGTTTATATTTTCAACTTGACAAGCGGAAATGAGACCAGTATAAGTACACGTGTAATAAAAAGATAGATGAGAAAAATTGGTACTATGGCAATTGCACTTTTTACAATAGTGTATGCTGAAGGACAGGAAGTTTTATTTGAATCATATGTAACTGTTGATGGAAATTATAGTTTTAATAATGCTTCTGTAATCAAGGTTTCAGAAGATGAAGAATTTGTAAATATTGCTGCAAGCCTTTCGTTTTTTATTGATGAGTCCTCCGCTGTATGTGGACAAAAAACAAGCAATCAATACGTTTATTTAGCATTTACTTCTGTTGGAAGTATTGGTAGTATTCAATGGGCGGATAATTCTGCACTTACTTCTGGTATTCGATCCTTCAGATTATTACCCGACATAAATTCAGGTTTGACAGTAATGGCCTCGTTTCCTGATATTAACAGGTCATTTACTGGAGACTTCCATTCACAATCCGATTGTTATAGGATTGGAATAGGCAATGCTGTTCTTTTTAATGATACTAATTTTGAATATAGAGTTGATGAGTATTGTAATCCTGTAAATTCAATTGACATATTTGAAGAAGTTGAAAATCAATATGTAGGGATTACATCAAACTTCAACTCATCAAATGTACATGTCTGGGATAAGGAGACATTGAACAAAGTAACTGTCTGGCAATTTCCATGGACTCCATCATTAGCTTTTATAGACGTTATGAATAAGCAGATATATTCTGTTCAGAATTATAGTCAAGGGAGCCAATACTATTCATGCAATGTTCAATCTTGGAATGTTTCGGGCCAGCTGGAAACAACTACTCAATTGAAATCAAATATAACGAGCTATCCAAGCGTAATTGTTTCAAAATCAAGAAATTACTATTTATACACTAAAGGGTCGAAAGAAGAGAACTCTATAATTGAAGTTTTTTCCAGAGAAGGAGATTTAATCGGAAGTGATGAAGTTGATGGACAAATTAATATAATCAAAAGTTTATCAGACGATAGACTCATGGTTCTTGTTTCACATTTGAATGAAAGGGGTGAAAATGTATTGGAGTTGATCTTCTATACAAGCGAATTGAATGCACGGAGTCGATTAAATCTCGGCATGAGTAATTCTATACCAAGCCAAATGTTTGTTAATCAGGATGAAAGCGAAGCTATAATTACAGGAATTGTCCATACAGATATAGGTCCTGATGCAAGTAAACGTGAGAAGAACAAATTAATGCTCGTTCTAATTGATCTAACAGATATGGATGAATCGACACAATCAGGAACAACATTGATTAAACAGCTCGAAATTAGCAAAGATTAAAACCTAACTTTTATGTCTGGAACTGTATCTAACTCTGGCTCTTCGCAGACTTTCAGTGATAAAGTGTGCAGCTTGAGAATGCAACTTCAGCTTATGTTATGATACTCAACCAGACCGCAACATTTTCCAATAATTATATCCTGGATGTGCAACAGACCAGTACATGGCTCGATTTATCTTCCTACCCTGCCGGGGCCTATACCCTGATTCTGATTTGTGATGGAATGGCCGTGGATGCTAAAAACCTGATTATTAATTAACTTTATGATTCTTATGACGTCTCTAAATCGTTCTTACCAAAATATAGGCTTATTGCTGACCTTGCTTTTGATTATGGTATTTGAGGGAAGACCTCAATATCAATCCATTTTTGGTGCATCAGAGACTTCCTGGAATCAACTTAAAGGAAATTTGGGGGGCTCTGGAACAGACTCGCTTGCAGTGGGTTTTGATACAACGATAAACGGCAAGCTCTATAAAAATGTGAAGTATTACGACATTACAGCGTATCCTGCCCAACCCTTAACTACGATGGAAGGGTTTATAAGGGAAGATATCCTCACCGGCAGAGTTTGGTATTTTACTTCGATGGATACCGCTGAAGCCCTCATCATGGACCTGAGTTTAACCGTTGGGGATTCCTTTTTTGTGGGAGGGGTGTGGAATTCAAATGTGGGGTATCATTTTGTTGATTCCGTGTGGATCAATGCAGGTAAAAAGTATATAAGGGTTGATGTGGAAATCAACCCGAATACTGGGGGCAACAATAGTGAAAAACTCACCTTTATTGAAGGAATAGGAACCAACATTGGAATAGGATATCAGGATATGTATTATATCCATAACTTTCCATATCTACTTTGTTCCTTTAAAGATGGGGGTACGGTTTATCAGAATACTCACCCGGCATTTTTGGGCATTTGCAGATATTCAACCGTAGGGTTGCCCAATACCGTCGCTTCATCAGAGGGGATAATGATTTATCCTATTCCTACGGATAACTCTTTTCAACTGAGTTTTTCGAATCACAATTTGCAAGTTGATCGATTAGAATTGCTGAGCATCAATGGGAAAAACGTTCGTTCATTCGAGAAGAATGAAACTACATTAAATATCGAAGGGATTTCTCCCGGAATATACTTTCTAAGTGTTTCGACGAATAAGGGTATTCGCATTGAAAAAGTTGTAATTCGCTGAGATAAGAAGTAAATCTGTCTTGCTGATCGGAGAAGGACCGCAACCTATGTTGTAGTGTTTTGCAGTGAAGGTTTGTTTGAAACAACATTTTGGTATCCTGCAACTTAGTATTTAAGCCAACGGCGAGATGCTGGGTTGCTATTGCAAATGCCAACCAACAACACAGGCTTGTTTATAGGTCAAGTGGTGGGACAATTAATCCACCTGATGGTGCTTTTCTTTTAAAATACAATATTCAAAGTAATTTAGCCATTGAACTCGATAATACAAGTGTCATGAATATTCAAGCAGAAAAAGCGATGATCATAGAGCAGTTTAGGCAGGTAAACGACATAAACCTGATATATGCCATTAAGAACATGCTCGATTATGCTTTGAAAAAAGAACAAGAAAATATTGAAGTTCCAGAAACCCACCAAAAACTGGTAATGGAACGTTTTGATAAGGTGCGAAAAGACCCCGACAGGCTTTTAGATTGGGACGAAGCTAAAAAAACGCTCAAAGCCTAATGGATAAATATAAAGTGCAGATTGAACCTGAAGTCCTCGTCGATATTCAGGAAATTACCGATTGGTACAACGAGGCAAAAGCAGGACTTGGCACAAGGTTTCAAAGAACGGCTATTATTCAAATAAACTCACTTAACAAAGAACCTCATATCTACGCTGTACGTTACAGGGAAATTCGTTGTATGGTTATTGAGAAATTCCCTTACATGACTCACTTCTATATTAATGAAGGAAGCAAAACGGTTGAAGTTTTAGCTGTAATAAGTACGAGTCGCAATCCTAAAATCTGGTTAGAAAAAACGAGCAAACATTGAAAAACCCCACTAAAGTTAGGCATGAAGATGGGTCCTAAAGTTTTTAGACCGATGGCGAGGTGCAGGGCTGCTCAATACTGCTTCTTCATCAGAGGATACAATGATATACCCTAATCCTACGGATAACTATTTTCAACTGAGTTTTTCGGATCATAAATTGCAAGTTGATCGGTTAGAAATGCTGAGCATCAATGGAAAAAACGTTCGTTCATTCGAGAAGAATGAAACTACATTAAATATCGAAGGCATTCCACCCGGAATTTACTTTCTCAGAGTTTCATCGAATAAGGGTATTGGCATTGAAAAAGTTGTAATTCGCTGAGATAAGAAGCAAATCTGTCTTGCTGATGGGAGAAGGACCGTAGCAAGGTTATAGTCTTTGCCTAGGTCTCAATCCAACTTCAGAACCGCCATAAACGCTGCTTGAGGAACTTCAACATTTCCTACCTGACGCATGCGTTTCTTACCCTTTTTCTGCTTTTCAAGTAGCTTTCTCTTTCGGGTGATGTCGCCACCGTAACATTTAGCAGTAACATCTTTTCGCATCGCTTTTACGGTTTCCCGTGCAATGATTTTGGCTCCGATAGCCGCCTGAATGGCTATTTCAAATTGCTGTCGGGGGATGAGCTCTCTGAGCTTCGAACATATCTTTTTTCCTAAATAATACGCGTTGTCCCGGTGAATCAGCGCAGAAAGGGCATCCACCTGATCTCCGTTAAGCATGATATCCAGCTTGACGAGATTAGAACGCTGATAATCAATGGGATGATAATCAAAAGAGGCATATCCTCTGGATACTGTTTTCAGGCGATCATAAAAGTCGAAGACAATCTCAGCCAATGGAATATGAAAGATGATCTCAACACGATCTGTAGTTAGATAATTCTGGTTCTGAAGAATACCTCTCTTTTCAATACAAAGATTCATCACTTGCCCGATATAATCCGACTTGGTAATGATCTGTGCCGATATAAAGGGTTCTTCGACAAAGTCGAGTTTGGCCGGATCAGGAAATTCTGAAGGGTTGGTTACCTTGAGTACTTCTTCGCTCTTAGTATGGGCGATATACGACACGTTTGGAACTGTGGTAATCACGGAAATATCAAATTCACGCTCCAGGCGCTCCTGAACGATTTCCATATGAAGCATTCCTAGAAAGCCACATCGAAACCCAAATCCTAAAGCAGCAGAAGTCTCAGGCTCAAATGTCAGCGAAGCATCGTTCAGCTGAAGTTTTTCTATGGCATCTCGGAGATCTTCGTATTCATCTGTATCTACAGGATATATTCCGGCGAAAACCATGGGTTTTACATCCTCAAAACCTTTGATGGCGGCGCCGGGATTGTTCTTGTGTGTAACCGTATCCCCAACTTTAACTTCTCGGGCTTGTTTGATTCCCGAAATAATATAGCCGACATCTCCCGCTGATAATTGGCTGTGGGGCTCCAGATCGAGCTTGAGTACCCCGATTTCATCAGCATCATACTCTTTTCCGGTATTGATAAATTTGACCAGATCTCCTTTGTTCAGCGTCCCGTTGAAGATTCGCACATAGGCCAGAATACCTCGGTAGGAGTTAAAAACCGAATCAAAAATCATGGCTTGCAAGGGCCCGTCAGGGTCTCCCTCAGGCGCAGGTACCCGCTCTAAAATTGCCTGGAGTATCTGGTCTACTCCCAGTCCGCTTTTTCCACTGGCCGGAATGATATCCTCGTATTCACATCCAATAAGATCGACGATCTGGTCAGATACCTCTTCAGGCATGGCACTGGCCAAATCCATTTTGTTCAGTACCGGAATGATTTCCAAATCGTGTTCCAGAGCCAAATAAAGATTGCTAATCGTTTGAGCCTGAATGCCTTGTGTTGCATCTACAATGAGTAGTGCCCCTTCACAAGCTGCAATGGATCGGGAGACTTCATAAGAGAAATCCACATGACCCGGAGTATCAATGAGGTTGAGGATATAGTGCTCGCCCTCATGTTCATGACGCATCTGTATGGCATGGCTCTTAATGGTGATCCCACGCTCTCTTTCAATGTCCATATCATCCAAAGTCTGCTCCTGCAAATCCCTGTCTGATACGGTTCCGGTGGTTTGCAATAATCGATCAGCTAAAGTGCTTTTACCGTGATCGATATGGGCAATGATGCAGAAGTTTCGGATATTTTTCATGAAAATAAAACTGCGCGAAAATACATCATTTCAGGTATCATCATTCTCTTTAATTTTATTGACTGACCGTTAGGTCAACAAAAAAATTCTCTATAATTTCGTGCTCAGTTTGATGGCATTATGACACCAAGAAGCCCAGAGCAATTTGAGAAAATCAGAGAAGAAAGTCGGCAAAAAATAGCTCATTCGGCAGTGGAACTTTTTACTGAAAAAGGATATGACACAACGACGATACAGCAGATTGCAACGCATGCTGAAGTCTCTAAAGGACTGATATACAATTACTTTGAAAGTAAGGAAGACATCGTGTTGTATATCGTAAACGGTATGCTTGCCCTATTTGACGATATGATGAAGGGGATAGACGACAAAGAGCATATGTCCCCGTCAGAGAGGTTGAAGAACCTAATTGATGCAGTTTGTGATGAACTAGAATCCGGGCATGAGTGGATGAGATGGATGATTCCGCTGGCATTTCGAAAGAATCAATTTGGGTTTGTTACAGATATAATCGAAATGAAAATCAAAAGTGCTATAGCCCATATGCGAAGTCTTTTCAAGGAATTGGAATACGAAGAGCCTGAGAAGGAAGCCTGGTTTCTCGGGGCTGTGTTTGACGGTATGCATATGGCCGCACTAGCACTGGAAAACTACGATGTACAGGGCATGAGGGAGGTGCTTTATTCTAAATACAATGTAAAGAATTAATTATGAGATTTTTAGTGATAGCTCTGATGTTGGTTCCATGGGGTCTGAGCGGACAATCTGCCTTTGAGATTGTCCAAGAATCGGATCAGAAAATGAGGGGCAGGAATTCGAAAGGAACCACAACCATACAAATTGTTCGGCCTAAGTACACCCGGGAAATGAAAATGGTCAACTGGACCCTGGGCGATGACTATGCTCTGGTCTTGATTTTAGAGCCAAAAAAGGACGAAGGCAGTGCTTTTCTAAAACGTGAAAAAGAAATCTGGAATTGGGTGCCGAATATCGAGCGAACGATTAAACTTCCACCCTCTATGATGACACAAAACTGGATGGGAACAGATTTTACGAATGACGATCTGGTGAAGCAAAGCTCAATAGTGGTAGACTATACCCACGAAATAGTGAGTGAAGAAAAGGTCAATGGCCTGAATTGCTGGAAAATTGAACTCACACCAAAACCCGAAGCCGCAGTTGTATGGGGAAAAATCCTGATTTGGATTGATCAAGCCGATTTCATGCAAATGAAAGTTGAGTTTTACGATGAAGATGATTTTCTGGTTAACACCCTTTCGGGATCTGAGCCAAAAGAGTTTGACGGTCAATTGCTGCCTTCACGATTGGAGATGATACCGGCCGAAAAACCAGGTAACAAAACGGTAATGATTACCAACACACTGGATTTTAATATCGATATAGCTGAATCTTTTTTCACGACCCGCAATATGCGCAGTGTTAAATCAACCGACTGATGATCGTTAAACTGGCATGGCGAAATATCTGGCGCAATAGGAGGCGAAGTTTCATAACTGTAACCTCTATAAGTTTTGCCGTTATTCTGGCCCTTTTTATGCGGTCCATGCAATTGGGCTCTTACGAACGCATGATCGATAATGCGGCTCGGTTCTATACCGGATATGCACAGATACATGCAAACGGCTATTGGGATGACCAAACGTTGGACAACAGTATGGAATTTGATTCGACATTAATGTCGGAAGTCGATGGCATGAAAGGTGTGGAAATTACGGTTCCGAGGGTTGAATCATTCGCTTTGGCTTCTTATGGTTCAAAAACTAAAGGCGCTGCTGTACTCGGAATTGACCCTCTTCGGGAGGAACAGCTAACCAGAGTAAAATCGAAACTGATTTCAGGTAAATTTCTTGAAGATGGGGATAAAGGGGTGCTTATTTCCGAAGGGTTAGCATCCTATCTGAAAATGGGAATTGGAGATTCTTTAGTGCTCCTAGGTCAGGGTTTTCAGGCGATGACTGCGGCCGGTTTATACGAAATTCAGGGCATCTTGAAGTTTCCAATTCCAGCTCAGAATGACCAAACTGTTTTGATGAACCTGTCCGGGGCACAATTTCTTTTCTCCATGGAAGACCGGATAACGAGCTTGGCCCTTGTAATTGAGAGTAGTGATGATGTAGATCCTGTAGTTACTGATCTGGAGCAAAGATTGGATACTGCAGCTTTTGAAGTATTGGGCTGGAGAGAATTGATGCCTGAATTGATTGAAAGTATTGAGATAGACAACGTCAGCGGAAGAATCATGCTGTTTTTTCTATACCTCGTCATTGGTTTTGGCATGTTCGGTACATTCCTAATGATGACCCAGGAGCGTAAGTATGAGTTTGGTGTACTGATATCAATCGGGATGAAGCGGAGACTAATGCAATGGGTGGTTTTTCTTGAAATGGCATTGATGTCTGGAATAGGGGTCCTTACTGGAGTGGCAGTAGCGCTTCCTTTTCTAATTTATTTCTACCGCAATCCGGTGTATTTGAGCGGAGAATCTGCTGAAGCCATTGAAAAATTTGGTGTTGAAGCGGCCTATTTCTTTTCTCTCGATGCTGAGATTTTTATCAATCAGGCCTGGGCCATATTGATTATGGCCCTGATACTTGGATTTTATCCCCTGCTAGTCATTTTCAAGCTGAAACCCGTAAAAGCCATGCGCGAAAGCTAAAACAACATAGTATGCTACTGAAAATATCATGGTTGAACATTTGGCGGAAAAAGAGCAGAAGCTTAGTAGTAATAGGCTCTATTGCTGTTGGAATAGCTGCACTCATTGCCGGGACCGGCCTTATGAATGGGTTTCTGGTGAGCTATATGGCGAGCATAATTCAACATGAAACTTCAGATTTTCAAGTTCATCACCCTGATTTCAAACTGGATTATGAGGTCGAATATGTTATAAATGAAGCGGACGAGAAATTGAAGTATCTCAGTAATGATCCGTCGGTCATTGCAGTTTCTTCCAGAGTTATTTCGAATGGAATGGTAGCATCAGCCCAAAAGGCAAAGGGGGTCCAGATTCGTGGCATAAATCCAAAAGAAGAAGCGCTGGTTACACGGTTGGATTCCGCTTTAGTGGATGGTGCATATTTCGAAGGTATCAAGAGAAACCCTATCATCATAGGATATAAAATGGCCGAGGAACTCAAAGTAAAGGTGCGTTCTAAAATTGTTCTGACGTTTACAGACAACAATGGTGAAATTGTTTCGGCGGCATTCCGCGTGGTAGGAATTGCCAGGAGCAGTTCAGTTAAATTGAATGAACTGTTTGCTTTCGTGCGGAAATCAGATTTGCAACCCTTACTGGGCGTTTCGGGGATTCATGAAATTGCCGTGATGACCACCGATCGATTTGAGGTTGAAAAAGTAAGCGATTCCTATTCGGCAAAATTCTTAGAAGACAAGGTTGAAACCTGGTCCGAACTGGCACCCGAACTGGCCATGATGCAAGAGATGTACGGGTATATGCTCTATATTCTTATGGCCATTATTATGCTGGCTCTGGTTTTTGGAATAGTCAATACCATGCTCATGGCCGTGTTGGAACGTTTTAGAGAATTAGGGATGCTGATGGCTCTTGGCATGAACAAGGCCAGAGTTTTTGCCATGATTGTTCTCGAAACACTACTCCTAAGTTTTGTTGGCGCTCCTATTGGGTTGCTTTTAGGGTGGGCAACCATCGCTCATTTTCAATACCATGGACTTGATTTGTCGGCTTATAGCCAAGGTTTGGAGAGCTTTGGATATACCAATATGCTCTATCCTTATTTGGAAAATAAAGCATACGCCATTGTCACTGGAGGTGTGATTTTTACCGCTCTCCTGGGCGCTCTATATCCCGCCTGGAAAGCTGTAAAGCTAAATCCCGTTGAGGCATTGCATAAAATATAATATTCTGATAATGAACATCATAGAAGCAAAAGGAATAGAAAAAGTCTACGATGAAGACAAAGTTCCAGTTCATGCATTGAACGGAATAGATTTGAACATCACAGAAGGAGAATTTACGGCTATTGTTGGGCCTTCGGGATGTGGTAAAACTACATTACTCAATATTCTTGGAGGGCTGGATCATCCATCTAAAGGAATAGTACATCTCGCAAATACCGATATTACATCAATGAGCGATAGTCATCTTATTGACTTCAGGTTACAGAACATCGGGTTCGTATTTCAGGCGTATAACCTTATCCCTGTGCTCACTGTTCGCGAGAACATAGAATTTATCATGCTCCTTCAAAAAGCGGATAAAGTAGAACGTCATCTTCGAAGTTCGGAGATGCTCGAACAAATGGGCATTGCTGACAAGGCGTCAAAAAGACCTTCAGAATTATCTGGTGGTCAGCAGCAGCGCGTGGCCGTGGCCCGGGCATTGGCATCCAAACCAAAGTTTATTCTGGCTGATGAGCCCACGGCCAATCTCGATTCAAAATCGACAGCCCAATTGCTCGACATCATGGCTGAAATGAACCGAAAGGAGCAAACCACATTTGTGTTCTCCACTCACGATCAAAGGGTTATTGATCGCGCGCGCCGCATTGTAAGATTGGATGATGGAATAGTAGTAGATGACCATGTGGCGGAACATGCTTAAATATGTGCTATTGGGCTCGCTGCTGCTTTGGTATCTGTCATGTGATGCGCAGGAGAAGTACCGGTTAAAGGACAATCTAACTGCAAAGGGATACCTCAAGTACATGCAGACCAATACGTTTACCAATGCCGATACCATAATCACCGATAATTTGTTGCACAACAGGGTTAATACCAGATGGTACCTTCCAAAGAATTTCACTCTCGGAGCAGAATTTAGAAATCGGGTATTCTATGGGGATGTGGTGCGCCTGTTACCAGATTATGGAACGCGGATCACCAGTTATGACGGCGTGTTGCCTTTGGAAATTTTATGGGTCAATACACCTTCGCTTGTAATCAATACTATTATTGATCGGCTCTGGCTGGATTATGCAACCGAAAAAGTTGAACTCAGGGTGGGAAGACAGCGTATCAACTGGGGGCTGAATACAGTCTGGAATCCGAATGATTTGTTTAACGCCTTAGATTATCTCGATTTTGACTATGAGGAGCGTCCCGGATCTGATGCGGTGCGAGGTCAGCTATATTTGGGAGCGATGAGCGTATTGGACGTGGCCTACAAATGGGCTGAGGATCGTGATCATGATGTTTTTGCAGCACGCTATAAATTCAACACCAATACCTATGATGTGCAGGTTTTGGCCGGTAAGTACCAACAAGATTTTGCAGCTGGATTGGGTTGGGCTGGAAACATCGGTCAGGCCGGTTTTAAAGGAGAAGGAACCTGGTTTGTTCCATTGTCTGGTTCTCCTGACTCCATTCAGGTAGTGAGTTTTTCCACTACCCTGGAATATGGGTTTAAAAACGGTTGGAACGGAATGATTTCGTACTTGCTCAATACTGGTGGAACGGATGAAGGAGGCAATTTGCTGGCATTCAGTCAATTTACAACTACGGCTAAGTCGTTGTTGCCGAATAAACACACCGTTTTTCTAAATGGGATGAAACAGATAAGCCCTGTTTTTGTGGTGAATTTGGGCGGGTTTTACAGTTTCGGCGTAAACTGGCTCATATTCTTTCCTACCGTCACCTACAGTATAAAAGAAAACTGGGATATCGACTTTGTGGGTCAGCTTTTTTGGGGAGACGATCAAAATGGAGCATTTACGACGCAAGGAAACGCGTTATTCTTACGACTTAAGTGGAGTTTTTAATGGAAGAAATGGATTCAATTAAATTTCATTGTTTGGAATGTGGACAAGCGATTCTCCTTACAGAGGTGATTCTAAATGGAACATTGTCGAAACACGGATATGTGCGTGGAATTTGTCCAAATTGTGGAACGATTATCCCATTATTTCTGGAGAAAGAAAAGGATGGAGTTTTGATATATCTGGCCAATCAAAATTGGGATTCTAAATGGGAGAAAGGTTCTGAACATATAGTTGAAATTCCGGGCGCCTCTGTTTCATCAGGTTCGGAAAAGGCATTTGGAGATTGGTTAGAGTTGAGGCATAGAGGAGCGATTTATCGCTTTTGGTCGATTGGTGCACAATGGTTTATCAGGCTACTTTTTGAAAACGAGCAAGAGTACATGTTCGAATTTGGAGTAGGTTTTCCATATGGATTGATAACTTTAAGTAAAAAGGACGGTTTGGTCCGAATGAAAGAAAAGTACGAAGTGCCACAAGTTTATTCTGGATTATATGAAATGCTCTCTAGAAAACTATCGGATTATCTGCATTTCAAAATTCCGATTCCAAAGTTTGAAGAAGGATTTATACGGTCGTAGTTGTATCTTTATCGGATAATACTGTCTTTATGAGGTCACTTTTACTTGCGATTCTATTGTTTCTTACAGTTTCGTTACACAGCCAAACCTACCATCCCTTTCCTGATAGTGGAGCGGTGTGGGATGTGCAAATGTTCTGTTGTGGTGGTGACCACATCATCTCAGTTTGGAACTATTCACTTGAAATAAAAGGTGACACCACGTTTGAAGGGAAGTTTTATCAAAAGGTATATGAAAGCCCTGAAAAGGTCATTGGGGGAATTCGAGAAGACTCATTGAAAAGAGTATACTTTACGAACTTTCGGGATAGTGTATATGACAATATCCTCAGTGAGAGAACGATTGAAGTACATAAATTCAATGAGGTTCTCATTTTTGATTTTAGCGTGGTTTCCGGAGATAGTTTTTCTCTTACCGATTCGAATGCCCTAGGATCTAGTAATTGGGTTATGGTAGATTCAGTACTGACATTTGGATCATACAGGAAGAGAATAAGTGTAAATTTCAATGGAGGCAACGATACGTGGATTGAAGGAATGGGCAGTCTTTCAAGTGGAGTGTTAGGTCCTTTAGTTATGGAGAGCTTAGTGGCAGTTAGACTTTGTCGCTTTGCATATGGTGCGGATACTTTGGTAGATCCGAGAGAAGGGTGTATGCTGTCCGATACAAAAGTTGAAAGTTCGAACAGTAGTTTTTCTATCCACCCCAACCCCATCACGTCATCATCGGTTTTAACCATAGAATACCCCAACCAGTTTCAATTTACAATGGAGATTGTGGACCTTCAGGGTCGGGTTATAGCGTCTCGGAAAATTGCGAATCGCTTTTCATTATCTGAAGTGAATTTAGATTCAGGTATTTATTTGGTTCGAATCAAATCCAATGACGAAGTTTTGGGTACAGATCGAATTGTTAAAATGGAGTGAGCGGCACAATTAATAAATGTTAAATCCGTTTATCAGACGATAACCGGCTACTAGCCATCTAAAACCACAATTATGCTACGCAAACTCCTCCCAACTCGAAACCTTACTTTGCTCACTCTATTTATTCTTGGTTTGTTCGTCTCTTCATGCGAGAGAGACTAACCTAGTCCAGACTTTCAAATAAATAGACATTATGAGGTTGTTGTTGCCGAATAAACACACCGTTTTTCTAAATGGGATGAAACAGATAAGCCCTGTTTTTGTGGTGAATTTGGGCGGGTTTTACAGTTTCGGCGTAAACTGGCTCATATTCTTTCCTACCGTCACCTACAGTATAAAAGAAAACTGGGATATCGACTTTGTGGGTCAGCTTTTTTGGGGAGACGATCAAAATGGAGCATTTACGACGCAGGGTAACGCGTTATTCTTGAGGCTGAAGTGGAGTTTTTAAATGCACGTTTTTTACTTTTTGAAATGCCAATAGATAATTTTGGGTGCAGCGGAAAGTAGATGGCAGATTTTTGTGGTAAATTAGAGTCGTTCAAACTTGTACACCATGCGCTCCTTTATCTTTATCCTTCTTCTTTCGGGTTCATTTTCAGCATTCAGCCAAACCTATCATCCCTTTCCTGATAGTGGAGCAGTGTGGGAGGTTTTGACGGGCTTTGGCCCGGCACCTATTGTAGAATACTGGACTACATTTTTTCTTGAGGGGGATACAATATATAATGGATTGGAGTACAACAAATTCTATTATTACGAGTACCCGAATGCCGATACGGTACTTATTGGAGGAATTAGGGCAGATACTAATAGAAGGGTTTATCTTCATATGGTTAGTAATAATGAAATAGGAGGTATCCATGAATGCCTGAGCCAAAATAATCATTTACCAAATGAATTCTTGCTCTATGATTTTAGTAGATCTATTGGATATACGATCATCTACTCAGATACTTCCAGCTTTTGGGATGATCACCAATGCCTTGACTCCATGGAAATTGAGTATATAGATTCTACAATGGTTTTTGGAAAGAATCGAAGCCATATTTATGGATATGCCAGGGGGGGTGGATGGCAGGGACAACGTAGTGATGATTGGATAGAAGGAGTTGGAAGTACAAAAGGGCCACTGGGACCTTACATGACCGAATTTGAATGGAGTCACCATTTATGTTCATTTGAATATCAAGGACAATTAGAAGTTTTCATCAACTGTAGCCCAAAATCAATTGAAGAAACTACGTATTTGAATTCTGTTTCTATCCACCCCAACCCCATCACCTCATCATCGGTTTTATCCATAGAATACCCCAACCAGTTTCAATTTACAATGGACATTGTGGACCTTCAGGGTCGGGTTATAGAATCTCGGAAAATTGGGGAACGTTTTTCATTTTCTGAGGTGAATTTAGATTCAGGTATTTATTTGGTTCGGATCAAGTCCAATGATGAAGTTTTGGGTACAGAGCGAATTGTTGTGCTTTGAAACGAAGACAATGCGCATGAAGTGGGCATAGCAGAATATCACGAATAAAGGGAAAGGTTAGCTAACATGCATCCTGATGAAGTCCTCAAAGAAGAGTTTTTGATTCCCATGAAAAAATCTTCGTCTAGACTTGCAATGGAGACGTTTATACCGCAAACTCGAATCAGCCATTCTATTTAAATTCCAAGGTTATTGCTTCGCAAACTTCCGTCTGCTTAACCTTACTGTGTCTTTTCTTTGTCGATCCCGGTTTATCTGATGCAGTGCAAACGGCCCTGCGGCAATCAAGCTACCGTTGAGTGTATGGTGTCGTGCGGGATTACGAAGCGATTTCCTATCAAGTTGCACCGACTTTTTTTACGAGCCACAAACCCACGAAAATCTCGGAAACCCGCATGCACTATACACATTGTTGTAGGGCGTTTTTATTCTATTTCAGTTTTAATATTTATCTCTATTTGTCCACCAAGGCCACAAGCTAACATATACGCAAAATATTTTCCATCCTTCAAATTAGTCAAATCGAAAATTGGAGGACATTCTGAATTCGAAATTTCTTCTTTTTGGATAATATCCTTTCCTTCTGGTATTCCTTGTTTTTCAGATAATGTTACTGTTGTAAAAGTTCCACCGCAAGGCATAATTAAGAACCAATTTTCAGTTGATGTTTTTCGAGAAAAAGTCAAAGGACTACATTCTCCTTTTCCAGTTTCGCAACCTTCCCAATAATCAAAGTCCACGTATGCTAATTTTACTTTCTCAATTCCTTTTTTAGCATCATAGTCAGGAAAAATATAATAATCAGTTGTTTTTGTGTCGCCTGTATAAGTTGTCAAGTTAAGAAAAGCTGTGTCTGGTGTATTCTGTTGCTCTTTGTAGAAATAATAGCCTACTTTAATGGTGTCATTTGTTATAGTTCCTTTGACGACTGTAATAATTTCATATTCGGCAATATAGATTTTACTTCCTTGTCCAGGTGTAACCAATTTCGCAATCACTTGAATTGTGTCATTGTTAGCTTGTCCATAAGTCAAAATGGAGAAAAGCAATCCTAATATTGTTATTATTCCTTTCATATTATGCAGTCTGTTTTAAATGCCCTACAACTTTATTATAAAATTGAGTTTAATAAAACCAAGATCGTAACGGCTCGATTCCGGGTCGGTATATTCCCCTTTTTTCAGCATGGTTCTGTCTCTTCCATCGCCTTTCGGCCTTCGTTCTGGCAGAGCCACTCCCTGTCCAATTCCCATTGGAACTGCAGATCGCAAATCGGGTAAACCGAAGGTTACTAATCCGTCGCCACCGTAGGTGTTTCCAATAAGACTGAATAGCTTTTGATATTCGGAAATTGGCAACAACTGACCTCTACAAAAGGCCCATCCGTCGGGGGCAGTGGATCCGGCATACATCGTTACTTCAGCTGTCATACTTTAGTTTTTTTTTGATTTTTCCTGAATCCCTCTTCATTCGGCGAAGGATAGAGCAAGTATAATGTTTAATCTTTCTGTGGTCCTACTCTGAAACAAATCCATCCCAGCGCTGCATGTACTTGATAAACGGAGCACTTAAACCTTGTTTTTTCAGATACTCACGGGAAACCGGTAATCCAATAGATTGAAAATCAAGATTTTGCATTGCCATTTGAGGAAAATCATGATGTAGGATGGCAGCCTTACCCAATGTTACGAAATCAACTCCATTATTAAGTAGTTCAATACAGTCTGACGTTGAACCAATTTTCCCAGCCACCGTTAGCTTGACGTTTTTGAAATTGAGGTCCAGAAAATGCTGTAATAAGGTCTTATTAGCATGCTCTTTTTCTTCTGGATTTTTTCTCCAATCCCACAATGAAATATCGAGAAAATCTGCTTTGTCGTCGTCAATTAACTTTTGAGTAACCTGCTTTACCTCTGATAGTGCCATACCAAAACGTTCTGGAGAAAGGCGTATTCCTAGTAGAAAATTTGGCCCGCATGCTGTACGCACTCCATCTACAATTTCAAACAACAATCGAGATCGGTTTTCTAAAGAACCACCGTATTGGTCGTCTCTTTGATTTAGTTCGGCGCTCAGAAACTGAGCAATGATATAACCGTGTGCCCCATGAATTTCCACACCGTCATACCCCCAATTCTGAGCTCTTTTTGCCGCCTTGATAAAGCTTTGAACGAGATGCTCGACTTCTTCGGTAGACATACCGCGAGCATTATATTTCTCCTGACTTGTTGCTGTCACGGGCGGTTGACCGATAAGCTTCTGGGGCGACCTCATTCCCGCATGATGAAGCTGAATAACGGCCAAACTCCCTTCTTTCTTTATGGCTTTTGTTAACCGTTCATGACCCTCCTGCAAATCATCGTCATAAATGCCTAATTGACCCGGAAAACCCCTTCCATCTTCCTGCACATGAGAGGCGCAGGTCATGGTGATTCCGAATCCGCCCTTAGCGCGCATGGTAAGCCAATGAAATTCCTCATCCGATAACCTGCCATCGTCATGGCTTTGTGTATTGGTCATCGGTGCGAGCATAAAGGGGTTGGGCATCTGAATTCCACAAGGGAAGTCTATTTTTTTTGAGAGTTCCTTTTTCACTTTGTACTATTTTGAACTGCAAATAAACGAATCATGGTTGCAACTATTCATACAGAGCGATTTGTTCTAAGACCTCTTGGACCGAAGGATGCAGAAGATCTGTTCAAATTGGATTCTGACCCGGAGGTTCATAAATATCTTGGAAACCGACCGTTGAGTCATATTGGCCAGGTGACACCCATTTTAGAAGGTATTATAAAGCAATATCGCGATAATGGTATAGGGAGGTGGGCTATCGTTGATCGCATTTCGGGTGATTTTATTGGGTGGTCTGGTTTAAAGTACGAGATGGGTATTCGATCATTTCCTTATTATGACCTTGGCTACCGCATCCTTCGAAAACACTGGGGCAGAGGTGTAGCCACAGAGACAGCCCACGCAGCACTAAACTACGGTTGGGAACAGCTTGAACTGGAGGAAATCAATGCGGCGGCTCATGTGGAGAATAAGGCATCTAATCGCGTTCTGGAAAAATTAGGTTTACGCATGGTGGAAACTTTCAAATTTGATGATGGGCTTCACAACTGGTACTCTATCACCAGAAGAAATTCAATAAATTGATCAAAAGAGTAAATGAAGCTATATTTACCCGATTAAAGTGAGTGTAATATGAAGAACGCCACATTGTTTTTTGTCCTGATCGCCGTCTTTTTTTCAGGCTGTGAGAAACAGGAGGAAGATGTCCCTGTAATACCTGAAATCGTAGGTAGTTATGGTTATGTAGAGATACTTATTGATCCGGGAGATGGTAGTGGCACCTTTCAGCCCATTCAGAGTTTAAAAACCATAACCTTTCATGTTGACGGAACCGTAACTTCCAATGGAGATCTTTGTCTTTTTACTCCGGAATCTGTTGAGGGAAGCTCCGGAACCTATTCCGACGAAACCAGAACGATTACCACCCTTTTGTGCTCACCTTTAAAGTACCAATTGGACAATGACGAACTGATCATCTCGTACAATTGTATTGAGCCCTGTAAGGCAAAATACCTGCGTATTGTTGATTAATTGCTGAACTGAACCTCTAAACAGACTCATGGAAAAAACTCAGAACATGCTCAAGTTCACAACGATTATTTTACTTTTTGCGTGGGTAACAATTTCAAACCCCGCTGTCGCTCAGGAAGGAGGCATGAGCTCGAAGTTTGGTTTTGGTATGCAATTAGGGCAGTATCAAAACGATTTTGGAATTGGACTTCACCTGACCTCTCCGTATTTTGTACACAACAACATCGCACTCAGAGTTCGCGGAAATCTGATGTGGAACGAACACCCCGGTTCGGACAACAATATTACCTGGACCTCTTATTCGAATCTGTCCTTTGGCGTGATAGGAGTAGCGGGAAGAATCAAAGATTTTGCCCGTTTGTATTCAGAGGGGGGCATCATATTTTTATATCCATCGGACGAATTCTCCACGGCAATTTATGAGATCGGCGGCTATGGCCTGTTCGGTTTTGAGTTCTTCTTCGATCCACATATGAATTATTTCATAGAAATCGGAGGGGTGGGAACGGGAGCCATCAAGGATAAAATTCCCGGAGAACCCATATACTCAAATGGCTTGTTGGTGAATGCCGGTTTCCGATATGCATTTTGAACAAAAGCAACCTAATTTTGACTTTTTAATCTTCGGTGTCGGGTAAGGTCCATAAGTCTTTTGTGCTTTCTAATCTTCTGAGCAACAGTGGTTTGAAACTGATCGAACTTTACTTTGATGCTCAACCTGAGATTGAGGTTATCTCAGTCAGGTTGGGCCACGTCAGGCTCAGCTACCACCCGGAAAAGACCAATCAGGCATCGGTTGAAAAGCATTTGCGTGACCTGGGATTTTATGTGGTCACAGATCCGGATGTGACGGTAACTGAGCAAATCAAAGCAGCTGCGGTTGAATTGATCGTGCTGGGAAATAACACCAACTCCTTGGTGCGGAATTCTGATTACATTAGCGATAAGCTCCAAATGCCTTACTCCAGATTGAGTAAAATATTCTCGACAGTAACAGGAAGTACCATTGAAAAGTATCTCATTCAACTAAAAATAGAAAAGGTGAAAGACCTTTTGCTTCGGGATGAGTTTACGCTTAGCGAAATAGCTTACCAGCTGGATTACAGCTCAGTTCAGTATTTGAGCAGCCAGTTTAAATCCGTTGTGGGTGTAACCGTGGTAGAATATCGTAAAAACCCGGATTTGTATAGAGTTGCTTTGGAACAGCTGGTCTAATTCTTAGCCGAAATCTTATACTTCTTTTCGGTTGTAGAGCTCAGCATTTAAGAATTGGTCGATGGGCAGTTGATGCTATATATGTTGGAGAGTTTCTATGCTGTTCGCGAATAACCTTATTCTCATTAGAGTGGACACCTCGAGAGGAAGAGTTAATATTTGAATCAGAATGCGCTTTTCTAGCTTGTCAAATACTCGGTCATCCATTTGAACGCAAGTTGCTCCAGCATTTCTTTGGCATTTTGAATGCAATGATCAACACTTATTCCTGAATCTGTTAGCGCATAAATATCTGCCTTAAATTCAAGTTCAAGGGTTGATACATCGAGATGATTGTCGCCGCAAAAAAGCACTATGGGTTTCTGTTGGTGCAGGGCCAGTTCGACCATGTGGTAAATAACTTTTCCATATAATGTTTGCTCATCCAGCTTTCCTTCACCGGTAATAAGGACATCGGTATTTCTGACTTTTTCCGACAGCTGAAGAGAATCAATCAGCAAATCTGAACCTGAAATGATTTGGGCATTCAAAAACCACGCTGCACCAGCACCTAGTCCACCTGCTGCACCGGAACCGGTCAGGAGGTCCGCTTGTATTCCAAATGTTTTGTTCGCTACTGAAGTGATGTGTTGCACACAACGTTCGAGGTGTTCTATCTGAGCCGGGCCGGCTCCTTTTTGTGAAGCGTACATTTTTGCTGCACCCTCATTACCAACCAGAAGGTTGTTTACATCTGTTGCCACAAAAATCTGAGTCTGTTTAAAATCAACAGCGTGGGTTCGGTCTATTTGACAAACGTCTATAAGGTTTTCTCCTCGGGGTTTAAGTTCCTGGGCTGATTTGTCGAGGAAACGATAGCCTAGCGCACAGGCCATTCCGGCACCTGCATCATTCGTTGCACTGCCTCCCACAAAAAGGTAGATGCGTTTTGCATTTTTTGTCAATGCATCCCGTATGAGCTCTCCAACCCCATAAGTGCTGGTCTTCATTGGATTCCTCTTGGTTTTAGGAAGGAGCATTAGTCCTGCAGCCTGAGCCATTTCAATATATGCCGTTCCACTTTTCAACCCATACCATGCAGATACCTTTTTTCCCAGAGGCCCTTCTACAGATAAATGCACCCGATCGAAAGCCATGGCCTTTTCGAGGGCTTCCAGAGTTCCTTCACCTCCATCTGCCATAGAATGCACTACTATTTCGGCTTTGGGATTGGCTTTGAGGATTCCATTTTTGATCGTTTGGCCAACCTCTTCAGAGCTTAAAGAACCTTTAAATTTATCTGCTGCTATTAGTACTTTCATCCCTTTTTCAGCCATTCAAACGCATACGGACCAAATGGAAGTTCTCCTTTAACGGTTCTCCCAGTTTTCAGGTTTGTATACGTTTTATTAGCGCCTAAATTCAAATTGGTTTTACCTTCTCCAAAATGGAAAAAACAAATTACTTCCTGATCCTTTGCTTCATGCTTTCGACGGATTTTTAGTAATTCGGGCTGGATGCATTGTACATCAAAAGAAGCATAAGGATTAAAGGCCGGTTCTTTTTTTCGGATTTCCATGAGCTCCTTAATGGATTGGGTGAGCTTATATCGTTGGGAGGATTCATCAGCTAATTCTTTGGTTAATGATTCAAAGTTGAGCTTTTGTCGATTTATTCGTCGTGGAATTCCGCTGTCTATCATACCGCGTATATCGTTTTCCGAACCGATCAATGAATGCAGGTAGATTGCGGGTAACCCGGGCATCGCTAACAGAAAAGCATGGGCCAAAAGGAATCGTTTAACAGCTGTTTCTGAGGAGCCTTCAACCCCGAATAGTATGCTCAGATAGTTTGAGTTTATCTCATAGGGTGTTTCACTTCCATCTGGATTCTTCTTGTAGGATACTTTTCCTCCGTTAGCCAGGGCAGCCTGGAGCAGCACATCAATTTGATTTTCATGCAGTATACCATCTAAGGGTCTGACACCTATTCCGTCATGGCTCGCAAGAAAGTTAAAATAGCACACATCTTTAAAAGGGATCTCGAGATTTTTGAGCCAGGTGCAAAGTGGATCAATTTGCTGAGTGAGCAGGCTGTAAGCCAATAACGGTGGAAGGGTGAAATTATATACCATATCGGCTTCATCGTTGTTGCCGAAATAGGATATGTTTTCTTGATGGGGAACATTGGTCTCAGTGAGTAGAAGTACAGAAGGATTTAGTCTGTGAAGAATGAGTTTCATCAGCTTGATCAGCAGATGAGTTTGAGTGAGATGAATGCAAGAAGTACCCGACTCTTTCCACATAAAACCAACCGCATCCAACCGCAGAATATTTGCACCCTGACTCAAATAGAACATCAAGACATCCAAAATACGAATCAGCACTTCAGGGTTCTTGAAGTTCAGATCTATTTGGTCTTCACTAAACGTAGTCCAGACCTTTTTAAACCCATCGCACGAAGCGTGCTTGTGAAAAAGCGGACTGGTTCGTGGACGCACTACTTTGCTGGAATTAAAGTCTGGATTGAATGGGATGAAATAATTCTCGAATCCTGGTTTTTCATTGAGATAATTGCTGAACCACAAACTTTCCTTGGATATGTGGTTGATAACGGCATCAAAAATGAGCCTGTAGTCATTGCTTAGCTCTTGAATATCGATCCAACTTCCGCAATTGGGATCAACTTTCTTGTAGTCGATGACGGAAAACCCGTCGTCTGAAGAATAAGGGTAAAACGGCAGTAAATGTACCGCTGTAATCAAATCATTCCATTCTGTTTTTAGCCAATGGTTCAAATAGCGAAGAGGTGTTTCTTCCGGCCCTTGTAATTGGTCTGCATAGGTGATCAGAACAACATCTTTTTCATTGAGAGGTGCTGATGCGTTGTGAACTTTCTCCGACCAATGGTCCACAAGTGCGTTGATTTTGGACTCCAAAATTTGGGCTTCTTTGCGGCCATAGATTCTCCTCAGTAAATCTTGAACCTCATTCATCAATCAGCGTCTTTAAATGTTGTTCGAGTGACGAATAAGACAAATGCTCTATGGCTATTTCAAAGTTATGATGGACAACATCCTTAATTGCTTTGTGTGATTTGAGTAAATCTATTGCATCATGAGCAGCTTTCTGAATGACATTAATTGGAATTTCAGCAAAACCGGTTGAGTTCCTTGTATGTTGACCACCTAGACTGATGGTTTGAAAACCTAATGGGGCTATATCGGATTTATAAACAGGGTACTCATATGCGATAATGGGCTTTTTCGCGAAAACCGCCTCTATAAACTGATTTCCCCACCCTTCAAGCAAACTGGGATAAGTCACGAGGTCGGCGTGTGGGTATACATCCCAGAGCGAATATATTTTTTTTCCATTTTTCTGGGACCGCGAGTGTGCCACACGCGAACTGATGTCGATTACTTCAACGCATTTCTTTTTGGCAAAGTCCATCAAGCGGTTGTAATAATCTGCCTCTTCATTTTGGCCCGCAAAAATCAAGACAGCTCTATTCTTTTCGCGAGATTCATAGTCAGCCAATTGTTGATTCAATTCATACACGAACTCTATAGCTAACTCAATACCTTTTCGTTCTACAATGCGTGTAGCCTGCAGGACAATGTAGGCATCTTCTGGAATGCTCAATTGGGCCTTTAAGTCTGAATTGTACGGGTCAATTTTCCACTGTGCTTGCTCAAAATCAAAAACGTTAGGGACCACGCTGCTCGAAATGTTTCGGCGATTTTTGAGTACTTCCTGCGCCAATTTATTGATGACTACATGACTAAAATTATCGCCATCAGGGGGAAAAAGTTGGCGTAAATAATCATATACGAGATTGGCCGTAGGGTGAGCGTACTTCTTTCGCTCCCAATAGAAATCGTGATGATGACAAACGCATAAAACATTTGATTTTTCAATAGCACTTGCTAATCCTACAGCAACAGGCAAGTTCCATCCAAGAGAAAAAATATTATTCGGGATGATAAGGTCTATTTTCTGGAAAGAGATCGCTTTCAAGAACGCACCTTCCACTTCTACAGCATATTCCCTAATGCTGTGTTCCAGCTCTTGTTCGTTTGGATAGTCGACCAAGGAATTATAACAGTTTTCAACCAGTCTAATGTTGTATTCTGCTTGATAATTCAGCGCGGGGATAACCCAATTGGTATGTTGGTTCGCTGAGCCGGACCACATAAAAACCGAATGCCCCATCTTTTCAAGGACAGCACGCCATTTATCCATTTCCAGCGAAACACCATCAGTTTCCCCCACCCGAAAATGTACCATTGCGATATTCATAGCTTAGAACAGAAAAGGAATGGAGATGGAAATGAGAATGATTACTATGAAGAAGCCAATTAAAATAATAGACTCTTGATTACGAAGAAACGACAGAGAGATACCCCGGTCAATTTGGTTCAGCTTTTCCGGTGCTTCAATAGCCGGATTCAAAATGAATTGATAGAGGTACGCAAATACCATTGTGAGCATGAATCCGGTGAAGTTGAACCAAATCCAGAATATATTGGCGTCGAGATTTAAAGCGAAATCAGTTAGCGCAGTTGCACCAGCAGCGATACCAAGAATTCCAGGAAGTTTAATAAACAGATGAATACCCACAGTGGTAAGAATTCCGAAATTCATAGCCGATGAACCCAGTTTCCTGTCAAATATGGCGAGAAGAAAAGTGGCCAGTATGGGACCATAGAAGATGGAACCCACAGCATTTATTATTTCGATAACCGGACTTTCGCTTTTCCCAAAAAAGAATGCCGACCCTATGCAAACCACACCCCAAAAGAGGACAGATATGCGTGAATACTTCAAATAGTTTTTTTGATTGAGTTGTTTCTTGTGGTTAAAAAGGTCTTCTACCGAAACTGCGCTCAATGAATTGATCGTTGAACTTAATGAGGACATAGCTGCAGACATGATGGCTATGATTAGTAATCCAATTATCCCATGCGGTAAGAATCGTGTAATGA
Source organism: Flavobacteriales bacterium (assembly GCA_003499525.1). Lineage (GTDB taxonomy): Bacteria > Bacteroidota > Bacteroidia > Flavobacteriales_G > Salibacteraceae > UBA10426. Next base: position 29,170 of record DNTB01000031.1, read on the forward strand.
AAACTGGAACCATAAGGTCGACTTTATCCCCTAGTTGCTCATATTTGGCTATTCCAGCTGCCTCGCTTCCATAATAATCGGAATAGTATTGAACACTTTTTTGAGTGATTTCAGCGCCGTATTCAGGAATGGATACAACCAGTGCACCAATAAGGAGCCCCATGATGCAGTAGACCAATACAACCGGAAATCGAAATAAGCCATTTACCATTAGTGTTTGACGAACCGTCTTCAAACTGCTAGCAGACAAAGTCCTTTGTGCCTGGGTCTGATCCGTTCCGTAGTAGGAAGTATACAAGAAAAAACCACCAATAACCATAGGCCAGAAGCCATAAGTATCCTGATTGGTTCCGTTACTCCAACCGAATTTAGTGAAATTGATGACCTCAAGTCTTGAGGTATCAATGTTAGCTAGAATCCCACCGTTTTCTGAGAGAAGAAAGAGCGAAACGGCCAGCATAATTACCAACCCGCTAAATAAGATGATCATTTGAACCGTATCGCCCCATATGACTGCCTTCATTCCGCCCTGATAGGAGTATATTAATGTGATTACACTTATTATGAGGACCGTGATTTCTAGTGAAACCCCCAAAACAGCTTTGAGTATTATAGCAATGAGAAACACCATTACCCCAGTACCGAGTGCTCTGCTTATTTGAAAAACAAAGCTTAGTATGAGCCTTGTAGTGCGGTTAAAACGTTGTTCAAGAAATTCATAAATGCTCACCACGCCTGCTTTCCATAGTGGCGGAATAATGACAAACATTACGAAGATCATGGCCAGGGGCACGGCCAGCTCGAAGGTCAGCCATTTCATGCCTCCACCTTGCAGAAGCCCGACAAAGGCCGGCGCAGAAACAAAGCTAATGGCAGAAAGCTGAGTAGCCATGGTAGACATGCTTAGAGGAAACCACCCGAAACTTTTACCCCCCAGAAAATAGTCTTTGGAATCTTTGCTGTTTTTGAATAGGTAGCCCATACCTATAAGACCAAATGAGTAGATAATCACAATTGCGTAGTCGAGCCAATTCATATTCGATTGTCCTTTATAAGATCCATAATTAAAGCTGAAGTCCAGGAAAAGTCCTTACCCCCATATCCGCCCCCGGATGAAATAGAACGGTAAGGTGTGAAGTATTCATACAACCCCATCTTTTTTACCAGATTTATGGATTCTTCCTTCAGCCAGGAGGCTTTATCGGGCATGTCATAGTCAAGGAATCCTTGAATCATCATCCAATTAATGTTAATCCATACAGGTCCCCTCCAATATTTTTTCTCTTCGAACCCCTTTTCTGAGGGCAGTACGGATGGTATAGGGGTAAGGTCGGGCCCAGAATACCTCTCTATCATTTTTCCAACGAGCTCTTTATCGGGAAGCTGAGCCGCAATCGGAAAAATATTTCCGAAATAGGCCTTTCGAATCTGTCGACTGGCATGAAGGTCGTAGGGATAGTAGAACTGGGCATTATCGTCCCAGAGCCATTGGTCGAATGAGCTTTCAATTTTGGACACCTGAGCTTTTATAGAATCCGTTTCTATTCCCAATGCAGTTCCTAAACGGATTAAACTTCGTCCAGAAATGAGATAAATGGAATTGAAAACAGGTTCCAGGATGAGAAAAGGATAACCGGTTTTCGGTCGACCAAATTGATTCTGCTGGAGTAATTTCAGTAAATAGAGATACCTTTTGTAGTCTTGATCTGTGGGCCTTGTTTCCGTGCTATTCTGTACCTGATGGACATCCTTTCTTTGAAAGGTTATGTTGGAATATTCTGTGGGTGAAATTCTGGCAAAAGTCTCGTCCCAAATAACACTATTGTCTAGTCCTGATTCCCAGTTGTGTACGACGAAGAGCAAACCACTTTCAGCATGCGATCGTTCGGCCTGCAAGTATTCGTGATACCCTATCGCTTTCTTTGTCAGTGTTTTAATTCGCGACCGGTCTAAACCGCTTTGATACATTTTTTCAAGGACGATACCGTGAATCGGGGGTTGTGTAATGCCAGAAGAGGGAACAGTTTGGTTTGCCTGAGAGGAAACGGAAGACTGCCAGTAGTCTGCAGAAGGAAAATAGGTGTCGTACTTTTCGTAATCGAAGAAAAGAATATGTGGGAGCATTCCATTTTTCCATTGAGCACTGAATAAAGTCTCCATTTCTATGAGTGCTCTTTCGGGCCGATGATGCAACCAACCCAAGGCGTGGAACCCGGAATCCCAATTCCATAAAAAAGGATATAAACCTCTGGAAGGAACGCTAAAAGTTCCGAGCCAGTTGTCGTCCAACACCTGACAACACTGTTTGAATAGAGTCATGATAAAGTAAAGCCGGTCTTTCCGAAGAAAGACCGGCTTTTACGAGGTACTACTAACTAAAAATCAAATGCTGCTCTAACAAAGAACCGTCGTGGAAGAATGGGTCGTCCTACGAAGAACTCTCCACTTCCAATTTGGCTGTCTCCTTGTCTGGGAGACCCTTCAGTAATTCCTTGGGAATCAAGAACATTAAATACAGCGAGCCCTAGTCTTAAGGATTGGCTTTTGCCTAAGCTAAATGTATATCCAGCGTCTAAACGCATGATGCCATAAGCGTCCAGTTCCACCGTGTTCGCATCATTCGCATATCTTTTCCCGAACATATTGTGCGTCAGACTTGCGTCGATCTTTTGATTGTCATAACCAACTCCCAACATACCCATCAATTGAGGTTGACGTCTTAACCAATTTCCCTCTTGATCTTCGTTTCCTTCAACCTTTGTAAATTGATGGTTCTGATAGGTGAAATTTCCGAAGACATTAAAATCACGAGTGATGTAGTAGCTTGCATTAGCTTCAAAACCAATTGTTTGGGTGCTTTGAACTCGAACGATTTCATCAATGCCTCCAGAAGAGTTATTTTCAAAATCTACTGACCTTCGATCGCTAAGAGTAACTAAATAAACAGCTCCTGTCGCTGCAATTTTTCGAGTTGCAACTTTGGCTCCAAGTTCGCCTTGAACAATAGTTTCAGGCTCATACGATTGGGTCACACCAGGTTGACCGGGCAAAAATTGAACGGACCTTAGTTCTGGAAAGAAATAACCTCGGGATGCATTGGCGTAAACATTGAGCTTGTCTGTTACTTTGTAAAGTCCGGCCCCAGTAATGGCAAAACCAACTGCCTCAACTTCACCTTTTTGGAACGTGTTGCTGGCAACTCCAGTCTCACGGTTGATGAATCCTTTTGCACTTTCAACACGAACCCCAACGTCTACAGAAAATCGCTCACCCACGATTTGATCGGACAAATATCCTGCTACTTTCCTCATGGTATGATATCTGTTGGACGTTTGAGCACCTGATCCGTTAACAAATCCTCCCGTTGTGTATTCTACAACGTTTCCGTTTGTATCCACTGCGGTTAGGTTGACCATCTCAGGTGCATTTCGGAAATCTCCGAGATAACTGTAAATCCAGTTGTCATCACGCGCCGTTGTATAGGAATAAAAAGTTCCAAGGGTAATGTTGTGCATTCCTGCTTTTTTAGAAAGATTGATGTCACCAGAAACATCCTGCATGGGGCGTTCGCGGTCGAGTATTCTATTCTGAAAAAGAAGATCACTATCTCTCAATTCTTTGCCGTTGGATGCGTAGGTAAAGTCTCCGGTCACCAGACCTCTATCTGCTAGATATCCTGCTTGTGTTTCAGGAACATTGTGTACTCCATCTCCATCGAGAAAAAGGTTGAACTGATGATCGTAATTCGCGTACCGCCCTTTAGCAGAAAGGACAAAATCATTGTCGAAGTTGTACTTGAAATCTCCCATAAGGTAGCCACCTTTAGTCATAACACCGTTGTTGATCTGAGAATTGTATCGACCATTTGGGGTATCGAACGAAAAAGATGTGGCCTGACTGGTTAACGTTGTATAGACGGTTTCTCCATCATTACCCGTTGGACGCTCATAGGTGCCGTCATTATTATCCAATGGATAGGGTAAATAGAAGACTGCTCGGTCGTCTATGTATTGACCCGAAACGGTAAAAACACCTTTTCCATCATTCAATAGCTTTTTGATGTTACCACGAATTTGCGTTCCCACAGTATTCAAACCAGTATTAAGAGGGCCTTCGTCATATCTGTAAAATCCAGAAAAGCTGTAGAATGTATTTTTGCCCATAGGCCCGGCACTCAGAAAATCTACTCGAGCTCTTCCGCCATTGGCCCATTCTAATTGCACCTTGTTTTCAGGCACTGCAGAACCTGTTATACTGGTATAGTTGATAATACCAGCTACCGATCCGGCACCGTATAATATTGCGGCACCTCCTCGGACAAATTCCAGATTTCTTATTCCCAGATCATTTCTCCAATAAACATCGTGTGCTGAAGAGTTTAACCCAAATGCACTTAGAACAGGAAGCCCATCTACTTGTAAGGGCGTAAATTGATACTGACCTCCAGATGGCATACCACGTACGAAAACATTGGTGGCTACCTCACCTCCACCACCTTCTGCTTGAATGCCAGGTACAACCCGAAGTATGTCCGCTTGACTGTTTGAGGTGAGCCGCTCAATCTGTTTTGATTTGAGACTGGTCATGGATAATGGTGATTCCTGTTGGGTCCGATCTGTAAAGGTAGCCGTAACGACTACTTCATCTAATCCAAATAAATCAGTCCCCAGGGAAAAGTCCATGGTGAGCACCTCTCCCGACTTAATTTCAATGGCCATCAGATGAGTTGAGTAACCAATAAATGATACTTTAATTTCATAGGAACCAGGAGGTAGTGGAAGCGAATATGCCCCTTCAAGATCGGTTATGGTTCCCATTGTGGTTCCACTCACCACAATTTGAGCACCAATTAAGGATTCGCCCGTTTCTTTCGATATTACCTTTCCTGACAATGTGCCATCGGCCTGGCCAAATGCCGTAAACCCTGTAAAGAGAAAAAGGGTCATTAAGGAATAAAAAAGTAGTTTTCTAAATCTCATACTTGTTGAATTAGTTAGACATTAAACTATTTGAAAGCGTAAAATTAAAGGTGCTTCACCCTTAAAAAATGATCTTATTTGCACTTATTATGATACTCAGTTGTCATTTCAGCATTAAATTGGAGTATCTTGTGAAGAATAAATACCATTATGGGAAACTTGCCAAGCATTGAGAGGATTGACCGAAAACCCGGACAATCATTTTCTCTGAGAAGGATTATTAGAAATCACCGGCCCGATCAACGCGGAAGAGGAGTCTGGCATTATCATCCGGAATATGAGCTAACGCTAACACTTAAAAGCAAGGGCAATCGTTTTATGGGTTACAGTATTTCTCCTTACCAATGTTACGATTTAGCACTTGTGGGCCCAAATATTCCTCATTGTTGGATTACCGATGAACCCACGGAACAGATTGTCTTGAATTTCAAGCATGACGACTTAGTTACTCCATTTCAAAACTTTCCTGAATGGACCTTAATTCAGCGTATGATTTCAAATAGCCATTTAGGGATAAAGTTTACGGAAGAAACGGCAAAGTCCACAGAAAATCTATTTCTCAATATCGAACATGCTCAGGGATTTGACAGGTTGTTATTGATGTTTGAGCTCATGAATGAATTGGCTCATTCACCGGACCAGGAACATATTACATTTTACGACTACCAAATAAAGGATCAGCTGAGTGCCTCCAATCGAATTGAGTTCGTGTATTCGTATATTTTAGAGAACTATGCTTCGGAGAGCTTATGCATAGATGAGCTCTGTCAAAAACTGAATTTAACAAAGAGTTCGTTAGCTCGCTTTATAAAGCGAATAACAAGAAAGACCTTCACTGAATTGGTCATTGAAGCCCGCCTGAATTCATCCTGTCAGTTGCTACGGGAAACCGATAGAACCATTGCTGAGATATGTTTCAAAAGTGGTTTTAACAACCTATCTAACTTTAATCGTGCGTTCAAGCGAAAAATGGATATGACTCCCAAAGATTATCGAAAAATTTATAGACAACAGCAATAGATAAAAATCCTGCGCTTTTTACGTTTACAAATAATCGGCACCTTGAGGCCCTGAAATTCTGGAGAACCACACAATGCAGCTTTTCTGACAAAGCGATGGAGTGCAACTATCGCAAATTGGGCTTTTGCCTGCATTCATTGTACCATTGTCTTCATAAGAGAGGCCCATGAAAATTAAACATGCTATACGGAGAGAAACGATCTGGTCATGATGAAGAAAATCATTATTTCGGCTCTGGCAGGTTTGATATTGCTTGCTGTGTTTTTCATCCTGAGAATGTCCAATTTCCTTTCCATAGACCACGAAGATGAATTGGAAAAAACAAGAAAGGCATTAAATCAACAGAGTTTTTCTAATCTAATCTTTGAGTATGCCCCACAGTTTGAAGAATTCACGGGGTTTTGGATGAGAAATGGTGATAAGGTAATGTTCTACAACAGACATTCAGATGGAAGGGAAATCAGGCTAACAAAACATGGTTTTTTTGGGAATTATACTAACGATCGGCCTTGCTTTGGCCTGTTTTCATTTCATTCCTCTTTTTTGGAGAGCTATATTCCACCGGATCTTCGGGATAGTCTCTTGTTTTATTATTCAAAATTCTCAGAGGGACTTATTGAATCTATCAAGTTTTGTCCACCCAATGCTGATCCGAACAATTCGCTGAAAAACAAAGGAACTGTTCAGTACAAATTGAATTCAGAAATGCTGAATGTTGACATACCTTCTACTTGCTACAGCGCTCATGCAGTGGTATTTAATGCCAGGACATCGAAATCGGAATTTGATGAGTCGTACATCATTTCTAAGGATAGCCTTCTGACTCCTGAACACAGGTATGTGATTAGCTTTTGGCCTTATCTTGGGATTTAAGCTAGAATTAATGAGCAAATTAGTGATGTACTTAGAAATAGTAAGACATGCCGATTTGATGTGCTTTGCGGCCCATAGCAACTACCGTTTTTTCTACCCCCGTTGATCAGCAAAGTCTTATACATCTTTTCTGAAATTCCATAACGGTAACCGTAATTTGATGAGATAACATTGTATCATCAATTTGTATCGTCATGAAAGTCAAAAAGAATGTTGCCCTCAGTGATTCAGGATTTCTTTTCAATCCCTCCTCGGGAGAATCATATTCGGTAAACCCGATAGGCCAGGAGATCATTAAGATGCTCAATGAAGAGTCGTCAGAAGAAGAAATAATTGCCACACTTCTTGAGAAATATAACGTCGAAAGAGATACGCTCGAAAAAGACATCCGCGATTTCTTTGGTATGCTCGAGCTCTATGGTGTGGTTAAACCTGAGGAAGCATGAGCGACAAACCAAAATATACCATTGCCGTAACAGGACTGAATGCTATAGATAGTCCGGGGCCTGGAATTGCAGTGATAAAATCTCTAAAGGAGGCGCAGTCTTTTGATGTTCGAATCATAGGGTTGAGTTACGAGAATCTGGAACCGGGGGTGTTCATGCGGCACTATGTGGATAAAAGTTATCAGGTTCCTTTTCCGGGTGCGGGGATGGAAGTTCTTTTTGAACGTTTAGCATACATCAATCACATAGAACAGATTGATTTCCTGTTTCCAAATTTTGATGCAGAGCTGTTCAACTACATCAAGCTACAGGACCGACTAAGTCAAGAACTGCAAATAGAAATGGTCTTACCGACACTGGAGCAGTTTGAAGCGAGACACAAAGTCAACCTGTATGAATACGGCCAGAAATACGACATCAAAGTACCACGTTCAGAAATGGTCTTTACCGAGGCAGATTTGAGCGCAACAGCCAAGGAAATGGGGTTTCCTGCAGTGATTAAGGGGAAATTCTACGATGCATATGTAGCCTACACACCGGATCAGGCATTAAACTATTTCCACAAAATTTCATCCAAATGGGGATTGCCCATCATTGTACAGCAATATGTTTATGGTACTGAAGTCAATGTTTGTGGCGTAGGCGATGGCCATGGTGTCACCATTGGAGCGGTGCCCATGCGCAAACTCTACATCACTGATAAAGGAAAAGCCTGGGCGGGGGTGAGTATAGATGATGAAGAATTACTTGAAGGCACAAACAAAATGGTTGAACGCACCAAATGGCGCGGGCCTTTTGAATTGGAGTATATGAAAACCAGTGAAGGAGATTATTACTTGTTGGAAATTAACCCTCGATTCCCGGCGTGGTGTTACCTGACTACAGGTGCCGGACAAAATCAAGTGGAAGATCTTGTGAATATAGGAATGGGAAAGAAAGTTGAACCAAAAAAGGAATTTGCGGCCGGAAAAATGTTTGTCCGCTACTCTGAAGACATGATCGTAGATCTAGAAGAATTTGAAAAAATATCTACTGTAGGAGAACTTTAAAAAAGAAACAATGGCTAAGTTATTATATGAAAGACCCCTGATTACTCCACTAAATACTGGAATGACCAATAAATTCGGAACACGAACGGAATATCGTCCGATGACACATATTGATCATGTGGCGGTAAAAGATTTACTCCAAGAATTCGGTTCCCCACTTTTCGTCTTCAGCGAACGCCAAATCCGAAATAACTATCAAAGTGCTAAACGAGCATTTGAAACAAGGTATCCGAAAGTTCAGTTTGCATGGTCGTATAAAACTAATTATCTCGATGCCATTTGCAATATTTTTCATCAGAAAGGTTCCTGGGGAGAGGTGGTCTCAGGTTTTGAATATAAAAAGGCTTTGAAAAACGGAGTTCCGGGAGATAAGATTCTTTTTAATGGTCCGGATAAAACGAACGAGGACCTTAAAATGGCTATTGAAAATAACTCACCCATCCACATCGATCATCTTGATGAGCTGTATCGATTAACGGAAATGGCGCGTGAACTTAATAAGAAACCCAGAGTCGCCATCCGGGTTAACATGGATACCGGAATTTACCCAATGTGGGATCGGTTTGGATTTAATTATGAAAACGGTCAGGCCTGGGATGCGGTAAACAAAATCCTGTCCAACGACGTGCTAGATTTAATCGGTTTGCACTGCCACATTGGAACTTTTATGCTGGCACCTTCGGCTTATGGCATAGCCGCTTCCAAGATGTCCGAACTGGCTCTAAGCATCAAAAGGCAGCACGGCAAGGTCATTGAATACATCGATATGGGAGGAGGATTTGCATCAAAGAACACGCTAAAGGGAGCCTATCTTATCGGTGCTGATACGGTACCGGAAATCAGTGAGTTTGCCGAGGCGATTACCAGTGCAATTTTGAATGCAGGTTTTGATAAAGATGAACTGCCATACCTCTACCTGGAAACGGGAAGAGCTCTTGTGGATGACGCCGGATTCCTGCTTGGATCTGTGATCTCTAATAAGCGACTTTCGGATGGACGGCGGGCCACCATACTTGATTTTGGGGTCAATAACCTATTTACTTCATTCTGGTATGACCATAAAGTCTCGCCAGCACAGGAATTCGGCATGCATACTGAAAATTCAGTGCTCTATGGACCACTTTGTATGAATATAGATGTAGTTCGGGAGAACGTAAGCTTGCCGCCTTTAAATGCAGGAGACCAGCTGGTTGTACATCACGTTGGGGCTTACAATTTCACACAATCTATGCAGTTTATCACCCTGCGGCCAGCTGTTGTACTTATTGATATGAAGGATGAAACACATCTTGTCAGGGTGCGAGAAGACAATGATTCCGTTCAACGATATGAGCAAGTTCCAGAGTATTTGAAGCCTTTCAAGCTCTAAGTCATGCAGGAATCAGTCGTCAATATTCATTTGAAAGGTCTGCTCAACAGTTATGGGCAGGTGTTTTTCTCGAAAAACATGGTGTTTTCGGCGATTCTGCTACTAGTAACTTTTTTTGAACCGTGGTCGGGTTTGAGTGGTGTCGTTGCCATTTTAGTGTCCCAACTGTTAGCAAGATCCTTTCACTTTTCAGAGGCTTTGATTGAAGATGGCTCATACACATACAACCCCTTAATGGTGGGTGTTGGGATGGGTGTTATATATCAACCCAAACCTTCATTGTTCGTCATACTTGTCATCGCCTCGGCTGTGACCTTCTTCATCACTGTTCTAAGTTCACACGCCTTGGCACGGAGAGGGCTTCCATTTTTAAGTATTCCTTTCTTGTTGGGTATTTGGATTGTTCTTTTAGGTGCTGATGGTTTCTCCACCATCCATTTGAGTTATAATGATTCCTGGTATCGGTAAACGATACTTTTCTGGCCCGGGAGTTTGATGCCTTTATTGGATCATTACCCTTTGCTGATGTCCTGCATTTGTACCTCCGCTCCCTTGGGGCCATATTTTTTCAGTTCAATGATCTTGCCGGCCTTTTAGTTGTCATTGGTATGCTTCTGGCATCGCGTATGTCATTGGTTTTGAGCTTTTTCGGGTTTATCATAGGTTATGGTTTTTATGCGCAGGCTGAGGGAGATTTTACCCAGCTGGTGTATTCCTACATCGGGTTCAATTTTATTCTGACAGCCATAGCGATGTGGGGCTTTTTCGTGATTCCCTCAAAAAAATCATATCTGTTGCTCCTGGTAACCATACCAATGATTGCCATTCTTATCAGTGGATTACATCCCATTTTCGCCACCTTCGGACTCCCGCTTTATTCACTTCCCTTCAATGTCGTTGTATTGCTTTTACTATATGTGCTTGCTCTTAGATCTCGATCTACCGGGATTGAACTCGTTGTTCGTCAGCAATTCAGTCCGGAAAAGAATTACTACCAGCGCGAATACGAAAAGCAAAGATTTCAGAACGAAACCTATGTGAAACTCACACTGCCCTTTATGGGCGAATGGACTGTCTCACAGGGGTATGAGGGAGGGATTACTCATAAAGGAGAATGGGCTGAAGCGCTGGATTTTGACGTGCGAAATAAAGAAGGGCGCACATTTCGCGGAGCTGGAACCAAGGTAGAAGACTATTTCTGTTATAATCTTCCAGTGGTCGCGGCAGCTCCCGGCACAGTTATAAAAGTATTGGATGGAATCGACGATAATCCGATAGGGGAAGTTAACCTGGAGAAGAATTGGGGAAATTCGGTCATCATCAGGCATGCTGAGGGATTGTTTACCAAGCTATCCCACTTAAAAAAAGGTTCCATTATTGTTAAAGAGGGGCAACAAATAGACCGGGGAGAAGTTTTGGCTAAATGCGGTTCCTCAGGAAGATCACCCGAACCACATCTACATTTTCAGGTACAGACTCAGCCCTATATCGGATCGCGAACAATAGAATATCCATTCAGCAACTTTGGGGTTGGTGATGACGACAACTTGAAAATTCGTGAATTCAGTATTCCTGTGGAGGGTGATTTGATTCATAGTATTTCGCCCGTTGCAGAAATTAAAGAATCACTTCGATGGATACCGGGAAGACAATTTGATGTAACCAGCCTAAAGTCGCGAAAGCACGAACGCTGGGAGGTTTTTACGGATTACTACAACTATACTTATCTGTATTCTCACACCACGAGGTCAACGGCGTATTTTGTTAGTGGTCCAGACGTTTTTCAGTTCACTTCGTTTTCTGGAAATACCGACTCCATGCTCCACAGGTTTTACCTGGCAATGAATAAGGCATATTACATTACCTCACCTGAAGGGTCGAAAACAATATTGAATATTGATGGTATGGTGTCCTCCTTCCAAAAGATAGTGCAAGATTTTGCAGCACCCTGGATTCAATTCCTTAGAATTCGTTTCCGCGGAAATTGGATCACTAGAGAGTACAAACAGTTTGAATTCAAAGGAGAAGTATCCAACGGCCACAGTATTTTGAGAAGTAGCATCAAACTTCTAAACAGCAAAGAATTTGAAGTAACCACAGAAAGTGAAAAGCAAAAGTGGAACGATCAATTTCATATAAAATCCTCATAATCATGGTATTGACATGCCAGTCAGTCCATGCTCAGGAATTGTCCTTTAAGGAGATAGATCGTATCTCCTATGAACTCTATGAACAAAAGAAATGGGAAGAACTAGTTCAATTTGGTGACCGTAAAGATGTATGTGAAACAGACTATATCTTCCTCCATCTCCGGCTGGGAATAGCTCATTTTAATCTCAGGAACTGGTACCGGTCTGAGAAATACTTTCTTTCAGTTTTGGATAAGAATGATCAACAAAAAACAGCCTTCGTTTACCTCAGGGACATAGCTACTATTCTGAATTATCCCCTGGCAAAAGAAAAGTATAGTATGACTTTGGGAGAAAGTGACTATGAGCGACCCGGATCGGTTTCAATTTATGCCGAAGGTGGGGTGAAGTGGAGTTTTAGTGAGGTTGAAACGAATGAGCCTTATGTCATGGCGGCGTATGCTCATAGGGTCAGGGCCGGTTGGCGTGTAAACGGTATTCTTTCCTACATAAGTCAAGATGGGGAAAGGGTAAAATATCAGCAATACGAGTTAGGGCTAATTTCCAGAAATGCAGTTGGAAAAACCGGTGTTTTGAGTATCGGAGGTCGGTATATTCATAAAAACCAGCGTACAACTGGAGTAAACTATGACGCCTCTTATCAAACTTCTGAGAACATCCCTATATTCCCCGGTATAAGAATCGATAGCATTGTTGATATTTCAGGAAAGTTTACCAATGAAATTGATTTATCAGCTTTTGCAGTATTTGGAGGATTTACAAAGCGGATCGGAAGACTCTCTGCGGGTATCAATGGGTATTATCACTTCCAGAATAGGGTCTCAACAGGTACAGATTCGTATTCTGTATATTGGAATGAGCGAATTTATTTCTTTGACGCGCTACTGTTAGAAAGAAATGGGAATTTTCAGAATGAGGATATCATCAGTCAATCTGAAAAGCCAGATCAGTTTCAGGTTGGTGTAAGTCTGTCTTATAATCTTCCCATTTGGAGAGATCGAATGATTATTTCTTTAGATGGTTATTCTACCCCCGAGGCGATGGAACGGTATACGCTCATTCCCTCATTGTGGATAAAAACAACTAAGAATAGCTCGCTGTTTCTGGAGTACTTTCAAAAAGATACCGATCCGCTGCTTTTCCGAAAAGGAGCATTTTACCTCAATCGAAATATCCGATATCCAGTTCGTTTAACTGCAATTTTTAGCTATAACATGTCAAAAAATACATCACTGTTTTTCACTTACATCTATGAAGAAAAAGGCTATTTCAGTAACGGACCTACCCGATTTTTTAACTCAACTATTATAGGATTAAACCTCACATTATGAAAAAGATAATTCTCTCAGTAGTCCTGTTCGGGGCTGTTGCGGTCAACGGCCAAACCTCACGTTTGGAGTCTTTCGAGAAAAGCTATATTCAGGAATCGTATAAGAATTATGAAGGAGCAATACAATGGATACTCGACATTTATGACGAGAACAGCTATGTTGATAATTTGAGATTGGGTTGGTTGAACTATCTGCAGGGAGAATACCCAAAAAGCAGGACCTATTATGAGAAGTGCGTGGAACTCAAACCTGAATCCATTGAGGCGCTCGTCGGAATAACCTATCCGGTTTATGCTCTGAGTGATCAGAATGAACTGAAAAGAATTTACCTCAGAATACTGAAGATCGATCCAAATTACAGCTACGCGCTATACAATTTAGCATCAATCTACTACCTAGAAAAAGACTATAAAAGTGCAGATGAACTGCTCCTTCAATCCTTGAAAATGTTTCCCTTTGATTATGAGTCTAACTTACTCATGGCCCGAATTAAAGTTGGGTTAGGCGAGATTGAGAGTGCAAAAGAGTATTATCAAATAGCATTGCTGTATAATCCGGGAGATGCCGATTTGATTGAAGAAAATGCAAAAATCAATTAGCTGATAACATGAGTTTTTCACTACATTAGCTCAATTCAATACCTATTGATGATGAATGCCCATTTTTTTTTAAATCTGATTGCTGTTTTATTAATCTCATCATCCAGTTGCACAAAAGAAGGGGAGGCGCAGGATCCAACAAGTTGTATTCCTCACTCAAAAGCCGTTGAAGAAAATATTGGCAAGCTCAGTATTTCTCAAGGACTTTATGGCACCTTTGCGCGAAAAGAAGGCAATTGCATGCCAATGATTGACGGTCAGGGTAGCACATGTCGTACATGCGCTGTCTCAAGGGTGATATCTATATATGAGTTAACAGGGAAAGACGACGTAACTGGAAACATGCCATTCTTTGAGTCTACAACTACTCTGCGGGTTGCTCAAGTCGTTGCAGATGCAAACGGCTTTTTTCAAATCCGCTTAGATCCGGGCATGTACTCTATTTTTATCCAGGAAAATGGAAAACTTTATGCTAACAGCACTGGCAGTGCTGAGATGGATTACGCTCTGAATCCCATTGAAATCAATGAGAATGAGGTTGTAGAATTTCCGTTTTACTTGGATTATGCAGTGTATTAATCTTTGAGCTGTTTCATATACGCAGCTACATACTTACCAATAACATCAAATTCGAGATTCACTTTTGAGCCAATCTCAAACTTTCCAAAATTGGTATTTTCATAGGTATAAGGAATGATGGCCACTGAAAAGTATCCAGGTTTGGAATCCACAACGGTTAAGCTTACTCCGTTCACAGATATACTGCCTTTTTCAACCGTTATGTCTTCCGGCTTTCCTTCATACTCAAACCCAAAAATCCAACTGCCGTCAGCTTCATCAATGGAGACACAAGTAGCAGTTTGATCTACATGTCCCTGAACAATATGTCCATCTATTCTTCCCTGCATCTGCATGCTGCGCTCAAGATTTACGTATTCTCCAATCACCAAATCGCCCAAATTTGATCGGTCCAAAGTTTCCTGAATGGCGGTTACGGTATATGAATCATTAGTTTTTTCGACAACCGTAAGACAAACCCCGTTATGGCTCAAACTCTGATCAATTTTCAACTCTGGCGCAAGATCAGAAGCCATTGTGATGTGCAGGTTTTCCTGGTCTTTTTCAAGACGCTCAACTCTTCCCATTTTCTCTATAATTCCGGTAAACATAGAATCTGAATTTTTGGCAAAATTAGATAAGAAAATGCCATTTACAGCTCCCTGGAAAGTAGAACCACTTCAATCAATTTCGGGGAGATTCGTTTTTTTCGCGCATGTTGGTTACGCTTCCCTTTATGGTTCTTTTCTGAATGCCCGCAAGGCGAATTTCATAGACATCGCAGATAAAAAAGTATACCCCGCTCGGTAAAGCTCCTCCATCTGCGTGGTCTCCATTCCAATTAATCCAGGGGTCTTCTGTGGAGAATACCATTTCACCCCATCGATTGAAAATTTTCATATCAACACGCTTAACATATCGCCACCCATCAAACGGTTGAAACATGTCATTCATACCATCACCGCCAGGGGTAAATATATTGGGTAGTTCATAGTATGGACAATTGTCAACACATACTACATTGCTTCTCGGACTCTCATTGCCAAAAGAGTCGATAGCTGTCACGGCATAGCAACCAGCTACTGATGCCAAATCTGAATAGGTGATTGAATTGTTCTCTGCTCCAAAAAGTGAATCGATGGGTACCAAAGAATCTCCATTAAACGGAGCATAGTAAACTTTATAACGAACCACATCATTTGTAGAATCGCAAGTCACATTTGGATTGGTCCAAAACAAATCATTGATCGAAGACTCACATTGGCTGTTAACGGTCAGTTCTGGCGGACAGGGGGGTTGATTATCAATTGGTATAGCGCATATTTCCTGTGAATTATTCAGCAAAGGCCTGATTATACTTGGGTCAGCATACTCACCAATTGTAGTAACATAGTAACAATACGTTTGTCCATTTATCAGGTTGCTGTCTGTATAGACCGTACTGCTCGCCGAGTCGAGAAAGATAAAGCCGGTATCTGATGGCCCTTTCCGATAAACGAGCATTCCATAGTTGGTCCATGGCGTTTGCACTTTTGCATTGAGTTCGATTCGATTATCAAGCGATTTCATATTGAGCCTAACGGTGCTGGTTGTATAAGATCCACCTACCAGAAAACCATTGCTTAAAAGGTTGATTCGATAGAAGTACTGTTCCTGTTCCGTATTTAAATCATCATCAATGTAGACGGTATCGAGGTTTGTTAGAACAGAGTTAGAGGAAGATCTGAACAATTCAAACAATACAGTATCCACTACCCGATTCACGGTATATTCATAGGGGCCCGGCCATTCGATAGTGTCCAGATCAATGGGATGCGACCAGACAATAGAATCTGTTCCAGCGGTCAGACTGGTTGAGTTTATACTCACCCTGGTCATTACCGGTACTTCTTTTAACATAGTAGCACATGCCTCAACAGAAGGGTAGCTCTCACTTCCATCAGCAAATGTTCCTATCAGTATATAGCAATACCTTTGACCCGGTATAAGTCCATTTCCATTGTCCGTATCGAAAAAGCTGGTTTGGGACACCTCATTGATCGTAGCAACAAGTTCATAACCAAGATCTTCCGGAACCCCCGTAACACAGGATGGAGCAACATAACCCGTGGAATCCATCTTTCTGTAAAGTTTGAATCCCCTCCCGCTGGTGCGGCCCGAATTACAAGCGTAAGGGTCCCAACTTATATTGATTCCTTCACCATCTGATTGAGCCTGAACATTTTGTGGGGCTGGTCCGACCACCTGTATTCGCCAGTCCAGGTAGTCGATGAGCTGCTGGTCTGTGTTAAACTGAGAGAGGCTGTCCGCAGCCCGGAAAACAACGAAGTAGGGGTAGTTTCTAACATGATCACATATTGGGTTCCATTGAAATAGTTGACTCACGGTACCCTGTCCCGTTTTTTTGGGAAAGCTTGCTGGATTTTGAGCAACATAAAAAGGGTCTCCGGTTGCAGAGAGTGTCAGGTAGTGATTGTTTCCATCCCTGGCTGAAATGAGTTTGGAGAAAGGCTCTGTAGCCGTCGCACAGGTGTCAACTACGGGAGCAATTTCCGGTCGGATATTGTCGCAGTTGCTGATGGTTACCTGCATGTCTCTAAGATACTCTCCAATTTTAACAAATCCTCCTGCCGTGCGCCTCCATTCGTCTATGATAATTACCACGTTGTATTCTCCTGTAAGTTGAGGGGCATCCCAGGTAAGAGTCCCGGTAACCGGATCTATGCTGAGGTTATTGTTCGGCCCCGGGGCTATTTCATCGGGTTGTACAAAACCAGAAATTGGCGTGCCGTTCTCACCAAGGCAAACTCCTAAACGGTAGGATAAACTATCACTTCTTCCATTGACAGCTATATCACCATCAACTGCTCCAGGATTATGCTCATAAATAACGCGCAGGCATCCGTTGTCTATTGGTGGGTTGGTCAGAATGGGTGAATTGTTGTGCCCGGTAGCCAGTATTTGAAGTTCAGTTTGAATGTAAAAAACCTGGTTTACCGAATTGGGGATGTTATTGATTCCAGCATTCCGGTTAGGATCCTCCATTGAAATGAGGTAAGTTCCCGTGCCCGGGTAAGTATGCCGGACTATGTAGGTGTTCTTCTTAATATCGTTACCTACATTTACACCGCACCTCTGACAAGCAGTATTAAAAGTGCAGGGACCTCCGTTAGTTCTGGGAACAACTGCAAATGTGCTATCGCCAAAAAACACCGTTAGCTCACAACGATCTGCCTGCCGTGCTGATTCTTTGGTGTAGGTCGTAACTGTAATTTCGTATTCCAGTCCTCCAATGTGCCTGTAGGTGATCTCTCCGGCGCGATTATGCGTCGCATGCACCGATGAAGCAACTAATAGAGTAAACATCGCAAGAAGTGCGAAATGGAACAACCTGTTCATTTTAGGAATCTCAGATATGAGTGGTTGACGGCACACTTGATTTTGGTAAAGTTAATTCATTCACTATAACGCACCAAGAGCCTAAAAAGTTGGCCATAAATAAGCTAAAGTCAAAGGTCTTCATAGCTTTGGCGAATGGAAAAATGTTGTTATGAATCAAAAAATTAAGGTCGCAATTTCAGTTGGTGATGTAGCGGGGGTTGGCATGGAAATAATCGCAAAGACTTTTGCCGACTCACGACTGTTTGAGGTTTGTTTACCAATAGTTTACGGCTCTTTCGAACTTCTCAAAAATGAAAGGTCAAACTTACAGTTGCACGATCTAAAGCTGAATAAAATATCCAAGGTTCAGGATGCCAGCCCTAGTAAGCTTAATGTGATGGAGATATTTGATGCGAAACCTTCCTTCACTCCAGGAATTTCTTCTAAGGAAACAGGTCAGGCTGCGTACCTCTCTCTATCGAGGGCTACTGAAGATTTAGCCGCCACCCGTGTCGATGTTCTTCTAACAACTCCAATTACCAAGGACACCATGCAATGGGGAGAACAAAAGTTTAAAGGACATACCGAATACTTGGCGCATTATTCTCATGAACCTAATCCTCTTATGCTTATGATCCATGAGGGTTTGAAAGTGGGCGTTGTCACGGGCCATGTCAGTTTGAAAGAAGTTCCAAAAAACCTGTCTGTCAGTTTAATTATGGATAAAATTGAACGAATGAATAGCTCATTAATTCAAGACTTTAATGTTGTACGACCGCGGATTGCCGTGCTTGGTTTGAACCCACACAACGGAGATCATGGGATGATGGGAAATGAAGAAATCGAGATGATTGAGCCGTCCATTAATAAATCAAAAGAAAAAGGGATTCTTGCTTTTGGGCCTTATGCTGCGGATGGATTTTTCGGTAGCGGAAACTACCTAAACTTCGATGGTATCTTGGCCATGTATCACGATCAGGGTCTGGTTCCCTTCAAGGCACTTAGCAAAAATGAGGGAGTTAATTTTACTGCAGGATTACCCATAGTGAGGACCTCACCAGATCATGGCCCTGCCCTCGATCTCGCTGGAAAAAATGCCGCTTCAGAAACCTCCTTCCGCAATTCTATTTACGTCGCGATTGATGTTTTTAGAAATAGGTCAAACTATAAGAATCTGACAGCTCAGTAGTAAAAAGGTGAGGTTGTTTATTCATTTGGCAATGTGTGAGATATATGTATTTTTGCACCCCTTTATTTAGAGGATAGATGTAGGGCTCATGGACAGGAAAGACAAGTACATAAGAAATTTTGATCTTGCTTTTTCGGGCCTGTCTGAGGGAGGACATTTCTTTGAATATTGGGTGGACGATAAGTTCTTTGAGTATTTCAGCTTTGACGGTACTACTGGGGGTGATGTAAATATTGACGTTCATTTAATCAAGCGAAGCACGTTTATTCAGCTTGACTTAAACATAAAGGGAAAGGTTAAAAGCACCTGTGACAGATGCTTAGGTAGTCTGGATGTTAGAATTGAAAGTAATGAGGAAATGTTCATCAAGTTTGGTGAGTATCAAGATGATGATGACAATATCATTTGGGTAGACCAAGATGAAGATCACATTAATCTGGTAGATCTCATTTACGAATTGATCCATGTTGTAATGCCGTTGCGCAAAACTCATGATGAAGGGCAGTGCAATCCGGATTATATACTGACCGAACCTAAAGAAGAGGAGGGCAGAGGTGAGATAGACCCAAGATGGGAAAAGCTGAAAGAATTAAAAAAGAAACAAAAGAATTAATACATAGTTAAATGGCACATCCAAAGAGGAAGACATCCAAAACGAGAAGAGACAAACGAAGAACTCATTACAAAGCAGAGGTTCCGCAGATTGCAACCTGCCCAACAACAGGTCAACCGCATTTATTTCATCGTGCTCATTGGTTTGAAGGGAAGCTCTACTATCGAGGTAAAGTTGTAATGGAAAGAGAAGAGGCCTAAGTCATCTTGCCTCTTAACTTAATAATATACAGCTGATTACCTGATAATGGGCAATCTAAAAGCGGCTATAACAGGTGTTCAGGGCTTTGTACCCGAGTATGTGCTGACCAATGCTGAGCTCGAGCAGATGGTAGATACCACTGAGGAGTGGATAGTTACCCGAACTGGCATTAAAGAACGACGAATCCTCAAAGGAGAAGGTAAGGGACCTTCTGATATGGCAGCCTTGGCTATCGCCAAACTATTGGAGAAGACGCAGATTCAACCGGAAGAAATAGACCTGCTGATCTTTGCAACGGTTACTCCTGACATGGTCTTTCCTGCTACAGCAAATGTTACTGCCTATAAAGCAGGCTTGATCAATGCATTTGGTTTTGATGTGAATGCTGCATGCTCAGGATGGCTATACGCCCTTGATGCAGCAAAAAATTATATCGAAAGTGGAGCGCATCAAAAGATCATTGTTGCAGGTTTTGACAAAATGAGTTCTATTGTGGATTATGAGGACAGAGCAACGTGTGTGCTCTTTGGAGATGGCGGAGGAGCAGTTCTTCTTGAACCACATGCAGAGTTTGGCATTCAGGACACGATTATGGAATCTGACGGATCTGGGTGGGTTCACCTCCATCAGAAAGCCGGGGGCTCTGTACTGCCACCCAGTCATGAAACCGTTGATCAAAAACTTCATTATATCTATCAGGAAGGTTCTCACGTATTTAAAGCTGCTGTAAGCCAAATGGCCAAAGTTTCAAAAGAAATTATGGACCGAAATCGCCTATCGGCAGATGAGATTGCCTATCTGGTGCCACATCAGGCTAATTTGAGGATTATTGATGCCGTGCGACGAAATATGTCATTGCCGGAAGAAAAGGTAATGATCAACATCCATAAGTTTGGCAATACGACGAACGGCACCATTCCACTCTGCCTTTGGGAATGGGAAGAAAAGCTAAACCCTGGGGATAACTTAATTCTATCCGCTTTCGGAGGGGGTTTTACCTGGGGAGCTATCTATTTGAAATGGGCTTACCATCGTTAATTTGATGATTGGTCTAAAAAAATAACTTTGAACAAATTATTATCATGGAATTCGAAAAAATTCAATCGTTAATCCGACTCGTTTCGAAAGCCGACATTACCGAAGTAGAGCTGGAAACCGAGGAAATGAAACTGGTCATCCGGTCCGATAAGAAAGGTGGATCAGAAGAAACAACTTCTCAGGTTGTTCACACAGCAATGCCCATTCAGACTCAGGTTCCAATGGCAACAATGCATCAGCAACCTGTGGCACAACCGATGACTACGCCTCAAGTTGACGCGCCTAAAGAAACTGCACAAAAATCAGGAGAAGGGGATGAGAGTAAGTTCATAACGGTCAAATCGCCTATGATTGGAACCTTTTACAGGGCATCTGCTCCGGATAGACCGCCATTTGTTGAAGTTGGAGACCAAATCAAAACAGGTTCGGTATTGTGCATCATAGAAGCGATGAAGCTGTTCAACGAAATTGAATCTGAAGTTTCTGGAAAAGTTATCAAGGTATTGATTGAAGATGCCAGCCCCGTGGAGTACAATCAACCGCTTTTCCTTGTAGAGCCTTGAAAAAGAGGCGATTAATTCAATTATATAGATGTTTGGTAAAGGGAAAGACAAGAAGGCGGAATACAGTATGTTCGATAAAATACTTATAGCTAATCGAGGGGAAATTGCCTTACGGGTAATACGTACCTGTAAGGAAATGGGAATAAAAACCGTGGCCGTCTATTCTACGGCGGATGAAGAGAGTCTTCACGTGCGCTTTGCTGACGAAGCTGTATGTATTGGGCCTCCACCTAGTCCCGATTCGTACTTGAACATTCCCAATATCATTGCTGCTGCAGAAATTACCAATTCCGATGGAATACATCCGGGATATGGTTTTTTAGCAGAGAATGCTAAGTTTTCTCAAATCTGTGCGGAACACAATATCAAGTTCATCGGTGCTTCTCCAACTATGATCGATTTGATGGGGGACAAGGCAACGGCAAAAGCAACCATGAAAAAGGCCGGGGTACCTACCATCCCTGGATCAGAAGGGATAATTAGAAACCTTTCGCAACTAAAAAAGGTTGCCAAGAAAATCGGCTATCCGGTAATGCTAAAGGCTACCGCTGGTGGGGGTGGACGTGGAATGCGACTGGTGGAAGATGAAAAAGAAATCGAAGCAGCCTGGAATTCAGCGAAAAAAGAATCAGGAGCCGCTTTCGGTAACGATGACATATACCTCGAAAAGTTTATTGAGGAACCCCGACATATTGAAATCCAGATTGCTGGCGACAAGTTTGGTAAGGCTTGTCATCTTTCTGAAAGAGACTGCTCTATTCAAAGAAGACACCAAAAGCTCATTGAGGAAACACCATCACCTTTCGTGGATAAAAAATTAAGAGACAAGATGGGCAAAGCAGCCATCAAGGCTTCTGAAGCTATTGCTTACGAAGGTGTAGGTACGGTTGAATTTCTGGTAGATAAAAATGGTGAATTCTATTTTATGGAGATGAATACCCGTATTCAGGTGGAGCACACCATAACAGAGGAGGTAGTAAGCTATGATCTCATCAAAGAACAAATTAAGCTTGCTGCGGGAGAACCAATTTCAGGCATCAATTACTATCCTCAGATGTGTGCCATTGAATGCCGCATAAATGCGGAGGATCCAAAACGTGGGTTCATTCCATCACCAGGAAGAATTACAACATATCATGCGCCAGGTGGACACGGTATCCGGATAGACACTCATGTCTATGCAGGTTATAATATTCCACCTTACTATGATTCCATGGTGGCAAAGATTATTGCCGTCGCTCAGACGCGCGAAGAGGCCATTCTCAAAATGAAGCGTGCTTTAGATGAATTCGTGATTGAAGGTGTTGAAACAACCATTCCATTGCACAGAAAAATAATGGACGACCCAAATTTCAGAAAAGGAAATGTTACAACCAGATTCCTGGATTCTTTTGAGATAAACTGGGACGATTAGATTAGCGGAATTCCAACAATACCTGCAATGATCATGACTTTCATCAGATCGTTGTACCGAATAAAGTCTTTCTCAGAATGGGCCCTGTAAAGACTAATCCCCATTCCCAATATGAGTAGTTCCCCTATACTGAAATAAATCAATCTTGGATCAGCTCCTAAGAATTCGACAAGAGCCAGAAAAGGAATCAGGGTAAGCCCAACGAGTATCCAAATGATTCTTTTTGTCGATGGAATTCCAATTCGAATGGGCATGGTATCATAACCGTAAATCAAATCTCCCTTCATTGCAATAACGTCTTTTAGAATTTCCCGAATCAAAATCATCAGGCTGAAGAATGTTAGATATAGCATAATCTGATAGCTCCATGATCGATAGAAAATAAGCACAGTTAAGAAGGGAGCCAGGGTCAAAAGGGCAGCCATTAGCTCTCCCAGAAAAGCTTTTTTTCGGAATTTATGAGAATATAGCCACAGAGCTATGCTGAAAAGAAAATTGAAGAGCATCAAACTTTTAGAAACATAAAAACTTGAGATCATGCCAAGAGAATTAAAAAGGAAGTAGATGTTAAGACAGGATTGTTGGCTGATTAACCTGCTTATAATCACTTTATTAGGCCTGTTGATCGTATCTCGCTCTAAATCGTAAAAATTATTTATGATAAAACCCGAGGCGACTATAAACCCCGTAGAAATTATGGCCAAATGAAGCTGAAAATCCTTTAGTATTTCTAGAATGCCAAAACCCGGATTAAGAAGGAATACAGATACCAGATATTGAGCCGATACAATTGCTAATATGCTATACCATCGGACTAAAGATAATAGAAGATAAATACGATATAGAGCAAATTTTTGCCTGCGAGATAGAAGTGCCATTAAAAGCGATAGATCACTTCAAGGTCCTTTCCTTTGAGTTGCTTCTTTGCTTGCTCCAAATTTTGCGTAAAGCCCAGAACATATCCTCCTCCTCCTGAACCGCATAATTTGAGATAGTAGTCATCGGTATTCAGTCCTTTTAACCAAAAGTTACGCAATGGCATAGGGATCATTGGGCTGAAATGCTTCAAAACGAGGTCAGACAAACCTTTTAAACTCTCAAAAAAAGGTTGTGTTTCTCCATCCAGAAATGCAGAAATACATTCATCGTTGTATTTCGTGAACTCTTTGCGCACCATGTTTCTAAAACCCTCCTGCTTCATTCTTTCCATGAAAATATTCACCATATTTTGGGTTTCACCCGGTTGTCCGGAATTGATCAGGAAAATTGCCCCTTCACCTTTTCCCTCTTGAGGCAGGCCTATGGTTCCAAGTTCATCCTTAGACTTTATCAGTATGGGGAGTTTCATGTAACATATAAGAGGGTCTATGCCAGAACTCTTTCCATGAAAATGGGACTCCATTTGAGCTAACCCCTCTTTCAGCTCGAGCAGTTCTGTCTTGTTTAGGTCGTCCTCCGGCACAATAGCTTCATGTGCATATTTATCGTATATGGCAGCTACGAGTGCTCCAGAACTGCCAACCCCGTAACCGTTAGGAATTGTTGAATCGAAAACCATCCCATTTTCAATATCCAATTTCATGGAATCCAAATCGAGACTGAGCAATAGCTCCTTCTTTTCCTGAAGTTCTTTGAGGTAGACCAGATAATTCCTGAGTTGTTCATTGGACCAAACATCTTTCCCATCTACCGACTCTTTGAAAGTCAGTTCTCCGCGATAGGCTTTGTATGGAATTGAGAGCCCCATGGAATCCTGGATAATTCCATATTCTCCAAAGAGCAAAATTTTGGCATGAAATAGTGCGTCTTTAATCATGTCAATTTTTTAGGTCCTTTGCCAACATGGTCGCAAATATAGTTCTCGTTCTGGCAATATTCAACGATATCCGATTTGATCCAGCTCATCACAGTTTCTTTATCATTACCCGGATACATTACATGAACGTTGGCTCCGGCATCGAGGGTGAAACATAAAGGAACACCAGATTGTTCTCGAAAAGCCCAGAGTTGCTGGATGATCTTCAATGTATTAGGTTTCATTAATATGAAATATGGATGGGACATCATCATCAAGGCATGAAGCGTTAGCGCCTCTTGTTCAACAAGTTGAACAAAAGACTCAAGATCTCCCTGGCGCAAAACTTCAAGAATAGATTTGGCATTTTTCCCGGCTTGGATTTTTCGGGTTTCTCGATAAGGGTGTCGATTCATCAGACTATGCCCAACGGTAGACGAAACTGCTTTCGATCCTTCGTCCACCAATAGTATAGTATCTTGATAATCTCGAAAAACAGGATGCACGTCTTGGATGGGTAATGCATACAGGTCATTCGATTCAGAGAGCCCATCTAAGACTCCCCACTCAACTACACTTCCGAAGACAGATCTGCAGGCACTTCCAGAACCAATCCTGGACAAGAAAGAAGATTTCTGATAAAAAAAATCAGGGCTAATCGTTGGATTGCACTTCTGTTCAATGCTCATAAGGCAGAGAGAAAGTGCACTCATCCCTGAGGCTGAAGACGCAATTCCGCTGGAATGAGGGAAGGTATTTGAGGTATGAATTTCAAAGTCTAATTCAGAAATAAAAGGAAGAAAAGGAGTGGCTTTTTCTAGAAAACTGAGGGCTTTTTGACCAAATTCCGGTGCTTTTTTGCCTTCAAAGAAGAAATCATATTGAACAGACTTTTTCTGCTTAGGCCGGAACTTTAGGGTAGTTTTTGTTTTACTTTCTGATAAGGTAAAGCTTACTGAAGGATTCATTGGAATCTGGCCGTTGTACTTGCCCCAATATTTTACCAAAGCAATGTTGCTCGGGCTTTGCCAGGTTACTTCTCCTTGTAATTCAGAGGGTATCTTGTAAGCTCCTCTGAACATATCAATATCAGCTTTCATCCAACAAAGATGATAGAAATGTTCTGAAGAAGTACGGGTCCGGAACGGTTATGATCGAATGGCCTCTACCGGATCTTTACGCGAGGCGATCCAGGCAGGAATTATGCCCGAAATAACTCCAACCGTTATGGAGATCAATATCCCAATGGCGATATTCTTCAGGGTGATCTCAACAGCATAATCAGTGAAACTTGATATCGATAGCCCAAGTATAGCAATGAGGACCAGACCTATAAGTCCACCGATGAGCGAAAGGAAGACTGACTCACCAAGATATTGAGAAAGAATAAAAACATTCTTCGCTCCAAGGGATTTTTGAATTCCAATAATCTTAGTTCTTTCCTTGACCGAAACAAACATGATATTGGCAATACTAAATCCACCAACGATTACACTGAATCCTCCAATGATAAGCCCAAGAGTATGTATAACATCAAAAAAGCTCTCAAGCCCCTGGGTAACGATGCTGGTTTCATTAAGGGCGAAATTATTTTCATCTCTAGGTTTCAGTTTTCGTGAATTACGCATTAGCCCAACGAGTTCCTCTTTTAAATCATCATTGGTATATCCCGGTTTTGAACTCACGAATATTGTTGGGTTGATGTTAGGGTTTTTGATGTCAATAATCTTTCGGGAGAAGTTTAAGGGTATGAGAACCCGGTCATCCCAGGAAAAGTCGATCATGCTTTCACCCTGCTTTTCAAATTTGCCGATTACGCGGGCTTTCCGCCCTTTTATTCTGATCGTTTTGCCGAGGTAAGGAAATGAACCAAAAAGGTCCTGGGCAACCTGGTCTCCGAGAATCGCCCCTGGATAGCCACTTTCGAATTCGCCATCGGTAAAATATCTACCTCTGTCAATTTTCATGCTGCGGACTTTATCATAGTCCGCCGTACCGGCCTCAACAATAGCCCCCTCAAGGCTGCTTTTATCGTATTCAAGCTTAGCCTGGAACCCAACCACATAAGCAGAACCATAAACAATCTCAGAATACCTTTGCAGATAATTGAAATCATCCAGAGAAGGTTGAGGCCTCTTCAGATAATCCCACCATTTGTATTCACCGCCAAATTGCCAGGGCCATTTCTGCACAAAAATGATGTTGTCACCAAGCTCCGAAATACTGTCCTTAACGTAGACCTCAATGGTGTCAACCAGTGTAAAAACAGAGATGATGGTAAAAATTCCAATGGTAATTCCAGCAAGAGATAGACTAGTTCTTAACCGGTTTGCCTTCAGGGCAGCCAATGCAAGTAACAAACTCTCAGATAAAATGCGAAAATATAGCCTCATCAGAAAGCAAAATTAGCTTTATATGAATCGCCAGATAGAGGGATGTTATAAGCGGAATTATTTGTGTAAAACACGTTAATAAAGCTGGTAAAAAGGCATTCGAAGGCGCGCAACTAAAGTTCATATTTACGTAACATTGTGTTGTATACGGGTGAAATTATGAAAATAGAGAGTGCGCTGGTATCAGTGTATCACAAAGAAGGTCTTGATCGGATAGCCGATCTTCTTAAAAAGCGAAATATAAAGACTTATTCTACCGGAGGAACTAAGGAGTATTTGGAGCGGCTGGGATTACAGGTGACTGCTATTGAAGAAGTTACGGGATTTCCATCCATTCTGGGCGGACGCGTTAAGACACTCCACCCTGCCGTATTTGGCGGGATTCTTAACAGGGCTCATGAATCAGTGGATCAGGATCAGCTCAAAGAATTTGGTTTACCAAATATAGATTTGATTGTTGTAGACCTGTATCCGTTTGAGGATACAGTAGCTTCCGGCGCCTCTGCAGAGGAGATTATTGAAAAGATTGACATCGGAGGGATTTCTCTAATTCGTGCCGGTGCGAAGAACTACAAAGACAAAGTCATCATTCCCTCCAAAGAGCAGTACCGGGATTTGGTCAGAATCCTGGATGAGAAAGGAAGTGAATCCACCATGGAGGAGAGAAAAGCACTTGCAAAAAAAGCTTTTGGCATTTCATCAAAATATGATTCGGCCATTTTCAGCTATTTCAGTAAAGAGGATGAAACAGATATTCGGATTGCTTACGATGGGGGCCAGGAACTGAGATATGGGGAGAACCCACATCAAAAAGGATGGTTTTACGGAAACCTTGACCAAATGTTTGATAAACTCAACGGCAAGGAGATTTCGTACAATAATCTACTGGATATCGATGCCGCGGTTAATATCATCGATGAGTTTGATGACTGTACCGTAGCTATTTTGAAGCACAATAATGCCTGCGGTCTTGCTTCACGTTCAACAGTACTAGAATCTTATAAAGAGGCATTGGCAGGAGATCCTGTATCCGCTTTTGGCGGTATAATTATTACCAACAGAACGGTCAATCTGGAGTTTGCAGAAAAGTTGAACGAGTTATTTTACGAGGTGCTTATTGCACCTGAAATTGAAGAAAGTGCTTTAAATCTTTTATCGAAGAAAAAGAACAGAATCATCCTAAAAAGGAAAAAGCAAGCCATGAGCAAAGAAATTATTAGGACTGTTCTACACGGCTTATTAGTCCAGGATCGTGATAATAAAACAGAAACTCGTGATGACTTTTTTGTAGCGACCAAAGCGGTGCCCTCCAGCACTGAAGCTGAGGATCTTCTATTTGCAAACAAAATTGCTAAACACACCAAGTCCAATACGATTGTTCTGGCTAAAAACAAACAACTTATAGGAAGTGGAACAGGCCAAACTTCGCGAATTGATGCGTTAAAACAAGCCATTTTGAAGGCGCGTTCTTTCAATCTTGAATTGAATGGTGCTGTAATGGCTTCTGATGCCTTTTTCCCTTTTTCGGACAGCGTGAAAATTGCTCATGAAGCTGGTATTACATCTGTTATTCAGCCCGGTGGTTCGATAAGGGATGATGATTCGATTAACTATTGCAATGATAACGGGATGTCTATGGTCTTGACCGGAACCCGGCATTTTAAACACTGATATAAGAAGAGGAAGAGGATAAATGGGATTTTTCAATTTTTTCTCACAAGAGATAGCTATAGATCTGGGTACGGCAAACACGCTTATCATACATAACGATAAGGTGGTGGTTGACGAACCCTCTATTGTGGCTATTGATCGGGTTACTGCAAAAGTCATAGCCGTTGGAAAGCGAGCACAGCAAATGCATGGAAAGACCCATGAAAATATTAAAACTATCAGACCATTAAAGGATGGTGTAATAGCAGACTTTCATGCCGCGGAGCATATGATTCGTGGAATGATTAAGATGATCAATGAAAAAAAGCGTCTGATACAGCCTTCCATGAGAATGGTAGTTTGTATTCCTTCGGGGATCACAGAAGTTGAAAAAAGAGCAGTTCGGGATAGTGCTGAACATGCGGGAGCGAAGGAGGTATATCTGATACATGAACCTATGGCAGCTGCCATAGGTATAGGAATAGATGTAGAGGAGCCCATGGGCAATATGATAATTGATATTGGCGGAGGAACCAGCGAGATTGCAGTAATTGCCCTCGGAGGTATTGTTTGTGACAAGTCCATTCGTGTTGCAGGAGATGAATTTACCAGTGACATCGAAGACTACATGAGAAGACAACACAATATACTGGTTGGTGACCGTACCGCTGAGCAAATAAAGATTGCTGTAGGTTCGGCCATCGTCGACCTTGAAGATCCTCCCGAAGACTTTGCTGTTCATGGTAGAGATCTAATGACCGGTATACCAAAGGAAATAAT
Source organism: Flavobacteriales bacterium (assembly GCA_003499525.1). Taxonomy (GTDB): domain Bacteria; phylum Bacteroidota; class Bacteroidia; order Flavobacteriales_G; family Salibacteraceae; genus UBA10426. The sequence continues at coordinate 58,561 of DNTB01000031.1, forward strand.
GGTTTCACATGTTGAAATAGCGCACTCCTTAGACAAATCAATTTCAAAAATTGAGGAGGCTATTTTGAGTGCACTGGAAATGACACCTCCTGAACTTTCGGCAGATATCTATAAAACAGGTATTTATCTTGCCGGTGGCGGTGCAATGCTTCGAGGTCTTGATAAAAGAATAGAACAAAAGACCAAACTTCCTGTCCATGTGGCTGAGGATCCGCTTCGGGCTGTAGCTCGGGGAACCGGTATTGCTCTAAAAAACGCAGATAGGCTGCCTTTCCTGATACGCTAAATTCAACAGTAAAGATGGATGCGAAGACTTTATTCAATACTATGGGCAAACCGCAGTTTCATATTCTTTTTACTGCTGGAACTTGCGGCCCTGTTCATTTACATTCGGCAGAATAGTAATCAAAAGATTCGGTTTTTTGCGGCACTTAATGAGGTAACAGGTCGAATTGATGCTGCAGCTTTTAAGGTGAGATCTTTGCAGAATTTGTCACAAAGCAATGCCGACCTTCATCTTGACAACGCTGCTCTCAAGAGTTTACTCTTTTATCAATCTAAATTCCAGTATGAAATACCCTTTAAAACCGAGAATAAAGGAAGGTTTAGCTTTATTCCCGGACAAATTGTGCACGCCAGATTAAATGGACTGCGTAATTACCTCCTGATTGATAAGGGAAGTAATAGCGGAATAAATGCCGGATTCGGAATTGTAGATAGCAGAGGTGTATTAGGATTAGTTACGGAAGTATCCCCAAACTATTCTAGAATAATGCCTGCTGCTAATATTGATTTCAAGCTTGGAGTGAGAATAAAGCAATCGAGATATATCGGATTACTGGAATGGGATGGAAAAGAGACAAATACAGTCAATATCAATGATATTCCGGAGTTTGTTGAAGTCGAAACAGGAGATAGCCTTTTGACAATCGGGAATGAAGGAGTCTTTCCAGCTGGTGTGCCAGTCGCTGAAGTGGTAAGCGCCACCAGAAATACTGAAACTGGCTTTTGGGAGATTCGAGCCAGACTCTTCGCCGATCCTCGATCCTCCCTGTACGTCTATGCAGTGGAAAACCGTTGGGATAACGAGATAGAATCTTTAATTGAAGAACAAGAATGAGAAGAGTCTGGATTTGGAATGCTTTGATTCGAGCCATATTGGCAATAGCACTTCAATTACTTGTTTTCAATAATCTCTATTTGGGAACAGTATTGAACCCCACCATTTATGTGTACATCATCATCTTTCTGCCTTTGGAAACACCATTTCTATTACTTATCCTTTTAGGTTTTATACTGGGGTTTATTGAGGATATGGCTTTAGGCACATGGGGTTTACATATGATGGCGGCAACCTTGATAGCATACACCAGGTGGCGATTAATAAAAGTGCTGGAACCAAGAGATGGATATGAAGCCGGTATCCAACCTAAACTCTATGATTTTGGCTGGGGGCCTTACCTGACCTATTCCCTTACAAGTGTATTTCTGTTCAGCATTTTTCTCTATTTGGTCGAAAGCCTTGGGACTATTGGGCTTTGGAGGATCATATTCATGGCTCTGATGAATACCACAGTTGTAGTATTTCTCATCGTTGTTTTTGAGATTATGAGAAAAAAATCTAATCGCGGCAATGGATAGGTTCGAATACAGAAAATTCATACTCATCGGGGGCTTAGTTTTAGTTGCGTTAATCTTCATTTCCAGGCTATTCTATATTCAGGTCATTAATGATAAATACAAAAACTCAGCTGATAACCAGGCACTTGTACGCATTATTCAGTATCCTTCGCGGGGTATAATTCTCGACCGAAATGGGGAGATATTGGTGTTCAATCAGGCGGCATACGATTTAATGGTGGTTCCTGGACGGGTATCCTCCGAATTGGATACGCTGAGTTTTTGCAATCTTGTTGATATCACTACTGAAGATTTTGAACGAAAGTTGATAGCCGCAAGGAAATATTCTAAGTTGCGTCCATCTGCATTTATAGAACAGATCTCTGCAGAGGAATGGACAAAAATCTCACCCAAGCTGTTTGAATTTGAGGGCTTTTATGGCCAAAAAAGGACACTGCGAAAATATCCTGAGTCTATGGCCGCCCATGTTTTGGGGTACATAGGAGAAGTTGATGCTGAAGATATTAGCAGAGACCCCTATTATCAATTAGGAGATTATATTGGCATAAGCGGACTGGAAAAGACCTATGAGAATGAGCTTCGTGGAACCAGGGGAATAAGGGTTTACACAAGAGATGTACATAATCGTCTTATGGAAAGCTATAATGACGGAGCTTTGGACCGCCCTTCAATTCCTGGAAATGATATTACCACCACTCTTGATGCAGAGTTGCAAGTATATGGCGAACAATTGATGCAAAACAAAAAAGGAAGTATTGTGGCCATTGAGCCTGCCACTGGCGAAATATTGGCTTTGGTTACTTCACCGGGATACGATCCAAATATTCTGGTCGGACGTAAACGCGCTTTAAACTACGAATCACTTGTAGCGAACGACTCTCTTAACCCATTGTTTAACAGGGCATTAAATGCAGTTTATCGCCCAGGATCGATTTTCAAACTGGTTGAATCATTGATAGGATTGCAGATGGGAGTGATTCAGCCTTCAACACGAATACCCTGTAACCGTGCCATAATAAATTGTCATGGCAGCCATACATATGATGACCTTGAAGGAGCAATTCAGCATTCTTGTAATCCGTATTTTTATGAAGTCTACAAGCGAATCATCCAACCGGGCAAAAAGTCCAGTATATTTCTGGATTCTCGTGAGGGCCTTTCTACCTGGAGAGAATATGTCCTCTCCTTCGGACTCGGAGCACGTCTTGACATTGATGTTCAGGGATCCAGTTCCGGTATGGTCCCTGATACCAGCTTTTACGACAAATGGTACGGAAAAAACCGATGGGCTTTTTCTACCATATATTCTAATAGTATTGGAGAGGGTGAATTGGGGGTGGTTCCAATCCAGATGGCAAATCTCGCTGCCATATTGGCTAACCGGGGATACTACATAGCTCCTCATTTTGTAAAGGAGATAGGAAATGGATCGGTCTCGGAGAAAAATCAAACCTATGTAGATAGCAGCTATTTCTATGTGGTTTTGGATGCGTTGGAAGCCGTAGTGAACAAACCGGGTGGAACCGCAAGACGTGCTCGATTGGATAGTATTACAGTTTGTGGAAAAACAGGAACTGTTCAAAATAAAACTACACCAGACCATTCTGTTTTCATAGGGTTTGCACCAAGGAATAATCCAAAAATAGCTGTTGCTGTTTATATTGAAAATGCCGGATTTGGGGGAACCTGGGCAGCTCCAACAGCCAGTCTTATCATGGAAAAGTTCATAAACGGATCTGTTTCTGATACTGTAAAGCAACAGCGGATTTTGGAGGCTAATTTTATTGATTTACCTGTAGAGTAGTGGAACGAAGAAAAAAAAATGTATTTGTTGATGTCGACTGGCTGATTATTGCGCTCTATGCATTTCTGGTTTTATTCGGATGGATCAATATTTATGCGGCGAGTTACAATGAAGACTTTCCAGGTATTTTTTCTTTTTCACAGAATTATGGAAAGCAGTTTTTATGGATAGTATTTAGCCTGATATTAGGCCTGATTATACTGTTGATAGACATCCGCTTAATACGCCTTTCTTCTTACTACATCTATGGCAGCACAGTGCTGATGTTGATATTGGTGCTGATGGTGGGAAAAGAAATTAAAGGAGCTACTTCCTGGTTCGTATTAGGTGGAATGAGCCTTCAGCCATCTGAATTGGCAAAATTTGGAACCATTCTGGCTGTTGCTCGATATATGAGCTCCCTGGAGTTTAAGATGGACGAACTCAAATACCGAATTAGAGCGTTCGGTCTGGTAGGAATTCCGGCCATACTGATAGTCCTTCAACCAGATCCAGGTTCAGCACTGATTTTTCTGGCCTTTCTTTTTGTCTTTTACCGTGAAGGAATGTCGGGGAAGATACTGATTGCGGGAATAGTGGCAGCCTCCCTGTTTATAGGGACATTATATATGAAGACTCTAGAGCTCAATTTGGGGTCCCGTATCGGATCCATTACCGGAGAATACCTGCTTATTTCATTGCTTGCACTGGGTTTTCTTTTGGCATTTTTTTACCTAAGAAAACGATATCAGCGCGTGGGAATAGTCATACTCACTTCTTTTGCGGCATTCAGTATTTTCATATTAAGTGTAAACTTCGTTTTTGATGAGGTTTTCAAAGAGAGGCATCGCAATCGTATTAACGAACTTCTTGGTATTATTTCAGACCCGAAGGGAACGGGTTATAATCAACATCAATCAAAGATTGCAATTGGCTCAGGAGGGTTTTACGGAAAAGGATTTTTAAACGGAACTCAAACTAAATATGAGTTTGTACCGGAGCAAAGCACAGACTTTATTTACTGTACTGTGGGAGAAGAGTGGGGGTTTTTAGGAAGTACTTTAGTGATCTCAGCATTCGTACTGCTCATCAGCCGCATAATCATTGTGGCTGAGCGACAGCGTTCCAGATTTACCCGTGTAGTAGGATACAGTGTAGCCTCGATATTTGGCTTGCACTTTATAGTAAACATTGCAATGACGCTCGGTTTAGCTCCGGTGGTGGGTATTCCATTGCCATTCTTCAGCTATGGCGGGTCTTCTTTATGGGCTTTTACCCTTATGCTGGTAGCTTTTGTTAAGCTGGATTCCGATAGGAAAAGTATGCTCTAATAATATTTCGAACGATTGTCTTCGACATTCGCTTTTTCGCGAAGTGCCTCGTAGGCTTCAAACCCTGCCCGTGAAACATAATTTCGTTGAAGATTCTTTCTTTTAGTTTGATCGGAAGTTACCTCGGGAGTTGTTTTATTGGTTATTTCGATAACATAAACCCCTCTTTTACCCACAATAGGTTTTGAAACCTGCCCTTGCTCGAGTGAATATGCAAGGCCAAGAAGCTTTAACTCATCTCCCAGACCCGGAATGCTGAATGAAGCAAAATTTACATTTTCAATGGGTTGAATTTGAGTTCCAAACTCGTTTGCTAGGCTCTGTAAATCCGTTTTTCCAGACATCTTTTCTGCAAGAATTTCACCTTTCCTTTTATCGAGGTAAGAAACCCGGATTTGATCTTTAACAATATCATAAGGCAATGTGCCTTTCGGACGTACTTCAGTCAGCATCGCCACAACATATTGGTCATCCAACCCGTCAAATACATCAGAAACCTGACCAACCTCTGCATTAAACGCCCATTGAACAATAGTCCTTGAATTCTCCATACCCATGATGGTTGGATCATTCTTGCGAATGCTTGGTGCTTTAAGTATTCCAAATTGAGCACCACCATCCCTAAATGCATCCATGTCTTTATGATTTATCGAGAAACTGCTGGCTTTGCTGTATTCAGCTTCATAGGTTGCATTGCTTGGTTCGATAGTATTGTCAATTATAGCGATTAGCGCTTTGCTTACAGGGGCCGTCTTTTCTTCTATTTTTATCAGGTGAACTCCAAATTGTGAAATAACGACCCTTAGGTCACCGGATTTGGCTTCGGGATCAAAGCATGCATCATTAAATGGCTTTACCATTCTACCTTCGGTGAACCAGTCCAAGTCTCCGCCATTTTGGGCTGAGCCCTGATCTGCAGAAAACTGGCGGGCCAGCATTCCAAAATCAGCACCTCCTTCTATTTCGGATTTCAAGCTATCAATACGTGCCGTTGCAGTATTCGTATCATCGTCCAGTATGTTGACCAAAATGTGAGAGGCTCGCACAGAATCAGACGCTTGCTTGAGTTCAAGAATTTTCACCAACTCATATGCAGCATTGTTTTCAAAGGGCCCAATGATCTGACCTACATATAACTGATCAAAAATGGTATCGATTGCAGGTGCATTGGAACCAGCTGAAGTCCACTTGATATTGAAGGGAGTATCGGCATTTTCATTGACGAATAATGTATCGTCTGTTGAAGTTTCAAAGGACATTTTAAGGTCTTCCAATTCATCCCAAAGGGCTTTTTTGTCTTCTTCTGTTGGAATGACATCAAAAACAATATAATCCAGTGATCGTACTTCATCATTTTGCTGATATGCTGCTTCGTACTTATGTTCATCATAATAGGCTTTCAGCTCTCGGTCAGTCACTTCAATGGTTGAATCAGCAATGGAATTAAAAGGCTGAACCACATAATTAAAGGAAATACTGCTGCTATTCCCGAATTCATTGTTTCTTACATCAACGTCAGTGGAGGTGATACCTTTACCAATTAGATCTGAATATTTCTGATCTAATGTAGGCTTTCTAAGATAGTTTTCCTGGAAATTTAACCAGCCCGCTTTGGCCTCCTGAGCCTGTGCTTGAGGATTATCGGTAAATACGTATTGCTTGAGGTAGGCAATCACGGCATTTCCGTCTAACAGTCCGTTGGGTTGTCTGAATTGCTGAATAATCTGACCTGTCTGTTGATCAGTGAAGTATTGCCTTAAGTTTGGATTGGTTGGATCATTCTTGATAATATCCATAATCTCTTCATCGGAAACCTTTAAACCAAGCGCCTCGTACTCGGGCATGAGAACTTTCTCTCTCACGAGGTTATTCCATACTTCGTTTCGAATTTGAACTCGGGTTGCCTCATCGATTTGTCGGTTCAGACTTTGTTCCATCTGATCGACCTCGCGATTATATTCCAAAAGGCCCACTTCTTTTCCGTCAATGACCCCAACTTCATTTTGAGTTCCCTGGAAAAAAACGGTACTGGAGCCGAGAAAATCTCCAAGAACAAAAAGGAGAAGAGCACCTCCAATTAAAACTATGAGTAACCCGGAATGCTTGCGAATATTACCTATGACAGCCATTTACTTTATTCTTAAAGGGCTGCGAATATACAATTCTTTGACCAATGGAATAGGCGTTATTCTGGGATATGAGGTTGAATTTCAAGCAGCTCTATTCGATTGCCTGATACTTTCTTTATTTCGATCAGGTAATCATCGGTTTTAATAATCTCACCTTGTTCTGGTATGGACTCGTGCTGATCTATCACATAGCCGGCGATGGTCTCATAGGTTTCTGACTTAGGAAGGCGAAGACCGTACATTTCGTTAAGGTAGTCAACCTCTAGTCTCGCACTAAAGAGGTACCTCTGGTCATCCAGCTTTTCTTCTACAGTATTATCCTTATCATGCTCATCGACGATTTCTCCAAAAATCTCCTCGACAATATCCTCAAGTGTTATGATACCGGATGTGCCTCCATACTCATCCAAAACGACTGCCATACTTCGCTTCTTTTGAATGAATATTTTCATTACTTCTTCTGCTGTCATCGTCTCTGGCACCATTGATACAGGGAGCAGGATGTTTTTAATGGATTCCGGATTCCTGAACATTTCACTGGCATGTACATAACCAATTATATTGTCGATGGTATCCCGGTAGACGATGATCTTTGTATGACCCGATGAAATGAATTTTTTGCTGAGTTTGTTTATGGAATCATCTACTGATATTGAGGTAATTTCATTTCTCGGCACCATGCATTCTCTTGCTTTGACCTGAGAGAATTCAAGAACATTCTGAAGAATCTGTATTTCATTTTCCAGCTCTTCGGGCCCTCCTTCATCGGTTGATGATATTTCATCGAGATAGTTATTGAGGTCGGCCAGATCATATTTCTTTTCACTATTTGGATTCTCAATCTTCAAAATATTGAGCAGGAACAAGTCCGATATCCAGGTTATAAAACTTACGAATGGATAGGATATAAAATAGAAAAAGCTGGCTGGGAGAAGAAACACCTTGAGCATTCGGTTAGGGTATTGACCGAATATAACCTTAGGTAAAAACTCTGAGAATATTAAAATAACGATCGTGGAGATGATGGTTTGTATTAAAAGAACTAATGAAGAGTTGGAGAAATATGGGGAGATGAAGGGCTCCAGAAGAGCGGCCATCGCCAAACCATAAATGACCAGCGAAATATTGTTTCCCAGCAGCATAGTGGTGATGAATCGCGCAGGGTTATTAAGAAACTTTCCGTAGATAATTCCGCTGATTTCACCTTTTTGTTTCCCCAGTTCTATTTTGAGCTTGTTTGCAGAAACAAAGGCTATTTCAATTCCGGAAAAGAAAGCGGATAGGAGAACAGCTGTTACTATTATCGAATACGGGTCGTCTTCCATTTGATAGGATCAAAAATAATGAAGATGATTCATGAATCCTGCTTTAGTTCTTTACGTCGATAAAATCTTCGCACCAAACCCAGGACAAAGGCCATGCCTCCTGCAGCAAAAACGATCCATGCATCCTGCCACTCGTCGACAACTATGAGATAACCAAAGTAACCCAGAAGTAATACTCCTAAACACAACCAGAATATTTCCATTATCCGATTATAGGTCTTCATCCTCTATGCTTAGGATTCCACGTATGTGCTTTATTTTATATGTTTTGAAGTCCTGGTCTGCCTCAAAACCGTCCCCATAAAAGGTTTCTTCCTCAGTAGTGATTTTTACAAAGTCATCAGAATATATCTTTTCATTTTTTCTATCCCATATCAGTACTTCTGTATTGAGGCGTTCGTTTTTTATATTGAACACCCGAACGTCGTTTTGAAGTTCGAGAATCTCTCGATCGGGAAAATGAATGCCATAGTTTGAATAGACATAAGCCGAGGGCTTTCCTAGACTATCAAGGAAAACAACTTCCAGTCCATCGGGCATGATTTCCTGAGGCTCATCAGAGGTTATAAACCGTTCGAGAAATGGGGTCTTTAGAACTATTTTGTTCTTTCCCATCTCACTGTAGGTCATTTCCACATTCTCACTAACAACATCGGGTTGTTCTTCACCGTATCCACTGAGTTTTTGTATATCCTCTATGGAATTTGAACATCCGGTGGTCCACAGCCCGATAATCAAAGAGCAGAAAATAAAAAAACCTACCTCGCTTCTAATTGGTCTTGACGGTAACATCCTCGTTTATCCATCCACCGCAATTTACGGTCTGCCCATCGCTGATACTATAAAAGAAACAATCCTCTTTTTTTGGAAATAAAGAACGGGCGCGAGCAATCTTCTTGTTTGTTTCATCTGTTAATTCAGGATCAAGCGACTGAGCTTTCAAGTACTTAGATATGGCAGCCCAGTATCCGCATCCTTGCATACATTCATTATCACCAACGGAACTTGACCCATAAAGATAGGCGTCTCCCAATAGCTTATAAGCTGTGGCATTATTAGGCTCTTCCTTAAGTAGTTTGAGGGCATAAGTCTTTACGCTTGGATATTGCTTCATCGCCAGATATGTCGTTGCTGAATATTCCAGATTTTTTGCTTTTGCTTCTGGCACCACGGCAATCTCTGCACCCTCTTTAAAGTATTTCACCGCCTCTGCGTACCGATCTCTTTTGAGCAATGATCTTCCGATTCCGAACTTGGATATGCCTGAGGGCTTTACTTTGTCCAATGACATCGATGCCTCAAGATATAGGTCATCATCGGTACAATCCTTTTTTGAGAAGAAGGCAATTATTTGTTTTAGATTACTCGTGTCATCCTTATTTGCCTCATATTTTGGACGATAGATCTCAACCAGGTTTTCACATGTAGCATGAACGGAGAACAACTGTTCCATAACCCCAAGTGCGTTTATCCACTTCGATCGTGTTTCATCATCTTTGGCTTTCGAAATATTCACTTCCATAGTTTCGGCTAATTGTGGGAAAAGCTCTAACAGATCCGCTTGAGATTTTTTGCCGTTTTGATACATATATTCTGCCGCCTGATAATAGGAAGTAACCGCCCCTTTTTCTGAGTTATCGCCTTGAAGGGCATAAGCTTCTTTCAGGATATTGTATGCTTCTTCATAGCTGCTTTTCTCGTATTTCAATAAATCTGCTCCCTTTCTACCTAGCACATATCCTTTTTGTCCAAAGTTTTCTATTCGGATATCATAGATCCACATCAGAGTATCCACGAGGAGCGCGCGTTCGGCTTTATTCTTTTCCTGCACTATGGCAGTTTTGTACATTTTAGCGCCTTTGATGTACAAGTTTTTCGAAGACTTGGGACATACTTCAATTGCTTTTTTCCAAGGCCTCTTGGCATCCTTGTAATTCTTTTGCTTGTAGAATTCTACATAGAGGGACGTGTTTTCAACGCACGAAACACTATCCTCAGGAGTCTTTCCCCATTTCGACTGAGCGTGGACTGAAATTGCTATGAATAATCCTAAAATAAATACAGTTAGATGTTTCATTTTTAATCGATTTTTCGTCTTTTAAACCACCTGTCCCAAAAACTGGGCGCCAAAGATAGCCCAATATTTATACTGGTTATTTGTTCACGTATCAAGCTATTGTTCTCGGTACCTCTTATGGCAAAGTCCATTCCAAAGTCTAATGTGGAAGCATCTGTAAAAGTCGATCGAGACCTAATCAAGGGTATTCCCAACCCGAATGTTACACCATATTCGCTGATGTCATACCCATTAACATTGATACGCGTATTTTTCGTTCGAGCCCCCACCCTGTAACGCATTACACTCAAAATCTTACGAAATGCCTCTTTGTCCGGGATGAATTCCATTCCAAAAGAAAACTGTTGGGAATTGTTCAGATTTTGCGATTCTCCTCTTATCTGGAGCTCACTCCAATTGAACTGTTCAAAGTCTACAGCGAGCTTTAAGAATCTCTTGGTATTAATGTTGTAAAACTCAAAGGCCAGCCCTATTCCAAATCGCTGGGGCAGAAAGATTTGATTCGTATCCACCCGATAAAATAGAGTATCTGCCAAACGAGGTACTCCACTACTGAACAAAAAAGAACCATCCATGTCGGTGAATTCAGTCTTGAGTTTGGTTGGAATGGCGTATTTAGCACCAAGGGTTATGTTTTTCCTGACCTGGGAACTCTTTTTTCCAATTATTCCGGTAACATTTCTGCTGTACAGAAACCCTAAGTCAAAACCGAAATCTGTACTGCGCCACTTGGTGTAGGTTATAGCATTGAGCCCACCAATATTGTCTTCTAGGATATTTAGTGCTTCGGTCTGAGTATTACCAATGTACAAATTGGCATTCGCTCCAACACTCAGACGCTGAATTGAATCCTGATGAATGGTGTATCCTATTCCTCCATAAACAAAGCTTGTTCCGCCTTCTCCTTGAAATATCGTCTCGATGTCACCGGGGTATTCTAACTCGGTAGTGCTGGAGATCCGATATCCCGTTGCAGTAAAAGGCATGGCGCCAATTGCAATACCTATCCTATTCGTAATAGGTATTCCTAACCCGAAATACCTCAACCCTCCATTATCATTTGTCTGGTCTCCATTTTGTGAGTATGACACCGTTCTGCTGATGTTGCCAGCCACCTCAAACGATACGGCCCGAAGTGCGGAATAACTTGCCGGGTTGGCGGGATTCAGGTAGGTAGGCTGAAGGTTGGCATATTTTGTGTCTCCCATAGACTTTCCATAAGTCGTATTGATTGAGAATGGGTCACCCAATCCAAACACAGAATATGGTGAGCTCGTCAGGTTATTTTGTCCTTCTGCCAGTAACGGAAAAATAACCGAGATATAGAATATGAAATACTTAAAGGTTCTGATAGTGAAGAAATTTGTTAATTCCGAATAAAACCAATTCACTGTTTTCTGAATATTGAAAATTGAAGTGTTCCGAAAACAGCTGTAAATCTCCTCCGGTAATGGTAATCTGAAGTGATGTAAAACGATTTTTATATTCATTTATTACTCCAGTAATTTCATGAAGAATACCTGAATACACGCCGGATTTAATCGATGACTCAGTAGTTGTACCGATCAATTTAACATTCTTCGCTTCTTCCACACGCGGAAGGTTTGCAGTAAAATAGTGTAGTGATTTCAACCGCATGTCTAAACCTGGAGATATACTGCCCCCGAAATATTCGTTCTCGGACGATAGGAAATCATAGGTGATGCAGGTGCCGATGTCCACTACGAGATGGTTGATCTTTGTATTTTTACTCCAAACTCCCAATACCCCAGCGATTCTGTCCGGACCAAGTGTTTCAGGAGTTTCATATTTAATGTCAAAAGGCAAATTAGATTCGGCGTTAAGTATATGCATGGGCTTTCGTCCACCGACTAAAGTGAGGAGTTCTTCTGAACTTACCGAAACGGTAGTAGCTCCAAGAACATCGACATCGAATTCAGTTATAGCCATATCCATGAGATTACCCAATTCTCCAAGCGGAATGTTCCAATTCTTATCCGGTGATTTCTTAGAGAATAGTGCCGCTTTTACTCTTGAGTTTCCTACATCTATACAAAAATGTGCCCCCATATTTGCGCCGCAAATGTAGTATGAATAAGCACTGAGAAATAAAACAAACGCCTTTAAGTTCTTACATTTTTAATTTTTTTACTTTTGTCGCCCTATTTCGGGGTGCCATAGCTCAGTTGGTAGAGCAATGGACTGAAAATCCATGTGTCGCTGGTTCGATTCCAGCTGGCACCACTGATAAAAATCCACCGCGCTCTGCGCGGTGGATTTTTTATTGAATTCGTCTGATCGATCAAAAGGGCGTTCTTTGCTTTTTAAAAAAGTACGCATGAAGTCGCGAGAAAGAACATCAATACTCCTGTATGCATTAATGGTCTACACGGTGCTACAGTTTTTCTGGTGGAGCTACCTCATATTCGATCTTTATCATGACATATTTCTTCTTCAGGGGACCCTGGCCGAGCTTTCAGAGGGCGAATCTGTGGTTCAAATTAAGGAAGAACTTACCAAGAAAAGATGGATGATTATCGGAGAAGGTGGTGTCTTTCTTTCGATTATTATTCTTGGATTCTATCTTGTGTTACGGGCCCGGAAACGAGAGTTTTCATTAGCAAAACAGCAGACTAATTTCATTCTCTCCGTGACGCATGAGTTAAATACTCCTTTGGCCGCTGTAAAGCTAAACCTTAGTACACTCTTGCAGCGCAAACTTGGTGATGAAGGACGGGTTAAGCTTTTGAAAATGTCCAGCTATGAGACTGATCGTGTAATTCGTCTGGTGAATAATATTCTAACCACCTCTCGATTAGAATCTAAAGGATATAAGCTTAATAAAACAAACATTGATCTAAAGAATCATTTTCAGGCATACCTGGATCAATACAGTAGCCAGTTTAAGCGCAATCTGAATGTTCATTTCGATGTACATAATTCATTCACAACTGATGTCACGGCCCTTGAAATTATACTGTACAATTTGGTTGACAACGCCGTCAAGTATAGTGAGGAGAATCAGAGTGTTGATATTCAGTTTGTACAAAAGAACGGTATACTTGAAATAATGGTGACGGATAGAGGTAAAGGCATATCGGAAAATGAGCAACCTCAAGTGTTCAAGAAGTTCTATCGAATTGAAAACGAGGAGACAAGAACAACCAAGGGAACTGGCCTTGGGCTCTATCTTGTTTATAATTTTGTAGACATACTTAAAGGGAGAATTACGATTAATTCAAGCGAGATGGGTACTGTTTTTACGGTAAGCTTACCAGAACAATAATTAAGAATAAATGTCAAATCAGAAATAAGATGAACACCTCAGTAAAATTCGCGGAAGAGCATATGGATCGCTTTGTGTCCGAACTATTTGAAATACTCAAGATCCCCTCCATTAGTGCTGACCCTGCTTACAAAGAACACATGGCTACTACAGCTAAATTGATTCAGGATTATTTGATAAAAGCTGGAGTCGATAAGGCCGAAATAATGGAAACTAATGGATATCCTGTGGTTTATGGGGAGAAGATCGTGGATCCTTCACTTCCTACCATTGTAGTATACGGGCATTATGATGTTCAACCCGCTGACCCAATAGAACTATGGGATGCCGATCCTTTTGACCCGGTAATTCGAAAAACGGAGTTGCATCCGGATGGGGCCATTTTTGCCCGGGGTTCTTGTGATGATAAAGGCCAGATGTTTATGCATGTGAAGGCATTTGAATCGATGAAAAATACGGGAGAATTAGCATGTAACGTAAAATTCATGATTGAAGGAGAAGAAGAAGTTGGTTCATCTTCACTGGAAACTTTTGTAAAAGAGAATAAAGAACTGCTTTCGGGGGATGTAATTTTAATTTCTGATACCGGAATGCTTTCCTTAGATCAACCGTCTATTACTACAGGATTAAGGGGGTTGAGTGCCGTTGAAGTGAAAGTTACGGGACCAAACCGTGATCTTCATAGTGGATTGTATGGCGGTGCTGTGGCTAATCCGGCCAATGTTCTATCTAAAATGATCGCGTCATTGCATGATGATAACGGACGCATTACTGTAGAAGGGTTTTACGACAAAGTGGATGAATTGAGTCTGGATGAAAGAAAGTTAATGAGTGAGGCTCCTTTTAGTCAGGATTCTTTCAATAAGGCTCTTAATATAAGCAAAGAGTGGGGTGAGCGTGATTACTCAACGATGGAAAGAACATCCATAAGGCCAACACTGGATGTAAATGGCATGTGGAGCGGTTACATTGGTGAAGGAACAAAAACAATTATCCCTTCTACAGCCTCTGCTAAAATTACCATGCGCCTGGTGCCTGATCAGGACCCTGATGAGATTTCGGGGCTCTTTACAGAGCATTTTAAAAAGATTGCGCCAGAATCCGTTCAGGTCGAAGTTGTCCTATATCACGGTGGGTACCCTTATGTCTCTCCAACGAACACCCCTGGGTATTTAGCAGCTGAAAAGGCCATAGACGAAACCTTTGGAAAGAAACCTATTCCCGTTCGTTCCGGAGGTTCCATTCCCATTGTAACCATGTTTGAAAGAGAATTAGGAATGAAATCTATTCTTTTGGGTTTCGGGCTAGATAGTGATGCCATTCATTCTCCGAACGAGCATTTTGGGCTAAAGAACTATGAGATGGGCATTAAGACGATTCCTCTATTCCATAAGTACTTTGCACAATTGATGAGTTAATGAAAGTACTCATTAGAAAAGGTTTGCCATCAGATGCTAAAAGTGTTTTGGAACTGATTCGAAAGCTTGCCACCTACGAAAAACAGCCCGATGCAGTAACCTTAACGGAAGAACAATTTTTGATAGATGGTTTTGGCCCCAATCCTCATTTCGAATTTCATGTTGCAATTGTTCGGCAAGAAATTATCGGATTTGCCCTCTATTTTTTTCGGTATTCTACGTGGAAGGGCAAATGTTTATACCTTGAGGATATATGGGTAGATGAGGAATACCGGGGAAACGGAATAGGCAAGAAACTCCTGGATCTGGTGGTCAAAATTGCATTCGAAAGTCAATGCAAACGTCTGGAATGGCAGGTTTTAGAATGGAACGAACCCTCAATCGAGTTTTACAATAATGTTTACCACCCTGAGATGGACAACGAATGGGTGAATGTTCGAATGACAGAGGAACAGATCAGTCAATATTTGTCTGATCATTAACAACTACTCGTTTAGCCAATTAATGGCCTGAACACCTTTAATTTCAGGAACTGTTCTTAGAATACTTTCTTTGATTCCATTCTGGAAAGTGAAGCTATTCATGTTGCAGCTCTTACATGAACCTAACAATTCTATACGCACCACATTGTCAGAAGTGATGTCAATAAACTCCATATCTCCTCCATCTTCCTGTAGATAGGGCTTGATCAAATCAATAGCTTTCAGTACTCTTTGTTCTAAAGTTTGTTCCACATTCATACCGGAATATTTATGGCATTCTCAACAGCGCTGGCCAAATCTAAGAAAGCCTTTTCCTGTGGGGTATCTACCTGCAATACAGCGGGTCTTCCGACATCTCCTGCTTCCCTAATGCTTGTTACCAGTGGTATTTCAGCTAGTAGAGGTGTATCTAATTCTTCCGCTAATGCCTTGGCACCCCCTTGCCCAAATATGTAGTACTTCCGGTCAGGCATATCTTCAGGGACGAAGAATGACATATTCTCTACAATACCCAGCACGGGAATTTCAATATTCGACATTCTGAACATGGCCACCGCCTTTCGCGCATCAGCTAAAGCCACGGGTTGAGGCGTAGAAACCACCACTGCACCTGTTAAAGGGACGGACTGCACCAGAGTGAGATGAGCATCCCCTGTTCCAGGAGGTAAATCGATGAACAAATAATCCAAATTGCCCCAATGAGTTTCGTTCACCATCTGCTTCAACGCCTTATCAACCATCGCTCCTCTCCACACTACCGCCTGATTCATTTGAGCGAAAAATCCTATTGACATAAGAGAAACTCCCCACGCACTTTCAACAGGTGTCATAAGACGTTTTCCATCAATCTCAATCCCTCCGGGTACGCTTTGCATCTCGTCAAACATCATAGGCATGGAAGGGCCATAAATATCCGCATCTACAAGACCTACCTTATATCCCTTTTTCACCATTCCGGCCGCTAGATTAGCGGTAACAGTAGATTTTCCCACCCCTCCTTTACCAGATGCTACCGCTACTATATGTTTTACACTTTGAAGACTGTTGCGTTGTCCTCCTTCTCGTTGATTTGGATTATTTGGTAAGGGGATATAATTGATCTCTACTTCAATGTCCGCCGCTACATGCTGCCCCAAATAGTGCTCAACAGCTTCCGTCATTCGCTGTTTACTATGCATTGCAGGATTATTGATTTTTAAATCAAAACTGACTTTTTTGCCCTGAATGCGCAGGTTACTCACCAGGTTGGCCTCTACTAAATTCTTTTTGAGATCGGGTTCAATCACAAGAGATAAACCCCTCATTACTTGATCTTGTGTAATCATCTTATATCAATAGGATGCCAAAGTTAATGTTTAGAATTGTTCTAAATAAGAGATGAATGTCACAAAGCAAATGGAAATACCTTATTCAATGTCAAGCTCAATGATGGGATCCCAGAATACCTTATCAAAATCCCGCACCTCGTCGTTTTTCACTATAACCCCTTCAAATTCAAGGAGTTGAATCATTTTTTCGGGAGGATTAAAGTGGTGCTTGCCCGTAAGAATACCGTTGCGATTTACTACTCGATGTGCAGGTATATTTTCAATTTGCTTGTGAGAAGCATTCATGGCCCACCCGACCATTCGTGCAGAACCTGCACTACCCAGGAATTTGGCGATAGCTCCATAGCTGGTAACACGGCCTCTGGGTATTTCCCTTACGACTTGATATACCTGACTAAAGAAATCCCTGTTCTTTTCAGAAACTTTGAGTGTTCTCATTCTGTCAGACTGAATTGCAAAAATTGAATAGGATGACCTTTCGCGGCAAACAATAGCTCATAGTGGGTTTTGATCTCCATGAGTGTTTTAAGATCGTCCTTCGGCAGCGATGCCATATCTTCATAAACCCTGTGGGAGAAATAATGCAGGGGGTAAGAGTTTTTCTCAATCTCCTCAAGAGTATAGTTAAAGAAAAACTCATTATCAGTTTTCAGGTTGATTCGCCCCTCTTTGATTAGAAACTCTTTGTAACGAGCGATGAACACGGGAGAAGTCAAGCGCTTTTTTGCTCTATTCTTTTGAGGTTGAGGGTCTGGAAAGGTGATCCATATTTCTGAAACTTCATCATTGGCAAAGAATGATGTAATAAAGTCAATTCTCGTTCTCAAAAAAACGGCATTACTTAGCTTTTCTTCTTCAATAATTTTTGCCCCGGACCATATTCGTGCTCCTTTGATGTCTATTCCAATGAAATTTCGGTGGGGAAAATGCCTTGCCATTCCAACGGTATACTCTCCTTTTCCGCAGGCCAGTTCCAGAGTTATGGGGTTATTATTCTGAAAAACCAACTCATTCCATCGCCCTTTGAGCTCATGGTCTACAAGGCGGAATCCCTCATTTTTATTGACAATAGAGCCTGTGGAGGGTTCTATTACATGCTTAAAAGTTGCGTTTTCTGCAAACTGTTTTAGTTTTTTCTTTCCCGACATCTGGACTAATCTTGTCGAATCAATAATTGACTGTAAAATTAGACTTGTGCGCGATTCTGGAGATTTAAGAATTCTGGTAGCTCCTCTGGACTGGGGTATGGGTCACGCTACTCGATGCATTCCTGTTATCTCTGAACTTTTGAAACAGGGTGTTCAAGTAGTAATTGGCGCAGACAGAGGCCCGTTGAAAGTACTTCGTGAGGCATATCCAGAACTCGAGTTCGTTCGAATTCCGGGCCCGGTTATCACGTACCGAAATAAGAGTTTTGTGTTGAACATGCTTCGGCAAACTACAGCATTTATAAAAGGGCTACAACAGGAAAATGAACTGCTCTCGAAAATCATTTCTGATCTGAGCATAGGAGGTGTCATTAGTGATAATAGGCTGGGACTCTATTCTAAAAAAGTTCCAACCGTAATAATGAGTCATCAACTAAACTTGAAGTTCCCTTTTTTATCAAGGTCCGTAAACGGGATAAACCGAATTCTGATGAACCGTTTTTCCAATATTTGGATACCAGATTTTGCCGGAGACATCGCATTGAGTGGTGAACTTTCAGAATATAAGAATACCATGAAACCGATCTTTGTCGGGCCACTTAGCAGACTTACCACAACAGAAATTGACGAGGGCATCGAACTTCCCGAAAATTTTTCGACCTGCATCTTATCCGGCCCCGAACCACGAAGGACAATGTTGGAGAAAAAGGTGCTGGAGGGCCTGGAAAGGGCATCGGGTACATGGGTCGTGGTTCGAGGTTTACCCGGAGAAACGGGTACCGAGAAGAAAGGTAGGCACCTGATATTGAATTATGCAAATTCACGTATTCTCAAAACCATTTTTTCAAGGACGGACTGGATATTGAGCCGGTCAGGTTACTCTACTGTAATGGACATTGTGACCATGAAGAAAAAAGCGGTTTTCATCCCCACCCCAGGTCAGACAGAGCAGGAATACCTCGCTTCTTATTATCAAGAAAAAAACTGGTATTCGAAAATGGACCAGGAAGCATTCAATCTGATTGATGCTGAAAAGAAATGGACAAAGCCAAGGGGTTTTCCCATTGAAAGTTCAGGTGATGGACTTTTGAAAACAGCTGTGGAGGACTTTATTCAGCTGTGTAGGACCTCAAACGATTGAGAAGCTCACTTTTCTCATCATGAAAAGAAATACCGAGCTCATTCTCTATTGCATCAATATTTTTCAATTGGGTTTCAATAAAATCAATATGTTCAGATAATTGAGGATTAAATGGACGGTGGTTTATCGCTTTGATAAGTTTGTCGATACGTCTAATATCGAACGACGTTTGCTCATCAATGAAGCTCGCTGAAAACTTTTCCCAAATATATTTTAGACCCTGCGGGCCCGGATGAATCAAATCATCGTCATAGTATCTGTAATCCCGGAGGTCGTCCATGAAGATTTCATATGCCGGAAAATACTGAACTCGTGAAAAACCCATACTTAATCGGTAGACCAACTCGATTAATCTCGCCTTGCTCAGCTGATTACTAAAATGTCCGTTTTTGAGATAGCGAACTGGAGAAATGCTGAGAATTATGTTGATTTCTGAATTATGTTCAATTACCCGGGATAGCGCTTGATGAAGCCCTTCGTACGTCTCATCTATGCTGGCCAGTCTGTGGGTGAATTCGCTGGAAGGGAATTTATGGCAATTGCTTACTACGGTTTTACGCTCCTTTAGTTCAAATACCCAAGAGGTACCAAAGGTGAGGAAAAGAAATTTTGCAGCTTTGAGATGCTCTGCGGCATTCAGCAAACTCTTATTTGCTCGGCCTAAGAGTTTTTCCGGCTCTGCATCGGAGAACATTCCATGGTGCTCATAGCTGTGCCAGAGGCCATCCCTAAACCGCAGATCTTTTTCTGAAATCAGGGATTTCGAAATAATCCTATCTATTTGATAACCTAGAGATACTGGGTTATAAACGATCCCAAATGGGTTAAGCCTAACATTAAACTTTAGCGACTGCAGTTTTTTACCTATATGTTCACTGAAACAGGAACCTATGATCAAAGCAGGGTCACCCAGTTTCAAGAAGACGTCGGATTGACTGGAAGTGTGGAGTTCAGTTCTGAACTTCATGTCGATGGGTTGCGGTAAGCATCAGGTATTGTACAAACTGGAATTGGGATCATTTTGTGTTTGTTCGCTAAATGCCTGGATCTGTAGATACCCCAGACATCCTTTTCTCTTTGACTCGAAAATGCATTCTGAGGAGGGTCTATTCCGAACTGATCCTGTATTTTCATCGCAATTTCCAATTCGCGGTATGTGGCGCCTATCTGATCTTCATCAGTGCGGTCATCATCCCACAACCCGTCCGTAGGAGGAGCCTCCAGAATTGTTTTTGAAATGTTTAAATGCCTGGCGATGTCATAAACTTCACTTTTCATCAAATCGGCTATGGGAGAAATGTCTACCCCGCCATCGCCGTACTTGGTGTAAAATCCTACTCCAAAATCCTCTACTTTATTTCCTGTTCCGCAAACGAGCACACCCTTTATCGTCGCATAAGCGTAAAGAGTAAGCATTCGGAGTCTGCTTCGTGTATTGGCCATGGTAAGGAAATACGTTTCTCTATCTGTATCCTTCATAAGTTTCTCTTCAAAGCTGCGGTCCAGATCGTCATAAGACCGGGTGAGGTCCAGTTCATCAGGATAGACTTCCTCGAAATTTGCACATAACCAATTGATGTGCTTTGTACTTCTGTTTACCTGCTCAGTGCCTTGATGAATGGGCATTTCAAGCACCCATGTTTCAAGGCCTGTCATTGCACATAAAGTACTGGTCAATGCGCTATCAATTCCACCAGATACGCCAATTACAAAACCTCTGGCACCCGCCTTTTGAGCATAGCCCTTTAACCAATTGACAATATGTTCTACAACCTTTGCCTGATCCATTCTTATCTTAGAAAATTACACCTATATGTAAAGAGAAATAGTTTAACCGTGTCTTTAGTTTGCCGTCCTTGATTGTTTCTCCGTTTTCGTCGATTCTGGCAACACCGTTTTCTACCAGATTGGCGTCTCCGCTAATGATGTTACTCAAACCGTTCGAATATGAAACTCCTCCTACCAGGTGCGTATTACCCGAGATGTTGTACTCTATCCCTGCCCCAAATACAAGTGCGAAGCGGATCAAGTTTATTTCATCGGCATTTCTGTCCTCCTCATTACTTTCGGAAGCAAAGGTTTCTTTACGTACTTCATTGGCAGAAATATTAAAGCCCAACTCTGTACCAAAAAGCCCCCAATACCTCATGTATCCGATTTCAGCAGTTCTGAGTTTTATGGCCAGGGGGATATCAATGTATGTCAGCTTGTATTTCGATTCTATATTTCCCGGAACCGTAATTGGAAGCGAGCCAGTAGCTGTGGGGTAAGATAATTTGCCTCCTGTGTGATGAATGAGAAATCCGGTAGCAAAGGAGTAGTTGTCATTCTCGAATAGGCGTAAATCAGCGGTTAGGCCGTACTTTATGCCTAATTGAGTGCCATCATTATTGTACCCCGTATTGTCTGGACTTATCCAAGCTAGGGTGGGATATACCGTCAACCCCAAACGTGCTTTTTTACCTTCATCTTGTGCCTGGCTTTCAGACCTTATCAGTATTAGAATGCAAATAAGTACAAGAGCTGACTTAACGTAAGGATTGATCGTATTCATAAGTTTGCAACTTCTTCAAATTCGTTTATAACGATGACAGCGCGAAGGTATTTCATCTTAATAATAGCCGCAGCACTCTTTTTTATCTATGGTTGTAGTGATCTAAAAAAGCGCTCTGATTACTCAAATACACCAATACCCGCGAGGTTTCTACATTTAGAAAAGGACATTCAAGCATTCAAGAAAAATGTCGGTCATAACAAATACGACAGTCTTAAAATCATCTACGGAGATTTTCTCGACATATATACGCAGTCAGTTCTTGGCTTAGGAAAGAGCGGCGATTCCAGCCTCCATCAAAATCTATCTACATTTCTTAATGATACCTCGGTACAGCTTATACTTAGTAATATAGAGACTCAGTTTGTTTCTACCAATGACATAGATGCGGAGATAAGGCATGGTCTTCAGGGTTTGAAGCAAAATCTTCCAGACCTGATCACCCCGGTTGTTGTTTACCTTATGTCTGGTTTGCGCTATAATGTGGTCTTATCTGACTCTGCATTAGGCATTGGGCTCGATCTTTATCTCGGTCCGGAGTCTAACATTTATGAGAGGGCCGGAGTACCTCATTTTCGGAGAGACAATAGCAATCCAAAGAGAATTCCTTATGATGCGCTGCGCGGCTGGCTTATGAGTGAAATAGAAATATCGGATTTCAAATTAATCGACCACATAATTCAGTACGGGAAGACAATGGCCATTTTGGAAGAGCTCTATCCGGACGTAAATGAAGAATACCTCGCTGGATATACTTCCGCTGAATGGAAATGGTGTTTAGAGAACGAAGCATTGATTTGGGCCACGCTGATCGAATCGAAAACACTATTCTCAAAGCAAGGAGAAGATGTCCGTAAGTATACAGCAGATGGGCCTTTCACAACAGGATTTCCGCGGGAGTCACCTTCAAGACTGGCAGTATTTATTGGTTGGCAAATCATGAGATCTTATTTGGACCGAAATAATGTGACCTGGTCAGAGCTTCTTGTACTTCAAGGACCTGAAATCCTGAATAACTCGAATTATAAACCTGAATAAAAGAAATATGAAAAAGTCAGAAATAAAGATTGAGCTGGAAATGGATGAGAATGCCGTTCCGGAAAGAATAACCTGGCATGCCAGTGATGCAGGCCAAAAAGGAGATGTAAAAGCATCCTTCTTGTCGGTATGGGATGACCAGACGCAAACGGCGCTTAGAGTAGACCTGTGGACTAAGGAAATGACCGTAGATGAAATGAAGCTATTTTTTTATCAAACACTTATGACGATGGCAGATAGTTTTGAGAAAGCTACTGGAATGAATATAGAGTCAGATGAAATAAGGGATTTCGGGACGTATTTCGGACGCAGAGTCGGACTTATTTCCCAGGATGAGATGAACCGAAATAATTAGCGTTTATTTCAGTACAAATCGAATCCATATCGGCAAGAAGCGCTTCCATTCCTATGCCTTTTTCTGAGGAGGTTACAAAGTGCTCCGGTAGGGTTTGCCAATACTCACCAAGCTCCTCAAGGATTGAATTGACCTGCGCTTGTTTTTTATTTTTTGGAATCTTATCGGCTTTGGTGAAAACAATTTTTAGCGGAATTTGGTGCTCCCCCAGTTTGTTTATGAAAGCTAGGTCAATACTTTGTAAGGAATGACGAAGGTCTATTAAGACATACGTGCAGGCCAGTTGCTTGCGCCTGAACAGGTATTGGTCTATTCGCTGTGAAATCTTTCCGATCTCAGTTTTCGACCTCTTTGCGTACCCGTATCCAGGAAGGTCGACCAAATGCCACTCCTGACGAACTATAAAATGGTTAATCAACTGCGTTTTTCCGGGTTTGGAAGAGGTTTTGGCCAGGTTTTTATTTCTGGCAAGAGCATTAATTAATGTTGATTTACCCACATTCGAACGCCCAATAAGAGCACATTCAGCCATGCGACTGTCCGGACATTCTTTAAGTTCAGAACTGCTTTTTATGAAACTGATTTGAAGAGAACTCATTGAACCGGTTCGAGCATTTTGTCAAACCAGTTTCCTAATATCTTATTAAATAAGGTAGGATGCTCCATCATTGGTGCATGGCCGCACTCATCAATCCAGTAAAGGTCGGAATTTGTAAGTCGTCGGTGGAATTCCTCTGCAACTTCCGGAGGGGTGATGGTATCATTCTTTCCCCA
Organism: Flavobacteriales bacterium; assembly: GCA_003499525.1. Classification (GTDB taxonomy): domain Bacteria; phylum Bacteroidota; class Bacteroidia; order Flavobacteriales_G; family Salibacteraceae; genus UBA10426. The sequence goes on from DNTB01000031.1 coordinate 82,371, forward strand.
AATCAGACATACAGGCTGTTTCATTGCGGCAAGCTCATCTCCCATGTTTTGGCGAATGGCCGATCGGGCCAGTGAAAGAACGCGCAAAGCTTGTCCGCGGTCATTCACGATGTTGTAGCACTCATCAACAAGTTCGTCTGTAGCATGCTTAGGATTGTAAAACGTGTATTCGACTTTTTCACGCACAAACTTCTTATCTCCTTTCTTAGGATATGTGCTGCCCATTGGGTTTTCATATAAACCAGAGCTACCGGTCAGTATCAGGCTGGCTACCTTTTCAGGGTAAGTGTGCGTGTACAGCAATCCTACATGTCCACCCAATGAGTTTCCAAGCAAGTGCACTTGCTCGAATTCCTTGTAATTGATGAAATCCCGGATGTATCTCATCAAACTCTTCACATTGGTCTTAGGTACGGGCATGGAATATAGGGGCATGATTGGGATAATCACCGTGAAACGATGCTTGAAATAATCAATAACGTCTTTGAAATTGCTCAGCGCACCAAATAGCCCATGCAATAGAATTAATGGCTTGCCCTTTCCAACTTCTACGTATTCAAACTTCCCTTCTTTTAGAATTTCGTAACTCATTCCGACCGGTCTGATTTAGCAGGCAAAAGTATCCAATTATACAAAAAACGAACAGAAAGTATAAGGGTTGCTCACATCGTACTGTTGATGAAATTCCCAACCAGCAGCCTCTTCAAAACACACTTTGATCGTATTTCGTTTTTGACAAAAGCTTATGTAAAAGACATAAAATCAGTCAGTTATACTTGTGAATATCGTAAGTTATTCACAAAGTGGTAGAAAGTGGTAAAAAGTGGTAATATATATTCTAATTTTACGGCTCTAAACACGGAAGTAACTGATGTCGAGCTTCATAGGTGAGTTTTCTTGTAAAGTTGATGCCAAGGGCAGGTTTCTCCTCCCTTCTGGGCTCAAACGTCAATTTGACCCGTCTGCCAAAGATCAGTTTGTGCTCAACCGTGGATTTGAAGGTTGTTTGGTTCTGTACCCCATGAATGAGTGGGAGCTTGAAACTGCTCGTTTCGAAAAGCTCAATCTTTTTGTCATCAAAAACAGGAAGTTTTATCGGCAGTTTCACAACGGAGCTACTCAAATGGCTTTGGATAACGCGGGTAGGTTGCTCATTCCAAAGCGCCTGCAGGATCATGCATCCATTCAAAAGAATATCGTGCTTTTTGCATATGCCAACAGAGTAGAGGTGTGGGCTCAGGAACGGTATGATGAAGTTATGAATGAGGGACTGGAGGACTTTGCTCAGCTCGCTGAAGATGTTATGGGGGATCTTGAAAAACCAGCTGAGGAATAATGTATCACAATCCGGTTTTACTTCAGGAGTCTGTGGATGGAATGAACATCAATGAAGGTGGTCGATATGTCGACGTCACCTACGGTGGAGGGGGACATTCAAAAGAAATACTCAGAAGATTAAACAAAGGTGTTTTAGTCGCTTTTGATCAGGATGGTGATGCCAATAACCAGTTATTGGATGATGATCGCCTCACTTTTGTAAAGGCCAACTTTCGATATCTCAGAAATCACCTTCTAGTTCTTGGGGTATTGCCAGTACAGTCTGTATTGGCGGACCTTGGGGTTTCATCACATCAAATAGACAATGCTGAACGCGGCTTTACTTTTCGTTCTGAGGCTCCGCTGGACATGCGGATGAATCAGTCTTCAAACCTTTCCGCGGCCGAAGTACTCAATGAATATGAATCGGACGAGTTGGTGCGATTGTTCCAAAATTACGGTGAGATACCGAATGCCCGTAAACTCGCAGATAAAATTGTTCAGCGTAGAAGCGAGAAGCTCTTTGCGACAACTTTCGACTTATTGGCCCTGCTTGATACGGATTTCAAGGGCCGTAAGAAGAACTATACTGCCCGTGTTTTCCAGGCTTTACGAATTGAGGTAAACAGAGAGCTGGAAGTTCTTAAGGACTTTCTCAGGAGCACGGAAAAATGCATTGCTCCGGGAGGAAGACTTGTAATTATAACTTATCACTCGCTCGAAGATCGATTGGTCAAAAACTATATGCGCTCAGGAAATTTTGAGGGGACACTCAGGAAGAATTTCTATGGGGTCATTCAACGACCATTCGAGCCTATAAATCGAAAGGTTATTACCCCTTCTGAAAAAGAATTGGAAAGGAACCCCCGATCCAGAAGTGCCAAACTCCGAATAGCTGAACGAAATGACGACTAAGAGTAACGGCACTAAAAGAAAAATTAGGCTGGGTCGATCCATAATGAGTTTGATCCGGGGAGAAGTATTTGGCAGTGACTGGCTGATAAGTAACCTTCCCTTTCTGGCTTTTCTGCTCTTACTGGGCTTGGTCTATATCGGCCTTGGCTATGCTGCTGAGGATACGGTAAGAGATATCAATGCAAACAAAAATGAGCTGAAGGAAAGGCGCTCCGAATACATTACGATTAAATCGGATTTGATGTATGCTACCAAGCAGTCTGAGCTCATCAAAATATTGAATAAGAAGGGGTTAAACCTGGAAGAAGCAGCCAATCCACCCAAGAAAATTGAACTGAGTCAAAAGGAGTGGGACAAATACTTCAAAGAAGCCAACGATGGAAAGCAATAAGTTGATATTACGCCGGGCTTATCTGCTTTATTTCCTGATTGGAATGGGTATGCTGGCCATTGTCTTCAGGATATTTCAAATTCAGGTAATCGAAGGCTCTATTTGGAAATCTAAAGCAGAAAACCTCACTATTGACTTTAGAAAAATTGAGGCCGTACGGGGGAATATTTATGCCAAGGACGGCAGCCTTCTGGCAACCTCGGTTCCTAAATATGAAATTAGGTTCGACCCAAATACAGAATCCCTCTCGGATGAAGACTTTTACGCCAATGTCGACTCCCTCGCATGGTGTCTCGCCAACCTTTTTCAGGACTATTCTCCTGAAGCCTATCGAGAAAGACTGGTTCAGGGTAGAAAGTCTGGTGCTCGGTTTATGCTTGTTCGCAGGAACGCAAAGTACACCGAGCTTTCAGAATTGAGGGCTTTTCCAATATTCCGCAGAGGAAGATATGGAGGTGGCTTTATCTACCTACAACACAATAAACGTCAGCGGCCTTTTCGGCATCTCGCAGCCCGTACAATCGGCTACGACAGACAAGAAGTGCTTCCTGTCGGTCTGGAAGGTGCATATCGAAAGGCATTGCGCGGGGTGAGTGGTCAGAGATTAATGCAAAAAATAGCAGGCAATGTTTGGATGCCCATCAGCGATGATAACGATATCGAACCTGTAGATGGTTACGATCTTGTAACTACTCTGGACATTAATATTCAGGACGTCGCCGAAAACGCTTTACTCAAGCAGTTGGTCAAACATGATGCTCAGTACGGTTGCGTTGTACTCATGGAAGTTCAAACCGGAGAGATAAGGGCCATTGCCAATCTATCCCGTGACGAAGAGGGCAGATATTACGAGAACTACAACTATGCGATAGGGGCCAGTACCGAGCCAGGATCAACCTTCAAACTCGCCACATTTATGGCTGCACTTGAAGATGGTCATATAGAATTGACCGACTCTGTAGAAACCGGCAATGGCAAATATGAATTCTACGGCACACCCATGTACGACTCCAAAGAAGGGGGTTACGGCACTATAACCGTGAAAGATGCTTTTGCCTATTCTTCCAACATTGCTGCTGCGAGAATTGCCGAAAAATATTATAAAGACACCCCTCAGGAGTTTGTAAACCGGCTTTATCAGATGGGACTAAATCGCCCCACTGGAGTAGAGATAGCAGGTGAAGGAAAACCTTTCATTAAAAGTGCAAACGACCCATCATGGTCCGGACTTTCCCTACCATGGATGTCTCACGGGTATGAAGTGTCTTTGACCCCACTTCAGATTCTGACTTTTTACAATGCCGTTGCTAATGACGGCCAGATGATGAAGCCCATGTTCGCTCGGCGGATTGAAAAACATGGTGAGGTCCATAAGATTTTTGATCCGATAGTCCTTGAAAAGTCGATTGCAAGCAAGAAGACAATCGAGAAATCAAAAGAAATGCTCGAGGCAGTAGTGGAGTATGGTACTGCGATTAACCTGAAAGGTGCAGGGTTCAAGATTGCAGGTAAAACCGGAACCGCTCAAATCTCCAGAGGAAAATATGGCTACGATAAAGTGTCTTATCAAGCTTCCTTCTGCGGATACTTTCCTGCAAATAACCCGCTCTATTCGTGCATTGTAGTAGTTAATGCTCCTTCCAGAAACGTGTATTATGGAAACCTCGTAGCGGGGCCGATTTTCAGAGAAATTGCCAATAAAGTGTATAGCACCACATTGGATGCACAGGAAGAAATCAGTGATTTCAACGGCCAGTTAGCCTCTGGACGACCTTTAATTCCAGTATCGAAAAATGGAATTGAGAAGGACCTGACCCAGGTTTTTAATGCCATTGGTGTTCCATATGTAGATGAGTGCGATGGGTTTTGGGTAAGCACCCAGACGGGTACGGATCAGGTTGCTATGAAGGAGGTTTCCACAGTTGAAAACCTTGTTCCCAATGTTGTCGGAATGGATGCGGAGGACGCTGTTTACTTGCTGGAAAATAGTGGGTTGCGTGTGCTTCTTGAGGGTCGTGGAGTTGTAAAAAGACAATCTATTCAGGCAGGTGTCAGAATACCCTCTGGAAAACCTCTAATAAAACTGGTACTGTCATGAAGAAGTTGAGAGATATTCTTTACAGGTCCAGAATAAAGGAGGTGAGAGGCTCGACAGATCTTGACGTGACACGCATAGCTTTTGATTCACGCCAGGTAGAACCAGGGAATGTTTTTGTGGCGGTAAGGGGCACAACAGTCGATGGTCATGACTACATTAATAAAGCCATATCTGCCGGAGCTTCGGCAATTGTTTGTGAAGATTTTCCTCAAGAACTGGATTCAGAAAAAACCTATGTTAAAGTTTCAAGTTCGGCCATCTCTCTTGGCTATATGGCCAGCAATTTTTTCGATAATCCTTCAGAAAAGCTGGAGGTAATTGGTGTTACTGGAACGAATGGAAAAACCAGTGTGGTTACGCTGTTATATCAGCTTTTCAGCGACCTCGGACATAAATGCGGTCAACTTTCTACTGTTGAGAACAGAATAAACGATAAGGTTTTCCCTTCAACTCATACTACTTCTGATGCCCTGAGCATCAACTATTTGATGCGTGAAATGGTGAGTAAGGGGTGTAAGTATTGTTTTATGGAAGTGAGTTCACATGCGCTCGACCAACATCGCGTGGCAGGAATCTGCTTTTCAAGAGCGGTATTTACCAACATTACCCATGATCACCTCGACTATCATAAAACATTCAATAACTATCTGGCCGCCAAGAAAAAGTTGTTCGACATGCTGTGTGCCGATTCTTTGGCAATAGTTAATAAGGATGATCAACATTGGGCCAGTCTGATCAAGAATTCACCTACAAGGGTTCGAACCTTCGGCCTTAAGTCTTCCAGCGATTATAAAGGAAAGATCGTCGAGAATTCTATGTCCGGATTGCACCTCGAAATCAATGGTTTTGAGCTCTGGACTCCTTTGGTGGGACGGTTTAATGCTAGCAATTTACTTGCTGTGTTTGCGGTAGCGAATACCTACGATCAGGATGATGTAAAGGTATTAACAGTGCTGAGTAAGCTGAGAGGTGCAAGAGGGCGTTTTCAGCAGGTAACTTCAGATGATGGAGTTCACGGTATTGTTGATTATGCACACACTCCGGATGCGCTGCAAAACGTCCTGAGAACTATCGATCAGGTAAGAAGTGGCAACGAAAAAATCATAACGGTAATTGGATGCGGCGGGGATCGTGATCGAGAAAAGCGACCGCGAATGGCACAGATAGCCGCGAGGTTTAGCGATAGAGTAGTCCTTACTTCGGACAATCCCCGTTCCGAGGACGCTGTGGCGATCATCGACGAAATGAAATCAGGGTTAAACCCCATTGAGAAGTCAAAAACACTTGAATTAGTCAATAGGGCGGAGGCTATAAAAACTGCGGTGATGATGTCCGCTCCGGGGGATGTTATTCTGGTAGCTGGCAAAGGTCATGAAACTTATCAGGATGTCAGAGGAAAGAAAATCCCCTTTGACGACCTCAAAATCCTTCAAGAAATTATGAATCAAACAACAAGCTAATGTTTTATCATCTGTTCCATTTTCTTAGTGAAGAAGGTATACCCGGAGCCGGATTATTCCAATACATCTCCTTTCGGGCCGCTATGGCAGTGATTACATCGCTTGTTATTTCTATGATTATCGGGAAAGGAATTATTGAGCGACTCCGCCGTAAACAGATCGGTGAATCTATTCGAGATCTGGGGCTGGAAGGACAAATGCAGAAACAGGGTACTCCAACTATGGGAGGGCTCATTATCCTGGCTTCAATTATTATTCCCGTTCTTCTTTTTGCCCGTCTGGATAATGTATATGTCCTTCTTCTTCTGGGCTCTACTGTTTGGCTGGGTGCCATTGGTTTTATCGATGACTATATCAAAGTATTCAAGAAGAATAAAAAGGGTCTTTCAGGAAAATTCAAAATTGTTGGTCAGGTAGGTCTGGGGCTCATTGCCGGAAGTGTGCTTTACTTCAGTGATCAGGTAATAGTTGAAAACAAGGTGTACAGTCAGGAGATTACCAGCGAGAACTTGCTCCAGGAAGATGAGCCTGACCGGGTATTTACCTGGAAAGAAACTCGCTCAACCAAAACCACCATCCCATTTATAAAGAATAACGAATTCGACTATGGCTGGCTCATTTCATGGCTCGGCGAGGATTGGAAAAAGTATACATGGCTGGTCTTCATTCCTTTTGTGATCCTGGTTATTACTGCGGTAAGCAACGGAGCCAATATGACAGATGGTCTGGACGGACTTGCCGCGGGAACCTCTGGTATTATTGGAGCATCATTGGCTGTATTTGCTTTTGTTTCAGGCAATTACATCCTTGCGGACTACCTGAATATCATGTACATACCAGAAAGCGGTGAGATTGTGATTTTCTCTGCTGCATTTGTAGGGGCTTGTATCGGTTTCCTCTGGTACAATGCCTATCCGGCACAGGTATTCATGGGCGATACAGGTTCACTTGCGCTCGGAGGAATCATTGCCGTTATGGCCTTTTCGGTGCGGAAAGAACTGGTTCTCCCGCTACTCACAGGCATATTCCTTATTGAGAATGTATCGGTCATGATTCAGGTGGCCTATTTCAAATACACGAAGAAAAAATTTGGTGAAGGACGCAGAGTATTTCTTATGGCTCCGCTGCATCATCACTATCAAAAAAAGGGATATCACGAATCGAAAATTGTATCGAGATTTTGGATAGCCGGGCTTTTTCTGGCAGTTCTAAGCATCGTAACACTAAAAATTCGATAGACGTGAAAGAGGCTCAAATCGCAGTACTTGGAGCTGGTATTAGTGGTACAGGTGCTGCGCTTTTAGGCCAGAAAAAAGGTTTAGAGGTGTTTGTTTCCGACGCGGGTCGGATAAAAGAAACAAACAGGAAAGTTCTTGAAAATGCTGAGATTTCTTTTGAGGAGGAAGGCCATTCTGAAGATAAAATTCTGAAAGCATCCCAGATCATCAAAAGTCCTGGAATACCTGATGAAGCGGCCATCGTTCAAAAAGCCGAAAAAAAAGGTATCCCCATCATTGATGAGCTTGAGTTTGCCGGAAGATATACAACTGGAAAGCTTATTGGAATAACAGGAACAAACGGCAAGACGACAACGGTGGGTTTGGTCGGCGAGATTCTTAAGAATGCGGGACTTGATGTTTTTGTGGGAGGCAATGTTGGAATGAGTATGGCCAAAGAACTCTCCGAACGAGATCACGACTGGTGGGTACTAGAGGTAAGCAGCTTTCAACTGGACGGGCTCAAAGAACTCCGGTTTGATATTGCCGCGATACTGAACATCACACCCGACCATCTGGAAAGATATGGAGGATCATTTGATCGCTATGTGGCTTCCAAATTCCGAATAACGATGAATCAGACCCCGGAAGATCATTTTGTGTTTTGCGCTGATGATCAGGTCATTCAAAAGAGGATGTCGGAAACGGTAATCCAGTCTCAAAAACACGGCTTTTCATGGAAATCTGAACAAGAAAATGGTGCATGGGCATCAGGGAATAAATCGATAATAATTAACGTAAAACAACAATTTGAAATGAACATTCAGCAGCTGGCCCTTCAAGGGCGACACAACTCAGGAAACAGTATGGCAGCATCTGTAATCAGCAGTCTATTAGACATCCGAAAAGAAGTTATTCGGGATAGCCTGAGCAACTTCCAGAATATCGAACACAGACTGGAAAAATTTATGAGTGTCTTTGGTGTAGACTATATCAATGACTCAAAAGCCACAAATGTAAACAGTACCTGGTATGCACTGGAATCTATGAGAACTCCAACTGTATGGATTGCAGGTGGTGTGGATAAAGGCAATGATTACAGCAAATTGGAAGAACTCGTAGACGAAAAAGTAAAAAGCATCATCATATTAGGAGAAGACACCGAAAAAATTAGAAATGCTTTTGCTGACAAAGTAGAGCAGATTGAGGTAGCTTCAAATATGAGAGAAGCGGTATCTCTGGCCTACAGAATGGCAAGTAAAGGAGATACCGTGCTTCTATCTCCGGCTTGCGCAAGTTTTGATCTTTTTGAAAACTATGAGGAAAGAGGCAATACTTTCAAAGAAATGGTTAGGAGTCTGTAAGTGAATCGAATCTATAAATACCTGCACGGAGACCGCCCGATTTGGACGATGGTTTTGCTTTTGGCTTTATGGTCTATCCTTCTGGTTTACAGCTCTGTAGTAACGCTGGCCTATAAATATCACGGAGGAAATGCCATATTCTACGTCTTCAAGCATGCCCTGTTTGTAGGTACAGGTTTTGGATTGATTTACATTATTCACCGCATTAACTACCGGTATTTTTCCAGGATAGCTCAATTGCTGATCTGGATCGTTATTCCGCTGCTGGCCCTGACGCTGCTACTTGGGGTAAATGTAAATAACGCATCCAGATGGCTCACTATCCCCTTTATAAATCAAAGCTTTCAAACATCCGACCTGGCCAAACTGGCCCTTATCATGTTTGTTGCCAGAACTCTTGCTCAGAAAAAGGATGACCTGAAGGATTTCAGCGGAACTTTTGTTCCAATGATGGGCGTGGTACTCCTGGTAATTGGACTCATCCTTCCTGCGAATTTGTCCACAGCTGTTGTATTGCTAGCTACATCGTTGTTGCTTATGTTCATGGCCGGTGTTAAGGTTAAGCACTTGCTCACTTTGGTGCCTTTGGCAATTTCTGCGATAGCCATCATCATTATTCTGGCTAAAACTTCTCCGGACTTTTTTCCGCGGTTCGAAACCTGGAACAATAGAATTGAGAATTTCATTTCAGGTGAGGGCAATTCCGATGGCAATTATCAAACTGATCAGGCAAAAATTGCCATAGCAACTGGTGGTTTCATGGGAAAAGGACCCGGGAATAGCACTCAACGCAATTTTTTGCCCAGCTCATACTCAGATTTTATCTATGCCATTATAGTTGAAGAGTATGGATTTCTGGGAGGGTTAGTGATAATTCTCCTATACATGGCATTGCTCTACCGATCACTACGAATTGTTCAGCAGGTAAAAGGCTCATTTGCTGCTTATTTGGTGCTTGGCTTGAGCTTCAGTCTCGTAATCCAAGGAATGATCAACATGGGAGTTAATGTGGGCTTGTTACCAGTAACGGGCCAGACACTTCCACTCATAAGTAAAGGGGGTACTTCCTTTTGGTTTACGTCTATTTCACTCGGAATAATTCTTAGCGTTAGCCGAAGTATTCAAGAGGAGGAAAAAGTAGAATCGCTCAAACAAAACCGGTATGTCCAAGCTTAAAGTGCTCATTAGCGGAGGTGGTACCGGAGGACATGCCTATCCGGCAATTGCAATTGCAAATGCATTAAAAGCAATTAACCCAGAGGCCCAAATACTCTTTGTGGGTGCAAAGGGTAAAATGGAAATGGAAGCGGTACCAAAAGCTGGCTATCGAATCAAAGGATTGTGGATAAGTGGATTTTCCAGAAGCGTGTCTGTAAAAAACGCTCTATTTCCATTTAAGCTTATCTGGAGTATTCTTCATTCTTTCTTTATTGTTCTAAAATTTCGACCAAATGTGGCCATTGGAACAGGGGGTTTCGCCAGCGGTCCGGTACTTCAGGTTGCCAGCTGGTTGGGGACTCCTATATATCTTCAGGAGCAAAATGCATTTCCTGGTGTAACCAACCGCCTGCTTGCCAAAAGAGCAAAGAAGATTTGTGTGGCTTATGAAGGGATGGAAAAGTACTTCCGGTCTAAGCAGGTTTTCTATAGCGGTAATCCTATTCGGAGTGAGGTTATTGATATAGCTGATAAGCACGATCAAGCTTTTAAACATTTTGGCCTAAAAGACCGGTTTACCGTCCTCATTGTTGGTGGAAGTCTTGGTGCAAGGCCCATAAATCAAGCCTTGAAAAATAACCTGGATCAACTTTTAGCAGAGGATATTCAGCTCATTTGGCAAACTGGAAAAGTGAGCTTCAAAGAAATTAGCGATGCAATTAAAAACAAGTTTGAGAATCGCATTATGGCATTGAAATTCATCGATCGGATGGATTTAGCTTATGCTGCAGCTGATGTTATTGTCTCCCGCGCAGGGGCCATAGCGGTGAGTGAGTTGAGCGTCATAGGAAAACCTGTGATCCTGGCTCCATATCCGCTGGCAGCAGAAAACCACCAACTGGCCAACGCCCAGTCTTTGGTAAAACTAGATGCAGCCGTTCTTGTAACAGATGACCGGGCTAACGAAGATCTTGTTCCTCAAATAATCACCTTACTGCACGACCCAAAAAAAAGAAGAGAATTGGGAATGAACATTGCCAAACTCGGTATACCGGATGCGGCAGATCGGATTGCAAAATTGATACTGGATGAAGTGAAATGATAAAGAGAAAGTCACATATCTTCTTTATTGGAATTGGCGGTATTGGCATGAGTGCTCTCGCCCGTTATCATTTGATGATAGGAAATACCGTTGCGGGTTACGATCGTACTTCATCGGCTATTACGGAGGAATTGATAGCACACGGAGCAAAGGTGACCTACTCTTCAATTGTTGATCCTGAAATTGTCTCAGACCGGGTCATTTATACTCCAGCCGTTCCAAAAGATCACCCCTGGATGTTGCATTTTCTGCAACGTCAAGTTCCTATGTTAAAAAGGTCGGAAGCACTTTCTGAAATAGCAGATCTATATCAATGTATAGCCGTTGCCGGCACCCATGGAAAAACGACTACATCTTCTATTCTTGCACATATCTTGAACCAGACTAATATGGGTGTGAATGCCTTTGTGGGCGGAGTCATGACCAACAATAATTCAAACTTTATCTGGAATAAGGAAACAACATTTATGGTGGCAGAGGCGGATGAATATGACCGCTCTTTGCTGCGGTTGAACCCTCAATTCGCCATACTCACTAATGCTGAATCAGATCATCTGGACGTTTATGAAAATGAAGCAGCATTACTAGATACTTTTTCGAGTTTTTTTGGTAAGCTACCATCCAACGGCATTGCAATAGCAAATGAATCCGTACCACAAAAGGTGTTGGGAAATGTTCAGGCCAAGATTTTTCGATATGGATGGAGCGAAGATTCAGATTATCAGGCAATTGATGTTTCGGTTGTAAATGGTAAGTATCATTTTGATCTGCTGCATAACCAAGGTTTAATCGGACGGTTTAGCACCTCATTACCCGGAAGACATAATGTATTGAATGCTACTGCTGCACTTGCAATGGGACATCAGCTGGGAGTATCGGTAGAATCACTTAATAAAAGCCTGAATACCTATCTGGGTGTGAAGCGCCGTTTTGAATTGATTGTTCAAAATGATGATTGCATTTACATTGACGATTATGCACATCATCCTTCTGAAATACACGTGCTTTTGCAGGCATTAAGGGAAATGTATCCGGATCAAAAGATTCTAGGTGTTTTTCAACCTCACTTATACTCACGAACAAGAGACTTTATGGATGAATTTGCTCAGGAACTAAAAGCTCTGGATTCGTTAATTCTCCTGGACATTTATCCTGCTCGGGAGGAACCTATTGCCGGGATAAACTCGAAAACCCTGCTGGAAAAAATCAATTTGGAAAACAAAAAGGTAGTCCATTCAGATCAGCTTATTGATGAGATTTTGAAGGCTGAATTTGACGTTTTGGTCACCATTGGAGCGGGTGATATTGATCAGTGGGTTCAACCCATAAAAAAGGCTTTGACATCATGAAAAAGATCAAGAAAACGGGAATGTGGTTGTTGGTTTGCGGGGCCATCATCGCTATGATGGGTTTGGCAGAATCAACCCGAAAGGCCATTCCTTTTTCCGGACTTGAGGTTCGAATAGACAAGACGGATGGGAATCAGTTCCTTTCGGAATCTGAAATAGAAGAAACGGTTTATGCAATAGGTTATCAAAGAGATAAAGATGCTATTGGTAGTGTAGATATTGGTGATTTAGAACGGCGTTTTGACCAGTTTCCTTTCGTTGAAAAGGCTCAGGTTTATACCACTTTAACCGGTCAAATTCGTGTTGATATCACTCAAAGAAAACCAATAATTCGCGTTTTCAATAGTTATGGTGATAGCTTTTATATAGATGAAAATGGACGCCCGATGCCGCTATCCGATGTATTTACGTCACGAGTTATCGTAGCAAATGGAGCCATTCCTTACCAGTATCAGAAATTGCCCAGAGAAATACAAATATTTGATAATCAGACAACTGAAGGAAAAAATCTAGAATTATTAAGAACTTTACATTATCTCGCAAAAACATTTGACAGCCATCCGATTTGGAGTGCTCAGTTTAAACAAATGTATGTTCGAGAAAATGGAGATATCGAGTTAATACCAGCCGTTGGAAATCATATTATTCTGATCGGTGGAAAAGAGCATTTAGCCGAGGAGCTGACCAAGCTGCTTGTGCTATATCGAGAAGGTTTGAACAAATTAGGGTGGAACGAATACAGAACGATCAATTTAAAGTTCAAAAACCAGATCGTCTGCGAAAAAAGATGAGTATGAAAAACGATGATTTAATAGCTAGTTTGGATATCGGTACAACCAAGATTGTCGCCATGGTCGGGCGGCTCAATGAGCACAACAAGCTTGAGATCTTAGGGATGGGCCGAACTGAATCTGTCGGGGTTACCAGGGGTGTTGTAACTCATATTACCCCTACAGTTGAAGCCATTAAGAAGGTAATTGCTATCGCAGAGGACCAGGCAAAATGCACAATCGGGGAGGTTAATGTAGGAATTGCCGGCCAACATATCCGAAGCTTACAGCATCGAGGTATTAGAATGCGAAGTCAGATTGACGAAGAAATTACCCAGGAAGACATAGATATTCTCGTAGATGAAATGTACAACCTGGTGACGCTGCCAGGGGAAAAGATTATAGACGTACTGCCTCAGGATTTCACAGTGGATAATGAACAAGGAATCCATAACCCCATTGGAATGTCGGGTGTAAGACTGGAGGCAAACTTTCATATCATTACTGGGCAGATAGCCGCTGCCAAGAATATCTACAAAAGTGTTCGAAATGCAAATCGAGAGGTAACTAACCTCATTCTGGAGCCTTTAGCTTCGGCAGAAGCAGTATTGAGCAGCGAAGAGAAAGAAGCCGGTGTTGCATTGGTAGATATTGGTGGTGGTACAACCGATGTGGCCGTTTTTAAGGAGGGAATTATTCGACATACGGCAGTAATCCCTTTTGGAGGTAATATCATAACGGAAGACATCAAGCATGGATGTTCCATCATAAAGCGACAGGCAGAAACACTAAAGGTTAAATTCGGATCAGCTCTTGGTGATAATGCTTCTGCAAACGAAATTGTAGCTATACCAGGGATTAGAGGTAGGGATCCAAAAGAGATTTCACTTCGAAACCTTGCCTACATCATAGAAGCAAGGATGGAGGAAATTGTAGAGCAGGTGTTCTATGAAATACGAAATTCCGGACTCGAGAAAAAGCTCATAGCCGGTATTGTTGTGACGGGTGGTGGTGCACAACTAAAGCACATCACACAACTTTTTGAATTCTTAACCGGTATGGATACCCGGGTGGGTTATCCAACAGAGCACCTTGCCAGCGGAGCTGATGAGGTTACAAGCCCCATGTACGCTACAGGAGTAGGCTTGATTCTGAAAGGAATTGAAAAGAAAAAGAAAAAACAGAGAGAAGAACATGGAGAGGAAACCATAGCTGATGATAAACCGAAAGGCAGATCTGCTTTCAGCGATTTTCTCTCCATTATCAAAGATAAAACCGGTAAGTTCTTCGAGGACACCGTCGATTAAATTAACAACCAATAAAAGAAGTATATATGGAATTTGATTTGCCAAAAGGTAAGCCGTCGATCATTAAAGTGATTGGAATAGGAGGCGGAGGAAGCAACGCAGTAAACCACATGTATGGCCTCGGAATAGAAGGCGTTGAATTTGTAGTTTGTAATACAGATCACCAGGATTTGGATCGCAGTCCGGTTAAAACGAAAATACAGCTCGGAGCCTCTCTTACAGAAGGAATGGGAGCAGGATCTATGCCCATTGTAGGAAGAAATGCTGCGGTTGAATCTGCAGATGAGCTCAAAACTCTGCTCGACGATCAAACGAAAATGTTATTCATTACTGCCGGAATGGGCGGTGGAACAGGAACAGGAGCAGCACCTGTAGTTGCCGAAATTGCTAGAGAAATGGGTGTGCTTTCTGTAGGAATTGTCACCATGCCGTTCCTTTTCGAAGGAAAGAAAAGACTCAAGCAGGCTGAAGAAGGTGTTGAAGAATTAAGAAAGCATGTAGATACCCTTCTGGTAATTAACAATGATAGGCTTCGGGAAATGTACGGTAACCTTAGAATGAGCGATGCTTTCGCTCAAGCTGATGATGTACTGAGCACTGCAGCTCGCGGTATTGCCGAAATCATCACTCGAACAGGATATGTAAACGTAGATTTTCAGGATGTCAGCACTGTCATGCAGGATAGTGGTGTGGCCATTATGGGTCGAGCATCTGCCGAAGGCGAAAACCGAGCTATCAAAGCGGTCGAAAATGCACTTTCTTCTCCATTGCTCAATGATAACGAGATCAAAGGAGCCAGGTTTATCCTGCTTAACATGGAATATGGCGATGAAGAAATCACGATGGACGAAATATCAGATATCACAGACTACATTCAAGATGAAGCAGGAGCAAGTGCTGATGTTATCTGGGGATATGGCAAGAACGATGATCTCGAAAATGAACTGAACATAACCGTTATTGCCACGGGATTTAATATTGGAAATAATTCAGCTAAGTCACGTCCTGAACGAAATGTGCATACTCTGACCATGGATGAAGACAAACCATTGAGCTTCGAACGTGGCACCCCTGTTGTAGAAAAAAATGAGCCTGAAAGTGAGGATGAACCTTTTTTAAAAGATGAAGATGAGCGAGTTCAGCGCACATTCGATTTTCGACTGGAAAAAAACCAGATTGAACATGAGAAAAAAGAAGAACCAACTCCATCTTCAGATGAATTAGAACCCTTTCTTAGAAAAAACACTCAACCTGAACCAAAACCTCAACCTGAGCCTCGCAGAGAAGAGCAACACTTTGATGTACCGCTAAATATTGGCCAGAGTGATGAATCTACTGTTCCAGACGCACCCAAAGCTGAGGAAAAGCCTAAGCCCGATTTTGAGCAAGAAGATCACCAAAAACGAGTTCGGGACAGAATGGGAAAGCTTAAGGAGCTTAACCGGAAGCTTAGAACTCCGTCGGGCTTACTCGAATTAGAAGATGTTCCGGCATACGAGCGCCGTTCCGTAAAGCTTACTGATGTTGATCACTCTTCAGATTCCGGAGTTTCGAGATATTCTCTCGAAGACAAGAGTGATGATGAAGAAAAAAAAACAGGCATAAGACCTGACAATTCTTTTTTGCACGATAACGTGGATTGATCCATGTGGTTTTATTGGTTGTAACCCCCTTGAACTTGTTTGAGGGGGTTTTTAATTGATGGATTCTCTATTTCTTTGAAAAAAAAAGATATGAGTTTAAAGGATAGAATCAACGAGGATATAAAGGCGGCTATGAAGGCGAAAGAACAAGACAAACTTGCCGCATTGAGAGCTGTAAAATCGGCAATTTTATTGGCTGAAACCGAAAAAGGTGCCGGCGAGGGAATCAACAATGATCAGGAGGTTGCTTTGCTTCAAAGATTAGTCAAGCAGCGAAAAGAAGCGGCAGAACTTTATGTGCAGCAGGGACGTGAAGATCTGGCTAAAGAAGAGTTCTTCCAGGCCGAAGTTGTGAGTGTTTATCTTCCACAACAGCTCTCTGAAGAAGAAGTTAGAAAAGAACTCGCAGATGTAATAGAAAAAACGGGTGCTTCCTCCATGGCCGATATGGGCAAAGTCATGGGTATGGCTATGGGCAAGCTGAAAGGAAAAGCCGATGGAAAGCTTATTTCGTCACTGGTAAAAGAACTACTGGCATAAAAAAAAACCTCCATTTTTGGAGGCTTTTTTTATGCTGATTGTTTTGTTTGTTACATCATTCCTGGCATACCACCACCTGCTGGCATGGCAGGCATAGGCTCCTCAGAAGGTTCTTCTGCCAACACACATTCTGTGGTGAGCAACATACCCGCGATAGAGGCGGCATTTTCAAGTGCAATTCGAGCTACTTTTGTAGGGTCGATGACCCCTGCAGCAAGCAGGTTTTCGAATTTTTCCGTACGTGCGTTATATCCGAAATCGTCACTTCCTTCCATTACTTTTTGAACGACTACTGCGCCCTCTCCACCTGCGTTGAAGATGATTTGTCGTAAAGGCTCTTCCAAAGCTCTTTGTACAATAGCTACTCCAGTACTCTGATCTTCATTTTCAGTCTTGAGATCATTTAATGAGCTAATTGCTCTGATGTAGGCAACACCACCACCAGGAACAATCCCCTCTTCTACGGCTGCGCGGGTTGCAGAAAGCGCATCCTCTACGCGATCTTTCTTTTCTTTCATCTCAACCTCAGTAGCAGCTCCAATGTAAAGTACAGCTACTCCGCCGGCCAATTTAGCCAGTCTTTCCTGTAGTTTCTCCTTGTCATAATCAGATGTTGATTGCTCAATTTGAGCTTTGATCTGAGATACTCTGGCCTGAATGGCCTTATGATCTCCAGCACCATTGACTATAGTTGTATTCTCTTTATCAATAGTCACCTTTTCCGCAGTACCGAGATCTTCCAGAGTTGCATCTTCAAGTTTTCGACCCTGCTCTTCTGATATTACGGTACCACCGGTAAGTATGGCGATATCTTCAAGCATTGCCTTTCTTCGATCGCCAAACCCTGGAGCCTTGACCGCCGCAATTTTCAACGCCCCTCTAAGGCGATTAACGACTAATGTTGCCAGCGCTTCGCCTTCAACGTCCTCTGCAATGATTAAGGTTGGATTACCCGTTTGTGCACTTTTTTCAAGAATTGGAAGCAGGTCTTTCATCGCCGAGATCTTCTTATCGTAAATCAGGATGTTTGGATTCTCCAATTCAGTAATCATCTTCTCACCGTCAGTTACGAAGTATGGAGAAAGATACCCTCGGTCAAATTGCATTCCTTCCACAACCTCTACAGTAGTGTCAGTTCCCTTTGCTTCTTCAACTGTGATAACACCTTCTTTTTTCACCTTTTGCATAGCCTCTGCAATCAGCTTTCCGATGAAATGATCGTTGTTAGCACTGATCGTCGCTACCTGCTCTATTTTGGTGTTGTCATCTCCGACTTCTTCAGTTATTTTTTTAAGGTCTGCGATGACTGCTTCAACCGCTTTGTCAATTCCTCTTTTAAGATCCATAGGGTTTGCCCCAGCTGCAACGTTTTTCAGGCCTGTCGTTACAATGGATTGAGCAAGTACTGTGGCAGTCGTGGTTCCATCACCAGCAACATCTGCGGTTTTAGAAGCCACCTCTTTGACCATTTGAGCCCCCATATTCTCAACGGGATCACTAAGTTCTATTTCTTTTGCAACTGAAACGCCATCTTTGGTTACCGAGGGGGCTCCAAATTTTTTGTCGATAATAACGTTCCGTCCTTTTGGGCCTAAAGTAACTTTTACCGCATTGGCCAGTTTATCGACACCGTTCTTCAGTTGATCTCGAGCATCAGTATCAAATAATATTTCTTTTGCCATTTTTCTTGATTTTCCGTATTTTACATTTAAATAATTGCATAGATATCAGACTCCCTCATGATGAGATAATCTGTTCCATTTACGTTGATTTCAGTGCCGGAGAATTTTCCGTAGAGTACAGTATCACCCACTTTAACTGTGAGCTTAACATCGTCAGTACCTTTTCCTACAGCTACCACCTGACCTCTTTGGGGTTTTTCCTGAGCCGTGTCCGGAATAATGATACCAGAGGCAGTTGTGGCTTCTGCCGGAGCGGGCTCTATTACAACCCGGTCAGCCAGAGGTTGAATGTTCAATTCAGCCATTTGATTTTGTTTTAAGATTAATGATCACTTTTCTTTCGGGCGACCATTAGCACCTTTTGTGCCAGTGCGTGATTAAAGAACAATTTGGCAGGTGTGTTTCAACACAACTAATAATTATGTCAGTATTCTGACAGCCTGACATAACTTTATGCTGGGGGAAATTGATCACTTATATCCAATGAGCAAGGGGATATGGAAAAACAATGCGGATGTAAGCGTTTAGGATTATTTCAGTCTTATTCCTCTGACGGTTCGTCTTCAAGAATGGGTGCTGTGGCAGGGGCGTTTTGAGCTGGACCTACGGGTCTTTCTTCATCCAGAAGTTGCTCAATATTGCTTTCGTTTTGTTGGTCTATTACTACACCTCGTTGCATAAGCGAAGCAGATAATACACTAAGAACGAATAGGGCAATAACCAATGACCAGGTGGCTTTCTCCAAAAAATCTGTTGTTCTCTTTACTCCTCCAAATTGATTGGCGCCAGAGAATCCTGATGCCAACCCTCCACCTTTGGGATTTTGTACCAATACCACCAGCGTGAGCAGTAGGCAAACAATTACGATCAAAATAGTGAGAAATGCGGCCATATGTTATTTCAGACTTTCAATTCGGGCGGCAAAGTAAGCCTTTTTTTCTGGATTGAGCAGAATGAGCTTTTCATAAGTAGCTATGGCCTTAACCGTATTGCCTTGTGCCTCGTACACTTTGGCTAAAGTTTCAGTAACAATCTCAGAATCGTCGGATACACTTTTCTGAGCCAGATCAGAAGGACTGGTTTTCTTTCGAGGTTCAATTTTCGTTTTGTTGGCTTGGATAAACTCTGAGACAATGAAACCTTCCGAAGGTGTTTTATCCTCCTCCTGTTCGATGATATTTGTACCCGAATCCAATATTTCAAGCCATTCGTTAAAGCTCTTGGGTTTGGCCTTTGTTCTTGGCTTATTCTTCTCTTCCGGTTTTTCAATATTCACATCAGACCTGTCTTCAAGCTCTCTGAGAACCTGAAATTCGATTATGGAAGGTTGAATGATTTTTTCTAATTCATCATCTTTTTTTGAGTGATGTGTGTTTTCTCTACCCCGGCTCTCAATTTGCACCTTCGATATTTCGTTCAGTTCAGCTATATCCGGAGTTTCAGGCAACTTCTCTGTCGAAGCTTCTTCGGGGTTTTGTACCTCAGCTATTTCTGATTTCCTGCTCAACAGAGCGTTTAAATGATTTGGGTTCGGGTAGTTCAGTGCGAGCCGGGCCAATTCATTCTTCTTACGATGATCATCCAACCTGAAAAGAGAGAGCACATAGCTCATTCGCGCTATAGAGAAGTAAGGGTACTCGAGTAGCAAATGGTCAAGTAATTCCAGAGAGTCGTTGTCAGAACGTCTCTGGAGAATATCATGTACTACCGTATTTATTTTACCAACTTCCAATGGATGCCTGAATTATCTCCTGTGCCAACTGTTCGGTGATACTTTCCAGAAGTGCATTTTCAATAGTTGAAAGATTTTCAGTACTCGAATAATCTTCGAATCTCGAAAAATTTCGATTAAAATTTTTAGTGGGGTCTAGTGTATTGATGTAGTTGACCTTTATGGTTACCTGCAACCTGTTTAATGCGGTAGTTTCATCACCTGTGGAAGAAACCGGGTTAGCCGTGTAGGCTACGATCTCTCCATTCATTTGTAGATCGCCATTTTCTTGAACGATCTGAAGCTTTGTTTGCCTTAAGAATTCATCTTTCAACTCTTCCGTAAAAGTTTGAGGGTAAATTGGCGGGGTAAGCGCAGCCCTGTTTGAAAAAATTGCAATGGAAATGGTTTGAGCATTTCCTACATCGGTTCCGCTGAAGGTATAACTTACCTTACAACCTGTGAGGATGAAAACCAAAGTGAGGATGGAAAGAGTGAATCTCATAGGTCATATTCTTTTATCTTTCTGTACAAGGTTCGTTCCGAAATGCCAAGATCACTGGCAGCATATTTCCTTTTCCCTCTGTGCTTTTCCAGGGCTTTTTTGATGAGTTCTTTCTCCTTGTCCTGAAGTGAAAGTGATTCTTCTACTACTTCTGCTTCTCCATATTGCCTCGGGTCTGCTTCATAATTTGTTCTGGCCAGCGGCAATTGTGCACCTGGAGTATATGTCGTTCTGATTTCATCCTCGGGTGTAACCAGTTTGCCAGAACCCTCATCGGAAGTAGAAAAACCTGCCTGAATTATGGCCTTGAATTGATCCAACTCCTTCCGCATTTCCTTAATCACTTGATATAGAACCTCTTTTTCGTCAGGTAGAATAGCCCCCTCCGTTCTCGCAAGTACAGGCAATTTAGATTGTGAAAAGTCCGGCAGATAGGAAATAAGGGTTTCACGTGTTATCCTTCGTGATGTTTCGAGAATTGAAATTTGCTCGGTTATATTCTTCAGCTGGCGGACATTTCCAGGCCAATTGTATCTGAGTAGTACCTCCGAGGCCTCAGGTTCCAACCTTACAACTGGCATTCGATACTTTTCTGCGAAATCCTGAGCAAATTTTCTAAAAAGCAATTCAATGTCTTCTTTTCTATCCCGAAGTGGAGGCAATACAATCGGAACGGTGTTGAGCCGATAGTACAAATCTTCTCTGAACTTACCTTTATCTATGGCTTGAAGAACATTGACGTTAGTCGCTGCGACTATGCGTACATCCGTTTTAAGAATTTTTGATGAGCCAACTTTTATGAACTCACCTGATTCTAAAAGACGCAGGAGTTTGACCTGAGTAGATAATGGCATTTCAGCAATTTCATCTAAAAAAAGTGTTCCTCCATCAGCTTCTTCAAAATATCCTTTTCTTTCAGCATGCGCTCCGGTAAAGGACCCTTTAACATGGCCAAATAGCTCAGAATCCATCGTTCCTTCTGGGATAGCACCACAGTTAACAGCAATGTACTTGTTGTGCTTCCGGTGACTGTTTTGGTGAATGATTTGTGGAATGGTTTCTTTTCCTACACCACTTTCCCCTGTTACGAACACTGAAAGATCGGTGGGTGATACCCTCAGTGCTGTTTCTAAGGAATGATTGAGCAAAGTATTATTGCCAATAATTCCAAATCTTCTTTTTACAGATTCTAGCTCCATTATACGATTTTGCCTTTAAGTGTAGCCGATGTGAAATCTGTTATCATAACTTGAACATAATCGCCGGGTCTGCTTTCTCCCTTTGGAAATACAACTACAGTATTATAAGTGGTTCTCCCAAAATTCTCCTCTTCAGAACGTTTGGAGGTGCCTTCCACCAACACTTCGAGTGTTCTTCCCAAATATTTCGAATGCTTCTTTTGCGAATGATGGTTTTGTAGTCTAATAATCTCCTGCAAACGCCGATTTTTTTCTTCATCGGGCACATCATCTTCCATCCTTCGTTCGGCCAGTGTTCTCGGGCGCTCCGAGTATTTAAACATGTAGGCAAAATCGTACTCTATCAGATCCATGAGTTCGATGGTATCCTGATGTTCCTTCTGAGTTTCACCACAGAATCCTGTTATGATGTCTGTAGATATTGCACAATTCGGCATGATACTTTTGATGGAAGCTATTCTTTCCAAATACCACTCCCTTGAATAACCTCTGTTCATTCTCTCCAGAACAGCGGAATTTCCCGATTGTACCGGTAAATGAATGTACTCACAAATGTTCTGATACTTAGACATGACCACTAGAACATCATCGGTCATATCCTTGGGGTGTGAAGTTGAAAAACGAATGCGCAATAAAGGTGAAACCTGGGCGACCAATTCAAGCAATTGAGCGAAATTTACATCAAGGCCACCTTCACTCCAATGGTAGGAATCTACATTTTGACCGAGTAAGGTAACCTCTCTGTATCCTTTTGTAACGAGTTCACTTGCTTCAGATACTATGGTCTGGGGATCTCTGCTTCTTTCTCGTCCTCTGGTAAAAGGAACAACACAAAAAGCGCACATATTATCACAGCCCCGCATAATGGAAATAAACGCAGTTACTCCACTCTGATCGAGACGAACAGGCTCTATATCATCATACGTTTCTTCTCTTGATAGTAGAACATTTACAGCCTTTCTACCGCGATCAATTTCTTCAAGAAGGTCAGGTAAATCTCTATATGCGTCCGGTCCAACCACGATATCAACCATTTTCTTTTCATCGAGAAGATCGGCTTTCATGCGTTCTGCCATACATCCTAAAACTCCAACCTTAAAAGAGGGCTCTTTCTTTTTTCTTCTTTTGAAGTCATTGAGACGATTGAGGACCTTTCGCTCTGCATTATCTCTTATAGAACAGGTATTTATCAGAACTAGATCAGCATCATCGCTTTGATTCGTAAGCTGATACCCGTTAGTGGTCAAAACGGATGCGACAATTTCGCTGTCACTAAAATTCATTTGGCATCCATAGGTTTCTATGTACACCTTTTTGGACAGATTGGACGCGGTTTGAACTAATGTTTCTTCTTTTGGTTTCATTGATTTTGAAGCGCGCAAAGGTAGATATTAGTATGATGGGCGACAAAATGACAGGTGGGAAGAGTTTAAGTTCATTCCAAAGACACGACAATCCAAGGTTTTGTTCAGCTGATTTTTTATTCATTTAATTTGCAAACCTCAATCGATCAAATAAGCAAAATGAACCTCGTAATTGTCGAATCCCCCGCAAAAGCTAAGACTATCGAGAAAATTCTGGGCAAGGATTTTCAGGTAAAGTCCAGTTATGGACACGTTCGTGACCTCTCCAAGAAAGGCATGGCCATTAATCTCGAATCGGGATTTGAACCCTCTTATGAAGTCATGCCGGACAAAAAGAAAGTGATAGCCGAGCTGAAAAAACTCGCGAAAAAAGCAGATATGGTATGGCTGGCAACGGATGAGGACCGTGAAGGAGAAGCGATATCATGGCATCTTGCTGAAGTATTGGGCCTTGATCCTGAACGAACCCATCGAATTGTATTCAATGAGATCACCCCTAAGGCAATAGAAGGCGCTATTAATAATCCACGTGAAATAAATAAGGGATTAGTATTGGCCCAGCAGGCCAGACGAGTTTTAGACCGAATTGTGGGCTATGAGCTTTCGCCTGTATTATGGCGAAAGGTTAAACCTTCTCTTTCAGCAGGCCGCGTTCAATCAGTGGCCGTCCGACTTATTGTAGATAGAGAGGATGAAATCAAGAGCTTTAATGCAGTTAGTTACTTCAAACTATCAGCTATTTTTCAAACAGGAAACGCTGAAACTTTGGCGGCTACCTATCCGGGTAATGTCGAGAATGAAGAAATCGTAAATGAGATCCTCGGTCAACTAAGGGAATCAAAGCAATTTTCGATAGCTTCTGTAGAAAAAAAACCAGCAAAAAAGACTCCACCAGCTCCTTTTACTACCTCTTCACTTCAACAAGAAGCTTCAAGAAGACTGGGATACTCAGTGAGCAAAACCATGATGGTAGCTCAGAAACTCTATGAATCGGGAATGATTACTTATATGCGAACTGATTCGTTAAACCTTTCAGCAGATGCTAGAAATGATGCAGCAGAAGTAATTCGAAGTAGGTTTGGAGATGAGTACTCCAAAACCAGAGTATTCAAGACTAAATCCAAAGGTGCTCAGGAAGCTCATGAAGCCATACGTCCAACATCTATGGCCCGTCAAAGTGCAGCAGGTGAATCTTCAGAAAAGAGCCTTTATAAACTGATATGGGAACGAACCATGGCCAGCCAAATGGCAGATGCAATTTTGGAGAAAACTACGATTTCCGTCAAAGCGGATAAGGTAGAAAAGGAGTTTTCAGCATCAGGAATGGTCATAAAATTTGATGGTTTTATGAAGGTTTTGGGCAAGTCTTCTAATGAAAACAATGAAGCAGATCTATTACCTGAACTTAAAGTTGGAGACAAGCTGTCCCTTGACGAAGCTTATGCCGCTCAAAAATTTACACGTCATCCGGCGAGATTTTCCGAAGCAAGCTTGGTAAAACAGATGGAAGAACTAGGTATTGGCCGACCTTCAACTTATGCCCCAACAATATCTACCATTCAGAAAAGGGGGTATGTGGAAAAGAAATCAGACGAAGGGAGAATCAGGGAGGTTTTAATTTGGAAATTAAAGAATGACTCCATTGAAAAACTAATAGAAAGAGAGAAATACGGCACGGAAAAAAATAAACTTCATCCAACGGATATCGGAGTAGTAGTAAATGGATTTCTGGTTGAGAATTTTGGTGACGTGCTCGATTATAATTTCACGGCTAAAGTGGAACAGGAATTTGATGAAATTGCTACCGGCCTAAAGGAATGGAATAAGATGATAGGAGAATTCTACAGTGTTTTTGAAAAAGATATTAAGGAAACACTTGCTGAATCCAAGAAAGCCACTGGAGCGAGATTATTAGGTGAACATCCTGAAAATGGCAAACCGGTCTATGCACGACTGGGTAGGTATGGCGCCATGATCCAAATAGGAGAAACCGAGGACGAGGATAAACCACAGTTTGCCTCTTTGCTGCCCGATCAGAGCATCTCCACCATTACCTTCAAAGAGGCGATGTCTCTCTTTGACCTGCCAAGAAAGTTGGGGGAGTATAACGGAAAAGAAGTAACTGCTGCCATAGGTCGATATGGTCCATATGTAAAATGGGGCAATACCTTTACTAGTATCCCAAAAGAAGCAGCATTTGATGTTTACTCCATTTCATTTGAACAAGCAACAAAATTGGTAGAAACAGCAGCTGCAGAAAAGGCTAAAAGCGTAATACACTCCTTTGAGGATGAAGGTATTGTAGTATTAAATGGTAAATATGGACCGTACATCAAGAAAGGTCGAAAAAACTACAAAATACCAAAAGGTACAGATCCGGAAGGACTATCCCTGGAAGACTGTAAAGAGATTATTGATAGTTCACCAAAGCGAAAACCCAGATAGTGAGCGACTTGTCATTATTCCTGAATCCAATTGATCCTACAACTTATTCTAGGGTTGACCATCCGTCGGATAACGGTATAAAATCCTTCGAGCAAGGAGGGCAACTTCCTGATTATGATGAATATGATGTAGCCATTGTCGGGATTAAAGATATTAGAACTGGTATTTCAGAAAGTGCCTTGACAGATTCCTCTGATGCCATAAGGAAAGCACTTTCAAAATTGTATCTCCGACCCGGTAAACGCATTGCTGATTTAGGAGACGTATTACCCGGAAATACACTTCAGGACACCTACTATGCGCTGGAAAGTATCGTCCAAGTGCTCCAGCAGGAAAGAAAAATAGTGATCTTCCTGGGCGGTGGCCAAAACATGACCTATGGCTATTATTTGGGGTATAAGGAATCAGATCGTTTGATTAACCTGGCTTGTGTAGATTATCGTTTTGACCTTGGAAAAGAAACAGGCGAAACTATTCACAATGGTAATTATCTGAATAACATCCTTCTTCACTCACCTAATTTCTTATTTAACTTCATAAATATTGGTTACCAGAAATACTATGTTCCTCGGGCACATGAAGAGCTCATGGATAAATTGTACTTCGATGTATTAAGACTGGGAGAAATCCGAACAAATATTAAAAAAGTAGAACCGGCATTAAGAAGTGTAGATATTCTAAGTCTTGATCTATCAGCAGTTCAAACAGGGCATGCCCCGGGTACTATTTTCAAAAACCCTAACGGTCTGTTACCTGACGAGTTTTGTCAAATAACGCGCTATGCAGGATTGTCAGAAAGAGTTTCAACAATTGGCTTTCACGATTATGAGCAAACTAATGATGAGCATGGAGCTACGGCTAAACTCATAGCCCAATCTATCTGGTATTTCATTGATGGACTAAATGCTCGACAAAACGAACTGGTGCTTTCAAATACAGAGGATCATACGAAATATAGAGTGGCTGTTGATGGTATTGAAAATGAGTTGGTTTTTTATAAAAGTAAATCAACAGAGAAATGGTGGGTTTTTGTACCACAAAGTGGTACGGAATCTAATCAGTTTAGGCGGCACCAAATGGTTCCTTGCGACTATGAAGACTATCAAAAAGCCTGTAAAAACCACATTCCTGATGTATGGATGAACACCTATAGAAAGTTTATGTAAGTATCAGATATTCAGGAATATACATGGTCTTTAAAAAATTTTTTGTTAAAAAAAATAATTATCTACTTTAGCGACTGTAATTTGCGAGGCTTATATAACAGAAGCAAGTAGTATGAAGAAAGCTTTACTCATCTTCGCCAGTCTGGTAACAGGAGTTATTAGTATTGCTCAGCAGGATCCACAATTCACCGTGAGCCAATTTCAAAATCTGGTGTATCAAAACCCTGCCATGGCGGGTAGTAATGATGCCATATGCGGCATGCTTGTTGGTCGACAGCAATGGGTGGGTTTCGGTGAAGAACCGAGAACTTTTCTATTCAGTACCGACGCAGCTTTCAAGGATCCCTGGTTAGGGAAGCAGCATGGCGCTGGCTTAACAGTCCTATCGGATGGATTGGGACAGGAAAACACCTTCATAGCTAAATTGGCTTATGCGTATAGAATGAAAGCTGGCGCTGGTATGTTGAGCGCTGGAGTGGGTTTGGGATATATTTCAAAAACTATAGGTAGTGATTGGAATCCAGGAGATCCCGGATGGGATCCAAGTATTCCATATAACGGAATTACTGACGGCGGATTTGATTTTGATTTTGGATTATTTTACAAAATCCCTAAAAAATTATATGTAGGTTTATCTGCCACCCACCTCACCGCTACTCAGCTCGAGAAGGACTTTAATATTGACCTTCCCGGCCCCGGTGGAAACCCAATAACGCAAGAAGGCGTATTCAATTACCGCATAGACAGAACAATTTATTTCACAGCCGGATATCAGACACAGGTGTTCAATCCAGATTGGCAAATCAAGCCTGCAGTTTTGATTAAATCAAACATCGTAAGTACCTCGATAGACTTGGCTGCCGTAATGGAGTATCGAGAAAAGTTTTGGGGAGGTCTGGACTACCGATTTAACGATGCTATTGCATTAATGCTCGGTGCAAACTTCCAAATGAAAGGTCAAAATTTTGGTGGTGGCCTTCTGAAGGTAGGATATTCATATGACTACACATTGAGCGAAATCAACCAATACAGTTCTGGATCTCATGAAATATTTGTTCATTACTGTTTCAGACTTACTCCTAAGATTATTCGTGAGAAACATAGAACCGTTCGCTTCCTATAATAAACTAAACCTAAAGACGTTTGAATTTGATATTGACGATTATCCTAAAATTCCTGACATGAGAAAAATATTGATTGTTTTTATGGCAATCGCCGGATTAGTCTCCTGCAAGTCCGAAAACGGCATGCTGGTAGGAGTGCAAGGCAGACCGGTGCCTCATGATATCGATCCATACGGCATGGTTTGGCTGCCAATGGGAAGCTACATCATGGGTGAAAATGACCAGGATGTACCTTATGCCAACATCGCAAGCTCAAGAACAGTATCTGTTCAATCCTTCTACATGGACGATACAGAAATAACAAATAACGAATATCGTCAGTTTGTTAATTGGGTGCGTGATAGCATTGCAAGGGAACTTCTGTTGGAATACGATGAGGAAGAATACGGTATCCTTGAAAATGATTTTGGTGAAGAATTGGATGAGCCTAAAATAGATTGGAGCTATAATATTCCCTGGAAGAATAAGGACGAAGAAATACGTGAAGTCCTTGAACCCATGTACTATAGTGAACAGGAAAGATATAATGGTAGAAAGCAACTGGACGTAAGAAAGTTACGCTACCGTTATTCATGGATCGACTACAGACTTGCCGCCAAGAAAGGACGTCCACGTCAGAATTATGGTGAAGATGAAGGACTTGACAGATCGTTCTTTATAAAGTCGGATGAAGTAGATGTATATCCTGACACATTATGCTGGATTGCAGATTTTTCTTATTCCTATAACGAGCCAATGACAAATATGTATTTCTGGCATCCTGCATATGACGACTATCCAGTCGTCGGCGTAACATGGAAACAAGCCAGAGCATTTAGTCGATGGAGAACAGATTTATTGAACAATCTGCTCTACACCGGAGGTTTCCCAGGTATTCAGGATTTTAGATTGCCCACAGAGTCAGAATGGGAATATGCAGCTCGAGGTGGATTAGCGGTAGCTCCATACCCTTGGGGATATCCATACATACGGAATGATCAGGGATGTTTTCAGGCAAACTTTAAACCACTGAGAGGAAATTATGTTGACGATGGTGGGTTTCATACCGTCAATGTCTATTCATACGACCCAAATGACTGGGGTCTGTACTGTATGGCGGGGAATGTTGCGGAATGGACGAACAATGCCTACAACGAGTCTGCATATGAATTTGGACATGACTTGAATCCAGATTATCAGTATGATGCCGATGAGGATGATTTACCTGTTTTCAAAAGGAAAGTCATTAGAGGGGGTTCCTGGAAAGACGTGGGTTACTACTTAAACACTGGGGTAAGATCATATGAATATCAGGATACTGCAAAAAGCTACATTGGTTTTAGAAATGTGGTTTCATATATGGGAAGAGCGAAGGGAGATGAACTATAGAATAATGTATCATTGCATTCCTGAATTATTAATCAAAAACAATCGAGTAAATTATGGGTAAGGAAATAACCGGCTTTAGACCGGGAAGTTTGAGTTGGAAGAAGTTCATGGCCAAAGTGTACGGTTGGGGAGCATCAATTGTTATTGTTGGGGCTCTTTTCAAGCTAGAGCATTATAAAGGAGCAAGTGCCATGTTGATTATTGGCCTTGGGACAGAAGCAATTATTTTCTTCCTATCCGCATTCGAACCTGTGCATGAAGACCCGGATTGGTCTTTAGTTTATCCAGAACTTGCCGAGGATTATGAAGGTCCTGGAAGTGTAATTCCTGAATCCTCCGAATCTCCCACTGAAGCATTGGACCGAATGATGTCAGAAGCTAAAATTGGCCCTGAGCTGATCGAAAGCCTGGGCTCGGGAATGCGAAAATTGGCAGATACAACGGAGAGCATGAATAACCTTGGGGATGTTTCTGAGGCTACTAATGGTTTGGTTAATAATATGACTTCTGCATCCGAAAAAGTGGAAAACCTCTCAGGAACGTATGAGTCAGCAGCTCAGGCACTGACAGGTCTTTCAGCTGCCGGTGAAGAGGGATCCAACTACGCGGAAAACCTTCATAGTGTGAATCAGAATCTAAGCAATTTGAATAAAATGTATGAAATGCAGCTCGAAAGTGCTTCAAGTAATTCTGAACTCAACAGTGCTATGAACTCGAGCATCAAGGATTTGATTCAAAACCTTCAGGACTCAGTTGAGGATACCCGAAAATATAAAGATAACATTGCAGAGCTTTCAACCAATCTCGAGTCTTTAAACACGGTTTACGGCAATATGCTTTCTGCTATGAATTATAACCGGCCTCAATAATTGACATTATTTTAAAAAGCTTTAAAGAATAAATAATGGCAGGACATAAGGAGACACCCAGGCAGAAGATGATAGGTATGATGTACCTGGTGTTACTTGCACTTCTTGCGATGAATGTTTCTCGTGAAGTACTGAATGCTTTTGTTGTTTTGAATACAGCCATTGAGAAAAACAACGAAACAATCGAAGGCAAAAATCAGGAAACACTTGCGGAATTTGAGAAGCAGTATTCGATAAATCAGAAAAAGGTTGGCCCTTATCTTGAAAAAGCCAGAGTGATCATGTCAGCCTCCAAGGAATTGGATACTTATCTGGAGGATCTGAAAAGACATTTGATCGCAAAAACGGAGGGAAAAGAGTCCGTTGAGGAAGTCGAACATGATTCCCTTTTTGAATTGGCAAATGTAGGGGCTAAAGACAATTATGACGTTCCTACTACCATTATGATTGGTTCAAATGAAGCCGATCCAAAAGATGGACCCTGGACGGCAAAAGAAGTGCGTCAAAAACTCGAAGAATTTGAAGCAAAGCTCTATTCGCAGCTTAACGAGGAGGACCAAGAGAATTTTGATGCCGGATTTAATTTTGGTGACATTAAGAATGCCGACGGCAAAGCAGAAAGATGGGAAATTGGAACATTTTATCACGTTCCATTAGCTGCAATTGTTACGAACTTAACTCGATATCAGGCCGAAGTTAAATCAGCTCAGGCCGAGGCATTGGGCCTGTTATTTGGAGAGATTAGCGCTGAGGATTTCAAGTTTGACACACTTGATGTAAAAGTATTGGCCAATTCTAACTATGTTGTTTTGGGGGATTCATTCAAAGCAGATGTTATTGTAGCCGCTTATAGCACTACTCAGAATCCTGAGTTAATAGTTGGTTCCGATATTGATACTTCTGGCTCAGAGTCGAATTGGCAAGTGGTTGGACCGGTTGACACTGCGCGGGTTAAGGTAAGTAACGGCGTGGCATCCTATGGCTATAAGCCCACTTCAGAAGGAGAAGTGAACTGGGGAGGGTTTATTGTAATTAAAACTCCAAATGGAGAAGATAAAAAGTACCCATTTAAACATTCATTTATTGCTGCGAAACCAGCATTGGTAGTCTCTCCTACGGCAATGAATGTATTCTACAGAGGTTTACAAAACCCGCTAGAGGTTAGTGTATCCGGTTTTTCTTCCAATCAACTTTCCGTTAGTGCCAGAGGAGCAACCTTGTCCGGATCCAATGGTTCTTACCAGGTCAGTCCGGGGAAAGAAGGTAGAGAGGTTTCAATTAGTGTAAGTGTAAGAATGAAGGACGGTTCATCACGGTCAATGGGAGAAACTAAATTTAGGGTTAAAAACGTACCTCTGCCAACTCCGAAATTTGCAGGAGTCAAAGGAACTGGTAAGGTCACGACAGCTC
This sequence comes from Flavobacteriales bacterium, assembly GCA_003499525.1. Lineage (GTDB taxonomy): Bacteria > Bacteroidota > Bacteroidia > Flavobacteriales_G > Salibacteraceae > UBA10426. The sequence continues at coordinate 113,845 of DNTB01000031.1, forward strand.
AGTTAAAGGCCGCAGATCGAGTTTTTGTGGAATTGGAAGACTTTCTTTTTGACGGTGTACGCTATAAAGTGGTTGGTTTTGACATGTTGGGATTTAACCGGGGAGACCCGGTACCTTTGAGTGCAAAGAATGATAGGCTAACAAATGCCATGAAAAACCTGATAGGTGTACAAAGAAGAGGAAGTAGGATGTTTATTGAGAATATTTTTGTTGTTGGACCTGACGGGCGGAGAAGAAAAATACCAGGAGGTGTAAACCTAGAAATAATATAAATTCATGATTTCTAAATCAATAGTCTTATTTCTTACATTCATTTTCACCATTCAGTGGGCAGATGCTCAGGTGATAGAACCCGGGTATGAATCGCCTCTTGACGGGGTATATATGAAATCAATAGACACGCCTCACAAAAAACCAATACCATACGTAAAATTGCGGGAGGCCGATATCATGTGGGCTCAGAGAGTGTGGAGAGTGGTTGACATGAGGGAAAAGATGAACCATGTTTTTTATTATCCATTGAAACCTTCTCAGGGTAGAAAGAACATGATGTATATAATTATGGAATCTATTGAGTTAGAAAGGATAACCGCATACAGCCCGTTGAAAGCGGATAGCGTCTCTCCTAGTGACATGTTTGATATTCCATTAACCGCATTTGAAGCAAAATCACAGTTAACTCGAAAAGAGACGGTTACGAAGTATGATGAATATGGAGATCCTTATGATACAGTCATTGTAGAAGATATTCCTTTAGAAGATATCAAGCGATTCAAGATTAAAGAAGAAGTGTTCTTTGACAAGCAGAGATCGACCATGGAAACGCGAATTTTGGGAATAGCTCCGCAATACGAGTTTTACCGCGAAGGAGAGTTTTTAGGATATCGTGATGCTTTTTGGGTATATTTTCCAGAAGCGAGAACTGTATTTGCGGAATTTGAAGTATACAACCGTCACAACGATTCACACAGACTAACTTATGATGATGTTTTTTGGAAAAGAATGTTCAGCAGCTACATCATCAAAGTAAGCAATGTATACGATCGATCCATAGATCGATATAAATCTCCTATGGACGCACTATACGAAGCTCAGGAAATGGAAGACGATATCCGAAACAGAGAACACGATCTTTGGAGCTTCTAATTCTATAAGTCTGTTTTAACGCTTTAGATACTGTTCCTCGTAGTAAGTTTGGTATTCACCAGAGGTAACATGTGCCAACCATCTTGAATTTTCCAGATACCAATCAATGGTCAGCTTGATACCTTCCGAAAAATCGTGTTGAGGTTTCCAGCCGAGTTCATTTTTTAGCTTAGAACTATCTATAGCATACCTTCGGTCGTGACCAGGTCGGTCCTTTACATAGGTGATTAACTCTTCAGAACTGCCCTTTTCACGTGAAAGGCGGACATCCATTTCTGCGCAAATAGCTCGAACTAACTCAATATTTTTTAATTCATTGTCTCCTCCAATGTTGTAGGTTTCACCATGCTTTCCTTTATGGAAGATTACGTCGATCGCTTCGGCATGATCTTCAACATAGAGCCAATCTCTTGTATACTGGCCGTCTCCATATATTGGTAAGGCTTTTCGGTATTGGATATTATTGATAACAAGAGGTATCAACTTCTCTGGAAATTGATTGGGACCGTAATTATTGGAACAATTGCTGATTAGAAAATTAAGACCATAGCTATTTCCATAGGCTCGGACAAAATGATCGGATGAAGCCTTTGATGCCGAGTATGGAGAGCGAGGATCGTATGCAGTAGATTCTGTAAAATAACCAGTTTCTCCAAGTGAGCCATATACCTCGTCAGTAGATATATGAAAAAATACTCCAGAAGTTTTTAGGTCCTTAAAAGCATTCATTAGGAATACAGTGCCCATGACATTTGTTTCTACGAAGGCATTTGGATTAGCTATGGAGCGGTCGACATGAGACTCTGCAGCCAAATGTATGATATCTGAAATACGGTATTCATGGAGTATTTTGACGATCTCACTCTGATTTCTGATGTCGGCTTTAATGAAGGTGTAGTTGGGTTTACCTTCAATGTCGCGTAGGTTTTCAAGATTACCTGCATATGTCAATACATCCAGGTTTACAATATTGTAGTCAGGATATTGAACTACAAATCTCCGCACTACGTGTGAACCAATGAATCCAGCACCACCCGTTATTAGAATCGTCTTTGTACTCATTTAATTATATAATCCTCAAAGGTGTTGTGCTCTTTTTTATACAACTCCTCCTCCGGCAGTGATTTGAAGTAATCATATGTGATTTTTAACCCCTCAGCCCGGTCAACTTTTGGTGTCCAATTTAAAACCGACTTGGCACGTGTAATATCAGGTTTCCTTTGCATGGGGTCATCTTTCGGCAATGGTTCGAAAGTGATTTTCTGATCCGTTCCAGTAAGCTTAATGATCTCTTTAGCAAAGTCGAGTATTGTAATTTCACTGGGATTTCCAATGTTTACCGGCTCATAAAAATCACTCAGCAGTAATCGATAAATACCTTCGACAAGATCGTCGACATAGCAAAATGATCTGGTCTGCATTCCGTCACCGAAAACGGTTAGGTCCTCACCTCTTAAGGCCTGGCCAATGAATGCAGGCAATACCCGCCCGTCGTTTAACCTCATTCTAGGGCCATAAGTATTGAAGATTCTGACAATGCGCGTGTCGAGTTTATGAAAATTATGATACGCCATGGTCATCGCTTCCAGATAGCGCTTTGCCTCATCATAAACACCTCTTGGACCAATAGGATTCACATGTCCCACATAGTCTTCCGTCTGCGGATGTACCTCTGGATCACCGTAGACTTCAGATGTGCTGGCAACAAGAATCCGGGCATTTTTGGCCTTAGCCAGTCCCAACATATTGTGGGTTCCATGGGCCCCCACCTTAAGGGTTTGTATGGGGATTTTTAAATAGTCAATGGGTGAAGCCGGGGAGGCAAAATGAAGAATGTAATCTATACTTCCTGGAATATGGACGTACTTGGTTATGTCATGGTGATAGAATTCAAATTCAGGTAGTTTGAAAAGGTGCTCAATGTTTTGTAGATCGCCGGTTATAAGGTTGTCAATACCAATAACCCTGCAATCTTCTCTGAGAAACCGATCACAAAGATGAGATCCTATGAATCCGGCGGCTCCAGAAATTACAACTGTTTTTTTCATCTATCCCCTTTCTATAATGGCTCTTCCGATGGAATGGTAATAGAAACCTATCGACCTCATATCCTCAAGGTCATAAAGGTTTCTTCCGTCGAATATGACGGGGTCATTAAGCAATTTTTTGATTTCAGTAAATTCCGGATTTCTAAAAATTTGCCATTCGGTAAAGATCAAAAGGGCATCTGCTCCTTTCAAAGCGTCATAGCTGTTGTCGGCATACTCGATGACATCGCCAATTTTATTCTTGATGTTCTCCATAGCTTCAGGATCAAAAGCTCTAATGGTTGCACCTTCCCTTAGCAACGATTTTATGTTTTCGAGAGAGGGAGCTTCCCGGATATCATCTGTATCCGGTTTAAAGGAAAGACCCCATACGGCAAATCTTTTTCCGTTAAGGTCACCTCCGAAGTATTCCTTGACCTTTGGAATGAGATTTAACTTCTGCTCGCTATTTACGTGCATCACTGATTTGAGAATTTTGAAGTCGTAGTCCACTTCGTTTGAAGATTTCTCAAGTGCCTGGACGTCTTTTGGAAAGCAGCTTCCACCATATCCGATACCCGGAAAAAGAAATCTTTTACCGATTCTTTGATCTGAACCGATGCCAATTCTTACCGAATCTACATCAGCACCTAATCTCTCACACAGGTTAGCGATTTCGTTCATGAAAGTAATCTTAGTAGCCAGGAATGCGTTTGCAGCATATTTAGTGAGTTCGGCAGATCTCTCGTCCATAAATAGGATGGGGTTGCCCTGACGAACAAACGGGCTAAAAAGTTTGTCCATAGTTTTTCTCGCTCGAGGGGAGTTGGTACCTATGACCACCCTGTCCGGTTTCATGAAGTCGTCTACGGCAAAACCTTCTCTTAAAAATTCAGGGTTAGATACCACATCAAAATCTGGTCGTTCATCAGGATTATCGGCAAACCTCTTATCTAACTCCTCATTGACGGCAGCGGTAACTTTTTCTGCAGTACCAACGGGTACTGTGCTCTTATCAACAATGATTTTATAATCTGTCATCATTTTTCCGATGTTGCGGGCAACGCCTAATACGTAGGACAAATCGGCGCTACCATCTTCATCGGGTGGAGTGGGCAAAGCAAGAAAGATGACTTCATTATTATCGACTGCATCTTCCAATTTAGTTGAAAAAGAGAGTCTTTTCATTCGAATATTTCTTTCGAAATAAACATCGAGGTGAGGCTCATATATGGGAACTACACCATTTTTCATTTTTGCAACTTTATCTTCATCTATATCGATGCAAATAACATTGGCTCCGCTTTCAGCCAAACACGTACCTGTTACCAGACCTACATAGCCTGTACCTACTACTGAAATATCCATAATCTAGATTAAAATTTTAAAATGTGGCTTGTGATATGATTTATCTGTTCTTGTGAAAGCTCAGTATGTATCGGTAGCGAAAGTACCTCTTTGCTAAGCTGTTCTGTAATGGGCAAGGATGTATTGCCAAAATCTGCTGTAAATGCCTCTTGTTTGTGATTTGCCAGAGGATAATAAATATTACTCGGAATTCCGTTGTGCGCTAAGTGTTGCATCAATTCTTCACGGTCAACCCCGGTAAGTTTTAAAGTATATTGGTGGTAAACATGAGTAGTATTTTTGGCCACAAACGGAGTTGTGATGTTATCCGCAGACGAAAATGCTTTGTTGTACTCATTTGCCGCCCATTGCCTTGCCTTTATGTATTCATCTAAATGGCGGAGTTTAATGCGTAGAATCCCTGCCTGAATGGCATCGAGTCTGGAATTTACGCCAATTACATCGTGGTAATATCTTCTGGATTGTCCGTGATTTGCTACCAATCGAAGTTTAGCTGCTATCTCATCATCATTGGTCATCAGAGCGCCACCATCTCCAAAACCACCCAGGTTTTTTGATGGAAAAAATGAGGTAGTACCAATTTGTCCGATGGTTCCGGCTTTGCTTACACGGCCGTCCGCATGAGTGTATTCCGCTCCAATCGCTTGAGCTGTATCTTCTATAACGGGTAGATTATATTCAGAGGCTAACTCCATAATCGGGTCCATATCCGCGCACTGTCCGTACAGATGAACCGGAATAATTGCTTTTGTATTGGGTGTGATTTTTTTCCTTAAATCGTCAATATCAATATTAAAAGTATCAGGCTTGACGTCGGCAAAAATCGGAACTAAACCAAGAAGAGAAACTACCTCTGTGGTAGAGATATAGGTGAAGCTCGGCGTTATAACTTCATCTCCTGGTTGAAGATCCTGCGACATCAATGCAATTTGCAAGGCATCTGTTCCATTTGCGCAAGGAATTATATGTTTTACCTTAAAGTACTCCTGAAGCTCATCCTGAAATCCAGTTACTTCCGGCCCTCCGATATAACGCGTGGATTCAAGAATTTCTATCACCTTTGCGTCAATCTCATCCTTAATTTTAAGGTATTGGTTCTTCAGATCTACTAATTGAATGGGTTCCATTTTGAGGTAATTTTTGAACGGCAAAGATAGTTATACCGCTTGGGCAAATTGAGCATAAAAGTGCATATTCGAAACATGATTATCCTCAGGAATTCTATAGTGATTTTTTTTGTTGTTGTATGCTTTCAAAATGCTGAAGCCCAATACAATGTGCAGGACACAACCATAGCGGCCTTGCTCATTGACTTTCAATTTACACTGCATAATCCAGGGGGTGATCTAGCAGATCGTTTCGGCTCTTTTGCTTCTATTGGAGGATCAATTGGAAGGAAAACAGAAAAAAATTGGTATTTCGGAATTGAAGGCAATTATATTTTTGGGAGTCAGGTTAAGGAGCTTGACATGCTCGATGCTTTTGTAGATGACAATGGGCTCTTACTTGGTTTGGCGGGTGTATTTCCTGATGTATCGGCTCAAATGAGAGGCTTCAACCTATCATTCAATGTTGGAAAAACAATACCGTTATTTGGCCCGAATGACAACAGTGGTATTTATATTTCTGCTGGTGTGGGATTCTTAGAGCATAAAATTAAATTTCAGGACCCGATAAATGAAGTTCCCATGTTAGCTTCTCAGGATTATGCCCAAGGGTACGACCGCTTGTGTAATGGTGTCATGTTGAGCCAATTCGTCGGTTATCGATATATGGGAAATCGGAGGTTATTAAACTTTATTATCGGATTTGATTTCCGACAGGGATTTACGGCAAGTCGAAGGGACTTTGATTACGATACCGGATTCCGTAATACCGATCAGAGAGTGGATTTACTTTACGGACTTAAGGCCGGTTTTACTCTACCTCTATACAAAAGAGCCCCAGAGGAGTTTTACTACTATTAATGAGTTTAGTTCTTTACAGAATTGCTGTTAGTGCATATCACCTGCTCATTCGAATAGCATCCATTCGGAATAAGAAAGCGAGGAAGTGGTTGGAAGGAAGAAAATCAATCAATTGGAATGAGATATCCTTCGCACGAGATAAGGTGATTTGGATGCATTGCGCATCTCTAGGGGAATTCGAGCAGGGTAAATTGGTATTCGAGACTTTTCTTGCTCATCACCCAGATTGGAAATCGGTGATTACTTTCTTCAGTCCATCAGGATATGAGCATCTCAAGGATTATGAACAGGCTGATTTAATATGCTACTTGCCTGCTGAGACCAAAAAAAATGTTCAGCGCTGGATGCAACATGTTCAGCCAGATATCTCTTTAATGGTCAAATATGAATACTGGTTCGGGTATTTGGATGCCCTGGTTCGGTCAAAAAGTAAGGTCATTTATATGGCATCCGTCTTTCGTCCGGACAACTGGTTTTTCAAATATGGTGGCAAAGAAATTCGCCGGATATTGAAGGCGATTGATAAATTTTATGTTCAGGAAGAGAACTCGGAGAGAATTCTTAGAAGCTTTGGTATAGACAATGTAGAGGTTTCAGGAGATACGAGGTTCGATCGAGTGATGAAAACGGCAACTGATACCTTGGACATAGATTGGTTAAATCAGTTCAAGTCAGACTCGAACCTCATTATAATTGGCAGTCTTCGGCCGGCTGATTTGCCTTTGCTGGAACTCCTTTTACAGGCAGATCTGACGAGCTATAAAGTTCTTATCGCTCCACATGACATGGATGATAAGATTATAGAAGTTGTCTCTAAATATAAAGAAAACATAGTGCGCTATACCTCCATGGTCACGGGCGAACTTGAAAATGCTAACATCTTTATTCTCGACACAATGGGGTGGCTATCCAGGTGCTATAAGTATGCAGACATAGCCTATGTTGGAGGTGGCTTTGATGATAGTATTCACAATATCCTGGAGCCAGCGGTCTTTGGAATTCCAGTTTTTTTTGGACCAAGACATAAAAAGAATCCGGAAGCTTTGGAGCTGCTTGATTTGATCCCGGATTTGAGTTCTACAGATTACAACGAAATTTTAAAATCGATAGAAAAGCGGATAAGTGATGAGGAATTAAGAAAAAAAGAGGGGGGCGAAATTAAGAGTTGGATCATGAGGAATTCAGGAGCTACTCCAATAATTCTGAAAGGATTAAATAAAATAGCTTCTGCTATTTCTTCCCAAACTTTTTAAATCCAGAATACTTATACCTTCTTTTTCCGGTCCTTTTTCTTTTTGAGTACCTGGTTTTTTTAGTGGGTTTTCTTTTGTACTGCTGATTGCTATACCCTTTTTTCTTGAGGTTTTTGTCAATATTCTTTCGGGCAATGTATACCCTTTTAGAGGAGTAATAAACCGGTTTTGAGCATCCCTCACCAACTACTGCGAATAACAGAATTCCGCCAAAGAACAACAGGAACCGAAGGAATTTCATGAGAGATATTTGCCGGTGATTAATTGATAACGACAAAAATGACGATATAATTTGATCCGTGCAATGAGATATTCTAATGATTCGAAGAGAAAAAGTACCCGGGGCGGGACTTGAACCCGCACGGCCATTACTGGCCACTGGATTTTAAGTCCAGCGTGTCTACCAATTCCACCACCCGGGCATTCAAAAGCCCTGTTATTGCAATATGAATTCAGAACTTTAGAGCGAAAGACGGGATTCGAACCCGCGACCCCGACCTTGGCAAGGTCGTGCTCTACCAGCTGAGCTACTTTCGCGTGAATTCCTAAGTCGGAAAACGGGCGTCAAAAGTATACATTTATCTGATTTGGAGTTTTCCCCGTTTTATTCTCCAAGCTTTTTTTTGATGTCATTCAGCTTCATCAGTGCCTCGACCGGAGTTAAGGTATTAATATCTGTATCGAGAATAACCTTTTTGACCTCTCCTAATGTTGGATCGTCAAGTTGAAAAAAACTCAGCTGAACCTGATCATCATTGGGTTGGGCAAGTTCAATTTTTTCTTCACTTCTGGATTCTTCCAGACGATTAAGTATTTCTTCCGCTTTTTTGACGGCAGTTTTAGGCATTCCTGCCAGCATAGCGACATGAATTCCGAAACTGTGGTTGCTCCCTCCTTTAGCGAGTTTTCTCAGAAAGATAATCTTACTTCCTGCCTGTTTTATAGAAACATTGAAGTTCTTAATGCGCTCATAGGCTTTTTCCATTTCATTGAGCTCATGGTAATGAGTCGCAAACAGGGTTTTAGGTCGATGTATTGAATTGTGAAGATAATCAGCTATAGACCATGCGATGGACACCCCATCATATGTACTTGTTCCCCTTCCAATTTCATCAAGTAGTATCAGGCTTCTTTTTGAAATGTTATTTAAAATACTGGCCGTTTCGTTCATTTCCACCATAAATGTAGACTCTCCCATGGAGATGTTGTCAGATGCTCCCACCCGGGTAAATATTTTGTCCACCCAACCAATGCTGGCTTGTCGAGCTGGAACAAAAGAGCCTATTTGTGCGAGTAGAGCGATAAGCGCTGTTTGTCGAAGGATTGCGCTCTTACCCGACATATTTGGCCCAGTAATCATCATAATCTGATGGGTCTCTTGATCCAGATAAATATCATTAGGGATGTATTGTTCTTCATACCCAAGGTTCTGCTCAATTACCGGATGCCTGCCCTCTATAATTTCCAGGCTATTGGAATCGTCAAGGATTGGTTTACAGTATTGATGTTTTTCAGCCGTCCTGCTAAACGAGAGCAATATGTCTAATTCAGCAAGAATAAATGCACTCGATTGTATTTCTGCCACATAAGGAAGTAAGCTGTCCAAAAGTTCCTGATAAATTCGACGTTCTATTTGACTGATATGGTCCTCGGCATTTAAAATTCTGGATTCATACTCCTTGAGTTCTTCTGTAATATAGCGCTCAGCGCTCACCAAGGTCTGTTTGCGAATCCAATCCTCAGGAACCTCATTCTTATAAGTATTTCTTACCTCGTAGTAATATCCAAAAACGTTGTTAAACCCTAATTTGAGCGATGAAATTCCACTGGAAGTTCTGTCTCGTTCAAGTATTTCTTCCAAAACACTCTTGGAATCCGACCTGAGGTTTCTTAGTTCATCAAGCTTATCATCAACACCTTCTTTAATTGTGTTGCCTTTTCCCAACTGAATAGGAGCCTCAGGATCTAAAACTGTTTCAAGTCGATGAATAACATTCTGATGGTTTGCAAGACCACTAATTTTGCGCTTCAGAGCTTTTTTTGCATTCTTCTTGTAAAGTTCCTTTATCGTCTGTACTGATATCAGACTTTTTTTGAGCTGATTTAATTCCCTCGGGTTAGTTCTTTGAAGAGCAACTCTTGAGATTAGCCTTTCAAGATCACCTATTTGACTCAGTTTTGTACCGAGGTCATGTGAAGTATCTCGAAGTGATATAAACGCATCAACTATTTCATGGCGGTTCCTTATCTCGGGTAGTGATTTTAATGGGAAGGACAGCCATCTTCTTAAGTGTCTTGATCCCATAGGCGTAGAACAATCATCGAGGATATCCACTAGAGCCGTTCCATCCTCTTGGTTGGAGTGGAACACTTCCAGATTTCTTACGGTAAAATGGTCGAGCCAAACAAAGTTTCCATCATCAATTCGGGATATTTTTTGAATATGGCCTAGGTTATGATGCTCCGCTTGTTTCAGATACCACATGCAGGCACCTGCAGCAATAATGGACTTTTTGAGGTCTTCAACTCCAAAACCTTTAAGACTTTTCGTTTGGAAATGAGCATTGAGCGATTCATGAGCATACTCTTCGCTAAAAACCCATTCATCAAGAAGGTAGCAATAGTGATTGCTACCAAATAGTTTTTCAAACCTGGCTTTCTGACTTCTTTCTACCAAAATTTCTTTTGGACTGAAATTTTGAATCAGCTTGTCAATACTGTCGACGGCTCCTTGTGCTACTTGAAAAGACCCTGTAGTAATATCCAAAAGGGCTAGTCCGGTTTCATCCCTATCTATATGTATTGCAGCCAGATAGTTATTCTGTTTCTGCTCATAGGTGTTCTCGTGAGTGGTTAATCCTGGTGTAACTAATTCTGTGATTCCCCGACGAACGATTTTTTTTGATGCATTAGGATCTTCTAGTTGCTCGCAAATGGCTACTCGTTCACCAGCTCTTACCAGTTTGGTAAGATAAGTGTCGAGCGCATGATGAGGAAATCCGGCCAAAGCAACTTCAGATGCTTTTCCGTTTTTTCTTTTAGTAAGGACAATTCCCAGAATTTTTGCTGCCTTTTCGGCATCGGAACTAAAGGTCTCATAAAAGTCTCCTACCCGAAACAGCAGAATTGCATCCGGATGTTTGGCTTTAAAACTATTGTATTGTCTCATCAGCGGTGTTTCCGCCGATTCTTTTTTCTTACTTCGAGCCACTGAAAAATGGTAAAGAAACTAAGATAAGATCAGCAATTCTTATTGATTCTAGCAGATAGCTTCATTTTTAAAGAGTTATGAACAGGAAACTAAAAGTTGAAGAACTCAACCGGTTAACTATTGAGGAGTACAAGAATTCTAAAAAGGTCAGTATAGTATTGGTATTGGACAATATCAGAAGTCTGCACAATGTTGGATCTATATTCAGGAATGCGGATGCTTTTCGAATACAATCGATAGTGTTATGTGGAATAACGGCTACACCACCGAATCGTGAAATTCAAAAAACGGCCCTCGGTTCAACGGATTCTGTTGAATGGCGCTATTTGGAAAGTACAGTTTTGGCTGTGGAAGAATTAAAGAGCAAAGGATACAGAGTATTTGCTCTTGAACAAACAGATAACTCTAGCCTGCTGGAGGAAGTACGGTTTAAATCAACAGATAAAATTGCGATAGTGGTTGGAAATGAAGTTTATGGAGTACAACAAGAAGTAATAAATACAGCAGATGGTGTGTTAGAAATAGCTCAATTTGGAACAAAACACTCCTTGAACGTAAGCGTAAGCTGCGGAATTGTATTATGGCAGCTAAGCCGATTTATGAGGAAGAGGTGAAGGGGAAAGGAACTACTCGTTGCAGGTCCAGCCGTTATCCTCGTGAGTATCAATTCCTGATTGATAGATATTGCCTTTGCCGCAAACTTCACTGGATAGTTTTCCCCGTTCAGGATCATCAAAAGTACATGTAGTACATTTCTTGCATGAAGTAGAACTCAATATGGCCATGATGCCAGCAATGGTGATAAGGTATCTCATATTGTTAAGGATATGCCACAAATATAGTGATTGAGACGAATCGGCAGGTTATAAAAAGAAGCCGTCTCGATAAC
>DNTB01000069.1 GCA_003499525.1 Flavobacteriales bacterium
CGACAAACATTTCAACGAAATCTGACCCGGATAGTGAGAAGAATGGGACTTTGGCCTCGCCGGCTACGGCTTTGGCCAACAAAGTTTTACCCGTACCCGGAGGTCCTACTAATAATGCTCCTTTGGGGATTTTGGCGCCCAATTTGGTGTATCGTTCCGGATTTTTTAGGAAATCAACTATTTCTTGCACCTCCTCTTTGGCTTCTTCCAACCCTGCTACGTCTTCAAAGTTTACCTTGACGCTTTGATTTTGATCGAAAAGTGTGGCCTTTGATTTGCCGATATTGAAGATTTGGCCCCCGGCACCACCACCGGCTCCCATTCGCCTCATGATGAGTATCCAAAACCCGATGAGTAGGGCAAACGGCAAGAGGTAGCCAAGAATATCGGTCATCCAATTCTCCTGCTTCACAAAATCATATTCAATACCGTACTCAACCTGCCATTTATCCAGATTTTCTCCAAAGAAATCTCCTTGTGGAACATTGAATACGAATACCGGACCACTGGAGGACTGATCTCCGAACATCGGTTTGTTTAGTTCTTCTCCATATTTCGAAAGCGAATCTTTTTTTATGGTAACCTGAGCCGTTTCGTTGTTGTAGACCACCACTTTTTCCACATCACCGGAAGCTACCATTTCCTTGAAATCACCGTAACTGATTTTGGTCAAGCCTGAGTTCCAATTGAATAGATTCAGAGAGATGAGGATTACAGCGATGATGGCGTATATCCAATAAAAATTGAACCCACCTTTTGGGTTCTTTTTGCCCCCTTTGTTATTGCTATTCCCAAGTGGATTGAAATTCATCCCTGGTTTATTGTTTCCTGCCATGTTAAATTAAATCTGTTAAATGCTCCGATTTGGCATCGGCCCAAAGATTCTCGAGGTCGTAGAATGTGCGAGATTCGGCATTGAACACATGCACAAGGATATCGAAATAGTCCATTAGAACCCATTTGGCCTCGCTGTATCCTTCAATATGTGCTGCTTTCTCCTTCATTTCTTCCCAAACCACCTTTTCTACATTGTCCTTAATTGCTTGAATATTAGTATCCGAGGTTCCGGAACATATAACGAAGTAATCCCACATTGCGTTACTTATTTCGCGCAAATCCATGATAACAATGTCTTTTCCTTTCCTATCCTGGATTCCTTTAATGATATGGGGCAACAGATTGTTCGTATCCTCTGATTTTCTATCTGTTGGGGGCATGTAATGATTTCACTGATCGGCGACAAATGTAACCAAATCGAGTCTAAATTCGCCCCGGACACCGTATTTACGATGGCCTGAAGACAGCAAGCACAGAAATGCACATTTATCGTTTGGAACATATTGCTTCGACAAATGAATATCTCATGAATTTGGTCCGTACCGGTAAGGTTTCTGAGAAAACCGCGATATGGACTGATAATCAGACAGAAGGTAGGGGGCGGAATGGGAACATCTGGCTGACCAACCGAGGGAATGATCTGGCATTGAGTTTATACATCCCCCGGATTGGGCTATCAGTATCAAGAGCTTATTTATTGAATGTTTGCGCAGCACTGGGAGTGTCAAAAGCTCTATCCGCTTATGTAAGTGGTACTGAAACAAAGTGGCCTAATGATGTCATGATAGGGGATAAAAAGGTGGGCGGAATTCTCATATCAAATGCTCTACAAGGAACGCAAATTAAGGATACTGTTATTGGTATAGGGGTAAATGTGAATACTATGGAATTCGGTGAAGGTCTGCCCTATGCTACTTCAATCGCGAGAGTCGGACATGTGAGCGTAGATATTGGCAAATTGGCTGAGAGTATCATTCATAAAACGATTCAGTACATTGATATTGCTCATTCTGAAGAATTCATAATGAGTGAGTTTAACGCTAATCTATGGAAGAAGAATGATTTCTTACAGTTTAGAAATAATGAACAACAATTTTCTGCAAGGGTACTTAGGGTAGATATTCTAGGGAACCTTTGGCTGGAAGTGGATGGAGAGTTAGAATCCTTTCCTCAGGATGAGTTAAAAACTATTCTACCTGACTTTTGAGCTGAGAGGCCAGATGATTAAAAAAGTTCTTTAAAGGTTTATCCACCATAGCTTTCATGAAAGGATTCATTTTGCCATCGAAGATGAGCTGAGCTTCTGTTCCACCCTCAACTTCATTCATGTCTACATCAAGAACAAAATCAAAAGGATTTTTGCCTTTAGAGGTCATTCTTATTTTACCCCTTTCATCTTCCCCGGTCTTCTCCATACCAATGCCAGCCAGACCTTTTATGGTGAATCGACATTCTTCTGCTGTACTTTCCCAATTGTCAATTCGGTCGTGAGGCATCAGTTTTTCCAGGTTGTTGAGGTCTCTTAAAAAATCAAAAACCTCGTTTAGAGGTTTGTCAATTTTTACGGTTTCACTTTTTATAGTTGCCATTGGTTTTTGTCATTTCCATTTTTCCGGGGAAGAGCGCCACTTTTGCAGGGTATCTAAACTTCCTTTTTGGATATATCCTGATTTGAGGGCTTGTTCGATTAAAGTATTGTAATCGCTTAAAGTATAGTGCATACACTTTGCGTCTTTCATGTTCTTTTCTGCAATTTCCAGACCGTATGAAAAAATGGCAACGAGACCTTTAACCTGAACTCCGGCATCTTGCAGGGCCTTAACTGCTCTTAGACTGCTCTTACCGGTGGATATCAAATCCTCAATAACTATTGCCGTTTGCCCGGCTTCTATGACGCCCTCTATTTGGTTTTCCAACCCATGGTCTTTACTCTTTGTACGAACATATACAAATGGAAGTCCCATATCTTGAGCGACCAGAGCTCCATGCGCAATACCACCGGTTGCCACTCCGGCAATGACGTCAGGGTTACCGAAATGGTTATCGATCAGCTTATGAAAAGACTGACGTATAAAGGTTCTAACTTTTGGATAGGACAATGTCTTTCGGTTGTCACAATAAATGGGAGACTTCCATCCCGAGGACCATGTAAAAGGATCATCTGGATTTAACACAACAGCTTTTATTTGAAGCAAAAATTCAGCTACTTTAGCCGCTGTTTCATCCGTTATCATTGGGCAAATGTATAAAGTTTTCATCAACAGAAACTGGCTCATTTTTACTGATTTAGACACTGCAAAGGAGATTGCTGCTACACGGAAAATCCGATATAAAGACCCGGAACAATTGGCTTTATGGGTGCAGCGATTAGAAGGGGCAAAACGTAAAAACAGAGTGATCATTTACCACTACGACCCGGACGAAATGTGGATGCAGTTTACCCGACAGTTTAAGTATGTTCAGGCAGCTGGAGGATTGGTCAGGAAACCCAAAAAGAACTTTCTGATGATTTTTCGGAACGGGAGGTGGGACATTCCGAAAGGTCATATGAAAAAAGGAGAACGTCCAGAATATGCTGCAATTCGAGAAGTTGAAGAGGAATGTGGTATCGCAGAACTATCGATAAAGAAACCATTGGATCAGACTTATCACATGTATAAGAGAAATGGAATCACCTATGTCAAAAAGACATTTTGGTTTATCATGAAGACCCGTTATTCAGGAGAGCTAGTGCCACAGGTTGAAGAAGGAATTGACGAGGTCAGATGGTGTAGTAAGGATGATCTCCCTATGATACTTGACAATACTTTTCCCCTGATAAAGGAATTGCTTAATAAAGCTTTGAAACTAAAAGGGTCAGTCAAGGGTTGATTTGAGAATTCCGTGGGCGCTGTGTGGAGCAGGAGCAGGAGCTTCTATAACCTTCCCGTTTTCCCCCAATAAGTAAAAAACACTATTAACTGCTCCATAATATTCAAGCAGATCAAAGTTGTGGTCGAAATACGCAAAGTGCAAATTCTTTAGCTTCTTCACCTTAAAGATTTCCAGCTTGGGTTTGTTCCTATCCGTAAGAATTATGAGTACATTGATTTTGGGAAAATCAGCAGCAATTTTTTTGAGCAACAGGAGTTTTTTCTGATCGGATCCACTTTTGGAGTTGATGAAGCCGAAGTATAGGTACTTATCCCGAAAAGATTTTGGCAAATCCTCTATGTTGCGATCTGTGACAACCTGAAATGATTTTGGGATGGTGCCTTTTTGCAGCCGTTGGTTTTTGGTAAAGATCAATGAGGCAAGTTTTCGGCTCTCTTCAACAGAGCTTTCCTGTTCCATTTGATAGAAAAGCCTCATCCACAATTCACGATTCTCAGGATGACTCATTATGTCCTTCTGTCCGATAATAAGGAGGAAATAATCCACATAGGCCGTTTGCATTTCTTGAATGTTCCCTTTTATCAAGGATGAAAGAGAACTATAGTTTTCATACTGCTTTAATGCTTGTCTCCAATCATCTGAATTTCTTGCTAAGAGTTGGTTGTGAAATGAAATAGAAGCATTTTTAAAAAGATCAAAGTGCTGGCAATTGCTATAGGAAATCGGCATTTTTGTCAACGTGCTAAAAACTGTATCAATGTAGTTTTCATTGAGCAGCAGTATACCTAAAAGATGATATTCAATGTAGTTTTGACAATACGCGTCGTTGGGTTTTTTAGCACCCCATTGTTTGTAGGTTTCTTCTTTCCATTTTAACCAATCCTTGTAAAAATAAACTCCACCGCTATTGAAATAATAAGAACCAATATGAAACCGAATATCTTCCAGGAGTTTTTTACCAGCATATTTGGGATCTGTCGATACTGGTTCGAAGTTGTAGCTTAAGGGTTCGGTAAGGTTTTCTGGATTCCTTAATGGTCCGATACTCATTTCATACATCGAAAAAGGGATCACCAATTCATTGATTTCCTGGAGTTCAATCTTAAAAGTCAATATTTCACTTTTAGGAATGCCAACTTCCAATAAAAAGCTACCATCTTCTGCTATTACTGCTGAATCCAATTCTTGAAGCTCATCTGACATACAGAATTGAGTCTTGTAAACCGAAATCAATCTTCCTGCAAAAAAAGGAGCAAACCCTTCAATGGTACTTTTCCCCATCAAAAAAGTTGGCAATAACAGAATAATGACGAGGTAAACACGCATTAGAGCAATGGTATTATTTCATGAGGGACGAACCTGGTGACATCGCCTTTCATCCTCAATATTTCCCTAACCACAGTAGAAGAAATAGCTGAGTACTCGGGTCTGCTTATTAGATAGACGGTTTCTATATCAGGTGCAAGATCAAGGTTCATTAGTCCAATAGTACGCTCGTAATCAAAGTCTAAAGCTGTTCGTATTCCTCTTAGTAAAAATCCGGCATTTATTTCTTTACAATAATCTATCGTCAATCCAGAGAATGAAGCTACTTCAACTTTATCGTGGCCTTCAAAGACTTTTCGAATTTGCCTCATTCTCACTTCCAATGGGTACAAATATTTCTTCTGCGTGTTTTTACCTAGTGCTACCACGATTTTGTCAAATAATGGCTCCGCCCTCAGAATAACATCCATATGTCCCTGAGTTATTGGATCAAATGAGCCTGGAAATACTGCAATCTTTTTCATATTTCTGATTTAAAGAAAGAGAAATTTACCGAACCGTATTTTCTGTGATCGGTGTACCCCTCGAATGAAGAGAGATCTTTATTGCTTTCGTGTTCCACCACCATTATTTTGAAGGTTTCCTTTTTAGAAATTAACACTTTCATCAGCCAGTCGGAGAGTTCATCATTGTCATAAGGCGGATCGCAGAAGACAACGTCGAATTTCTGAACAGATTGCTCAAAATATTGATAGGCATCTGATTTAACCGCTTTCAACAAGTCTGCGCAACTGAGTTTCTCAGCAGTTTGTTGTATAAAACGAACACATTGTCGGTTTGAATCTACGGCGACAACCTTTGAGGCTCCCCGAGAAATAAATTCATAGCTAATACTTCCGGTTCCCGCAAAGAGATCCAGGACTTGCAGGCCGTTTAGATCTATACTGTTCTGAAGAATGTTAAACAGACTTTCTTTCGCCATATCGGTAGTGGGCCGAACAGGTAGGTTTTTCGGCGGGATGATTTTTTTTCCGCGATATTTTCCGGTTATAATCCGCACTATGCTGAACAAATATCGGCGGTCAAAATGGGGGCTGTATCTTCAAAATTACCCCGATATTCTATAACAGGGTTCATTCTATATACCTCATGGACATATTTGTTGAATATCCCAATGAGAGTCTCGGACTCCTGAAGATATCCTCCAAAATACAGGGTAGTTAACCCGGGTTTTATATCATAGGATTTCATTGAGGCAAAAACGAAATACGAAACATCAGCAGGCTCTTTTACAGGGTATTGATTGGCTACAATCAGTTTTTCATTTCTGAACAACAAAATGAATGTAGATTCCTTTAATTGATAGGTAACCGCTACGTTTTCATCGGAAGAAGCATAATTTGCCGAGCAATATTGAATGAGCTTTCCTATGAAATGATTTTTGGAAAACTGGCCAACAGGCAAAATCCGGGTAAGGGGATGGGAAGTGACCAGATCCAAATTTAAGTGTTGAATTTTGGAGGTGCTTATTTCGCTATCTATCTCAAGAAGTCCTCCGTAAATCCTGGAGTATGTATTTTCTTCATTGAAGGCATGAGGAACGAGTGAAAAATCAGAACTCACATGAATAAACTGATTTGAGGAGCTGTTATCCAGAATTTTATTGTGATTCGCTAGTATTTCTTTTAGTAAATCTTCTCGATGAGGTGCGGGAGTGTCGGACAGGTCATAAGATTCGATCTTCAATAGCTTTCGTACCTTTTCCCCTATTATTGAAATGTGCAAAACGTCTTCTTCCAGAAGCCAATTGCATTCATACAAAAAAGCAGCTTCAGTAGAGAAGCTGCTATCCGTATTGTCAAGGATAATTTCCTTTTTTAACGTCAAGTGTATTTATTTTTCTTCCTTCCAGTTACCAGCAGTGGTCGGGTCAACCAATGAACCGACTTGCATGACATCTTCCGGGTCGAAAGGTGCCGAATCCACCACCTGAAATACCTGAACTTTAATGCCACTTCCTCTTTCTACGGTTCCTGTAGCCATTTCAAACTCTTTTTTATCTGTGAAAGGAACATATCGAAGATTGCTCACTTCCAATTTCCATCGTGGATCTCTGGTTTCCATATACTCGGGGTTGAATATTTGACCGTAAGCGGGAACTCTGGAAGTATCTCTGGTGATGATTCCCAATTCGAGCGCTTCGAATTCCGTGAGTGTGTCAGGTACGTTCCCGAACATCTTTACAATGGTCACCGAATCATTCTGTGCAAAGTTTAGCAATGTATCAAAATCTGCTATGTATTTGCCATTTTCTTTCTTGAAGGCCACCTGTATTTCCCTGATGTCTTTAAGACTTTGGATAACAGCCGAGTACCGTTTGTTTTTTTCCTGCATGAATCGGATGGGTTCTTCAATCGAAACGTAGTTGTTATATCCCAGATAGATGGCGATAACAAACATAAATCCGGAAGCTGCATAACTTAGCGTGTTACTGATTACTCCCAGGGCATTTAAGAGGACAATAAGTCCTGCGAGAACGATGGCTGCTCCTCCAAGCATAAATTGTGCGTTTTGTTCTCCCACGGAGCCCCAAACCAGCACTATGATTCCCAGCAAAGTAACGAAAGCTGCCGGCGCGAACTTAGATATCAGGTCTTTCATATTGTAAAGCGTATAAATTCAGTTTTGAACAGGTGGCACAAATCTATATTTTTTATGTATTTATGTTAGAACACAAGTGTCAAATTAGGATTAATAGATAAATACATAATTTGCCGCCTTTCTGAATTCATTGAAAACTTTTCAGCTTACCAACAATCAGGAGAAAGCACTCTCGAAACTGGAGCAGTATCTTAAGGATATTGAGCCTAATGGTGTTTTTGTAATTAGGGGATATGCCGGAACCGGCAAAACAAGCATTATGTCCATAATTGCTGTTCAAAACCGCAAGAGGGCCATATTACTTGCGCCTACAGGTCGTGCTGCAAAGGTTTTCAAAGAAGCATCGGGAATACATGCGGCCACTATTCATCACCACATTTATCGCTCTGTGATCTCGGGTGGAAAATTATCTTTCCGACTCAATAAAAACCCTCACGAAGGGGTCATTTACCTGGTTGATGAAGCATCATTAATACAGGGTGGGTATACCGGGAACAACTTGTTGAATGACCTCATCAAATACGTACATTCCAACCGAGGTAATAAACTTGTCCTTTGTGGTGATCCCGCTCAACTACCTCCCGTAGGAATGGATTTATCCCCTGCATTGGATGAGGAGTATCTGGAAGATTTTGCAGGTTTGATGACACAATCATCACTGATTCAGGAGGTGATTCGCCAAAAACAGGACTCAGGAATACTTAAGATGGCCACTTCGTTGCGAAGCTCAACCCCTGACATGAATGGAAACTATCAAATTAATTTGCGTGAGTTTCCAGATGTTCAGCGCGTGCAGAGAAATGATGTCATTGAGCTGATTGAAGATGAGTATGCTCAAAATGATGTGGAGAATGTTATGATCATCACGCGCTCTAACAAAATGGCGATGCGTTACAATCAATATATCCGTCAGCGGATTATGTATCGTGAAGAGGAAATAGAACGTGATGACATTCTAATGGTGGTAAAAAACAACTACTACTGGCCAAAAGAGTCCGGAAGACATTCTTTTATTGCAAATGGTGAGATGATCAGGTTAATTCAACCTTTGCGTCACGAAAAGCTTTATGGTCAAAGCTATTTGGAAGCAGATGTGGAGAATTTAAGTGAAGGCAAAGAATTTACAGTGCAACTCTGGCTGAACACTTTGTATACCGATAAACCGGCAATGGAATATGAGCAAGTAAAGAAAGTTGAAGAAGCAGTCAGGGAAGAAATGGAACAGCCCGTGACGAAAACAGAATTGAAAAAGGAGCTTTCATCGAATGATTTTTATCAGGCCCTTCAGATAAAGTATGCCTATGCCATCACTTGCCACAAAGCTCAGGGTGGGCAGTGGCCTGTGGTTTTTGTAGATTATGAATACCTCATGGATAAGACGGTTGATGAAGCTTTTATCAGATGGCTCTATACCGCAGTTACGCGTGCCACTCGAAAAGTATATCTTGTACAGTTTGATGAAAATTTTTTTTCTGAATGAAAGCCCTGATAGGAAGGATAATATTCAAAGTTTTAGGTTGGAGCATTGATAGTCATGTTCCAAAAGATTTGAAAAAGTATGTACTTATTGCTGTTCCACATACTTCCAATATGGATTTTTTTCTGTCATTACCGAGCATGTGGGTTGCTGGAATTAAAGGTAAATATTTGATCAAGAAGGAGGCCTTTAATACTCTTACAGGACCTATCCTTCGTGCCACCGGTGGAATTCCAGTAGATCGCTCTGTTAACAATACTGAGTTTGTTGAAAGTCTGAAAAAGATGCTGGAGGAACGCGATGAGTTCACTGTCCTTTTCACTCCGGAAGGAACAAGAAGTGCAGTAAAAAAATGGAAAACCGGGTTTTATAGAATTGCTCTTGCCCTTGACCTGCCTATTGTTCTTGCCTATGCAGACTATGCGGACAAGAAAGTAACTGTTGGTGATGTTTTTAAACCTACAGGCGACATTGAAAAAGACTTTCTCTTTTTGGAAGAGTATTATAAAAGAGTCCGGCCGCGTTATCCCGAGAAATATAATACCCAAATATTTGAGCGCGATTAGATATCGATTTCCAAATCAAATTTTTTAACCCACTCAGCCAGTTCGGGATTCTTCTTCATTAAATGCTGAAACTTCTCCTTGTTTGTATAGAGCTTTTTGACCACTTTCTTCTCGCTAATTTCTGTTGAGATTTCTATGAGGTCATTCCTTAAAGCATTTCTAAGAAACAGCAACAGATCTTGTTTGACTTTGTCGAATTCTAACTGAGTAGTTGGATTGTCCAAAACCAGCAAAATGCGGTTTCCGTCCTGTACTTCGGGTTGATACTTCGTAAGAATACTAAAGGTAAATCCACCGTATTGCCGGGCAGTTTTTTTGGCAAACTCTTTCCAAAGTTTAATCAACTCTTTTTCGGTAAAAGGGTTATCTCGTTGGAGGGTATTTTCCTCAGTAACTTTTTCTTTTGAATCTCTGGAGCTCTTTTTAATTCGAAGAGTACTACCCACCGACCGTGGTTTATATGACATTGGCTTTTCCGCAACTAATGGCTTGACCTTTGGGGTCAAATCGGGTTGAGGGCTCTTTTTGGTCGAACCATCCGTGGAAGATGACTTTTTTTCTAAGTTCTTGACTTCAGGGATAACCTCTTCAGGATTTACTGCAACTAGGTCAAAATCTTCAAGCTGCCTTAGCTTTTTTTTTTACCCCCTGACCAAATATTGGCCAGTTGGATGAGGCATATCTCGAGCAAAAGCCGCTGATTCTTGGCAGTTGGATATCGATAGTCACAATCAGAGATCAATTCCAGGCTGTCTACAAGTACATCATTTGTGTATTTATTTGATTGACCCTCGTAGCGGCTTTTTTGATTGTCACTTACTTCTAACAACTCAAGAGTTTGAGGGTCTCGTGCTACCATTATATTCCGAAAATGACTTGCTAGACCGTTAATAAATAGGTGTCCGTCAAAACCATTTTCCAGTACCTGATGAAGTAATAATAAGAGTCCGGGGATATCTCGATTTACAATCAGCTCTGCTGCTTCGAAGTAATATTCGTAGTCCAGAATATTGAGCTGTGAGATAACTGCTTCATAAGAAACATTGTTTCCTGAAAAGCTGGCAATTTGGTCAAACATCGATAGTGCATCTCTCATTCCACCTTCTGCCTTTTGGGCGATAATGTGTAATGCAGTTTCGTCCGCTTGAATGCTCTCTTCTTTAGCAACAAACTTGAGTCTGTCCACCATGTCCCGGATACTAATCCTTTGAAAATCAAATACCTGACATCTTGATAAAACAGTTGGAATAACCTTGTGTTTTTCAGTAGTTGCCAGTATGAAAATAGCATGAGGTGGAGGCTCCTCAAGCGTTTTTAAAAACGCATTGAACGCTGATTTGGACAACATGTGTACCTCATCGATAATGTAAACCTTATACTTGCCCACCTGAGGAGGTACCCGAACCTGATCAATCAGTTGACGGATGTCATCCACGCCATTGTTTGATGCCGCGTCCAGCTCGAAAATATTAAAAGCAAAGTCATGGTCAAGATCGCCATCGGCTTCATTAATTTTTTTTGCAAGTATCCGGGCGGTGGTTGTTTTTCCGACTCCCCTTGGACCGGTAAATAAAAATGCCTGTGCCAGGTGATTATTACTAATAGCATTCTGAAGCGTAGCGGTAATGGCTTTTTGGCCGATTACATCACCCCATTCTGTGGGCCTATACTTTCGAGCGGAAACGATATAATTTTCCATAAGGCGAAATCGAAAGTAAGAAAGTTAACAAACGTTTCATGAGTTGCAAGGAGCTATGTTGATAAGTCGATTTTCTGTTAATTCATTATTCTTCTGTAAACGTCTTGACTTCTAATAATTTGTTTATTTTTGCCGACCCATTTTTCAGGGTTAAAATCATTATTTATGTCAAACCGATACGAAACTGTTTTCATTTTAACTCCCGTTTTATCTGATGATCAGGTAAAGGAAGCAGTAAAGAAGTTTGAGAAGTTTCTCAAAGACAACGGTGCCAAAATCATCCACCAGGAGAACTGGGGGTTGAGAAAACTGGCCTATCCCATTCAAAAAAAGTCTACCGGATTTTATCATTTATTTGAGTATGCGGCTCCGGGTGAACTGATAGCGAAGCTGGAAATCCAGTTCAAAAGGGATGAGCGTATTATTCGCTTTCTTTCTGTTAAAATGGATAAGCATCATGTTGCATTTGCTGAAAAACAGCGCAACAAGAAGAAAGAGAAAAAACAAGAAGAAACTACTCAAGAAAATTAGACATGGCAAGCAATTCAGACGTAAGATATCTAACCCCGATTACCATAGAGGTAAAGAAGGAAAAGTACTGCCGATTCCGAAAAATGGGCATTACTTACATTGATTATAAAGACCCAAAGTTTCTCCTGCGTTTTGTGAACGAACAGGGCAAAATTCTTCCCAGAAGAGTGACTGGAACTTCAGTTAAATACCAGAGAAAATTATCGACAGCCGTTAAGCGTGCACGTCATCTCGCTTTAATGCCATATGTGGCAGATATGCTTAAATAAGGGAAATGGAAGTTATACTCAAGAAGGACATTGAAGGGTTGGGCGAGAAAAATGAACTCGTCGTTGTGAAAGATGGATATGGAAGAAATTACCTGATTCCTCAAGGTTTTGCTATCATGGCAACCCCTTCAATGAAGAAGATGTATGCTGAAAATCAGCGGCAAAGAGCACATAAAGAAGCTCAGATATTAGAGGAAGCGAGAAGCCTTGCTACCAAATTAACTGAAATGGCGATTAAAATTGGCGCAAAAGTTGGTGAGGGCGGAAAAATTTTCGGCTCGGTAAACACCATTCAACTT
Source organism: Flavobacteriales bacterium (assembly GCA_003499525.1). GTDB lineage: Bacteria > Bacteroidota > Bacteroidia > Flavobacteriales_G > Salibacteraceae > UBA10426. The sequence goes on from DNTB01000069.1 coordinate 12,480, forward strand.
GCCGAGGCCATTTCAGCCTTAGGAGTAGAGGTAGATCGGAAGGATATCAAAATCAAAGAAGAGCCCATTCGTTCTGTGGGTAAATATGAAGCTGAGGTAAAGTTTCATAAAGAAGTGGTCGAGACCATTCAGTTTGAAGTGGTTGGAGAGTAATTTTACTTCCTCTAGCATTCCATTTTCTAACACTTCGAAAGAAGCTGAAGGAAGACCCCGTGATGCTGGAAGTTTTCGTTTTAATTTGCTCAAAATTTATCGAATGAGATACCTTGTTTTACTCATAGGTGCTTTTATATTAGCATCATGCAATGAACCGGAAAACCAAACAACTTCAGCACAATCAGAAGCCAATAAACCTGAAATAAATGAAGTCGAAAGAGCAAGCCTTCCTGTTGTTGCTGTCTTGAACTCTGACTCCGTGATGGAGAATTACAAACTGGCAGTGAAGTTCAGAGATAAGTTGAATACCGAAAGAATCAGGTACGATAATATTCTTCGCAATAAGCAGGAAAAGTTGCTTGCTGATGCCGACCAACTTCAGAAAGATGCACCGACTCTTTCTCAATTCGAAGGTCAGGTACGTCAAAGAAAACTTTTAGAAGAAGAACAAAAGCTTCAAATGCTGCAGGAGCAATATGCCGGACAGCTGATGGACATGGAATCTTCCTACACCAAGCAACTCAACGAAAAGGTAAGTGGCTTTCTTAAGGAATATTGTTCCGACAAATCATATGACATGGTTATCAGTGATGGAGAAATGGGCTTATTGCGCTGGTACCGGGACGAACTTGATATTACCCGTGAGGTGGTCGATGAGTTGAATCTTAGATACGACCAGGAACAGAATAAACCCGAGGAAACCAATGCTGGAAGCTGAGGTTAAGAAAAGCCGAAACATCGTGGAATATGTCCTCTACATGTTTCATACAGAGGATGTTATTCGTTCATGTCAGTTGAATTTAGACCTGATAAAGGATTCTATCATAGAGCCAAGCGGCCTGGATGAAGCAGAGAAATCTGAGCTCCTTCAATGGTATACATTGCTGGCTAATCAAATGGAACAAGAAAACATTGAGCAGCGCGGTCACTTATCCGATGTTATTGAAGTTTTAGGGGAGCTTTCCTATCTGCATAAGCAGCTGATGCATGTCTATCAGGATGAAGAATACCAGAATCTGTACCGCATAGCTCACGTGCATATTGTCGAATTGAGCAAGAAAGCGGCCAGGGCATCTGAGAACCCTATTGAATTAGCTTTCACCGGAATCTACGGAGTAATGACACTCAAGTTGAAGAAGGAAGAAGTCTTTCCTGAAACCCTAGAAGCTGTTCAAACATTCAGAAATATGCTGGTACATCTTGGTAAAAAATACCATGCATTAAAAGAAGGACGTCTCCGTTTTACTCGTGCAAGTCAAAATTGATATATGAAGATATACCCAGTAAACACGGGGCACTTCAAACTCGATGGAGGTGCAATGTATGGAGTCGTTCCACAAAGTTTATGGAAAAGGTTAAACCCACCGGACGAGAATAACATGTGCTCCTGGGCGCTAAGGTCCATGCTCATAGAGGATGGAGATAAGTTAATATTGGTCGATACCGGTCTTGGAAATAAACAAAGTGATAAGTTTTTCGGATTCTACTATCTGCACGGCAATGATTCTTTAGACGGCAATCTTAAGAAGTTGGGTTTTTCACGAGATGATATTACTGATGTTTTTCTGACGCATCTTCATTTTGATCATTGCGGTGGAGCCATTCAGCACAACAAGGATAGAACCGGGTATGAGCCTGCGTTTGCAAATGCGCATTTCTGGAGTAATAGGGAACATTGGAAATGGGCAACCGATCCTAACCCTAGAGAGAAAGCATCTTTCTTAAAAGAAAATATTAATCCAATAGAAGAAAGTGGCCAGCTCAAGTTGTTAACTAAAGGTGTTGATGGAAGAACGGGTGCTCCGGAACTTGGATTTGACGTTATCATCGTTGATGGACATACGGAAGCACAAATGCTGCCTGTCATTAAGTATCAGGGTAAAACCATTGTATTCATGGCTGATCTGCTGCCATCTGCAGGACACATTCCTCTTCCGTATGTAATGGCCTACGATATTCGACCGCTGATTACCATGAAAGAGAAAAGCGCTTTTTTGCAGGAAGCTGCAGACAACAACTACTACCTCTTTTTTGAACACGATCCTATTTCTGAACTCGGTACCGTTACACACACCGAAAAAGGAGTGCGCCTGGATCAGACTTTCCGTTTTTCCGAAGTTTTTGGTCAGTAATTCCAAATCACTCCACCGTTTGTTTTTAGATTGTGAAAAGGCAATTGTCGTTCGCGAAGATCATTTTCTATTTTTTTAGCTGTATACCAGGGTATGGAAGATGAAATGAAGATTTTGGTATGGTTGAGATTTTCAAAAGCCGCGGTAGAATTTGAATTCAAAACACTCCTTAAGATTAGAATATCCGGATGAGTCAGGCTAATCTGACCTTCCTGATACTCATCACCGAGGACTAATATTTTAACACCATCCCACTCGATGAAATCAGGATATTCTTCACTGGAATCTTTTACTAAGTGCACATGCCTGAAGTTCTGAGCAAGGATACCCGAATCTTTTAGGCTCAGGCTGTCACCGATTAAGAAGACCGATGTGCCCTTGCTGAATATAAAACTCTCTTCATGCGAATGGGCAATGATACCCACAGATTTTTCATGGAACTGATAAATGGCTTCAGTCATTCTCAAAGTGGAGAAGAGCGTAATAAGGATCGCAGTAATCAGTAGTGGGCGGTACTTTTTGCGCGCTGCAAGGATAAATGCAATCCCAGCAAGTATGGTGGTTAACATCATGGCATCGAGCCAACTAAAAGCAAAATTAGAAACTGTAGAGCCGGGCCAATTGCTGATGTTCACCGCCAGAAAATTCATAACATCTGCCAATAAATTGAGACACCAGGCTATTCCATCTCCAACGAAGGGTACAGCATGAAATAGGAGGTAGAGCCCTCCCAGCATGATAAATGGAAATACCAGTGGGACTATCGCCAGATTGGCTAACAAGCCGTATGTAGGAATTTGATCGAAATAATAGAGTATCAGGGGTAAGGTTCCTATTTGAGCTGCAATAGAAACGGCGGTTAAGCTCCAGATTTTTCGTATTGCATAGAACCTGGATGATAGCATCTTGTAGATTGGGTTGTAGAATATTAGTATTCCGAGAACTGCTGCATAGGAGAGTTGAAACCCCAGGTTTAATACCAGATTTGGTTGAATCATCAGGAGTATAAAAGCACTGGTAGCCAGAGTATTATATGAGTTTCCGCGGTATTTTGCCGAATTGAATGGAACGAAAAGAGAAAACATCATCGAGGCTCGGGTAACTGAGGGAGACAGGCCTGTGATAAAGGCAAAAACCCAAATTCCAAGTAGAATCAGAACAGAACGCAAAGTTCTCAATCCTTTGCTTTTATTCATCCAGAAAAAGGTAAGACGAAGCAAAAGGAGAACGATACCAACATGCAGCCCGCTTACCGCAAGCACATGTATAACTCCTGCTTTGCTGAAGGCCTCTTTTTGGTCAGTCTGCATGTCGGATTTATAGCCCAAGGTCAGTGCGGAAACCAGGGCGAGGTTTTCGTCTTTAAAGCCTGCCTCTTTAAAGACATTTAGGAGTCTATCCTGAACCGATTGGGCCCACTTGAGGATGGACCATTTATTCGATGATATAACAAGAATACTGTCTCTACCAGGGACGTATCCCTGATAAAAGATTCCTCGTCGTTCTAAAATTGAACTGAAATCTAAGCTGTAGGGGTTTTTAGGCTTTTTAGTTGGTGTTAACGCGTAACTTGAAATCAATTGGTCACCTACGCTAATGTCATTTCGTGAGGTATCCAGCCACAGTTGAATATTCATATGTTGGCCATTACTGTCCAATATTTCCAAAGTCAATAGGGTGCGAGGACCTATATTTTTCGGTTTCGTGATCACCCGACCCATTCTGATATTGGGTTTCATGCTGACCAGTGGTTTCCCCTTTTTTAATGAATTTCCATTATAGAACCCAATGGAGGCAAACAATATAAAAACAAGTACTAATTGAAGAATAGCTTTAAAGGATGTAGTTGAATACCATCTATTGAAGAACACCAGAATAATGAGGAGCGATGCTATTAGGCCAATGGTCCAAGACTGACTATTCTCTATAACTAAGCCAAAGCTCAGGGCAGCCATTATTCCAAGTGACAGCGGAACAACAGAAAGTACCATGGGGTATGCCAAAAGGCGTCGCATGGAGAAAAAATAGGAAATTGATTGTTTTCAGAGTACTAATCCTTGAAAAAATCCATGACGGATAATTTGATCAGATGCACGTCTTTGTAATAGAAGTGAAGAATTTCGTTGAATTTCTTGCCTCTTTCTGCCATGGCCATGGCACCTTCCTGTGAAAGGCCAACACCGTGTCCGAACCCTTTGCCTTGAATCTCAACGGTGTCTCCTTTATGCTTAACACAAAAGTTAGTGCTCTTCAAGCGAAAGTCTTTTCTAACAGTACTCATCTTCAGGCTATCCTTTCGCATCATGTATTTCCGCTTTGGGTTGGAGCAATATTTCAGCAGTAGCTCTTTTATTTCCGGGTCATTAGGATCTGCCCTGGAATTTTGTGCGAAGTATTCCAACCAGGTTTGGGTGTTGTAGTATACACTCCAGCGATAGTGTGGCTGATTAACGCTGGCCGGATCACTTTTTCCTCGCAGGTACGGCATTCGTTTAGACCAAACCTCTTCTGAATCTTTGGTGTGACCCCCTGAATTGCTATGGAAAACTGCTGAAATCAGATTGATTTCAGAATCGACGATAACAATATCCCGAGTGAGCTCCACAGCCTGCCGTATGGTGTCGTTTTCACATCGGTTTATATAAACCTGTGAGTCTACTGCATCACTCAAATTAAATCCTTCTTCCTTGTATTTGCGATAGTGCTTGAGGGCATAGGTGCGGCATATGATAGATTGAACTTTGTAGAACTCGACCGTGTGTCCTTTTCCAGCTTCAGATTGTACTACTCCGGCTAAATAGTTGTCCATACCAACACTGTTAATGATTCCCAGTTTTCCGTCCTTATTGGCCATGTGAAAATCGTCTTCGTAAACGCGATTGGGCTTTTTGGGTTTGTTAGCTTTAATGTTGACGGCCGAGTGCGTATGGCTTTCGCGAACATCTACTTTGGTAAATGAACCCAAAGGTTGTGACAAAGTTTTTAGATACAGCTTATCATCCTGAGCAGAGATCTGCACCATGACGTTGTTCTCCAGGTCGATGATTTTCTTTCCGTCTCCAAAGATTTCGTATTTACCTTCCCGAACTGTTAAAATCACCGATTCCGGCTTATTGTTCCAGAATAATCCCACTTGAATGCGTGCGGGCTGGAAGCTTAACGATAAGCCCTCAACAGAAAGACAAACTAAGAGAACAAAAAAAACCAGATTCTTCATTGCGAGAGGAGCCAAATTTAATGGGCTATTGAGAGGTTGTATTCTATTTCTGGCTTATTTTTTCAACATTAGCTCAGCCGCCTTTTCAGAGGCGCCGCGGCCACCAAGCTTCCTGCGAAGTAGATCCAGGTTCTCTATCATTGTTTTTCTGTAGTCGCCATCTTTGAGAATTTTATTCAACTCTAGTTGGAGATTGCTTTCATTCATTTCTTTTTGGATGAGCTCGCGTACTATTTCCCGGTCCATTATCAAGTTTACAAGGGAAATGAACTTAACCTTAATTAACTGACGAGCAATGAGATATGAGAAATACCCACCCTTATAACAGACTATTTCGGGCACTCCGAAAAGACCTGTTTCGAGTGTGGCTGTTCCTGAAGTAACCATTGCGGCATGCGCATGGTTAAGCAGATTGTAAGTGTCGTTCCTTACGGTAGATACATTGGAACTGTATTGATGGTACATCTCGTTTGACATGCCCGGAGCTGCAGCAATAACAAACTGATAGTCCGGAAATTTTGGAATCATTTTTAGCATTACAGATAGCATCCGAGATATTTCTTGTTTTCGGCTGCCCGGCAGAACTGCAATTATAGGTCGTTCGTCAAGGTCGTTCTTCTTTTTAAATTCTTCTTTTGGTAGGGCTTTCGCTTTGAATTGGTCAATGGCGTCTATGAGCGGGTGCCCGACAAACTCCACCTCGTAATTGAATTTGTTGTAAAAGTCTTTTTCAAAGGGTAGAATCACGAACATCCGGTCAACATCCCGTTTGATCGCATTTACTCTGGATTGCTTCCAGGCCCATATCTGCGGAGAGATGTAATATAGGGTTCTATACCTTTCTTCTCTTGCCCATTTCGCTATCCTAAGATTGAATCCCGGATAATCGATAAAAATAATGGCATCTGGATTAAAGGCTTTGATATCTTCTTTACAGAATCTTAGATTCCGCACTATGGTACCTAAGTTCAGAAGAACCTCAACAAACCCCATAAAAGCTAAATCACGATAGTGTTTTACCACCTTAGCTCCGGCTTCCGCCATAAGATCACCTCCCCAACACCTAATCTCAATATCAGGATTCTTTTTGCGAATTGCTTTGATGAGATTTGAGCCGTGTAAATCGCCAGATGCCTCTCCAGATATTATGTATAACCTTTTCAATATCAATAAATTAGGTATAATAATATATCAAGTGAGCTATTACCATTGCGAAAGTTATGAGTAGAATTCCCCTTCCTGTTCTTTCCTGATTTCGTTTAACCAGGAACTGTCTCATTAGTATTGCGTTGACCGCTACCAACATGATTTGTACTTTTTCGCTCAAAGCGGTTCCTAACCCCATGGTTATTCCTGACAGGTCAAGCACGAGGTAGATCATGACATACAAGATTACGGGTACTATTATTCCAATGAGCACCCCAATGTAATGTTTGTCTTTATGAATCAGCTTAAAACTGGGCACGTAACTTCTTTACGGATTCATGGGCAGTGAGGTCATATTGAACCGGAACTACGGAAACATAGCCGGCTTTTAGTGCCTTGATGTCGGTATCTTCACGTTTGTCGTGATTTACAAATTTCCCGGTCATCCAAAAGTATTTTTCTCCACTGGGGTCTGTTCTGGCATCAAACTCTTCTACCCAATTCGCATTGGCCTGATTGCAGACTTTCATTCCTTTAATTTCAGCCACGGGCAAATTTGGAATATTTACATTGAGGCAAACACCCGGTTCCAGACCAAACTTCAATACTTTTTCAATCACCTTTCGGGCATAGACCTTACTGGCCTTGAAGTTCGCATCAATGGAGTGATTCATGAGCGAAAAACCTATAGACGGAATTCCTTCCATCGACCCTTCAATGGCAGCGGACATGGTTCCGGAATAGATGACATTGATGGAGGCATTAGACCCGTGATTGATTCCTGATAAAATCAAATCCGGTTTTCTTTCCAAAACCTCGTTGACGGCCAGTTTTACGCAATCCACCGGAGTGCCGCTGGTGCTGTATCGCATTGCACAATTTTCTTCATGCAATTTAAACACCCGCAAGGTTGAATTAATGGTGATAGCATGCCCCATACCGGATTGGGGTTTATCGGGCGCAACCACCACAACTTTACCAAAATCACACGCCACTTCCGTAAGGGCATTAATACCGGGAGCGGTCACACCATCGTCGTTAGTTACAAGAATCAGAGGCTTTTCTGACATAGAAATTTTGGGCTCAAATTAACTAATTTTGCACCCTCTAAATTCCATTTCCATGAGGAAAAATCAACAATTCATCATCACCTTCTCTTTGTTGTTCGCTCTGCTTTCAATTGATCTTACGGCACAGAATCTGAAGCCCATTTATTCGCAGATCAAAAAAGTCACGGTCTATCCATCTGGTGCTCAGGTGAATCGTGAAGCTAAGGCCTACATTAGCCAGGGAAGACAAACATTGGCATTTGATGAGCTTTCATCGCACATTGATCAACAAAGTATCAGGGTTGGAGGAAATGGTGATTACACCATACTTTCGGTCAGCTACGAGAATTACTACCCGTATGAAGTAAATGAGCCAGAGCGTATACAGGCGCTGCGCGATAGCCTTAGACAGTTTCACGAAGAGAAACAAAGACTGATCGGACGTCAGGGGAACCTGAAATCTGAAAGGGAACTTGTTTTAGCCAATAAGCAGTTGACCAATGATGAAGAAGCTGTCAAAGTAGAGGAATTAAAGGCGATGGCAGGCTATTTCCGGGAGCATCTTGCAAAGCTAACTGACCTTGAAATTGATACGAAACGTGACCTTCAGGAAACAGAGAAGAATATCCAAAGAATTCAGGCTGAATTAAACAACCAAACCTCATGGCAGAATACGAGAAAAGGAAAAATATTGGTTGAAGTGGATGCCCGAAGCGGGGGAAACATCACCATGCAACTTGATTTTTTTGTCAGGATGGCTTCCTGGACGCCGCATTTTGATGTCTTTGCTTCTGATAAAGGCGAGCTCAACGTTAAATACTTTGCCAACATTGTTCAAAACACCGGTTCAGATTGGAAAAGAGCCAGTATTACTCTGTCTACTTCTCAACCGCAGATGAACAGTAATGTCCCGGTATTGTACCCGTGGTGGTTGAACTGGGGGCCAAAACAATACGAAATGTACAAGGCATATCCGGTAGCATCGGAACAGGTTATTAGCATGGATATGGAATATGAAGAGCCCGCACCTGACGTGATGGAAGATGATATGAGTCTATTCAATAAAGAAGCAAACGTAAGTATGGCCTCTTTTAGTGAGAATATGCTGAATACAGAGTTCACCCTCGAAAGGCTCTTTGATGTGCCCAGCGACGGAAAACCGCATAAGGCTGCTCTAAAAGAAGTCAAAATGAGCACAGAACTAAGCTATACGGCAATTCCGAAGCTCGACAAAGATGCTTTCCTCGTGGCCAGTTTATCCGATTGGGAAGCATATGATTTTATCTCTGGGAATGCCAACCTTTTTTTCAATAACACTTATGTAGGGCAGGCTTACATTGATGCAGGACAAACTGTGGATACCCTTGAACTTCCATTAGGTAGAGACAATCATATTACCATCAAACGTGAAAAGATCAAGGATTTAAGCGGAAACAATACCATAGGAAGTTCCATTAAATCAACTCGTACTTACGAGATAAAAGTGAAGAACACCAACAGGAAAAAAGTAGGAGTAACTGTAAAAGATCAATATCCATTGTCTAGTCATAAAGATGTATCTGTTAAGCTGCTTGAAAGTGAAGGTGCTGTTGTTAATGATCAGACTGGAGTTCTCACCTGGAAGATGGATTTGGAACCCGGCGAAGAAAAGACTGTGAAATTTGCATTCGAAGTGAAGTACCCCAAAAAATCGGATTACCAGATTGGGAACTTCTAATTCAGCTTATTGACCAAAAACCATTGGGTAATTTCTTCTCCGCTGACCATTGATTTGATGCACCAATCGATCATAAGTTCGAGTTTCTCCTCTTCTGATAATGACCATTCAACGCTGGAAGAAACCATTTTAGTTCTAAGCTCTTGCAGCATAAGCGCCGCAGCTACAGATACATTATAGCTCTCTGAAAAGCCGTAAATCGGTATTCTAAATTGAATGTCTGCTTCATCTTTTAAAGCTGCAGTAACACCTTCTTTTTCAGAGCCAAGTACGAGAGCCAGCTTTGGGCTGGTATCAATATCTGAAAGCTCTGTTTCAGCTTCAGGTGTGGCCACACAGATGAGATAGCCCTTATCTCTTAGATTAGAAGTAACCGTTTTAACGTCCGCGTCATCAGGATGATGCACATGTGTCGTTAGCCATTTTTCAGATCCTTGGGCAATGGTATGAGTTACCTTGGAAATGTATTTGTTCTCAATAATGTGCACATCCTGAATTCCAAAGCAATCTGCCGTTCGTATTATGGCACCGGCATTGCGCTCCTGGTAAATATCTTCAAGTACGATTGTTAGATGGCGTGTTCGATTGCTGAGTACTTGTGTTAGACGGTCCAGTCTTTCGTCACGAATGTAAGATTGGAGATGTTGGAGAAGTTTGTTCTTTTGCCTTGCAGACAGCGATGTCCAATTCATAGATATAGTATTAACGAATTATCAGTTTATCTTTTTTACAAGCTATGCACCCCATTCTTCAGTTGTACAATTCTATCAATCAATTTGGGATTTCCAATAATCTGAAATTGAAGGTGCTCGAGCCGGGCAGTATTGAATACCAGATGAAAGTGTTGCCCGGGCATCTCGCCACTCCCATAGCCATTCACGGAGGTGTGTTAGCAGCATTAATGGATGCAGTGCTCGGTGTAGCTGCTTTGTCACTAACATGTCAGGAGAACAAACTCGTTTCTACAGTGGAGTTCAAAATAAACTATCTGGCTCCAGCGGAGCCTGGTGATAGTCTTTTGGCAGAAGGAAAAGTATTGAAACCGGGTAATAGACTGATCATTGCTGAAGGATTAATCCGCAACCCGGAGAGGGATTTGCTCATCGCGAAAGGATTGGGGAGTTTTTATGCTTATCCTATCAAGAAGAGTGGATTTTTGGAAAAATTAAGTCCGGAACAAAGGAAAATTCTAAATAAAGGCTAGCTTGAAAAGCAATAATTCTTTTAGAGAGGCAACGCTTTGGCGAAGCTCTACGTCTTTAATTTACGAATGAGAAACAGGATAATCGTTCTCTTAAAATCATTCGGGTAATTCAGGAATACCCCGTGCTTCGTCAAGGTACGGGGTTTTTTAATTTTTCAGGGTAGTATTCCTCGCTTTGTTCAATGGCATGCATTACATGTGCCAGAATGACTTCAATGTCATCGTCATAGTTAATATTCATTGGAGGCTTAATGGTCATTTTAAGATCAACCCCTTTCTTTTTCAACAGAACCCCTTTTTTGTCAAATGCTCGTCTAAATCCGTCGATTACTATAGGTACGACAATGGGCTTGTATTTTTTTATAAGATGTGCTGTTCCTTTTCGGCCAGGGGCAAATGGAGTAGTGGTACCCTGAGGAAAAGTGATAACCCATCCATCTTTCAGAGCTTCACCAATTTTTCCGGCGTCACTTGGGTTAAATTTGCGCTGAACACTTTCACCGTTTGATCTCCACGTACGCTGCACTTTGATGCCTCCGGCATAGTTCAAAACTTTCGATAAAAAAGTAGCCTTCATCGTTTCTTGAGCAGCAATAAAATATACCCTGTAATTTGCATTGAGCAAATGATAAAGCGGTCCGAGCCTTTTGGTAAAGCCGTTCAATGCACTCGAGAAGGTGAGAATCATCAGGATTACCTCTGAAAAGTAAGTTTGATGATTCGATACGAAAAGGACATTTTTTTTCGGTAGTTGACGGATAACTTCAGTGCCGGAAAGTCGTGTATTGTTGATTCCCTTGAATCGAAACTGAGCGATGCTTCCAATGACGATATACATCAACCTCTTAATGATAATCCAATTGCCCAGGGCATCTCGCGTAAATAATTTTACAGCCAAAACTTACTTTTAGTATTTTTAAAACAATACACTTCTACGCAGACTTTATATAAATGATTCAAATGATGATTCTGGTTTAAAGACTCATACGATCTTTAAGTTTAACTGCTTGCCTTCGGGATATCTCAATACGCTTACCATCTTTAAGAATAACTAGTAAACCTCCGTTGAACCAGGTTTCAATCTTGTCTACCCATTTCAGGTTAATGATATGTTTACGGTTGGCACGAAAGAAATCCTTGTCGCTAAGTTTCTTATCTAAATTATTTAAAGACTTGAGAATCAATGGCTTGTTATTCTCAAAATATACCCTTACATAGTTCCCTTCCGACTCGAAGAGCCTAACATCTTTTAGTGTGACGAACCAGCATTTATCCCCGTCTTTGACAAAAACCTGGTCATGTTGGCCCAATTGTTCCTGTTGCGATTTATACGTTTCGCTGTTTTTTCGGTCGTCAATTTTCTCGGAAACCCGGTTTAGCGCATTCTTCAATCGTTCTTCTTCAATGGGCTTTAGTATATAGTCTAGTGCATTGGCATTGAATGCTTTCAATGCAAATTCATCATAGGCCGTAATAAAGATGACTTCAGGTGTATAATCCAGCATTTCCATGAGGTCAAACCCTGTTTTGCCCGGCATTTGAATGTCCAGAAAGAGGAGGTCCGGTCTCATTTTTTCTATCATTTCTTTGGCCTCATCCGCATTGCTGCATTCAGCTAGAATATCAACGTCTGTATGGGGTTCAAGGAGCCGTTTTAATTCGCGTCGAGCCAGTCGCTCATCGTCAACAATAATTGATGTTATCATAGTTTATATGGGTTCTGATGGTAATACTATTTCGGTAATTACGGTTTGATCATTGGAACTACGAATGCTAAATTCTGCCTGATCTCCGTACAACAAATTTAGTCTTTGTCGTGTATTGACTAATCCGAAGCCGGTTTCAGGTTTTTTCTCGAGATCCAGCAATCCGGGATTCTCAATGCGGACATGAAGCTTTTCACCTTGTACAAATGCACTTAATTTTAATTCGCCACCCGAGGGTAGCTTTGAGATTCCGTGCTTAATACCGTTTTCTACCAAGGTCTGTATCATTAGTGAAGGTACTTGAAAGCGATGGGCTTCTTCTTCTACTTTTTTCGAGCACCTCAAGCGTTCCTCATATCTCGTTTTTTCGAGCTGGATATAATCATTTACAATGTCCATTTCGTCTTGAAAGGGAACAGTTTTTCTCGTACCGAGCATAAGGCTATTCCTGAGAATGTTAGCCAGTTGCGTTACTGATTTCTTGGCCTTTTTCGGGTCTTCATCTATGAGCGCTCGAATGGAATTCATAGAATTAAATATGAAATGAGGATTGAGCTGAGATTTCAGTTTGTTGAGCTCTATTTCCTTTTCCTTAGTCTGCCATTTAAGATTCTTAATTTCTTCATTTCGGTATCGTTCAAAAAAATGATAAGTGAAGTAAAACAAAGACCAGATGACGAAAAGTATAAACCATACAAGAATGTTCTGAAGGTGTGGTGCGATACGGGTGTCAAAGCTGCTGGTTGTAAAGACTAATGCAGCCATATTAAGTGTAAACTCAAATAGAATTCCAAATCCAACTGAAGCAAAAAGTACCCTGGGAATAAGAGCAGTAATGTTAAGATTATACCATTCTAACCTGATGATTATCGAGCGATATAGATGAGAGGCAATAAGCCCAATGACGAAAATCAGGAAAAAGGTGATTTTCATATTCAGGGTTGTTTCTCCCCCGGATAATGAGAAAACGATCAAGTTGATTGCGGCATAGAGTGCCCATCCTCCTAGCTGTAGGATAACATACAGTCTCTCTCTTGACATGGGTGCTAAAGTAGGTGAAAGGTTATATTATTTATGATATTCCCCGTTGGAATAGTTTAAACTGGACATAAAAAAACCCCACCGAGGCGGGGTCCTTTGTCACAAATAAACATGAATCAAAAATCAGTTCTTCACAATGTCGGAGTTTACCAGAATACCATTGTTGAAAATGCGTATTTCATACTCTCCTTTTGGAAGATTGTCTAATGAATAAGACATGTCATTCTTGTTAAGTTTTTTTTGTTGGACCAACTTCCCATTCGACTGATAGATTTTTAATTCTACCACGTTGTGCGGGATCTTTTTTTCGACGGTAGATTTTGAAAGAACTTCATCTCCAATTTTTACATAAATAGTGTAAGTTCCTTCCGGAAGAGTTACCATATTGTATTGAAGATGAGGATCGGCCTCGGAAATAACATCAGACTGAACTACTTTTCCTGCATTATCTACTACTTCCAATTTTAAGATTTCGACGTTCAACCCGGAAGTTGATCCTCCTGTAGATTCTGCCATCACTGGCGATACAGAAAGAATACCAAAAGTTGCTGTTAGTAGGGTTAGGTTCTTGAGGTTTTGTAAGGTTTTCATGACTTTTTTTGATTGTGTTTATTTATACATCAAACGTACCTCGGTAAGACTAGAACTGAAATCCATTTATATCTGAATTGTAGAATGAGAAGTGTGAGATGCATTTATCTGCTTTTCAGCTGAAAGGAGTGCCTTACAACGCTTGTTAATGTGAGGTAGTAGAACAGGAAAGCCCCGCATTGCGAGGCTTTCCTAATTCCTGTTAGTATGATGCTATGAGGACAGGAATTAATTCAGAACACGTAGTTTGTTGGTAACCTGATCATGATTGTAAACTACTACTTCATATTCACCCTTTGGCAAATCAGAAAGATCAAAATTGAAACTGTCAGAATTTGAATCTTTGCTTAATACCATCATTCCGTTGCTATCGTATACCGCATAGGAAATTCCCGTTTGAGCCAGACCCTTTTTCACTTCGGTTATATTGATTACCTCTGAGCCCTGGCTTACTTTGATATTGTAAGAGCCGGCGGGTAACGGTTCCATGTTGAAGTTTAACGATGGGTCATTGTCATTTACCCTGTCCGATAAAACTACGATTCCATTCTGATCAATGACTTCTACTTTCATGGTTGTAGTTGTGCTCTTGTTCTTGTCTTTATCTTTTGGAGATGAAGCATAAGATGTAAGTGTTGATCCCATTAGTAGCACTCCTGCGAGTGCGATTCCTTTAAGTTGTGAGTTAAGTAACATGATTGCTCTGTTTATTTGGTTATTAATTTTTACAGGACAAACGTATTCCGGGTATCACGACCCTGAAACCACTAAATATCTGAGGAGCCGGAATAGAAATGCGAAATGCATTATTTCTCATGTGAAATGCAATAACCTGGTAATCAAATAAATACAAGTTTATTGGCTAATTTTAATGCCGGAGTCGGATACTGTGCATGAGAGTTGGGATGACATTATATGAAATGTCCAAGAATATACCTGAGATGACGCTGTGTTCCGATTAGATTTCCGAATTTGGAGTGCTTATTAGGATAGACTTCTCGCCCCGGTCTTTATTGTCGCTTTGCTCCAATAAAAAAGGCACGCTTCTGCATGGCTTGAATCCCTTCGCTACCCTTAATGAAAGAAGATCGCCTAAAGTTCCCGATACGGTAACTTTTAATATACCTTTGCGTAATAGAAACTAATGTGAAAATTTTTTCTCGTGGAACCTTAAGGGATTTTTGGGAAAAACACGGAGACAGTGAACTTCAATTAAAGGCATGGTATCGTGAGACTGAAAAATCCAATTGGGGTTCGATAAACGAACTCAGAAGCGATTATCCCAGCGCCAGTATCCTAAAGGACAACCGAATTGTGTTCCACATTAAAGGGAATGACTATCGACTAATTGTAAAATTCAATTTTGAGTATAAGCTCGCTTGGATACGTTTCATCGGAACCCACGCTGAATATGATAAGATTAACGCAAACGAAATTTGATATGGACATTTCACCAATTAGAAACGAAAAAGATTACAAAAAGGCACTCGAGAGACTCGAAGTGATTTTTGATACGAAGCGGGGAACAAAAGAAGGTGACGAACTGGAGATTTTGGCAATTTTAATCGACAACTACGAAAATGAGAATTTCCCTGTCGGAATGCCCGACCCGATTTCTGCCATCAATTTTCGAATGGAACAGATGGGATTGAAACAAAAGGACTTAGTAGAAATGATTGGCTTTAAAAGCCGAGTTAGTGAAATAATGAACAGAAAGCGCAAACTTACTTTGGAGATGATTAGAAAACTAAATACTCAGTTGCGCATCCCGACGGAAGTTTTGATTCAGGATTATTGAAGAAAAGAAGAAAAAACACTGAGGGCAACAAGGTGTAAAATGCATAGCTTCCTGACGTCAGCAACGCATCTTACACAGACCGTGATCTGACAGGGGCTTCCCGATTCGCGATTGCTCATCGAGGATAGACTTCTCGCCCCGGTCTTTTATTGTCGCTTTGCTCCAATAAAAAAGCCACGCTTCCGCATGGCTTGAATCCCTTCGTGATCTGACAGGGGCTCGAACCCTGGACCCTCTCCTTAAAAGGGAGATGCTCTACCAACTGAGCTATCAGATCAACCTTTCTAAAAAAGGACTGCAAAGATAGTCAGCTTTTTTGGTCTGGCAACCTGAGTAATAGGTGCCTTTACATTGAACATATTAATGTCTATTTGCAGTTAAATTTGAAGGATGAAAACCCTATTTATCATTGGATATATGGGCTCAGGAAAAACGACTGTGGGCAAATGGCTGGCTAATCAGTGGAACTGTTCATTTGTAGATCTTGACGCTCTTATCGAGGAGAGGGAGGGAATGCAGATTCCAACGATATTCAACGAAAAGGGGGAGGAATATTTTCGCATTTTGGAATCTGAGATATTGCGCAGGCAAGCTGGAGATCTCATGATCGTTTCAACTGGCGGAGGAACCCCCTGTTTCCACAACAATATGGATTGGATGAACAATAATGGAACTTCGGTTTACCTCAAGGCGTCACCAGAGTTCCTTTTAAGCAGGTTGAAAACCTCGAAGAATGAACGACCACTTTTAAAAGAACAGAACGATATGGAGACATTCATATCCGATCACCTGATGGAGAGAGAACCTTTCTATAATAAGGCACAAATAGTGGTCGATGCCATGAATGCGAAAAAGGAATTAATCGAGAAACTATCGCTATTTAATCGAGGTAAACTTTGATTTCATCATCAAATTCCACAGCAATGTGTTCCTGTAGTGTTGTTCCGAGAGTCATACCGACATAGTCAGCTCTTATGGGATATTTTCGGTGTTTTCGATCTACAAGACAAACGGTTTGAAGACATCGTACCTCTTCATTCAAGATATGCTTTGCTGCATATATAAGCGTTCTTCCAGAGTTCAAAACATCATCCACCAGTACTACGACTTTGTCTTTTAGGCCACCATCCGGCAAACCTTCAATTTGGAAACTTTGCATGGGATTCCTCTTTAATATGGGTACAGACCAGATTTTTACCTCCTGACCGCTAATTCCTTCATAGAGCGTTGCAATTTGCTCAGCGAGTGCAAAACCTCGTTTCTCTATCCCCATGAAATTGATGCAGGACTCTTCGAAATTATTCTCAAATATTTCGTGGGCTATCCTCTGGATTTTCCTTTCTACCGTCACGGCATCCATGACCAATGTGCGCTCCATATCCATTGATGACATGGCTCAAAAGTATCTATTTCCTTATGAAATGAATAAACAATTCACTGTTCCTGCGGGGTTTGATGGAATTGTATGCCCATTCCATAACTTTAAGGTCAAATTTATTTGCAAACAGCTCGGTGTAATCTTCCTTGCTACCTCCGAATGGAGGGTGATCTCCAAACATCGGTATACCAAATAATAATCCTACAAGCCTGCCTTCCGGTACCAGTAGCTGATGAATCTTATTAACATAGCTGGCTCGCTTGTTGATTGGTATGGCACTGAAGAATGTTTGTTCTACAATGATATCGTAGCATCCCTCATGTTCAAAGAAATCTTCTATATAAACCTGATTACCAGGGAAGTAAGGAACCCTTCTCTTAAAGTTCTGTCCTGCCAAGGCCGAAAAATCCAGGTAATGGACATTTTGAAAACCCTGGTCATAAAGGCTTTCTACTTCCCATCCGTTTCCGGCACCAGGAACTAAAATCCGCAGGTTTTTGTCGGTTTGTTGTTTAAAGAAGTTCTGAATGGGAGTGGATATATAACCAATATCCCAACCGGTTGCACGATCCTCATATCTGTTATTCCAATAGGCAGAAGTTCCGTAATAATATGACATGAAATGCTGAACGAATAAAGTTGATCTTGGTTCTTTTCGAAGATAAAATTGATTGTAATCCTTGACTGGTATATCGGATAGCGGAAATTAAACGCTGTTTGTTAAAAAATGGGAAAAGGAGCGTTAATAAATTGGGGGTCATGTGAATAATTTTCCGTTGGCAAAAGGGAGATGAATGGATACTTTTCACCTCCCGATTTTTTTCGCCAGAACTACCGGAAAAACTGGATTTATAAAGAGATAAAGAAAAACGAAGAAGAGAACTATGGAGATTGACCTGAAAAATACTGCGACCAAAACGAAGGTTGAAGAGGAAATAACAGAACAGAAAAGAACGTATGAATATGATGAGATTCTAAAAGCATCTACTGAATACTTCAAGGGTGATGAACTAGCCGCTAACGTATGGCTTAATAAATATGCAATGAAAGACTCTGTGGGTAACATTTATGAAATGACCCCAGATGACATGCACAAAAGATTAGCCAAAGAAATTGCACGAATAGAGGCCAAATATCCCAACCCAATGTCTGAAGAGCAGGTTTACAATCTGCTAAAGGATTTTAAATACATCGTACCGCAGGGAGGACCAATGACCGGTATTGGTAACGATTATCAAATCGCATCACTTTCAAATTGCTTCGTTATCGGGAACAAAGGAGAATCAGATTCATACGGTGGTGTGATGAAAATTGATCAGGAGCAGGTGCAATTGATGAAAAGAAGAGGAGGAGTCGGTCATGACCTGTCGCATATTCGTCCAACAGGTAGTCCAGTTATGAACAGTGCTTTAACAAGTACAGGTGTAGTTCCCTTTATGGAACGATATTCCAACTCCACCAGAGAGGTAGCTCAAGACGGTCGTAGAGGTGCACTCATGTTGAGTATCTCCATCAAACATCCTGATTCTGAGAGGTTTATCGATGCAAAAATGGACGGCACTAAGGTTACAGGTGCTAATGTTTCCGTTCGTATCGATGATGAGTTTATGCGTGCCGTTGTAAACAATGAAACCTATACACAGCAGTATCCCCTGGAATCAGATAACCCAAAGTATGTAAACAAGATTGACGCAAGAAAGCTATGGGAGAAAATCGTGCATAATGCATGGAAATCGGCAGAACCAGGAATTCTATTCTGGGATACAGTAACCCGTGAGTCCATTCCGGATCGTTATGCTGATTTAGGTTTTAAGACGGTTTCAACCAATCCTTGTGGCGAAATACCACTTTGTCCCTATGATAGCTGCCGTCTTCTTGCAATAAATCTTTTCTCATATGTAAAAGATCCGTTTACCAGCAAAGCAGAGTTTGATTTCCCAAAGTTCAAAAAGCACGCAGGAATAGCACAGCGAATAATGGATGACATCGTCGATTTGGAGTTAGAGAAAATCGATAGAATCATTGAGAAAATTGAAAACGACCCCGAAGAGGAAGAAATCAAGTATACCGAATTACGTCTTTGGAAAAATATTAGAGAAAAGGCAGAGCAGGGAAGAAGAACCGGAGTAGGAATTACTGCAGAAGGAGATATGCTTGCGGCTTTAGGGATTACCTACGGTTCCGATGAGTCTATTTTCTTTTCAGAAAAAGTACACCGAAATCTGGCATTAAGTGCCTACAGAAGTTCAGTAGAAATGGCGAAAGACAGAGGCTCGTTTCCTATTTATGATGCTGAGCGAGAACGAACGAATCCGTTTGTTCAAAGAATAAAAAAGCACGATCCGGCCTTATACAATGAAATGGAAGAATATGGACGTAGAAATATTGCACTTCTTACCATTGCTCCAACCGGCACAACCAGTATGATGACTCAAACCACATCAGGACTAGAACCTGCGTTCATGGTAGCCTATAAACGACGTAGAAAGGTCAATCCCAATGATAAGAATGTCCGTATTGACTTTATAGACGAAGTTGGAGATTCCTGGGAAGAGTATCAGGTATTCCACCATAAATTCAAGGATTGGTTGTCTGCAAATGGCCATGATATTGAAACGGTCCAGACGTATTCTGATGAGGAGTTGAAGAAGCTTATTGAAGCTTCTCCATATCACCATGCAACAGCCAATGACGTTGATTGGGTTCAAAAAGTGAAACTTCAGGGAAAGGTGCAGAAGTGGGTAGACCACTCCATAAGTGTAACCGTCAACGTACCAAATGAAGTCACAGAAGAACTCGTTGGAAAAATTTACCAAACGGGATGGGAAAGCGGCTGTAAAGGAATTACGGTATACCGAGATGGTTCCCGATCAGGAGTTCTGGTTTCATCAGAAGACAAAAAGAAGCCCGAAGAATCACAATTTGGCGAAACTCAAGCGCCTAAAAGACCAAAGACTCTTGATGCTGAGGTAGTACGTTTTATGAATAACGATGAGAAATGGATTGCTGTAATTGGAATCTATAAAAATCGTCCGTATGAAATCTTTACCGGAAAAGCAGAAGATTCTTTCTTCCTGCCGAAATGGGTAGAAAATGGGCAGGTCATAAAAAACAAAGAAGACGAAAAAACACGTTACGATTTTCGATATCAAGATAAAGAAGGCTACAAGGTCACTATAGAAGGTCTTTCAAGAGCATTTGATAAGGAGTTCTGGAACTATGCAAAGCTAATTTCTGGTGTTTTGCGACATGGAATGCCATTGCCCTTTGTAGTGCATATGGTTAGTAACCTTCATCTGAAAGATGAGTCTTTAAACACCTGGAAAAACGGTGTGGTTAGATCGCTGAAAAAATTTATAGAGGACGGATCTGTTCCAGTGGACAAGATTTGTTCTAAATGTGGCGATGAGTCTCTGGTTTACGAAGAAGGATGTCTGGTTTGTAAATCATGTGGACATTCTAAATGTGGATAGTATATAATTGCTAGTTGTTTTTCAAAGAGAGTCCTTTTGGATTCTCTTTTTTTGTACTTCATTATTTTGCTTTAATTATGAATGATAGAGCATTGAAACTTTCAACCTGGATTGCCCAACAGCTTGAAAACAGTGGGCTTGGCGAACAATCAGCTTCTTTTGTCAGCGATTCCATTTTATTCATTGTTTTAATAATCGCAGCATGGATATTGTATCGAACAGTGCTTTTTGCATTAAGAAGAATACTGATCCCCATATTTCAACGATCCAAGAATCAGTTTGATGACCTGCTTATTAAGTACAAATTTTTTCGACGGCTTTCGTATTTAGCACCGGCAGTACTCATCTACTACATGGTGGATGAGACCTTAGCACATTATCCGTTTTTAGTTTCCTCCATTCTCAAAGGGCTTGAGGTCTATTTCATAGTACTCTCTGTAATAATTATAGACAGTATTTTGTCTACGATAAATGATTATTACAATCGATATGAATTTGCTAAAGACCATCCCATCAGGGGACTCATACAGGTTGTAAAGATCATCATCTATGTATTCGGTTTTCTCATTGTCCTTGCCACACTCATTCAGAGAGATGTTAGTTCCCTTTTCATAAGTCTTGGAACTCTATCGGCTGTATTGATGCTCATATTCCGTGATCCAATCCTTGGTTTTGTGGGAGGGTTGCAATTGATTTTCAATAGAATGTTGTCTATTGGAGACTGGATATCCATGCCGAAGTTTGGTGCAGATGGAGTAGTGCTCGAGATAAACCTCACAACGGTAAAGGTGCAAAACTGGGATAAAACCATTGTCACTATTCCAACCTACAGCCTTATTTCAGATTCTTTTCAAAACTGGCGGGGGATGGAAGAGTCAGGAGGAAGAAGAATTAAAAGATCCATCATCCTCGATATGGACAGTATTAAATTCTGCACACCGGATATGTTGGAAGAGTTTAAAAAATACGAAGTTTTAAAAGAATATCTTTTTAAGAAAGAAGAAGAGCTAAATAACTGGAATTCAAAACATAACATTGATTCCACGATATTGGTAAACGGGCGCAGACAGACTAACGTAGGAGTTTTTCGGGCTTATCTTGAAGCTTACCTTCATAGAAGATCAGATTTGAGGAAGGATATGACGTTTATGGTCCGTCAATTAGAACCTACTGATAAAGGGCTTCCCATTCAGATATATGTTTTCACTAAAACTACCGCTTGGATTGAATATGAAGGTATACAAGCGGATATATTCGATCACATTTTGTCGGTAATTCCTCACTTTGGATTGAGAACGTTTCAATTTCCCAGCGGAAGAAGTTTGGATTCCGTTTTTAGGCAAGATCATCGGGCTTCGACAAGCTGAACAGCCTCTGCCAAAAGATCATGTATGGTATCAACCGGAATATCCCGTTCTGGATTGATTGTAAAAATCTTCATTCTCTTCCTGTTTCCCTTTTCCAGAACGGGGTTGGCAATTTTACCACCATCGACAAACCCGATGTAGGCCAATTTTTTGTTTTTATGTTGCCATAGGTAACAGATGTTTTTATCACCTATCATAAAAAAGGGGACACTGTATTTGTAAGCCTCATGAAATCTTTCATCAAAATCAAGGATGATTTTTTCCAGAGCCAGGAAGCATCCCTGCATGGGTTCAGAAAGACCAGAGTAAAAACTATACAGATTTTCATCCATGGCTTATTCGTATCTCAAGGATTCGATAGGGTCAAGAAGAGAGGCTTTCCGTGCCGGGTAATATCCTGCTGTAATGCCAACAAATAGCGAAAGAACGATACCAAGAAAAATCCAGAGCCAGGGGATAAAAAATGAGGTGCCAATGGCCAGGCTAACCACATTACCTATCGCAATACCAAGAATAATTCCTGATACTCCTCCTATTGCGCAAATCAGAATAGCTTCTGTCAAAAACTGATTTCGTATGGCGGTAATTCGAGCTCCAATGGCTTTCCTTATGCCTATTTCTCTGGTCCTTTCGGTTACCGAAACCAGCATAATATTCATGAGCCCTATCGCTGCCCCGAAAAGTGTGATAACAGCTATCATCGCGGCAACCAGTGTTACCATGCTCAGGTTAGATATGAGTTGTTCCGATATGGAATCACTTCTTCTGATCAGAAATGAACTCTCGCTTTTTAGGTCGTCTTTCCTCATACCACGAAATACACCCTCGGCATCATTGACCACTTCGTTAAGAAGTTCGGGAGAGGGAACACTCACTGAGATGGTATAGGCCATGCCCGGATACGAAAAATATTGGCGTGCAGAAAGGAGTGGAATAAGGATATTCCGATCACCACTGAAGCCAATGGAGCTTCCCTTTTCTTTGAGCACACCTATTACGGTGTAGCTGAGGTTGTTTACTGAAATAATTTCACCGACCACTTTGTCTCGATCTTGAAAAAGTAGTTCCTTGATTTCGGATCCAATCACTGCGATTCTCATGTCGGATTCGAGTTCTCTTTTACTGAAATTTCTTCCAGACTCCAGTTCGTAACCATTGGTTTTCAAGTAGTTCTCATCGGTACCAAAAACGGTGATGTTAGGATTGGTTTCCTCATCTTTATATCGTGCAATGGCTATTCCAGTAGGACGACAAGCTACAGAAACTACTGCTCGTTCCTCAAACAACTCCTTGAACATAGCAGCTTCACGAAACTTGATGGGCGGTTGGGGCTTGAGTCTTTTACCGTCTAAAGTTTTATGTGCAAAATTGACAGCTACAATGGAAAAACTGTTGGCTCCAAGGGTAGCAAATTGCTCCCCAATCGAATTCTTGAGTGCGTCAACAGCGGTGAGAATGCCTACTAAAGCGGTGATTCCAATGGCGATAATCAGAACCGTCAGAATACTTCTGAGCAAGTGTGTTCTGACCGATTGCCATGCAACTTTTATATCTTCTATTAGTAATCCAAACATCCATTCAGGATAATGCACAAATTTATTGCACGTTGTTTGGATTGGAGCTCAATATGTGATGAGCTGAAAAAAGGATCAATCAAGGTACGACTGCAGAACTCTTTGGGAACCCCGGACATAATCAGTATTGTCTCCCATCGCGGATTGGTTCTTCAGGTCAAGTACTGCTTCGAAAACAGGATCGTCTCCAGGATAATTGAGTTCAATGATTCTGGCTTTGTTATCATCAGTAGCTCCTGCAACAAACAGAACAGTTTTGTTTGAACCGAAATTGAAAATACTTCCAAATTCTTCAGAATAGGTTTCAGTTCCCCTAATTCGTCCGTAAGTCCAGTTTTGATAAACTCTTTGAAGTCCTTCGTCGATGACGTACTCAACGGCTCTGGAATATTGACCAGTTCCACCAAAGAATCGATTCAAGCCATTGTCCATCACCATAAGGTGTCCATTATTCATTATCATGATCGAGCTCTGTCCCCAGCTCCATTCGAAATCAGGACGAAAAAAATTTCCTTGCTGCACATTTTCAGGAAGTACGGAAGGATTCTGCTTACCATCGGTGGCCGCAAGCAAGAAAGGCTCTGTTTCAGCTCCCGATCCATTCGGTCCTGCTGCTCCCCAGTCTTTGTGAGGAGCCAATATCCAAACGAGGTTTCCCTGATCGTCGAGCTTCACTATTCCCTGGTTTCTACCGGAAACTATAATTCCATTATCAGCTTCACTAGCCCATAAGGCATTGATATCAAACCAATTAGACCCTCCGTCTACAAGGGCTGTTCTGTCGACATCCAGCACTTGTGTGAGGTCCCATTCCTTGACCACACTAGACCCAGACAATTCGATAACATGGTCTTTTACCGATTCTACAAAACCTTGTGAAGAGTTTATGGTCTTTCCTGATTTTGTCACACCCAAAAGAAAGTTTCCATTGGGCAGTTCATGAAGCACATTGCTGCTTTCAAACCCATTGACGGATGTTTTGCTGATGGTAAATCCCATTAAGTCAAACTTATATATGCTATTGTCACTTATACAATAAACTTCATTCGAAGGATTGATTCGAATGGGACTACTTATTTCGGTATTTTCCGAAAGATCAAGTAGCCATCGTATTTCACCTTCATTGTCAAAGATTATGGGCACGCTTCTCTGTTGCTTTGGATCAGCAGAACGGGCAATCTGAACTTCAGCAAAATGCAGGCCTGGTTCCATCAGGTTATTGATTTTTGTTGTGATATTTATAGAAGGTAATTCCTCTGGCAGAGCGGGAGTAGTTATGCTTATGGTATCGATAGCATACAAGCCGTCAACGTTGGATACCCGCAGAGCAATTTTGTTATCCCGATTAGCATACAACCCAATAACATCGACCTCGATCGTTGTTCCCAATCCGGTTCCAGCATTCTTTATGATTGTTGCACCTGCTACATGTGCATAATCTATTTTGATAAACCGATTTCTGGCTTTCAATTTAATTTTTGCGGTTAACGGGCAGATGCCGGAGGGATTTAACGTTACCTGAGGTTCGCCTTCAATTAGCTCGGAAAGATTCTTTTCAGATGAAGGATTTTGCGGCTTTTCTTCCTCACAGGAGTATAGACCGGCCATTAAAAAGAGTGAAAGAATGAAATAAGTAGATATTTTCATGAAATCCTTAAATCTGAGAATTGGACGTCGAAAATACCACTTTTAGCAGTGCATGTCCACCGTCTAGTACTACGTTAATTACTGATTCACTCAGGGTCTATATGCTACCTTTGCGGGATGAATTTTATCAAGGAGATTAATCAGCTCAGGAAAGATAAGAATGCGGTTATATTGGCGCACTATTATCAGATTCCTGAAATACAGGACATAGCTGATTTTGTAGGGGACAGCCTCGATTTATCAAAAAAAGCATCAAGCACTGACGCTGACATCATTGTTTTTGCAGGAGTACATTTCATGGCCGAAACTGCCAAGATCCTGAATCCTGGCAAGAAGGTTTTACTGCCTGATCTGGAAGCTGGATGTTCACTGGCCGACTCCTGTCCGGCTGAGGATTTTGGAACTTTCAAGGCCCTATATCCTGATCACAAGGTGGTTTCTTATATCAATTGTACTGCTGAGGTAAAAGCGCTTTCAGATATAATATGCACTTCTTCCAACGCTATAAGTATTGTTAAATCCTTTCCAAAGGATCAACCTTTGATTTTTGCTCCTGATAAAAATCTTGGACGTTTTGTCGCTAAAGAGTCGGGACGTGATCTTTTGCTATGGGATGGAGCCTGTATAGTTCATGAATCTTTTTCCATGGATGAAATTCTGAAACTGGTTAAAAAATTCCCTCAGGCGAAAATTATTGCCCATCCCGAATCCAAGCAAGATGTTCTC
This sequence comes from Flavobacteriales bacterium, assembly GCA_003499525.1. Classification (GTDB taxonomy): domain Bacteria; phylum Bacteroidota; class Bacteroidia; order Flavobacteriales_G; family Salibacteraceae; genus UBA10426. Next base: position 38,402 of record DNTB01000069.1, read on the forward strand.
AATATTGCACATTTTGTAGGTTCAACATCTAAACTTTTAGCTTTTGTCCGCGAAAGCAACGCGCCTGAGTTCATTGTTGCCACTGAAACAGGAATTCTTCATCAAATGAAAAAAGAGAATCCGACCAAGGTTTTTGTCGCTGCTCCAGTTGATGCTAAAGATAATTGCTCGTGCCAGGAGTGTCCCTACATGAAAATGAATACCATGGAGAAGTTGTATCTCTGTTTGAAAGATGAATCACCAGAAATACAGCTCTCTGACCAACTCATAAAAGAAGCGCATTCACCGATCGAAAAAATGCTTGCCCTTTCCTAATGTTGAAGACAGATTATTTGATCATTGGATCTGGAATTGCCGGACTCAGTCTAGCGGTTAAATTGTCAGAACGCTATCCCGAACGAGATATTTGTATCGTTACCAAAGGCGATCGTGATGAATCGAATACCAAATATGCTCAGGGAGGGATGGCTGTGGTAACAGACGTTTTAACTGATTCTTTTGAAAAACATATTCAGGATACGTTTTCAGCGGGAGCGAAAGAAGGGGATATTAATGTCATTAGGAATATTGTTGAGCAGGCACCGGACCGGCTCAAGGAATTGGTTGAATGGGGAGTAAACTTTGACCGGTCGAGAAAGGGGGAGCTCAGCTTGGGTCGGGAAGGGGGTCATTCTGAGCATAGAATAGTGCATCATAAAGACATTACTGGATTGGAAATTGAGAGGTCTTTGTTGTATTATGTTGAAAACCAGAAAAATATTCGAGTCTTTCAAAATGCTCACGCCATTGACCTAATCACTGAGCACCACTTGGGCAAAAAGGTCAGGCGAGGTGACGAAATCATGTGTTTTGGATGTTACGTTTTTCTCTCCGAAGAACATAGAATCGAAGCCATAATAAGTTCAGCCACTGTCCTGGCAACTGGTGGTCTGGGACAGGTGTATCAGACTACTACTAATCCAATAATTGCCACTGGAGATGGCATCGGAATGGCGTACCGGGCCAAAGCGGAGGTGGAAGGACTGGAGTTGATACAATTCCATCCAACGGCCTTGTATCATACTGAATTGAAACCTTCTTTTCTCATTTCAGAAGCTGTTCGCGGAGCTGGGGCTTCTGTAATAAATGCAGAAGGAGAGCGGTTTTTACTGAACTACGATAAGCGAGGTGAGTTGGCACCCCGAGATATTGTCAGTAGGGCTATTGATCAGGAAATGAAGAGGACGGGTGTAGATCATGTATACTTGGATGTGACCCACATGATCGACAAGTTTATTGAAGAGTTTCCCAATATTTATTCCAAATGTCAGGAGCTTTTCATCGATCCTACTCTTCAATGGATTCCCATCGCACCCGCTGCTCATTACGCTATGGGAGGAGTTAAGATTAATTTGAAAGGCCGAACCTCACTCAAAAATTTATATGCAAATGGAGAATGTGCTTCATCTGGGCTACATGGCTCTAACCGACTGGCATCCAATAGCTTACTTGAGGCAATTGCTATCTCACACAATATATTTTTAGATCTCGAAAACGTCAATAGTATAGATACTTCTTATATGAACATACCCGATTGGTATGTTCAAAACTCATGCGAAGTACGCGAACGAGCTTTGATCGAATTCATAAGATCTGAAATTCAGCAAACCATGAGCAGATATGTTGGAATTGTGCGCTCGAATGAATTACTCAATAGAGCTTCAACCCGGTTATCAGTTCTTTATGCTGAGGTGCTGGATTTGTATAAAACATCTAATATGTCTTCGGCAATTATTGAACTAAGAAATATGATTGCGACTTCCTATCTGATTGTTGAACAGTCGCGAAAAAGAAAGCACAATTCAGGAGCTTATTTCAATTCCGATCTGGTTTAATTAGCTGCATAACCCGAAACTTTTTTGGTCTTGAAAATTGTATTTTCGCGCCTCATTGAAAGTATAAATCTTCAAATAAGTCCCATGGCATTTGACATTGAAATGATTAACAGCGTTTATGCTAACTATTCCAGAAAAGTAGACCAGGCTCGAAAAACGCTGAATAGACCACTTACGCATACTGAGAAAGTACTTTACGCCCATTTGCACGAATCTCAAGAGCTCAGGGAGTTTGAGCGAGGAAAGGACTACGTCCAGTTTGCCCCTGACAGGGTAGCGATGCAAGATGCGACAGCTCAAATGGCCTTGTTGCAATTCATGCAATCGGGAAGAGAAAAAACAGCAGTACCGACGACGACCCACTGTGATCACCTCATCCAGGCGCGCATTGGTGCAGATAAAGATCTTCAGGAGTCCATAAACCGGAGCAATGAAGTATTTCAATTCCTTCAGTCCGTGTCAGAAAAATATGGAATTGGGTTTTGGAAACCTGGTGCAGGAATAATCCATCAGGTTGTTTTGGAAAACTATGCGTTCCCGTCAGGAATGATGATAGGAACGGATTCTCATACGGTGAATGCCGGAGGGCTGGGCATGATCGCCATCGGGGTTGGAGGAGCTGACGCAGTAGATGTAATGGCGGGTATGGCCTGGGAACTTAAATTCCCTAAACTAATCGGTGTTAAACTTACCGGAAAAATGAACGGCTGGACTTCAGCCAAAGATGTTATTCTTAAAGTTGCCGGAATTCTTACCGTAAAAGGAGGAACAGGTAGCATCCTGGAGTACTTTGGGCCTGGGGCTGAGAGTCTTTCTGCAACTGGAAAAGGAACCATTTGTAATATGGGCGCTGAAATTGGAGCTACCACTTCTACGTTTGGATACGACGAGTCCATGAAGAGATATCTGGAAGCTACTGATAGACCGGATGTGGCAGCGCTAACAGACAAATATGGCAGCGTACTTACCGCAGATCCCGGTGTTTACGATGAGCCTGAGAAGTATTTTGATCAAATCATTGAGATTGATCTTAGTACACTGGAGCCTCACCTTAATGGACCGTTTACCCCGGACCTGGCCACACCTATTTCTCTGATGGCAGAAATGGCCGAGAAGAATGGATGGCCACTGGATATTGAAGTGGGTTTGATAGGCTCATGTACAAATTCGTCCTACGAGGATATTGCCCGTTCAGCATCAATAGCGAAACAGGCTGTGGATAAAAAAGTTAAGGCTAAGTCCGAATTCACTATTACACCGGGCAGTGAACAGGTACGAGCAACCATAGAAAGAGATGGCTTTATTGATTTGTTTGAAGAAATGGGCGCCAAAGTATTTGCGAATGCCTGTGGGCCTTGTATAGGCCAGTGGGCAAGGGCAGGAGCTGAAGATCAGAAGAAAAACACCATCGTTCATTCGTTCAACCGAAACTTTGCCAAACGAGCTGACGGTAATCCAAATACCCATGCTTTTGTGGGATCTCCAGAACTGGTAACTGCAATGGCCCTGGCGGGGGATTTGAGATTTAACCCGATTACAGATTATCTGAAAGATGAAAATGGAAATAAGGTTAAACTTGAACCACCTTTTGGAGACGAACTCCCTAAATCGGGTTTTACCGTAGATGATCGAGGGTTTATTGCTCCATCTGATGATGGCTCCTCTATTAACATCGATATTTCTCCAGAGTCGGAAAGACTGCAATTGCTTACTCCTTTCGAACCCTGGGATGGGAAGAACATTACCGATGCAGTGCTGCTCATAAAGGCTGAAGGCAAATGCACCACAGACCACATTTCTATGGCCGGGCCCTGGTTAAGGTTCAGGGGACATCTGGATAATATTTCGAATAACACACTGACAGGTGCGGTCAATGCATTCAACCATGAAACGAACAACATCAAAAATCAATTAGATGGAGTTTATGGTACTGTTCCGGATGTTCAACGAGCGTATAAGGCTGCCGGCCTGCCATCCGTTGTAGTTGGGGATCAGAATTATGGAGAAGGTTCTTCAAGAGAACACGCAGCCATGCAGCCCAGACATCTGGGAGTTCGGGCCGTAATGGTTCGGTCTTTTGCCAGAATTCATGAAACCAATCTAAAGAAACAGGGTATGTTGGCACTTACTTTTTCCAGAGAAAGTGATTATGACCTTATTCAGGAAAACGACAGATTTGATTTTGTGGATTTAGATCAGTTCTCCGAAGGTCGTCCAATAACTGTTTTGCTGAAACACGAGGACGGGACATCTCATGAAATCAAACTCAATCATACTTACAATGCAGCGCAGATTGAGTGGTTCAAAGCCGGATCAGCACTGAATTTAATCAGAGCGCAGCAACAAGTATAGCTGGGATCCCCTGAATCGATGGGCATTACGGCATAACCTTTGTCTTTTACTTTGCCTTAATTTGTAGTATGCCTGAGTTTGATCAGATCCGGATAGATTTAAAGCCTGATTTTGAGGGGGAAAATGTGGCCACAGTGTTCCAGCCCAAATCAAGACAGCGCACTGCGGTGCTTTATCTTCATGGTTTTATAGACTATTTCTTTCAGGAGCATGTAGCTGATTGGTTTGAAGATCAGGATATCTCGTTTTATGCATTGGAATTAAGGAAATACGGTCGTTCAATTCTGCCTCATCAGCATCCGAATCATGTCAGAAACATTCGCGATTACTATGAAGAAATTGATAGGACTATTGAATTGATGGTTAAGAATGGACATAAAAACATCATCTTTTTTGGACATTCTACAGGTGGGTTGATAGCTATGAGCTATGCCAATAACGGCGAGCACAGAGCTTTGATCAATGCCTATATGCTCAACAGTCCGTTTCTGGAGCTCAATTTGCCCTTTGCTTTGCGCTATGTGGGAGTCCCCATCATTAGATTGTTCGGAAAGTACTTTCCTGAGAAAAAAAGTATTGCCAGTGTACCAAGTATTTATTTTAAGTCTATGCATGTGGACCATTGGGGCGAATGGAGCTTCAACCTTGAATGGAAACCCATCGACGGTTTTCCGGTACTGTTAGGATGGGTGAGGGCTATAGCTCTCGAACAAAAACATTTAAAGCAAAGCTCAAATGTTGAATCCCCTATTCTTCTCATGCATAGTTCACATTCATTTCTGGCCACCAGAAAGTCCGATAGAATCTTTACCAGCGACATTGTCTTAAATGTGGAACACATGAAGAGGTACGGCAAAAGGTTGGGAAGGAATGTGGAAATTGTGGAAATTAAGAGTGCCCCTCATGATATTCTGCTCGGAAAGCCGGATGTGCGTAAAAATGCCTTTAAGAAGATGGGAAAATGGATTTCTTCACTAGATTTAAACTCCTGAGATTCTGAATGAATATCTATACCTTCGGGCCAGTTTTTGGGATTTCAAATTGCTTTGATAAACGATAAAACTCTAATTATGAAGATTCTATTAACAATATTCCTGTTTGCCTTTGGGACCGCGCTCATGGCACAATCGAATTTAGTGCCTAATTCAGGTTTCGATTATCCATTGAAGAGGAAAGTGGATGTCAGCATATTCTCATTACGAGATTGGGAATCACCTGATGACGAAAACCCGGCTGATGTTTATTCTACAGAGCTCAAAAAAGAACATGGATTGCCAGAGAATCAGTATGGTTTTGTAACCCCTCTATCCTCACCCAATGTTGCGGGAGTTCGCATGTACTCCTACCGTGATGCCTTGCCCAGAACTTATTTGCAGGTAAAATTGTCATCTGCTCTCACCGCCGGCAACAAATATTGTGTTCGGTTTAATGTCATGTTGGCCAAGCTCTCGAAATACGGTATCAACAATATTGGAATGTACGTCAGCGAAACAAAACCGCGGAAAAATGACCTGGAAGCCAATACCATTAAACCGCAGGTCATGGACGGCAGGAACCAGATCTTTGCCGATCAATTTGAGTGGGATGAAATTTGTGGTATTTATGAGGCACAGGGAAACGAAAGGTACGTCACTATTGGCTGTTTTGCTCCCACTTCCGACTTCAAAAAAGATCAGGACTATAAACAACTTCGACGCCCGAGAGGCTATTCTCAGCTTCAGTTAAGAGATGCTTACTACTATATCGATGACATATCCTTTATTAATGTGGAAGAATTGGGAGCATGTAATTGTGGTGATGAAGAGGAGCAGGATATGAAAATAGTTTATCATTCCAACACCAGTGAAGGAATGGAAAAAACCCCTGCTGAAGAGCTTTCTCTAATCAATATTTATTTCGATTCCGATAAAAAGTTGCCGTCATCAGCCGCGGGGGTGAATGATGCGATTAAAATATTGGAGACCAACCCTGACATTAAGGTCAGGATTGTTGGCCATATGGATGCCAAAGAAGATATGGCGAATATGAACGATCTTGGAATGGAGCGCGCCAACAGCATAAGAGATTATCTTGTAAAGAGGGGTATTTCGGCGGACCGACTCTCGGTTGAAAGTATGAGAAGCAATGCTCCTGCGGACGATAGCGGGACAGTTGACAGTTTGGCGCGAAATCGCCGGGTTGAATTTAAGGTGACTGAATAGAACAAATAAAATGGAGCTTGCCCGACCGGCCAGAAAAAAAGCCATCAGGGCCTGGGTATTTTACGACTGGGCAAACTCAGTATACTCACTCGTCATTTCAACGGCCATTTTTCCAATTTACTATAGTAACATCACTACGGTAGATGGGAATGATAAGGTAGAATTCTTAGGTGGTACCTTTTCCAACACTGCGCTGTACTCGTACGTGCTGTCCTTATCATTTTTGATCGTGGTCGTCATCTCACCTTTGCTCTCCGGAATAGCTGATTATTCGTCTCGCAAAAAGTCATTTCTGAGGCGCTTTTGCTACCTGGGCGGGACCAGTGTTGCGCTACTCTTCTTTTTTCGTGATGTGGATACGCTTTGGATAGGTCTGCTAGGCACCATGTTCGCGAGCGTTGGATTCTGGGGTAGCCATGTTTTCTACAACGCATATCTGCCGGAAATAGCACCAAAAAGACTGCAGGATCACTTAAGTGCAAGAGGTTTTGCCATGGGATATTTTGGCAGTTCAATACTGATGATTCTATTGTTAGTCATCATCCAAATGCCGGAGGTTTTTGGCTTTGCAGATGCTGGTATTGCTACTCGATTTAGCTTTTTGATCGTTGCAGTTTGGTGGGTTGGATTTGCTCAGATTACGTTTAAAGGCTTACCGGATCCCGTTGAGCATAAATCCATTCACTGGAGGACTGTCGGGAAAGGGTATAAGCAACTAAAAACGGTTTGGGATTCGTTGCAGGGGATGAAGAATACCAAAAGATTTCTGGTGGGATTTTTCCTTTTAAGTATTGGCGTTCAAACAGTTATTTTATTGGCTGCTCCATTTGGGACAAAAGAATTAGGCCTCGGTGCGACAGAAATGATCATTACTATTTTAGTTATTCAATTCGTTGCTATTGGTGGGTCATTATTGTTTTCAAAGCTGTCAGAAAGATTTGGAAACATCACCGCTTTGCTTCTTTCGTTGGTCATTTGGGTATTCATTACATTCTCTGCCTGGACCATGGAAGGTGGAGATGACTTTGTCAACTATAAATTTTATGCGCTGGGGGCATGTGTGGGGTTAGTACTTGGCGGTGTGCAAGCTCTATCCCGGTCGACATACTCTAAAATGCTTCCCAAGGAAGGAGAACATACCACTTACTTCAGTTTTTATGATATCACAGAAAAGCTGGCCATTGTTATAGGCACGTTCACATTCGGGTTCGTCGAGGAGATATCTGGTAGCATGAACAATTCTGCATTAGTGCTGTCTATCTTCTTTTTCATGGCCATTGCTGTATTGATGCGAGTACGAATGAATGTCGTAAAGGACGAAAACTAATAAAAATGGTAGATTATGATATTGCCATTATCGGTGGAGGAATAGTAGGGTGCGCAGTAGCTTATAAGATACAAAAGCATCATCCGAATCTCAAATTAATTATTGTTGAAAAGGAAAATGAACTTGCAGCTCATCAGACCGGTCATAATTCCGGAGTGCTCCATTCCGGCCTTTACTATGCACCCGGAAGTCAAAAGGCCACAAATTGCGTAAACGGTAGAGAAGAACTCGTTGCTTTTGCCAGAGAATATGGCATACCGCATGAGGTTTGCGGAAAAGTAGTAGCGGCGGCGACTCAAGAAGAGGTTCCTTATTTGGATAAAGTAAAGAAAACTGGGGAGGCAAACGGTTTGGATGGCCTGCGTCCTTTAAGTGCTGAACAGGTAAAAGAAATTGAACCCTACTGTGAGTCTAAAGGAGGTTTGTTTGTCCCTCAGACAGGTATAATAGATTATCCCGCAGCAACGAGGAAAATGGCAGAGCTGATGGCCGAAATACAACCTGCCAGCAAGGTTGTTTTGGGAGAAACTGCCGAAAAGTTTATCGAGGATGGGTCGGAGAATATTCTAAGAACCTCTAAGACTGAGTATCGTGTCCGCAAGTTTATCTTCTGTGCAGGGCTTCAGGCGGATAGAGTTGCACGGCGCGATGGGGTGAATTTGCCTGAAAGAGTAGTCGGATTCAGAGGGGACTACTACGAATTATCAGATAGGGGAAAACATAAGGTTCGAAACCTGATTTATCCGGTCCCGAATCCCGATTTTCCATTCCTCGGAGTGCATTTCACCAGAATGACCGATGGTGAGATAGAGTGTGGGCCCAATGCAGTTTTTACCTTCAAACGCGAGGGCTACGGCAAAACTGATTTCAGCTGGAAGGACTCTATTGAGGCCGGGCTCTATTCAGGTACCTGGAGACTGTTTCTAAAGAATTGGAGATTTGGCATTGATGAGCAGCTTCGGGCGTTTTCTAAGAAGAGATTTTTGAAGACCTTACAAAGACTAATTCCAAGCATGGAGATGGAGGACCTAAAACCAGGCAGATCAGGTGTTAGGGCTCTTTTGCTCCGTACTGATGGAGATACTAAAGATGATTTCAGAATTGTTTACAACAAGCATGCGATCCATGTATTAAATGCACCATCTCCTGCTGCAACAGCAGCTTTGGCCATTGGCGATGACATTAGAGTTATGGCTGAAAAAAGCTTTGATTTTATGTCTGAGAAGTAAGGCTACTCAACAATACGGTATTTCTGAATGAACTCTTCCCAATCAAATAGAAAAGACTCCATAATTTCATCTAACCTCTTAATAAACAAAGGGTTAGGAGATTTCATTTTTTTGAAGTAGTCGTCTTGATATCGGTTTAGTTGATAGACATAAAAGAATGCCTTGGACATGGCATAAAGTGTGTTTTTTGAGGGGTGGTTTACCTTACTCATAAACTGCTGCATCTTTCGAACTTCATCCTTGAATTCATCAATCGGCAACTCTAACTGTATGCTGAACTGGCGCATCGCGTGATTCAGCAGGCGAATATCCTGATAGTCATTAAAGAACCTTGGAATGAACTTTAAATTTCCTGCAATGACGATCCAAAGAAAACCATCCACATTAGTTCGATCCATCTCGGGTTTTAGAATGAATTCGGGTTCAGCTTCAACGATATCTACCACGCTTCCAAACCCTTCATCGACAATTTTGAAGGTAGAGTACACGAAAAACTCCGCCAGTTTTTCTTCACTGATTTTCTTTTTAAATAGGATGTCAAGCATACAGTACTTTCGTCATTATTGGCAAACTTATGGACGGATTTACTTTGTTTTCAACATATTACGAGCTTTTGTCAACACAGTTATTAACGTAATGTTGATATAAAATTAGGCTTCCTTTGATGCCGTACTGTTCTGTTTTCAACCTTTGAAATCACAATATTTAATTATGAGAATAAGAAAATATGGGGCGATTGATATTGGATCCAATGCGATGCGTTTGCTTATATCCAACGTCATAGAACACGACACTGAAATCAATTTCAATAAAGTATCTCTGGTTCGCCTGCCGGTTCGTCTTGGACAGGAGGCATTTACAAGTCGTTCTATTTCGAGAGAAACACTGGAAAGGCTCATAGACGGGATGCAGGCCTTCAAGTATGTTCTAAAAGTGCACGGAATAGACGATTACAAGGCATTTGCTACATCGGCAATGAGGGAATTGATTGACAGTACTGAAGTCATTTCGGGAATATTGGCCAGAACAGGCATTGAGATTGAGATTATTAATGGCCAACGCGAAGCCGACCTAATATTCAAAGCCCACTTGAAAAACACGCTTGATGAATGCGTGAACTATATTTATGTAGACGTTGGAGGAGGTAGTGTAGAGATTTCAATATTTTCAAAAGGCAAGGTGGCTAGCAGACAGTCTTTTAAAGTGGGAACGATTAGGCTATTGAACGACATGGTTACCCGAAAAAAATGGAACGAAATGAAAGATTGGGTCAAAGAAAAAACCAGAAAGCTGGAACATGTTGAGATGATAGGCTCTGGTGGTAACATAAATAAAGTGTATAAATTATTGGGTAAGGTTCGCCCTCAACCTGTGCTTTATAATGAGATGCGCACCATTAAGAAACAAATAAAGGAGATGTCTTTTGATGAACGAATTCAGAAATTCAGACTGAACAGTGATAGAGCTGATGTGATAAACCCCGCATTGGACATTTATTCTTCGATAATGAAGTGGTCAGACAGCAGTATTCTTCATGTACCGCAGCTGGGCCTGGCGGACGGAATCATCAATATGATGTATGAAAAGGATATTAGTCGCGAAAAGAAGGAGTCAGTATCAGTTGGTTAACCTTAACATTCCCTCAAATATTTCACCGTTTTTTACTGCTTTAAAGGTGTAATAACCCCTGGAAGCTGAAGTAATCTCAGTATAAAGCGTGTCGCCGATATTGAAATCGAGATCTTCAGGCCGGTCCGTGCCTAACAAGCTGAGCTGATAGTTGCAATCATCTTCCCAAACGATGCTGAAGGTATCGCTATAGGTGATGTCATCATATCCCCCATATTCAACCTGAATATCTTTGGAACGTATCACCCGGATAGTTGAGTTGCCTTCATAATAGAATGAACCCGTTTTAAATCTTCTGCAATCCTCCTCATTAACTCCAGAATCACAAGAAGATAAAAACAGCCCCGAAAGAAAGATGACTATAATAAACCGCATCACTTACCCACGTAGTTAAACGGCGTAATCTGATAAAGTTCATCTTTGATGGAATCAGAGACCTCCAAAGCATTGATGAATTGCCTGAATGAGTCTTCATCTATTTTTTCGTGTTTTCGAGTAAGATCAAGCAGTCTTTCATAAGGGTTTTCAACTCCTTCTCTTCTTAGTATATTCTGTATGCCTTCAGCTACAACCATCCAATTTTCTTTCAGGTCTCTGTCCAGCGCTGCTTTATGGAGAGCCACTTTGTTTGCGCCTTTCAGGAGAGACTTTAGAGCGATGAGCATGTGGCCGTATGGCACCCCGATGTTTCTGAGCACTGTCGAGTCTGTCAGGTCTCTTTGCAATCTTGAAATGGGGAGTTTCGCAGAAAAATGCTTGAATAACGCATTGGCAATACCAAGGTTACCCTCAGCATTTTCAAAATCAATCGGGTTCACTTTATGAGGCATAGCCGATGATCCTATTTCGCCTTCTTTAATTTCTTGTTTGAAATAATCCATAGAGATATACTGCCACATATCTCTGGAATAATCGATTAAGATGGTGTTGATACGGCAGAGATTATCAAACAAGGCAGCCATGTGATCGTAGTGCTCAATTTGAGTTGTAGGATACGAGCGGTGCATTCCTAAATGAATCGTGTAAAAATCAGAAGCAAAATTGTGCCAGTCTATTTCAGGATATGCTGCAAAATGGGCATTAAAATTTCCTGTAGCTCCTCCAAATTTTCCGGCCCAGACTGCATCACTCAGTGCGGCAACTTGTCTTTTTAGTCGTTCATGAAATACTCGAATTTCTTTTCCGAGACTGGTAGGAGAAGCCGGTTGACCATGTGTGCGTGCCAGCATGGTAATGTCGTCCCACTCGACTGCTTGGTTTTTAAGTAAATCCATAAAATCCTTCAAACATGGAACGAGTATATCGAGCGTAGCTTCTTTGAGTAAAAGAGGTATAGCTGAGTTATTGATATCCTGAGACGTGAGACCGAAATGGACAAACTCTTTCCATTTAGAGAGCCCCATTTCTGTCATTTTTTCTTTGATGAAGTACTCCACAGCCTTCACATCATGATTGGTAGTGCGCTCAAAGTGTTTGATTTGTTCAGCATCCTCCAGACTAAAATCAGCATAAAGGTTTCTAAGTTCGCTGAAATTCGAGATGTCGAAATCGACCAGTTGTGGCAAGGGAAGTTCGCAAAGCGCAATGAAGTACTCGACTTCAATTTGAATTCTGTATTTGAAAAGGGCCCATTCACTGAAATATGGAATGAGCTCCAGAGTTTTATCGCGGTACCGTCCGTCGACCGGAGCAATGGAGGAAAGACCTTCTTGGATCATATTGGCTCATTAAAAACCAAAAGTATCATTTTACACATTCTGAGATTCTGGAAAAAGTATAACCTTGAAGTTGTTATTGACTCGAGATTACTCGGTTTAAAGAAGGCAACCTTTCTCATATTCTTCGTCAAAGAATTGGAATACAAATGAAGGAAACGAATAATAATCTGAAAGATATTATCAGGTTATGTGCAAAAGGTGAACGCAGGGCACAAAATCAGTTGTTCCGGCTTACCTACGGCAAGATGTTCTCTGTTTGTATTCGATATGCAGGTAGCCACGAAGATGCTCGCGATATTGTCCAGGAAGGATACATAAAAGTTTTCGCAAAGCTTTCGGGGTTCAATGGCAAAGGTTCTTTTGAAGGCTGGATGAGAAGGATTATGGTTAATACTGCTATTGACAGTATTCGCAGAAGAAAACTCGAAACGCAATCCATCGATGAGGATGAGTACGACCGATACGGTGTGGATGATACTGAGGAAAGTTGGGATGAAATATTAAGTCGTGAAACAATCCGAGTACTGGAGGCCATAGAAAAGCTATCACCAAGATACAGGTTGGTATTCAATCTGTATGTCGTGGAGGAGTATTCCCACCAGGAGATAGCAGAAATGCTGGATATCAGTGTTGGTGCATCAAAATCTAATCTTTTCAAAGCCAAAAAGAATCTTATAAAATATTTAAAGGAAGAGACATCCAATGAGTAATACAACAAATAATAAAATAAAGCAGCTCAGAGATAAGATTCTGTCTTTTGAGTATCCATACGATGCCTCTGTATGGGATCAGCTTGAAGCTAAGCTCAACACAGCATCATCGGGCTACAACTTCTCAGTTGCCGTTTTGAGTTCGGCAGCCCTCATGGTCGGGCTCATTGCTTTGTCATTTGCACTAAACTCTACAAGGAAAGCAGAAAATACAATGGAAACGGCGGTTCTACCGGTAGAGAGTGTCGATCCGGAAATGAATAGGCTTTCGGAGAACAATCAGAAGAAAAGTGCTGATGTTATTCCTGAAACTACAACAGTATATTCTGTAGATAATAATCTGGATAGGAGAGAGGTTGTTCGGCCAATGGACCATTACGAGCGGAACATTGAATCCCGGGAATTGGAAACCAAAGAGCAGTTAGATGAACTGGAGATAAAAGAAAGTGGCTCTAATGAAAAGCTGGATACAAAAACAAGCGACCATCAAACAACGGTGCCCCAAATTACTCCATCTCGCAACTCCATCTGCTCTGGGTCAAAGCTGGATATTGAGATTTCCGGAAAAATTACAGGTTGTCAAATTTTAGTCGATGGGAACTACTACGAGGCGATGGAAAAAATGTCTATTGTTTTTGCACATTCAGGAGAGCAAAAGATAGAGCTTTTTGATAAGGAAGGTAAGCTGTTGAATGATCGCGCGATCATGGTATATGCAGCACCTGAACCTGAAATTGAGACGGAACAAACCATTGAGTTTGGTGGACGCCCTGTACTTGAATTTTCATCTTCATTTGTCAGAGGAAATAAATATGCCTGGTTCATTAATGATGAGTATCACTCAGATAATACTGAAGGCTATAGGCTGCTTCGCCAGCGGGGGTCTTTAAGTATTCGTTTGGAGATTGTCAACAAATTTGGATGCAGCAATTATTCAACAGAGTATATTCATGCAGATCGGGATTATAACTTGCTGGCTCCCAACTCATTTAGCCCAAATGGCGATGGAAGAAATGAAACGTGGATGCCTGCAGGACTGGATCTGGTTGACGGTAGTTTTGTGTTGGAGGTTTTCGATCGGAATCAGCAATTGGTTTACCGCACTTCTTCATTCAGCGAACCCTGGAATGGCGACATAAATGGATCGCCGGCACCTTCCGGAGACTTCTACATGTGGCAGGCGGTAGTGCTTACCGAGAAGTTTGGTAAACAGGTGTATCGAGGAAGAATTCTAGTACTCTAAATCTTAATTTTATATATCAAGATTAGCATACTTGGCGTGAGATTCGATAAACTCCCGGCGCGGAGGCACTTCATCACCCATCAACATGCTAAATATACGATCAGCTTCAGCGGCGGACTCTATAGTAACCTGTCGTAAGGTTCTGAATTCAGGATTCATTGTGGTAGCCCATAGTTGCTCTGCATTCATCTCTCCCAGACCTTTGTATCGCTGAACATTCACACTACTCTCTACGCCCTTTCCTTTTATCTCATTAATGAAAGAATCCCGCTCAGTATCGTTCCATGCGTATCGCTCCTCTTTTCCTTTTCGTAAAAGATAGAGCGGTGGAGTAGCAATGTAAATGTGTCCCATTTCAATGAGCTCTCTCATGTATCGGAAGAAGAAGGTTAGAATGAGGGTTTCGATATGGCTACCATCTACATCGGCATCGCACATGATGACGACCTTATGGTATCTTAAATTACTAATGTCCAAGGCTTTAGAATCCTCTTCAGTTCCCATTTTGACACCTAAAGCAGTGTAGATATTTCGAATTTCTTCATTCTCGAAAATCTTATGGACCAGTGCTTTTTCAACGTTGAGAATCTTACCTCGAAGTGGCATGATGGCTTGCGTTTCGCGGTTACGTCCCTGTTTGGCAGTTCCTCCTGCTGAATCTCCCTCAACGAGGAATATTTCACTAATGACCGGATCTTTTGATGCGCAGTCGGCCAGTTTGCCTGGAAGACCACTACCTGACATTACATTTTTTCGCTGGACAAGCTCGCGGGCTTTTCGTGCTGCATGGCGCGCCTGGGCCGCCAGAATGACCTTGTTGACAATGGTTTTTGCGTCTTTGGGATTCTCTTCCAAATAATAGGTGAGCATTTCACTAACAGCTTGCGATACCGGTGCATTTACCTCGCGGTTGCCCAACTTCGTTTTTGTCTGTCCCTCAAACTGGGGTTCGGCAACTTTCACTGATATTACGGCAGTCAACCCTTCCCGAAAGTCATCTCCATTGATCTCAAATTTGAGTTTCGAGAGCAATCCCGAATCCTCTGCATATTTCTTTAGTGTGCTGGTCAAACCTCGTCTGAAACCCTGAAGGTGAGTTCCACCTTCATGCGTATTGATGTTGTTTACATAAGAATGAAGATTCTCCGAGAAAGAAGTATTGTAAATCATGGCAACTTCAACCGGAATACCGCTCTTTTCTCCATCGATGTAGATTACATCCTGTATGAGCTGCTCTCTATTCTCGTCGAGAAATTGGACAAACTCCCTAAGTCCATCTTCAGAATAAAATTCACTTTTTCTTGGGTTTCCCTCTTCATCTTTATCCCGGTAATCCGTTAATGAAATGTTGATTCCCTTGTTCAGATAAGCCAACTCTCTCATTCGGTTTTCGAGTGTCTCAAAGTTGTATTCCGAGACCTCAAAAATCGACGAATCCGGATGGAAAGTTACCGTAGTTCCGGAGTCGTCAGCGGAGCCAATTACTTCCACCTCAGTTAGTGGTTTGCCTTTAGAGTATTCCTGTCGAAATATCTGACCATTTCTATGGACCGTTGCGACTAACTTATCTGATAAAGCATTCACACAGGAAACTCCAACGCCATGTAAACCTCCGGATACTTTATACGTGTCCTTATCGAATTTTCCACCTGCATGAAGAACCGTCATTACTACTTCTAATGCGGATTTTTTTTCTTTTTCATGCAATTCAGTTGGAATTCCTCTACCGTCATCCGTGACAGTAATTGAATTATCCTCATTGATAAAGACATGAATTTCAGTACAATAACCTGCCAGAGCCTCGTCAATAGAATTGTCAACTACCTCGTAAACCAAATGATGTAATCCTCTAAAGCCTACATCTCCTATGTACATGGCAGGACGCTTTCTTACTGCCTCCAGCCCTTCCAGTACCTGAATATTTTTCGCACTATAGTCCTTCTGGTTTTCTCTTGCTTTCTCGCTCATATGTTAGGTTGAATATTTGGAAGAATAATCCGATTGAATACAAATATAACGTATACAAATACGGCATGAAACCCTTGTCAGTTCTGCAAAATGGGACTTATGAACAGCTTTTAAACAATCCTATAATTATCGTCAAAACTATCGCGACCAAAAGCCATACGTGAATCCGAGCAGTACGTTTATGCCCTGCACGGGATATCGATTCCATAATTGATAGTTTTGTGCCGTTATGTTATTGATATTCAGGTATATAGAGGCTCTCTTGCTGTAAATTAACTCAGCTCCTAGGTTGAGATCTATTACAGCGTCCAGCTGGCGTCCATATTCATTAAAGGCCAATTGAGGATCCTCTTGATTCAGAGTCTTCGCGTATCGGGTTGACCAAAAGTTTACAGACCCTGTAAAATAAAACAGGTCATTCAAATTATACTTTCCCTTTAAACTGGTTTTGAAATCAGGCAAGTGCCAGGCTTCTGGGGTATTGTCAAAGTCATAGCTGAAGTATTCTGCCATAAAAGTGATGTCCCATTGCTTGACCTGATGAAAGGTCAGTTCTCCTGTTAAACAGATCAGGTTTAAGTCGTCATAGATAACTTGAAACGTATTTGAAATCGGAAGAACTAAAATATTATATCCGTTGGGTTGCACACCGTAGATATTAGTAAATAGCCCAAAATTCTCAATTCTTTGACGCGATGCCCGTACATCATAGGAAATAGTTGAGCTGTACGCTCCGCGGACACCAACGAATGCATTGTAAACTGTATTTTCATTTCTGAGCTCGACAAAGTCCTCAATGAATGGATTCTCTAACCTCGTTGTATTGAAGGACCTTCTTCTCAAATCTCCTCGTATTCCAGCATACGGGATAATTACTTTTCGCAATGCTCTGTAGCTCAATTCTATGTTGGGGTACAGATACATTTGGTTATCATTTTGGCTTTCCAGGGCCATTTTTAACCCGGCGTTGATTCGGAATTTCGAAATATTTAGTACCACGTCCAGTCCGAGTCTCAAAATCATGTTGGATTGGTAGTTTCCAAGGGAATCGTAAAATGCAGATGATGAGGAAGGAGCGTTATAGTCGGCATCAAAACTGACTATTCCCTGATGCGCATCAAAAAAACGATCAAACCTGGAACTGAACAGTGCTCCTGTTTCTCGGGTACCTCCATCCTCATTGGTAACATGATGAAATTTTAAATCCAGCTTGTAGTTGATGTCGCTGGAATCGGCAAAAAAGCTTTGTATTGAAACGGCCCCATATCCCTGATTGTAAGTTTGGGCTATATCCTCTCGTTCAATGAGTTCCGGGTCAAAACCCACATTATTCGATTCAAAGCCATAGCGGTACACTCTATCACGAGTGTAACCGGCAGAAGCCGATAAAATATGAGCTCTAAAAATTCTCTTATAAAATCCATCAGCAAGCTGGCTCGAAAAACCGTTGTACGGAACATCTGTTATTCCACCATCCGACCAGAAATGTTCTACATTTAATCCCCAACGCTGCTTGCGGTCACGAATACTGCTCACCTTAGCTTGAAGCGTATGGTTTAGGAAGTTTCCAACTCCGGCAGTAACATAAGCCCTGTATAGCTTGTCAAGTGGTTCGCCTTTTAGCTTGGCTGGGTTAATTCTTTCCGGCACAAAAGAAACTGTATCCGCAAAGGGCACTGTGGTGTACTTGAAATTGGGAGGGGGTAACTTAACTTCCTGAATAACAGGATTTATATCCAGTTTCCGGACATTCGTTTTTATGATAGGTTCAAAATCCCGCACAATAATGATGGACTCACTCTTTAAGCTATCTGCTTGTTGAGCAAACCCGTTGTTTGAAACCCCACTGAAGGCCAGAAAGCATACGAGAGAAAGTCTTGTGAAGTTTATGGTACTCATTTCATTCCGGGTATTTCTTCTTCAATGGGTTCCTCTTCTTCAAAAAGCTCATCATATTTCGAGTCAAATTCAATTTCATCAACCTGGTTAGAGTCGAGAATAGGGGCTGATGACATGGTTTCTAGCTCGTTTAGCATGTTTAATTTATTTCTGGCCTCTTCAAGAATTTCGTCACTACCCTGATAATTCTTAACGATGCTTTCAAGTGTGGCCCGGGCCTGGAAATAATCTTCCCTTAGCACATAAATATCCGATAGCAATATGAGCCCTTTAGCCAACCACTTATCGTACGTTGGAGTATGATTGACCAACTGAAAAATCACAACCTCGGCTGTATCAATGCGCTTATCTTCATAGAGAATACTTGAAATACGATAAAGCGATATGGCTGACTTTTCACTTTGAGTTCGGCCGTTTATTGATGTGTAAAGCGCAATGGCCCGATGTTTCTTATTTAACTTTTCAGCGGATTTAGCAGCCATAAACTCAACTTCAATAGTACGCTGTTCGTTTCCAAATTCAGCTTCAATGTATTTCCGGTAATTGGCGATTATAAACTGATAATCTGATACTTTATATGCGCTGCGCAATCCAAACCAAAGAGCATCCTCGAGTTCTTCGTTGTTCTTTGCAGATTTTACTATTTGTTCAAACTGTTGCTTCGCAAGGGCATAGTTGTTGAGCTTGTAATTTAGCTCTGCAGCTCTTCTTAAGGAGGCTTCGACTATAGCAATATCCCCCGCTTTCTTCTCCAGAATATACTCATAGTTGTTCAGGGCTTTTTTCTGGTCTCCTTTATTGTAAAGACATTCTGCCAAATAAAAATGTGCCCGGCTCGCAAAAATGGGAGTTTGGAATTTTTTCAAATAGGACTCAAATGCTACGATGCTCTTATCACAATTTTCAGACATGTAGTGCAATTCCGCAGATTCATAGGTCAAAGAATCCAGGGCGGCATCTGAAACGTTCATAAAACCCAGTGTTTTGATATAGCGCTCGTAGCCTTCAATATCCCCAGATTCCCTATAAATATCTTCGATCCGATTCAGTGCTTCACGAGAATCCCGAAAGGAGGGGTTTTCCTGAACGACCTGCTCGAAACTTGCGAGAGCCTTGCTGTTTTCATTTCGATTGTAATAAATCAACCCGATGTTAAGTAGTGAATTTTTTCTGAATTCACTGGACTCTTCAATCCCAATGATTTTGTTGAAACTCTTTAATGCTTTGTTGTCTTCACCCTGGTTCATGTATGTTTGACCAAGCTCATATTCTGCGCCCATCGCATAGGTGCTGTTCGGATAATCTCGCAGTAATTTTTCAAGGTTGGAGGCTTTCAAATCTTTCTTTTTAAGCACACCCTGGGTTGTAGCTAATTGATAAAGCGCATAATCCTGCTCTCTTCCTTCCATTGAGGCAGCTCTCTGATAATATTCCTCAGCCAGCAAATAATTCTTTGTGATAAAGTAGCAGTCTCCGGTTCGAATAAGAGCATCATGATTAAAGGCTGGATTGAGCTCATCATACGTTAAATATTTCCTGAACCATTTAGCAGCGCTTAAATAATCCCGGGCACGGAAATATGCATATCCTATGTTGTAGTGTGCGGTCTGAAACTCTTTTAGGAGAATTGCTCCGGGCCGAAAAATGAATTCGTTGTATTTGTTTGCTGCGGTTAGATATCGCTTATTGCGGTACCACGACTCAGCTATCCAGAAATCACTTAATGCCAAAAGCTCTCTATTTTCAGGCTGTTTCTGAGAGAGTTCAAGGCTGTTTATGGCAATTTGATACTGTCCATTTTGAAAAGCTTCCAGACCGGCGTTGTACTGCAATTGCTGATAGGCACTGCGTAATCTCGGGTCAAGGTGTTTTGTAGTTTCCAAAGAGGCAAGTGCCGACTTATAATTTTTTGAGGATAGATAAATATTAACAAGATACGAGTAGGCCTCCTCTTTTCTCAGGGCCTTGGGGTATTTCTTGAGGTATTCGATGAAGGCATCTATGGCCTTGTTGTAGGGATCGTAATCCAGTTCATAGCTCAACTTAGCGTAATTGAAAAGGGCATTTTCAGAGATATTCTCAATGATCCCGATTTCATAGGCTTTATAAAAAGCATTTCGGGAATACTTTTTCTCTCCCGTTGTTAGATAAGACTCCCCCATTCTGTAGGCAGCTTTCTGGCTCAAAGTATCATCCAGAGTGATGGCCTTATCGTACAACTTGAGGGCTTTTTCATCATTGTTGCTGAGTTGCAGTGCACGAGCAGCCCGATAATAATCAGCCCGCGACTTGGTTTCGGCATGGTCTATAAAAAAGGAATAATACTCCGCTGCTTTTTCATAGTTTTTTTTCGTGAACCAAGCGTCACCAATGAGGTGGGCAATTTCTGGTCTTCGTTTTGTTTTTTCGTTATTAAACAATGGAGTTGCTACACTTATCAGAGAGTCATATTCACCTTTGAAATAATATATCTGGGTAATGTAGTATGGCGTTACCACAGAAAACTTTGGATCATCTTTTAGCCTTAAAAAACTCAGTAATGCAGTTTCGTAATTCCCTTCCTCGTATGCAATATGCCCGTAGTAGTAATTCGCCGGAGCATAATAATTTGAGGGCACCCCAATAAGTTCTCGAAGATGTTCAGCAGCTTCAGCAGGTTTCTTAAGCTGAAGGAGAGCATATCCAAGCTTGAAATGATATTCATTGTAGTCTTCCTTGCTCAAGTCAAAAACATCACAATTAGCAAACCATTTTACGGACTTACTCCATTTACGCTTTCGGTAATTGTATCGGCCAAGTTGGAAATAAGCATTCTTGACTCTGGGGCTCTCAGGGTGGTCAGTTACAAACTGTCGAAGTAGATAATCCGCATCTCTGTTGAACAGGTTCATTGCGCATAATGCCTTGTAGTAATAGGCGTTGACATACGTTTCGTGTTGATTATCAGATAGTTCAATAGTTAATTTGTCAAATGCTCGGTAAGCAGAGCCATATTTTTGCTTTTGATACAAATCCATGGCTTGCTCATAAAGGTGATTGGATTTTTCATACTTCAATGATTGTTGAGCATGAAGAACCGCCGTGGACAAAACCACCGCTGCGGCGGTGGCAATTATAAATTTGTTGATTTCCAACATCAGCGAAATATCAAACGATAAATGTACGCCTGGCAGTATCCGATCATTTTCCTGAAACCCTATATTTTTCAACCTGTTCCTGTTAATGCTCAGGTTTTACAAATAGGGGTTTATGTTTCATGGGTATCATTAGATTTGCGCAAAATGCACAAATGGCATCTGATACCGTAATTCAACTCAAAAAGGCAGACATCTATCAGGGTAAAACCATAATTCTGGAAGGTGTAAACCTGGAAATAAAAAAAGGAGATTTTGTTTATCTCGTTGGGAAAACCGGAAGTGGTAAGAGCAGTTTGCTCAAGACCATCTATGGAGAACTGCCTTTGAAAACCGGAAAAGGAACAGTAGCCGGGTTCAAATTAGCACGCATTCGAAAAAAGCAAATACCATATCTACGAAGGAAACTGGGAATAGTATTTCAGGATTTTCAACTTCTCATGGATCGGACTGTTACTGAGAATCTTTTGTTTGTTCTCAAGGCAACAGGATGGAAGGAAAAGACAAAGATCAAGCAACGAATTGATCAAGTACTTGAGCAGGTAGAGCTAATGGACAAAAGAAATAAGATGCCTCATGAATTGTCAGGTGGAGAACAGCAGAGGGTGAGTATTGCACGTGCCCTTCTGAATAAACCCGAGGTGATCCTGGCTGATGAACCTACGGGAAATCTGGATGCCGAAATATCTGATAGACTCATTCATCTTCTATCGGACATCAGCATGCAGGGAACAGCTGTTATCATTGCCACACACGACTTTTATCTGATGGATAAATACAAGGCAAAGACTATTACTTGTGAGGATGGCAAATTGCTGGAGCCCAAATAAATTTTACGCGGATCCGGATTTTGGATAACCTGAATATCATATCATTCGATATCCCATATCCTGCGAATTATGGAGGTGTAATTGATGTATTTTATAAGATCAAGGCCTTAGCTGCACTTGGAACTAAAGTTCATTTGCATTGTTTCGAATATGGAAGGAAACATGCCATAGAACTCGAAACCATAACAGAGTCTGTTCATTATTACAAAAGAAACCTGTCCAGAAAACTCCTGCTTTATCGTCAACCATTCATCGTTCTTTCCCGCCGGGATAATAATTTAATTCAGAGGGTTCTAGAAGAAGAATATCCCGTTTTTATGGAAGGGTTGCACAACACTTTCCTTTTGTCTGATGAACGATTTAGTGGGCGTACTAAACTTGTTCGAACGCACAATATTGAGCACGAGTATTACAGGAATTTGGCTAAAATTGAGGATAAACGTTATCGAAAACTGTTTTATAATTCAGAGGCATCAAAACTCGCGAAGTATGAGCCCATACTTGATCGGGCCGATGAAATTCTTACCATATCAGAAAGGGATCATACCTATTTTCAAAGGAATTACTCTAACGTTTCCTTAGTTCCTGCTTTTCACCCCTTTGAAAATGTTGATATACAAAAGGGAACGGGCAAATATGCTTTGTATCACGGAAACCTCTCGGTATCAGAGAATGAGAATGTAGCTTCTTATCTTGTTCAAGAAGTCTTCGCAGTCCTGAAACTACCTCTGGTTATCGCAGGGCTCAACCCCTCAAATCAACTTAAACGCTTAGTAGCAGAGTATAAAAATGTCACTCTAATTCGAAACCCTTCTGAGCAGGAAATGTTACAGCTTATTCAGGAGGCTCAGATTCTCTTAAACATTGCATCTCAAACGGCTGGAGTCAAGATCAAATTACTCCACTCTCTCTTCAATGGCAGACATGTAATTGCCAACCGTAAGATGGTTCAGGGTAGTGGTCTTGATGAGCTCTGCAGATTGGCAAATACCACAGAACAAATTATTCACGCAATTCATGATTTGGAGGACAAACCCATCTCAAACGACATCCGCGATCGCCGTCAAAAAGTTTTGGATGAAAAATATAATAACCGAAACAATGCGCGAAAAATCCAAATATTAGCCTTCCAGTGAGGCATAAATATCCAGGAGAGTTTTCTCATTCTGCTGCCAATTGTATTTTTTTCTTGCCTCCAATGCATTGTTTCTCAATCTTGACCTCAGGAGATCATCTTCTAGTATTGAACGAATACCTTTTTCGAGGTCACCGGGAGAAGTGGATGCAACAAGCTGTGCTACTTCAAATTCAGCATTAAATTTTCTGTATTCCGGATAGTCCATGGCTATCTGAGGGATTCCGGCGTGTATGTAATCGAAGAACCGATTGGCCAGAGAGTGGTAGTGACTTAAACCTTCTTTGTCAAATATGGTCAGTCCTAACTGGGCTTTGCACGTAATTTCAGGCAAATCTTCCGGCTCAACAAAACCTCTGAACTCCACTTTGTGATCTACCTCATATTCAATAGCAAGTTGCTTCAGGTCTTCATAAATATCACCAATACCGCAGATGATTAATTTGTATTGAAGATTTTTCATGGCCTCAATTAATTGAGGAAGTCCTCTTCCATGGTTTACAGAACCCTGGTACAAGATGTAAGACTCTGTTCTATCACAGTCAAGAGTGCGATCACTTAAGCGAGTTACATTACGGACAATACTGAAATCTACATGGTACTTTTTTTTAAATAATTCAGCATAGCCCTTAGATACCGTATAGGCTGCATCCGATTGAGGTACCATGGTACGCTCTATCCATTTCCATACTGATTTTACTAGCTTTCTGTGAACCACTTCTTCCTGTTCGGTAAAATATTCATGAGCGTCGTAGACCAACTTTTTCCGTTTGATTTTTGCAGCCAAGAAGGCAGCTGGTAAAGTATCCAGATCATTAGCGTTGACCACATCGAATCTTGCTCGGATTAAAAGCAGGAAGAGCCGGAAATTATGTTCGGCATAGAATAGAAAGCCGGTGTTAAAAAAGTTTCGTATTCTGCGTTGGTGAAACTTCTTTTCGCGCAGCGGTATGGAGTGTTTCCTATATCTTCCAACCAGCAATACATTGTATCCGTTTTCTGCCAGAGCAGTGCAGATACGATTCATGCGCTGGTCCTGAGACAAGTCATTGGTAACCAGACTGATAACTCTGGTTTTCATAGCAGTTCTTTGAGTTGGCTTCTCCAATTCTCCTTGACTTGAATCAGTTTCTTATTTACTTTAAAAAACGGCCCGGGATGAGGAGGGAAATAGGTGGCCCTGATATGCCGATCAATACGATGTGCAGGCCAATGGACATCGATTATGTTGAGCTCACTGATGTCCTTCCTTAAATGAAAACCCGGTCGTCGTGAAGAGTAAAAATCAGATTGAGGTATGGGATGGTAGTCTTCATGGATCAGCTTATAAATGCTCAGGTCAAACAGCTTTTTTGATTCAGATACAGTCTGTTCATAGAGCTCGCGTACCGTAATATTCGGCCCGATGGCGAATCGTCGTTCAAATAAAATGTCTCCACCGTCTATTTTGGTACTCATTCGATGTAGAGTTGTACCAAACTCCTTAGCCTGATCTGCTATAGCAAAAGAAAACTGATTGCATCCACGATATTCTGGTAACGGTGCCATGTGGAGGTTGAAGGAATCCTTCCTTGCTTTTTTGAGGTGAGCAGCTGCAAGTATTTGGTGATATTGAACCGAGACCAAATAGTCAACATCATGGTGAGCCAGCAAATCATCAAGATCTTCAATTATATTTATTCCATTTTCCCTGGCTAAATGAAAGATGCTCTGCGTTCCCTGGTCGCTGCGGGATGTATTCGTAAGTACACCAGAAAGAATTAAGTCTCCTTTGCGATGTATATCAACAAGTGTTGTAAGACAATGCAGACCGATGCTTTTACTTCCAAGAAAGATTACAGAGGGAGGAATCATCAATGTCGAGTTGCTAACGGACCGACCAAAATAACTTTTTAATCTCCTACACTGAAGCACTCAGGGCCGTTCTATTTTTAAGCCATGAATAGTTCTATAGTAAAAACATCGCTCAAGCCCTATAATACTTTCGGAATTGATGTTTCCGCACAAAAAATTCTCAATTGGAAATCTGAAGAAGAAGTTGAAGTTTTTTTTAAAGGTGGAGACCGTAATGTTTTAGTACTGGGTGGTGGTAGTAATGTACTTTTTATAAAAGATATTGATAGAACGGTTGTTCTCAATCGAATAAAAGGAATAGAGATAATCAACGAGTCTGATGAAAGCGTAGAAATAAGAGTGGGAGCCGGAGAAGACTGGCATGAATTTGTTCTTTACTGTCTTGATCAGGGATGGGGAGGTGTTGAAAATCTTAGCCTGATTCCGGGTTGTATTGGGGCATCTCCAATTCAGAATATAGGAGCGTATGGCGTTGAGATAAAGGATGTTTTGCTCCGTGTGGAAGCTGTATCCCGAAAAGACGGCCGCAAAGAAGTATTCGGTAATAGCAGTTGTAAGTTTGGTTACAGGGACAGCATTTTTAAACGTTCTCACAAGAATCAGTATGTTATAACAGCTGTAGTACTTCGGCTGGAGAAGAACAGAAAGGTCAACGTTTCTTATGGGGCTATTCAATCGGAATTGGAAAAAATGGGAGTGGATTCACCAGGAATTCGTGATGTATCCAATGCTGTAATCCGAATCCGGAAAAGTAAACTGCCAGATCCCAAATTGCTTGGAAATGCCGGTAGCTTTTTCAAGAACCCGGTGGTGACCCGGGAAAAGTACCAAAGCTTGAAGAAGAGGTATCCGCAAATCCCGTCGTACCCCGTGAATGATGATCAGGTAAAAATTCCAGCGGGTTGGTTGATTGATCATGCAGGTTGGAAGGGTAGACGGTTTGAGAATTATGGTGTCCATGAAAAGCAGGCCTTAGTTCTGGTCAATTATGGTGGTGCTACTGGCAACAAAATCTATCAGCTTTCGGAAAAAATTCTTCAAGACATTGCAGAACGATATGGGATAAGTTTAGAAAGGGAAGTGAACATCATAAAATAAAAAAAGCCGCATTTAGCGACTTTTTTGAGAATCTTCATAGGTAGAATTAGATATCCATTCCGTCCAGAACATCCAAAACTTTCCTCACTGCTCCTGCGGAATCATTGAGCAATGCTTTCTCTTCAGAATTTAGATCGAGTTCAATGATTTTTTCTATTCCATTCTTACCGAGCACTACTGGTACTCCTAAGTAAATATCCTTTAACCCGTATTCGCCCTGAAGCCAGGTACAAACAGGAAATACTCTTTTCTGATCTCTTGCAATGGCTTCAACCATTTGGGCGGCAGCCTCTCCGGGTGCATACCATGCCGATGTACCGAGGAGTTTTACAATTTCTCCACCACCAAATTTGGTTCGTTCGATAATGGCATTCAAATCCTCTTCATTGATCAGTTCCGTTACGGGAATTCCACCAACAGTTGTATATCGGGGCAGAGGAACCATGGTGTCGCCATGACCTCCCATCAAAACTGCCTGAATATCCTTCGGAGAAACATTCAGCGCTCCTGAAAGAAATGCTCTGTACCTGGCCGTATCCAGAATCCCTGCCATTCCAAAAACTTTTTTGGAGTCAACACCTGCCGATAGGAAGGCCTGATAAGTCATTACATCAAGAGGATTTGAAACGACAACCAAAATAGTGTCCGGCGAATGCTTCATGATGTTTTCAGTAACCTCTTTTACTATTGCCGCATTGGTTGCGATAAGGTCATCACGGCTCATCCCGGGTTTTCTGGGCATTCCTGAAGTAATGACAACAATATCAGAGTCAGCTGTGGCATTATAATCTGAGGTCACCCCATGAATTCGTGAGTCCGACAATCCAATGGGTGAGGTTTGCCAAATATCAATTGCTTTACCTTCGGCAATACCTTCTTTTATATCTAAGAGGATGATTTCGTTTGCAGTTTCATTGTGAGACAATACATTGGCGCATGTCGCTCCCACATTACCTGCTCCTACTACAGTGACTTTCATAAAACGGTTTTTCGGTTAAAAATTAAGGTGCAAAATTAAGGATTAATAGAGCCTAAAATCTTGGGATAGGCATAAACTTAAAGTTAATCTTCAAAGGGTTTCCACTCCGTACTTTCAGAAAGGCTTTTTAAGAAGTTTACATACTGAATAAAATTGTCCGGAATGTTTTGGTAAGCGTAGATTTTTTTGGTTTGGTCTTCAAAATAATAGGTCAGATAAGTAGAAGGTAAATCGGTTGCATAACCGGTATACTCATTCTTCATCTCCTTGATCTTTAGCTCTTTAGTTAGTTTTTCAATTTGATCAAGGTCGCTATCGCTAACCTTACCAGCAAACTTGCCAACATGAGCAACATGTTCTATTCCATAATATGTAGCATCGCCATTTTTCAAGATGGTAAAAGTGTAAATGGGGCAGGTGCCAAAACATGCGGTCTGGCGAAGCACAAGCAAGGTGTCCTGTTTTTCGCCCTGCTCAGATTGTGAAATAGATTTAGTTGAGAAACACGAAGCGAATAAACCAAGAGCTGCAGTGAGGATGAAAGCTCTTATCATTTCGATCTTCGTCTCATTTGCCGGTTCTGTTGGAGATTTTGTTGTTCCTGAATTTTCTCCATTTGCTTCATTAACCGGTTTTTCTTTTTTGGTTTGGTTTTGTTCGCCTGTAGTTTGGCGTGAATTTTTTCTTCATCAATAAAGAATGTTTTTATAACCCACTGTTGTAGCATGGTAACCACATTGGCAGTCAGGTAATACAGGCTCAAACCGGAGGAGTAATTATTGAGGAACACCATCATCATAACCGGCATCATCCACATCATGATTTTCATTTGCTGGGCTTGCATTCCGGAGGCGCCCATATTCATTTGACTGTTATACCTCGTATAGAATATCATTGAAATGGACATGAGTAATGTAAATCCGCTAATGTGCGACCCATATAATGGAATGTCAATTCCCCACTGACTCAAATCCAGAATAACATCATATGAAGATAAATCGTCAGCCCATAAAAAACTCTTTTGCCGAAGTTCTATAGAGGATGGAAAGAACCGGAACATTGCATAGAGTATCGGGAGCTGAATGAGCATTGGAATGCAACCAGCCAGTGGATTTACTCCAGTTTCTCTGTAGAGTTTCATCACTGCCTGTTGCTTCTCTACCTGATCTCTGTTTTTATATTTTTCGTTCAATTCCTCCATTTCGGGCTTTAGTGCTCTCATCTTAGCACTAGACATGTAGGTCTTGTAAGTAATTGGGAATAGAATGACCTTGATAAATATTGTCAGGATCAGGATAACAATACCATATGATATGTGAAGGTCATGAAGGAGGTTGAATACCGGTATGACCAAAAATCGGTTTACCCAGCCAAAAATCCCCCAACCTAAATCAATCTGGCGATCCAGATTTAAATCATAGGTTCTTAGTGTTTTATAACGGTTAGGGCCGAGATAGAGCCTCATGGGGAAGTATCCGTTTTCGACTTTTGCTGAAAGATCAGCTCCCATAGTTCTCACATAACGTCCATTTTCGGAGCGTTCCCGGACGATTAATTCAGATGAATTTGCTTCGAACGGTTTGTTGGGGATCATTCCAACCGAGAAAAACTGTTGCTTGAAAGAAACCCAGGTGATAGGAAGTTCCGGTATCTCGTCGTCATCGCTGGTTTCAGAGAGATAATCGACATCATCATCATTCGTTTTAAAGAAGAACGTTGTTTTAGATGACTCCAATTGATGCCCCTTTTCTTTTCGGGGAGAGTTGATTACCCAGCCAAAAGCTAGATCCTGAGTTGCCCCCTCATATTCTTCTATTCCCGCAAATCGAATGGAATAATCCGTCATGTAATTGTCATGCGGAAAGGTGTAGCGTTGTTCTATGAATCGGTTTGCATTTCCTGTTTTGGCTCTAAAGATCACTACTGTGGAGTCCTCTTCGCCCGTTCCCGAAATGACTTCGGATTCAAAAAATAATTCCGAAGCTGTTATTTTGCGGTTCTGATAGGGAAACTGAAAATCCAGGAAACTGGAATCCCTATCGAAAAGATAGAGCGCCAGACTATCATAGGTGTGATACTGGTTAAGCTGCACTGAAACCAATCGACCACCGGCGTTGCTGAACTGAGCGGTAATCAGTGGGGTAGTAACTTCAATGATCTTTTCCTGACCGGAAGCTGAATAGGCTAAATCACCATATTTATCAGATAGTTCCTTTGAAAAAAGAGCACTATCTACGGTATCAGCAACAGCTACTTCCTGATTTGTGGAGTCAATTTCAATAGGCTTGACATTTTTCTGTTCGGCTTGTTCTGTATTTACATTTGCAGAATCGGCCATAGCCTGTTGTTCCCGTATTTCATCAGCCGATGGCCCGGCCAGAAATTGCCATGCTATGAGAATAATAGCAATGAGGAAAAGTCCAATGACTCCTTGTCTATCCATATTAGTTGTTGCGTTTCGCCAGAGCAGACTTTACGAAATCCACAAATAAAGGATGCGGATTTGTTACAGTACTGCGATATTCCGGATGAAATTGAACCCCTACATACCATGTATGTTCAGGAATTTCAATAATTTCAACCAGGCCGGAATCCGGATTAATTCCAACCGAGGTCATTCCATACTCTCTGTAAACTGATTTATAGGACGAATTAAACTCAAAGCGGTGGCGATGTCGTTCCTGAATGTCATGCTGTCTGTAAGCGCGCAAAGCGTTGCTATCCTCTTTGATCGTGCAGTCATATGCTCCAAGCCTCATAGTACCCCCCATATCAATAATCTTCTTCTGATTTTCCATGATGTCGATGACCTTATTCTCGGCATCTTCATCAAATTCAGTCGAATTTGCATTGGGTAATTTTAAAACGTTTCGTCCAAACTCTATAACGGCACATTGCATGCCTAAGCATATTCCAAAGAATGGAATATCATTAACTCTGGCATATTTGGCTGCTTCGATTTTTCCTTCAATACCTCTTTCTCCAAACCCCGGGGCAATAAGAATTCCTTGTACATAGTCAAGAAGAAAATCTACGTTGTGCTCATTTAATTCTTCCGAATGAACCCATTTCAAATTGACTTTGCACCCGTTGGCGGCTCCTGCATGGACAAAAGATTCGGCAATAGACAGGTAAGAATCTTTGAGCTCTACATACTTACCTATTAGCGCGATATCTACTTCCTGTGTAGGGTTTTTCAGTCGATGAAGAAAGTTTGTCCAGTTTTTCATTTCGGGCTTTTCACCCAAAGGCATTTTCATCCTATTCAAAACGACCTCATCCAGTTTTTCTGACAGCATGTGAAGGGGTACGTCGTAGATCGATTCGGCATCTAAAGACTCAATAACCGCCTCGAGTTTAATGTTGCAAAACAGGGCTATCTTTTGACGAACTTCAGGCGAAAGTGGATACTCAGAGCGACAAACTAATATGTTTGGCTGTACTCCCATGGAAAGCAATTCCTTAACCGAATGCTGTGTGGGTTTTGTTTTTAGTTCTCCTGATGTTCTCAGAAAAGGAACTAACGTGAGGTGAATAACCAGACTTTCATGTTTTTCTAGTTCCCATCGCAGCTGTCGTACGGCTTCTACATAAGGTTGCGATTCGATGTCACCAATTGTTCCCCCGATCTCAGTTATAACAAAATCATACTTTCCTGATGAGCCCAGAATTAGGATTCTTCGTTTAATCTCATTTGTAATGTGAGGAATAACCTGTACCGTTTTCCCTAAATAATCACCACGACGCTCTTTCTGGATTACATCTGAATAGATCCTACCTGTTGTAACATTATTGGCCTGAGAGGTAGGGATATTTAGAAACCGCTCATAATGCCCCAAATCCAGATCAGTTTCAGCACCATCATTAGTTACGTAACACTCACCATGTTCATACGGATTAAGTGTGCCCGGGTCTACATTGATGTAAGGGTCAAATTTTTGAATGGTTACTGAGTAACCTCTAGCCTGAAGCAATTTAGCCAAGGAAGCTGAGATGATCCCCTTGCCTAATGAAGATGTAACTCCTCCGGTTACGAATATGAATTTACTGGAACTTGTCATCCGTGTTCAGCTCAAAAGCCTAATTACGGGAGACAAATGTAGGAATATTTGCGAGGACGAATTTACCTTGATTTTCAACATATCATCCAAGTAATGAACACTTAGAAACTGATGTTGAAACCAATACTCGGTAAAATGGGCAGCTGGTTTATTCTTTCGTTGTTGAACAGGTCGTAATAGAAGATGTTTTCTCTGTTGAACATGTTCGTAACACCCGCTGTAATTTGCAGTGTTGAATATGCTGAAAGGGCAAAGTCTTTACTGATATCAACATCAAATCTGGCGTAATCCGGCAATCGTCCGTCATTAATCTCGCCAATTACACTTCCAATATTGCCGTTACCGGTAGTTGGGTCCGAAGTTATGTCATCAGCAAAATCAAAGTTTTCATAATATCCTCTGGTCTGCGTAAATGGGAATCCTGAACCAAAGTTAAACCTTGCACTTACTTTCCAGTCCAGGTTATTTCCGAAGGTGTATGAACCAACCAGATTTAAGTTGTGTCGACGGTCAAATACAGGGAAATACTCTATTAATCCATCCCACCGACGGGTGTAGCCATAAGAATATACAGCCCATAAATCCAACATTTTCTTACGGTATTTTAATGTAATATCAGCTCCGTAAGCATATCCTTTCTCAACCAGAAAGTCTTTCTTCAAGAAGTCACTGGCATCATTGTTTTCAGGGGTGTCGTCAAGAATTTTATAACGATTAATATTGATGAGCTGCCTGAAGTCTTTATAGTAGCCCTCTACATTAAGCGAAAAGTACTTTGCGAAATCGAATTCAAATCCAACAATGTAATGAATGGCTTTTTGCAGTCGAGTATTTACGTCGGAGTAAGAACCATCTTGTTCTCTAAATTGTGATTGCAATGTTGACGGACTGGAAAGATAACCGTTGAACAAGTTGACCACCTCGAGGTCAGTATTGGAGCTGATCACATTCTGAGAGTATAATCCGCCTGCCGCTTTTACTCTCAGGTTATTAGAGACATTGTATTTAATGCCTAACCTTGGCTCTAACGATGGCTCATTCAATGAGGCGTAGTAGATTGCGCGTAATGAAGGCATTACAACCCAGTTTCCAGCGACTAAATTGTAGCTTGCATAGCCGGCAATCTCGGTATTGTTTTGTTGTTCTGTGATTCTTCGGTTTACCGAATTGATATAATCAAAATCAGTACTCACAACCAATATATCCAGGCCATATTTCAGCTGATCATCCTTGATGAAATAAGAGAAATCAATACCCGCATTGATATTGCTTATGCTTGATCTTCGATTTCGGGTTGAAGTGATTTGCTCTACATCATAAAAGGAGTAGCTAAATCTACCATCAAGAAGTAAGGCTGAATTGGAAGGAACTAGAATGAATTTACTACCCCCTCCGTATGCTCTCCAGTCCAGTTTTGAAGTACTGAAATCAACATTATCTATGTTCGAATATCCGAAAATGTCAAATTGGCTGCCATTGTCTCCATGAAAAGCAAGTTTACCATACAAGTCAGTAAATGAATATGGAAGACCTTCTTCTTGCTCTATGTAGGAATAAATGGATTGCGATGTTTGATCCAGATACGAAGTTTTGCCCGACAGAACGTAGGAAATGTAGGAACCTCCGGCTTCCTTCGCCTTTTTAAGGGGGCCCTCTAAGACGAGCTTGGCTCCGATTGTACTCGCTCCAAATTTTCCACTGAATCGATTCGGGTTTCCGTCTCGGGTGGTAATATCAATAACAGATGAAATTGCACTCCCATACTGAGCACTAAAACCACCTGTGCTCACATCAGCATTTCTAATAATCTCCGTTTCAAAAATTGAAAACAACCCGATACTGTGAAATGGATTGAAAATCACCATTCCATCAAAGAGGACTCTGTTTTGAACGGGCGAACCACCCCTGATGTAAAGCTGTCCGCCCTGATCGCCTGTAAATACAACTCCCGGCAACACCTGGAGGTATTGTGCAATGTCAGATTCACCTCCTACTGAAGGAAGTGATTTGATCTCTTTTGAGGTCACCTTAGCTGATGACATCTTTACCTCGGTCCTATAGGTCTGTTTTTCAGCAGAGATTTCTACTGCGGAAAGTTCGATGGAAGATTTACTGAGCACCAATTTTTTATTGATGATCTCATCTCCTTTGATACGAATATTCTCCCTAAGCGTATCAAAACCAAGGGAATAGCATATCAGCTCATAATCTCCTACAGGAATTTTGGACATGGAATAGTAGCCATTTACATCGGTAACGGCCCCGTATGGAGTCCCTTTTAAAAACACATTAGTAAAGATAACAGGTGTTCCCTTTTCACTCTCATAAACAAATCCACGCAGAGTACCCGTGTTCTGAGCTATGAGTTGAGCACCAATCAGAGAAAGAAGCAGAGCGAGTATTTTTTTCGTCATGAATTTAGAAAGGGGGCAAATATATCTTTTTAAAAATGTGCCCGAAACAAAAGGTGACGATCGGTATGGTTCATTTAATAACGAGACGTGTAGTCAATTCTTTGTGCAAATCATTCTCTCCAATAGACGTTGCTCCGTGGCCTTTGGATTTAAGATCATAATCCAATAAAATATCCAGATTCCGGACCACTTCTCCAGCTGAAAAGTTCTTCTTAGCCTCGAAATAGTCCTTCAGGAAGAAAACCGGAACATGAATTTTTTTCGATATTTCAGATTGCGATGCATGGGGTTCGAAATAGAGAAGCATAAGGTTGGAAAAGAAGCGGGTCAGTGTTCCAACTGTCAATGGAAATGGGTGGTTCCGGGGTTGTCGGGCAAGGTGCTGAACGATGTTGATGCTTTTTGCCAGATTTCTCTGTGCAATCGTTTTTTGTAATTCGAAAATGGTGAATTCTTTCTCGATTCCAATGTGGAGGCTTACATGCTCATCTTCAATGGTTTCATTCTCTTCAAGTGTAAGCATGATTTTATCAATAGCAGCGCTTATTCTACTCAGGTCGCTACCTAAATATTCGTTCAGTAGATGAGCTGCTTTTGGAGTTATTTCTCTTCCCAATGTTAATAGATAACCCCGTATCCACTCGGGAATCTTGCTCGAGAATATAGTTTTTGATTCCAACACTGAAGCATCTTGCCCCAGAGACTTCAATAGTTTTTTACGCTTATCGTATGATTTGTACTTATAAGCTATAACCAGCACCGTACTTGGAACGGGGTTCATCACGTATTCGACGAGATTCTCAATATCCTTCAGTCCCTGAGCTTCTTTAACAATTACCAGTTTTCTTTCTGACATCAGTGGAAACTGGCGGGCCGATTCAATGATTTGAGATGATTCGCTGTCCTGACCGTAGAAAACATGTTGATTGAATGATTTCTCAGCTTCTTCCAAAACGAGTTGCTCGGCCAGACGCACGATTTGATCAATAAAAAATGGCTCCTCTCCATGAAGAAAATACAACGGCTTGAAATTTCCATTTTTCATTTCCCGAAGTATGTTCTCGTATGTCGACATTTTCTTTTTCAGATGAATTGAGCTGGAAGCAAATATATCTTTGTCCAATCTAATAAATGCCCAAAAACCAAAACATAGCTGCGACAACTATATTTGATCCGATACGGAAGAAATATGTCTTAAGAACTCCTGAAGAAGAAGTGCGACAAAGAATTTTGAGGTATCTAATCGATGTCAAAGGATATCCGGTATCAAGAATAGCGGTCGAAAAAGAATTAACGGTGAAGGGACTCAAAAAAAGAACGGATATATTGTACTACGATAAGCTAGCCCAACCGGCTTTACTCGTGGAGTGTAAAGCACCTCGCGTGAAAATTTCACAACGAACATTCGACCAGGCGTTCAGATATAATCTCAACCTCGGGGTTCGGTTTGTCGTCATTACGAATGGAGAAGAAACATATTGCTGCCAACTCGAGAATGATTCGTATACTTTTCTTCACGATATTCCGGATCACTCTGAAATTGAATGAAATGAAATTAAAAGTGCTTGCCTTGTTCGGATTACTTATCATTTCAGGCAATGTTATAGGCCAGAGTGCTCATTTGGTTTGCAAGTTTTTGCCTGAATTTGAGGCTCGGATTCAGACCATAATTGAAGACTTGGGCACAGGAGTATACCCCATCCATTTAGAGCAAAAATTCCCCTCACACAAGTTGAATTACAAATCTGATTATGAAGGTGTTCACCTCGGTCTTATATACACTTCCGAAATAACCACTGACCCCCTGAAGACCATACAAAAGCTAAAGCGGACAGAATATTTTGAATATGTAGAACTTCTGCGTTCTCATAAACTTTCCTTCACTCCGAATGACCCTTCTCTTTCAGATCAGAACTACTTGAGCCAGATTAATGCCTTCCAGGCGTGGGACAGCGAGAAAGGAAGCAGTTCGGTTACCATTGGAATAGTAGATACGGGAACTGACACAGACCATCCTGATTTGCAGAATAAGATTCAGGCTAATCTCAATGATCCAATCAATGGCCTTGACGATGATGCAGACGGTTTTGTGGACAATTACCTCGGTTGGGATTTTGTTGAAAACGACGGTAACCCTCAAATAGATGCAGATCCTCATGGGGCTCAGATGTCCGGTATTTCAGCTGCTGAAACTGACAACGCCGTCGGAATTGCCAGCGTCGGGTTTAACACGATGTTCCTACCAGTAAAAGTGAATCCTGACCTTAGCCTGTCGCAAGCCTATGATGCAGTAGTTTATGCTGCTGATCAGGGAGCGGACATAATTAACTGCTCATGGGGTGCATTCGGATACTCTGCCTACGAACAGGATATCATCGATTATGCCACATTGGTGCGTGGAGCTCTGGTAGTAGCCGCAGCAGGAAATGAAAATACTGAAAGCTTGTTCTATCCAGCGGCGTACAACAATGTTCTTGCTGTGGGGAGTGTTAACAGCACAGATGTGAGGTCAGTATTTTCTAACTACGGATATTGGGTGGACATCATGGCACCTGGGCAAAATATAATTTCCACTACAGATAATGGAGGATATTCATTCTCGTCGGGCACTTCCGTTTCGGCACCAATTGTAAGTGCTGCGGCATCTTTGGTAAAAAATCATTTCCCGGCATACAATGCCCGGCAAATTGGAGAACGCTTGCGCATCTCTGCAGAGAACATAGATGGTATCCCGGGAAATTCTGGATATTCAGGTAAGTTAGGGTTGGGCAGGCTTGATGTGGCCAAAGCGATTGATGCCGGTTACCTTTCACCATCTGTCCGTCTGGAGGATTTGGTTATTGCAGGTTCATCGAATCCGGTATCTGGGGACACAATATCGATTTATTCCAATTTTACCAATTATCTGGACCCAAGTGGTTCTTTGGCGCTCACACTTAGCTCTTCGTCATCAGATGTGTCGATCATTCAAGGTTCATACAATTTAGGAACGTTGAACACTCTGGAGACTAAATCCACTAAGTCCAATCCATTCAAAATAAAAATCTCGGACAATGCATTAACGCAATCCTCGAGTATTTTGACTATTTCATGGACTGACGGCAGCTATGAGGGCAGTTTCAGTTTTGAAATTTTCTTCAATACAGATTACCTCACTTTGAACCCTAATGACATACAAACGACAATAACCGCCTCAGGCTTGATTGGTTATGATGACAATGTCGCAGACAGAGGAATAGGTTTTATATGGAATGGGGGATTGAGCAGTTTGTTTGAAGGAGGGTTGATGTTGGGGCGGTTTGAAAATTCGGTTTTCAGTGTCATGGACAACATCCGAGAAACTCCGAGCACTTCGGATGAAGATTTCAGCAGTATCGTTCCTGCGATCAGAATTATTCCACCCTTAGCAGAATCAGATTTTGTGGTAAGTCGCTTTGAGGATCGATTCGGGGGAGCGGATAAGCTTGATGTCGAAATCAGACAGCATTCCTATGGTTATAGAGATGACGGGCATGAAGGATATGTGGTTCTGGAGTACAGTATCAAGAATATTGGAACTTCAGATTTGAATGACTTCCATGCAGGACTTTTCTTGGATTGGGATGTTGGGAATTTTGAAAAGAACAGGTCGGCTACGGATCACCAGAGATACACAACCTATACTTATGAAGATGTTCAGATGGGGCAGTATTTTGGAGCACAGGTTCTGACACCACTTTCGTTTGGAGCGTATTGCGCAGATAATGTTACCGGCGGAAATGGAGGAATGGACATCACCAGTTTTTATTCTACCGAGAAAAAATACAGAACACTTTCGGAAAGCCGCTGGGATGCTGGTGGCTCCTCAGGAAATGATGTAGTTAATATCGTTGCAGCTCGAAACCTTAGTCTTGAACCAGGCGATTCAATATTTGTGGCTTTTGCTTTGCACGGCGGGAGCGATCTGAATTCATTGCTGAATTCAGCAGATTCGGCATTTTATCGATACAACGGTTCTCTTCCAAATGCTTTTGAAAACCTGGAATTATCCACACCGATAAAAATTTATCCAAACCCAACTGATGCTATAGTAAATATCGTTAGTGAAAGACATAATATTGGCCTCATAAAACTCCACGATCTCATGGGTAATGAAATTATTCCAGTAGTGGATCAGAGAGCTGGGAAAACAAGTATTTTGGATATAAGTAATCTAAATTCAGGAGTTTATATCTTAGAACTTGGAATAAACGGAAAGAGAATTACACGACGAATAATTAGAACAGGAAAACAGTAGAAATGGATTTGAATAATTTCATAACTATTCCCGGTAAACCCGGCCTCTTCAAGGTAGTGGGTCAGTTGAAACACGGAATGGTAAGCGAATCAATGATCGACGGAAAAAGGATGCCAATTTATGCTCATCATAGAGCGAGTAGCCTGGCAGATATTAGTATTTATGGCAATGAGGAAGAATTTCCGGTTGAGCATATTCTTAAGAAGTTTTTTGATACTCATGATGGAAAAGAGATTGACTCAACGGGTGTTTCAAATGACGACTGCATGCAACTTTTGTTAAGTGCCGAACCCGAAGTTGATATCGATCGGGTATACCCATCTAATGCCCGTAAACTTGTTCAGTGGTACAACCTGCTCTTGAAAGATGGCCTGGAATTCACCATTGAAGAAGACGTTGCGGAAGAAAATCATGATGAAGATTTGAAGGAAGAAAGCAATTCGAAAGAAAACACAAAAGAAGAGCAAGAAAAACCCTCTGGTTCAGTCGAGGAATAGATACCTCTCTGAAGCATCCGGAACAGGACATTGCCTGTTTCTACCGAAGATCCGGTATCTTGTTTTGGCAATAATTCTATAGACTCCATTGAGAAGAAAAGTCGGAAAAATCCTGAATATCCGCAACCATTTTATAGGGGGATCGAGATATTCAAGTATGGCAAACACAGCTTCTGATTGACTTAGTAACCGATCGTCTAATTGAAGTATGACGGAGTCGGGAATTTGATTTTTTTTTGGCGTTTGTTTCAGATGAATCTGAGCGTAGTTGCTCGATAGATGGGCGTAACGAAAAATTCTTCGGCGGTCATATTTTTTTACCACGCTTACCGAATAGTTGCAAAGTTTGCAAAATCCGTCAAAGTAGATCACGGGATGGGGAACCATATTTTGGGGCTTATCTTGCACTTTGGCACATTTTACCTTGTGATACTCTGATATTCAAATTGCATAAACAACAGTAAATTCTATATTTGCGCTCCAAAATTTCGGAGCACAATCTCCGGCTAAAATCCTCAGGATGCAAAATAAATCAGCGATTTGGTCTTTCGCTATTCTTCTTTTTCTGGCTAGTCTTTATCAAATCTCCTTCACCTGGGTGGTGGATAGTTTTGAAAATGAGGCCCAAGAACAGAGCCTGATAAAAGTCGATTCATTAGCAAATATTCAGGAATTATCACTTTTTCAAAAAGATTCTGCAGCTCAAAAGTTCGAATCCGATTATCTGCTTGACAATGCAGGAAAAGAAATATACC
This sequence comes from Flavobacteriales bacterium, assembly GCA_003499525.1. GTDB lineage: Bacteria > Bacteroidota > Bacteroidia > Flavobacteriales_G > Salibacteraceae > UBA10426. Next base: position 77,585 of record DNTB01000069.1, read on the forward strand.
CTTTGCTAGGTCATACTTACTCTTACTGTAAGAAGAGAGAAATCAACCTTGGTCTCGATCTTCAGGGAGGTATGCACGTCACATTAGAGGTCTCTGAGCCGGACTTAATCAGGTCATTAGCTGGAAGCAACCGAACAAACCCTACCTTATCCCAAGCCTTAAGGTTGGCTTCAGAAAAGAAAATTTCAAGCTCTGATGACTTTATCACTCTTTTTGAAGAGGCCATGAATGAGGTGGATCCTGATTTCATTTATGCCTCCATTTTTCACAATCTTGAAAACAAGGATAAAATAGCAGCCTCTGCTTCAAATTCAGAAGTGATTTCAATTATTAGAAGCGAGTCTGAAGATGCAATCAAGAGAACAGAACAAGTTCTTCGTAAAAGGGTCGATAACCTCGGGGTTGTCCAGCCCAAAATTCAAAGACTGTCGGGTACCGGACGAATTGTGGTGGAATTGCCAGGGATTAAAGACAAAGAACGTGTTCGTAAAATTCTTCAGGGAACTGCAAAACTTGAATTTTGGGAGACTTATGAGAACACGGAGGTTATCGGAGCTCTCGATCGTGCAAATACAATTTTAAAGGCTACCTATAAGTCAGACGATACCAACAATACAGAAGAAAGCGCCCTGGATGCAAAGGACGCTCAAGTTGTGGATGACCTTCCGCTACTCGACGACTCAGAAGAGGATACGTTGCTTGCTTCAGATACCGGCAGTATATCTGACGATACATTGATGAACGAACTTGATGCACTTCTGGACGACGAATTCATTGCGGAAGACAGCGCAGCATCTGCCCAACTTTCAAGAGAAGAGCAGCTCAGGGAGAACCCGCTTTTTTCAAGACTTCAACCACAACTATATCAGGATGAAACAGGACAATTTATTCCTGCACCTGGTCCCAGAATAGGTATTGCTTTAGCGTCGGACACTGCATACGTCAATGGAATTTTGAAGCGAAAAGACATCAGGAAACTATTCCCACCAAGAATTAGATTTTTTTGGGATGCGAAACCTCTTTCAGATGAATCAACGGCTTATTCTCTATACGCTATAAAAGTTCCTAAAGGCGGCAGAGCACGGCTTGAAGGAGATGTTGTAACGGATGCAAGAGTTGGAGCGGACGAATTAGGAAACCCAACAGTTAATATGAACATGAACCCAACAGGCTCGAAGATCTGGAGGGACATGACCCGTGAGGCAAGTGCTGATGTCAATAATAAGAGATCAGTTGCGGTAGTGCTTGATAACCTTGTTTATTCGGCACCGACCGTTCAGGGAGAAATCCCTGGAGGTAATACTGAGATATCAGGCAGGTTTACACAACAGGAAGCAAGTGATCTGGCTGGTGTTTTAAAGGCCGGTAAGCTTCCCGCTCGTTCGCACATTATTGAAGAAGCAGTAGTAGGGCCGTCCTTAGGTCAGGAATCTATTGATAGTGGTTTACAGGCTTTTATCATTGCCCTGGTAATCATTCTCTTATATATGATATTCTACTATTCTACCTCTGGAATTGTTGCTGATGTTGCATTGATGGCCAACCTCTTCTTTGTTCTGGGAGTGCTTGCTTCAGTAAGAGCTACACTTACCCTTCCCGGAATTGCAGGTATCGTTTTAACAATAGGTATGTCGGTAGATGCGAACGTACTCATTTACGAAAGGATCCGTGAAGAATTAATGGCAGGAAAAGGCTTTAAGCAAGCTCTGAGAGACGGGTACAAAATGGCCTATAGTTCTATATTAGATGCCAACATCACAACACTTCTTACCGCCGTTGTGCTCTTTGTTTTTGGAACAGGACCCATTCAGGGTTTCGCAACAACTCTTTTCATCGGTATTTTAACCTCTCTTTTCTCAGCCATCTTCATTACAAGGCTAATTTTCGAATGGGGTATCAGTGTCGGAAGACATTTTAAGATGGCAACCAAGCTGACGGAAGGTGCTTTCAAAAAGATCAATATTCACTTCCTCTCCAAGCGCAAAATGTTTTATGGGGTTTCAGGGGTAATAATCCTGATAAGTCTGGCATCATTAGGATTACGAGGTTTAAACTACGGTGTTGATTTTACGGGGGGAAGGTCATATATCGTTCGATTTGATGAGAGTGTAAATGTTGTAGATATTGCAGAATCTCTTGGTAATCAGTTTGTTACAGAGGATGGCAGGAGATCTATTCCGGAGGTAAAAACATTTGGAGCGTCCAATCAGGTGAAGATTACCACTAAGTTTATGATTAATGACGGTGGCAATGAGGTCGATAAAATGTTGGAAGAAAAGCTGTATGATGGACTAAAAGGATTTTATATCAACGAAATCACATTTGAAAAATTCATTGAAGAGTTGTCCAGTCAGAAAGTTGAAGCAACTATTGCCGATGACATCAAGCAATCGGCCGTATTTGCTGTGCTTTTTGCGCTAGTAATCATCTTCCTCTACATCCTGCTGCGCTTTAATCGTTGGCAATACTCTTTGGGAGCCTTAGTTGCCATGGCTCATGATGTTCTTATCGTTCTTGGGGTTTTCTCAATATTCTATGGCATATTACCATTTTCTCTCGAGATCGATCAGGCATTTATTGCGGCAATTCTGACAGTAGTTGGATACTCCATCAACGATACAGTAGTTGTATTTGACCGATTGAGAGAGTATTTAAAACTTCATCCAAAGAAAGATAAAGAAGAGGTAATAAACTCGGCTTTGAACAGCACCCTGAGCCGAACGATTAATACATCCTTAAGTACTTTCGTCGTATTGCTCATCATCTTCATTTTTGGAGGTGAGGTAATTAGAGGATTCATCTTTGCAATGATGGTTGGTGTTATCGTTGGAACGTACTCATCGTTGTATATTGCTACCCCAATTACCTACGATTTGGACAGGCGCACTAAGAAGTAGCTGAAGCAAAAGCTCTGTTTCGAATCAGATCTCATTAAAATTTGAATCTTTGCAGAACATCATGAGCCCGGTATACCTTTTTTTCAACCTCGGAGGTGGGGAGATCTTTTTCGTCTTTCTTTTCGTACTTCTTTTGTTCGGTGCAAATAAAATTCCGGAGTTCGCACGTGGACTTGGCAAGGGTATCCGATATATAAAGGATGCCACACAGGATATACAGAGCGATATCAAGAACAGCGTTGACGATATTAAGAAGGATGTCGATCCGGGTATTTCCGATATCAAAAAGGAAATTGACGACAAGCTGAAGAACATATAAGTTTTACCAATGGATTTGATTTACCTGATTGGTGGCCTTTTGATATTGATTTCAGGGGGTGAGTTATTGGTCAGGGGGGCAGTCAGAATAGCATACAAACTTCATATTTCCACCTTAGTTGTGGGTATGACCATAGTGTCATTTGGTACATCTGCCCCGGAACTACTCGTGAGTATTGAAGCTGCCAATTCAGGACACCCTCAGTTTGCAATAGGCAACGTAATCGGTTCTAATATCGCCAATATTGCACTCATTTTAGGCATAGCAGCGATAATATTCCCCATAAGAGTGGATAAGAATTCTCTTCGGGTTGATTGGCCAATGATGATGGCCAGTACTGTGCTGGTCTACTTGTTCATGCTCCGATCGAACTCTATTGTTTACTGGCAGGGAATTATAATGATTGCGCTGTTACTTCTTTTTAGTTACCTCATTATTTGGAAATCAAGGAGTGAGAATAGGAAAGTGGCCAGAAAGAAGGTTAAGAAAGCTACGATCAAATCTTATGCGATGGATGTGGCATTGATCGTTTTGGGATCCCTGGGCCTTTCAATGGGTTCAAACATTCTTGTTACAGGTGCTACTGGAATTGCTGCCGAATTTGGGATAAGCGATTTTGTGATAAGTGTAACCATAATTGCTTTTGGGACATCATTACCAGAGCTGATAACTGCTCTGGTGGCCGCGGTTCGTCGCCAGGCAGATATTTCAGTCGGAAATCTTATAGGAAGCAATATTTTCAATCTATTAGGTATTCTTGGAGCGTCAAGCCTGGTTTCAGAAATCCCTATTGGTAATACCATATTGTTCAACGACATGATTTGGATGATCGGAGTATCTTTTCTCATCCTACCCTTTATGATTTCGGGCCGAAGAATTAACAGACTCGAAGGTCTGGTGCTTCTATTGGTCTATCTTGCCTACATGTTCATGATTTATCAACAAAACCTTAAATAAACGACATCACCCCTCGATTTCTAAGGGGTTGTTGATAAAATGTTCGTTTATTTTCACGATAACCCCCATTTTTTTCAAGTACCTTCGCAAAAATTTGAAAAAATGGCATCAATAAGGTTTGTAGCACTAGAAAAAAGCCTGGATCATCATCCAGTACATGTCGAAGCACCATCAGAAAAGATTTCAGACTACTTTGGAGAACATGTCTTTAGTGACAGGTTCATGCAGCAGTTTATGTCCGAGCCGGCTTATAAAAGTGTTCGAAGTTCCATCCTGCACGGTACACCACTCGAACGGAAAGTTGCTGACCTGGTGGCTTCTGGAATGAAAGCCTGGGCCATCTCAAAAGGAGCAACACATTACACACATTGGTTTCAACCACTGACAGGGCGTACTGCCGAAAAGCACGACTCATTTAATACCCCATTGCGCGATGGTTCCTCATTTGAATCATTCGATGGCGAAAAGCTCGCTCAACAAGAACCTGATGCTTCCTCATTTCCTCATGGGGGCATAAGAAATACTTTTGAAGCTCGCGGCTACACCGCCTGGGATCCGTCATCACCAGCATTTATCATTGGAAAAACGCTATGCATACCAACAGTCTTTATTTCATACACCGGCGAGGCTCTTGACTACAAAACCCCATTATTAAGAGCCTTGCATGCTGTTGACGATGCCGCGACTGCGGTGTGCCAGTATTTTGACAAGAGCATCACAAAAGTAACGGCTACATTAGGCTGGGAACAGGAGTATTTTCTTATTGACGAAGCACTCGTTCAGGTGAGACCCGATTTGCTACTTACAGGCCGCACTCTTTTTGGACATTCTTCATCTAAGGGTCAGCAGTTAGATGATCATTATTTTGGGTCTATCCCTTCAAGAGCACATGCCTTCATGCGCGAATTTGAACGTGAAGCCCACCTGTTAGGGATTCCAGTTACTACAAGACATAATGAGGTTGCTCCCAACCAATATGAGGTTGCCCCAATTTTTGAAGAGTGCAATTTGGCTGTTGATCATAACCAATTGCTGATGGATTTGATGGAAAAAATAGCTGCCCGTCATAAGTTTAGAGTACTTCTTCATGAAAAGCCATTTGCCGGAATAAACGGATCAGGAAAACACAATAACTGGTCTTTGAGTGCCAATGCTCCAAAACATCGGAATTTGCTGGCTCCAGGTTCTACACCAAAAACCAACCTTAGATTTTTAACATTCCTGATTAATACCATCCGAGCAGTTGCTGAGCAGGCTGATCTCTTGCGTGCATCTATTGCCAGTGCGGGAAATGATCATAGACTAGGGGCCAACGAAGCACCTCCAGCTATTATCTCCATATTTATTGGAGACCGACTCACAGAGATTTTGGAAGATTTGGAGAAGAGAACAGAAAAAACAAACCTAAGCTCAGATGAGAAGACGGAATTGAAACTGAACATTGGGCGAATACCTGAACTGTTGCTTGACAATACCGATCGAAACCGAACCTCACCCTTTGCCTTTACAGGAAATAAGTTTGAATTCAGAGCTGTAGGTTCATCAGCAAATTGTGCCAACCCAATGATAGTATTGAATTCAGCGGTTGCTCAAAGGCTCAATTTGTTCAAAAAAGAAGTTGATAAAAAAATAAATGGAGGGACAAAGAAAGACGATGCAATCATTGAAGTACTTCGGAAGTACATTATTGAATCAAAAAGAATAATATTCAATGGAGATGGATATAGCGAGGATTGGGTTAAGGAAGCACAAAAAAGAGGGTTATCCAATGTAAAATCTACTCCAAGATCGCTCGACTTTTTTCTATCTGAGAAAGCCCGAGAGTTGTTCAGCAGTTTGAAGGTTCTGAGCGACAGAGAATTAGAGGCTCGTCATGAAATCAGTATGGAGAATTACAAAATGAAAATCCAAATTGAATCCCGGATGATGGCTGATATGGCATTGAACCATATAGTCCCTGTTGCCCTGGAATATCAAAGGCTCCTGATTCAATCGATTACAGGTCTAAAGGAAATCTATGGTGATGACTTTAAATCGCACGCGAAAGATCAAATTGACATAGTAGAGGAAATCTCAGAACGTGTTGGAATTATCCGCGGGAGTGTCTATGAAATGATCGAGGAACGAAAGAAGGCGAATAAAAAGGAGTCCGTTAGAGATCAGGCCATCGATTATTGTGAAAAAGTAAAGGCATACTTCGACACTATCCGATATCATGTGGATAAACTTGAACTGGTCGTAGACAACTTACATTGGCCATTGCCCAAGTATCGGGAGTTGTTATTCACAAGATAGTCTGCTATTAGCCCCCCTTCGCAGTTTATTTAGCAATCAAAAAAATATTACTTACTTTGGATGCCTTGAAAATACAGGTATTAAAGTAAATAAATAACCCTAATTTTCTTTTATGAGAAATTGGAATATTAAGCCCCAGGGATGGCTGATATTGGGACTTCTTTTCAGCATTTCAACTTCATCCTTTGCTCAAAAGAACTTCATGAAAGAGGCAGATGCCGCCTATGATAATTTATCATACTATCATGCCATCGAGCTTTATAAAAAAGCCTATTCTAAAACCAACAAGAAAGAGGAGAAGAAAAGAATACTTTATCAAATAGGTAAATCTTATTACGACCTGCAGGATGAAACCAACGCTGAAGAATGGCTGAGTAAAGCAATCAAGGCAGGGTATGACAACCCTGATGCTCAATTACAGTATGCAAAAACCATAATGAGAAAGGGTGAATATGATCGGGCTATCGCTGAATTCAACAAATACAAAGGGATGAATCCAAATGATCCCGAGGTAGATGTTTTGATCAAATCATGCGAAAGAGCTCAGGAATGGAAAGACAACCCAACCCGTTATAAGGTTGAGCCTGAACCAATTATAAACTCAAAACAAAGTGATTTTTCTCCAACCTGGTCCGACAAGAAAAATATGGCTATGGTTTTCACATCAACACGTGAGGGTGCTCTAGGTAATGCCACTGATGAAGTAACAGGTCAGAACTTTTCGAGCATTTGGTTTGCAGAACAAGACAAGAAGAGCCGAAAGTTCAATACACCCACATTGGTTGATGACGGTGTGGTTAACACCGGGACTTCAAACGAAGGGGGAGTCACATTTGATGAGAGGAAGAACAATATGTATTTCACCCGATGTATGTCCGAAAAGAAAAAGGTACTCGGATGTAAAATTTATACTTCAAGAAAAATGGGAAATGCTTGGGGCGAACCAGCTGAAGTAAAACTTGTAGAAAGCGACACTACGGTAGCGGGGCATCCCTCAGTAGGTTTGGATGACGAGTACCTCTTTTTTGCTTCTGATATGCCCGGCGGGTATGGTGGAAAAGACATTTGGATGAGCAAGTGGGAAAAGAAAGGAAGAACATGGGGAAAACCGGTTAACCTTGGTAAACCCATAAATACTTCAGGAGATGAGATGTTCCCTTACATACATGAAGACGGACGTCTCTTTTTTGCGTCTAATGGTCATGAAGGAATGGGCGGATTGGATATTTATATGTCTGAAAGACAGGGAGAAGCAGATCGATGGGGAAATGTTCAAAACATGCGATACCCCATAAATTCCTCTTACAATGACTTTGCAATCCTATTCGATGGAAAGGAAGATCGAGGCTATTTCACAACAGATCGTCCTGGCGGAAGAGGTATGGATGATATTTGGATGTTCAGCATACCTCCGCTTCGTTTTATCATCGCGGGGAACGTCTCAGATGTAGATTCTGGTGAACCTCTTTCCGGAGCAACAGTTCGTTTGGTAGGAACAGACGGTTCTCAGGTGGAGCAAACTGTTGATGAACTCGGATATTATGAGTTCAATGAAAAAGAAGGAGGGGGTAGGTATATTCTTGAAGAGACTTCTTACACTCTTGAAGTAACCATGCCTCAATACCTGGTAGGTAAAGGTCAGGAAACCACCGTTGGGCTGGAAGAGTCCACCAAATTGGTTCATGACTTTAAACTTCAATCGATCAAGAAGAAGGAAATTGTATTTCCTGAAGTGCGCTATGACTTTGCACGCTGGGAACTTCAGGTCAACGATTCAGTAAATTCTAAAGACTCACTGGATTTTCTATATCAGGTGCTTATCGATAACCCGACAATTGTCATTGAACTTATGGCGCACACTGACCAACGAGGTAACGATGATTTTAACCTTGAACTCTCAGATAAACGTGCAAATAGCTGTGTTGAATATCTTGCTTCAAAAGGAATACCAGGCGAAAGAATGGAAGCAAGAGGTTATGGTGAATCGGATCCCGTTATTGGAGAGTCCGTCATTCTTGAACTACCAACAGAAGAAGAAAGAGAAGCTGCATATCAGAAAAACAGGAGAACAACATTCCGAGTATTACGAGATGACTACGTTCCCGCACCGCAGGAAGAAGAAACTCCTGAAGACGAGGAATAGCAAATTATAAGTATTCATTAAAGGAGCATCTTGATAAAGGTGCTCTTTTTTTATTGATAAAATGACGACTTCGAAATACGAGCAAAGAGGGGTCTCTGCGGAGAAAAAAGAAGTACATGCTGCTATTGCCAATATGGATAAAGGACTTTTTCCTAAGGCCTTCTGTAAAGTAGTTCCAGATTTTCTTGCTAATGATCCTGACAAATGCATAGTCATGCATGCAGATGGCGCCGGAACGAAATCTTCTCTGGCTTATGCCTACTGGAAAGAAACTGGAGATTTATCCGTATGGAAGGGAATAGCACAGGACGCATTGATCATGAATATTGATGATCTTCTATGTGTAGGTATTACTGATAATATTCTTCTTTCTTCAACCATAGGAAGAAATAAAACACTAATCCCCGGGGAAGTCATAAAGCAGATTATTGAAGGAACAGAAGAGTTAATCGATCAACTTCGGCAGTGGGGAGTTAATATAGTCTCTACTGGGGGAGAAACAGCTGACGTAGGCGATTTGGTGAGAACGATAATCGTCGATTCGACTGTAGTGGCTAGAACGCCTCGAAATCAAATAATCGATAACGACAGAATTAAACCGGGAGATGTCATTGTAGGATTGGCCTCATTTGGACAGGCTTCATATGAAAATGAATATAATAGCGGTATCGGATCCAACGGGCTTACCAGTGCACGTCATGATATGTTTTCTATAGATGTCGGCAAAAAATATCCCGAGACATATGACTCCCGTATTGATGGTTCATTAACCTATACTGGATTATACCAGGTCATGGATGAAATAGAGTCTTTTCCATTGAATGTTGGGAAAATGGTACTCTCCCCAACACGAACATATGCTCCTGTTGTTGCAAGAGTCCTAAAAGAACACAGATCCAGAATAAATGGAATGGTGCATTGCAGTGGTGGAGGACAAACTAAGATTTTGCATTTCATTGATCAGATGAGAGTAGTTAAGAATAACCTCTTTGAATTACCCCCTTTATTTGTTGAAATTCAAAAGCAATCCAGAACGGAGTGGAAGGAAATGTATCAGGTATTCAATATGGGACACCGCATGGAATTCTACACAGATCAATCTACCGCTGAGTCCATTCAGGAAATATCTGCTGAGTTCAACATCGATAGTAAAATTATTGGAAGAGTTGAAGCTTCAAATCAGGCAGAATTGATCATTCAATCATCAAAAGGAACATTTGAATATGCTGGATAAGCTGTTACTCATAGAAGATCGGTTTTCGGAAGTCTCAAAAATGATCGTCGATCCTGATATCATTTCCGATATGAACCGATATGTAAAACTGAATAAAGAGTATAAAGATCTTGAGGTCATAGTTAACAAGACCAGGGAGTACAAAAATGTTATTGAAAACATTAAGACCAATGAGCAATTAATATCTTCAGAGGAAGACGACGAACTGAAAGAAATGGCGGCCGAAGAACTTGATGTTCTCAGGCCGGAACAAGAAAAACTAGAAGAAGAACTGAAAATATTACTCATTCCAAAGGATCCTGAAGACGAAAAAAATGCAGTAGTCGAAATTCGAGCTGGAACGGGCGGTGATGAGGCTTCTTTATTTGCAGGAGACTTGTACCGAATGTATGCCCGTTTTTGCGATAAGAAAGGCTGGAAGCTCGAAATGGTTAGTACAAGTGAAGGCACCGTAGGTGGTTTTAAGGAGATAATATTTAATGTGACTGGAGTTAATGTCTATGGTGAACTGAAATATGAAGCAGGAGTTCATCGAGTACAAAGAATTCCACAAACTGAAACTCAGGGCAGAGTCCATACCTCAGCTTCAACCGTGATGGTGCTGCCGGAAGTGGACGAATTTGATGTTGAAATTAATGAAAAGGATATCAGAAAAGACCTGTTTTGTGCATCCGGACCGGGTGGTCAATCAGTGAATACTACATATTCAGCAGTTCGGCTTACACATTTACCCACAGGCATGGTCGTGCAATGTCAGGATCAGAAATCACAGCATAGAAACTACGAAAAGGCACTGGCAGTTCTTAGAAGTAGGATTTACGACATGGAACTTCAGAAAAGAAATGAGGAAGACGCTCAAAAGAGAAAACTAATGGTTTCCAGTGGTGACCGCTCGGCCAAAATCCGAACCTATAATTACCCTCAAGGACGAGTTACTGATCATAGAATTAACCTGACGCTTTACAACCTTTCCGCAATCCTGGATGGAGATATTGAAAAGATCATTGAAGAGCTAAAGATTGCCGACAATGCGGAGAAAATGAAAGAAGGAGCCGATACATGACAAAAGATCAACTTGTTGCTCAGATAAAGTTGAAGAAGAGCTTTCTCTGCGTTGGACTGGATACTGATCTTCGAAAAGTACCTACACAGTATCTCCATTTTGATGATCCAATTTTTGCATTCAATAGAGATGTTATTGAAGCGACTAAAGATTTTGCTGTAGCCTATAAACCCAATTTGGCATTTTATGAAAAATTTGGGTCAAGGGGATGGCGCAGCCTCGAAAAAACAATGGAAATCATCCCTCCGGATATTTTCACTATTGCAGACGCCAAAAGAGGTGATATTGGCAACACAGCAAGGATGTACGCCGAAACCTTTTTCGAAGAGCTGAACTTCGATGCCGTAACGGTAAATCCATTGATGGGGAGAGATTCTGTAGAGCCCTATTTAGATTTTCAGGATAAATGGACCATAATCCTTGGCTTAACTTCAAATTCCGGGGCAACCGATTTTCAGACTCTGAAATTGGAGAGTGGAGTTCTGAATTATGAACAAATAATGATTACCAGCAGTCAGTGGGGGAATTCAAATAATACCATGTTCGTCGTGGGAGCTACCCGACCTGATCAACTCGCGGAAATAAGAAAATCTTTCCCAGAACATTTTTTCCTGGTTCCCGGAGTAGGAGCTCAAGGCGGAACAGTTGAAGAAGTAAGCCGCATCGGTATGAACGCTGATGTGGGGCTTCTTATCAATTCCTCCAGAGGAATCCTTTATGCGGGAAAAGGTGAAGAGGCAATGGTAAAGGTTTGTGAGAGTGCCCGCCTTCTTCAACAGAATATGGAAATGGAGCTATTTGGGCATAACTAAAAATTAAATCATTTCTTATTACTTTCAGGTCATGTTTGACCTGGATGAATTTTTCCTTCATTATATATGGAGATATCTTCTCCTAAACAACACTAACCTTCAGACAGACTCAGGAATTCCGGTAGAAATCCTTTCAACAGGAATACCCAATAAAGATAGTGGCCCTGATTTTACCAACGCCAAAATCAAACTTGAAAATACCATTTGGGTAGGATGCATCGAAATTCATGTCCATTCTTCCGATTGGTATCATCATCAACACCAACTGGATCATGCATATGATTCGACCATCCTACATGTAGTATATGAAATTGACAAGGAGGTCTGCAATTCACGTGGTCAGTATATTCCTCAACTAGAGCTTAAAGGAAGAATCCCTGGTTATACGATTGACAACTATAAGAAGCTCAAGAATAACAGGAATAGAATTCATTGCCAAAACATGGATTGGAAACTTAGTCCACTTGAAATGAAATCATGGCATACTCGTTTGGCCATTTCAAGGATAGAGAACAAAAGCAGTTTAATCAATCAGCTTTTAAGTAAATATCAAAATGACTTTGAAAGAGTTCTGTATACATTGATCGCAAGATACTTTGGAAGCAATGTAAATCGTGAACCCATGCAATGGCTTATTGAAAGCATACCTTTTGAGGTTATTCTGAAAAACCAAGATAGACCATCAACAATAGAGGCATTGCTCTTCGGGCAGGCCGGATTTCCCGGAGTCAAGGATGAAGACGATTACCTAAAAAAGCTACAGGAGGAATATAAATTTCTGGCTCAGAAATATGAATTAGAACCCATGAACAAGAGCGCATGGAAATGGGGAAAGCTAAGACCCTCATCTTTACCCACCATTAGGATTGCTCAATTGGCGTCTTTTCTTGCTCAAACGAATTGGAACTTTGACCGGATCATAAGGAGCTTTGACCTGAACTCTTGGGACCACAATCTGGCTATCTGTGCAAGTAGTTATTGGTCCAATCATAGTCAGTTCGGAAACTCAGTGCAGCACAGAGAAAAGAGAGTTGGTGCTGAATTGAAGAACAATCTGGTTATCAATGCAATAGTACCAGTGATGTTCCTTTACGGTAAGTTTCATAATAATGAGAAATTGGTCGATCAATCATTACTATTACTGGAAAGCTTGAGAGCTGAAAAAAATAATGTAACCAATCTTTGGAAAAGGAACGGTATATTTGCCGGCAACGCACTGGAGAGTCAGTCATTGATCGAATTGACAACAAATTTCTGTGATGAATTCAAGTGCCTCAAATGTGCGATTGGTAAAAAAATCCTTCAAACTCAATAAGAATGTTGACAAAATTTCAGTCCTTCTTGGAAATGCGCGCCTTTGGAGTGTGTGAATGGTGGGGTGAAAAATTGGGCATCAAAACCAGCCAAATTCGACTTTTCTACATCTACCTTTCTTTCCTGACATTTGGTTCGCCGATTGTGATATATTTGATTATGGCCTTCATTCTGAAGAATAAGGAGTGGTTTAAAGTACGTCGCACAACAATCTGGGAACTCTAATTGGTAATTCGGGCATATACACATTTCAAAGAGCTCTATCTTACTGTTTTCTTGCTATCTGGAATACTCATAGCAGGAACAACAGGTTATATGCTGATCGAAGGTTTCACTTTGATCGAAGCTATTTACATGACCATAATTACCGTCTCAACTGTCGGTTTTGGAGAGATCCATACGCTGACAGACTCAGGAAGAGTTTTTACAGCTATAATGATTCTCTTCAGCTTTGGTATTTTTGCCTTTGCGGCCAGTTCACTAACTCGCTACATTGTTACAGGACAACTAAGAGATTACTTTAAGAATTACAAAGTGGATACACTACTTGACAATATCAAAGGACATACAATAGTCTGTGGCTACGGACGAAACGGATCACAGGCAATAGAAACACTACAGGCCTATGAGAAAAAAGTGGTCATTATTGAGAATGACGAGTACATTTTAAATCGACTCAAAGAAAAAAAACTGGCCTATTTGAATGGCGATGCCACTGATGAAAACACTCTGAAAAAAGCTGGCATAATGAGAGCTGAAGCCTTGATAACTACCTTGCCAAAGGATGCCGATAACATGTTTGTTGTTTTAACATCACGTGAATTGAATCCAAGGCTTCATATAATTAGTCGCGCTTCGAAAGATACTTCTGAGAAAAAACTGCGAATCGCCGGGGCTGATAACGTTATACTGCCAGATAAAGTAGGGGGTGCACATATGGCTTCGCTTGTCGTAACTCCAGATGTGTACGAGTTTCTGGATCATATTTCTGTAATGGGTTCGAATGAAGTGAATTTGGAGGAAATCAACTTTGATCATTTGCCTGAAAAGTATCACAATAAAACCCTTGCCGAATTGGATAGGGATTACAATACCGGCTGCCTTATTATCGGCTTTCGCACCACTGATGGACAATATGTTATCAACCCTCCGGGTGAATTAGAAATAATACCCGGATCAAAGATCTTTGTTTTAGGTCGACCAGACCAGATCTCTGCATTGAACGATATATTCAACTTAAGATCCACCGAGGCATAAGTACTCAAGGCAACTCAGTTCATTCATATATCTATATTTGAGTCTTCTCAAAAATTTATGAAGAAACTTATTGGCATCATACCTTTTCTACTTATCGCGCAAATATCCAATGCGCAAACCCTGGACGACCGTATCAATGAGATCATTGAACCCATCGTAGGAGTGCTTGCTGCTGTTTTTTTCTGGGATCCTTTCAATGCTGTAGGACTTGATCTCGGCGGTGACGCTCCGATAATTGTTTTATGGCTGGTCGTTGGGGCCATCTACTTCACTTTTAGGATGAGATTCATTAATCTTCGAGGGTTCAAACATGCTATAGATCTCATTCGAGGACGGTTTGACAACCCAAATGATAAGGGAGAAGTATCACATTTTCAGGCACTTACGACAGCACTTTCTGCAACAGTAGGACTTGGAAATATTGCAAGTGTTGCCGTTGCAATTACCATTGGAGGACCCGGTGCTACCTTTTGGATGATTCTCGCAGGTTTCCTCGGAATGTCCACCAAATTCACAGAGTGTACTCTCGGAGTGAAATATCGCGAAATAGATGAGAATGGAAAGGTTTCAGGTGGCCCCATGTACTATCTGACTAAGGGCTTCGAGAAGAGGAACATGGGACGACTGGGAAAAATATTGGCAGTACTGTTCTCCATTCTGGCAATTGGGGGTTCTCTCGGAGGTGGAAACATGTTCCAATCTAATCAGGCCTTTTCGCAGCTGTCAGGTCAAATCCCAATGCTTGAAAACAATGGCTTTTGGTTCGGTATTGGAATGGCTCTGCTCGTGGGAGTGGTCATCCTGGGAGGAATTCGGTCCATCGCCAAAGTAACTGAACGCATTGTTCCGTTTATGGCCGCCATTTATATTGTCACAGCCCTGATAATTCTTGGAATAAACTTTTCCGAAATCCCAACGGCATTTGGACTCATTTTGCAGGGAGCTTTTGATGCTGACTCTATGTATGGCGGATTTATTGGAGTTTTAATGACAGGCTTTAAGAGAGCCTCCTTCTCCAATGAAGCGGGCGTAGGTTCAGCTTCCATAGCGCACTCAGCAGTTAAAACCGACGAGCCGGTAAGTGAAGGTATTGTGGCTTTATTGGAGCCCTTCGTAGATACAGTAGTAATATGCACTATGACTGCCCTTGTAATCATTATCACAGGAAGATATACCGGATATGATCTGGAAGGTGCAGAACTTACATCTTCTGCCTTCGGCAGTGCCATAAGCTTTTTCCCAGTTGTTTTGTCCGTGGCAATTTTTTTGTTTGCCTTTTCGACAATGATAAGCTGGTCTTACTACGGGTTGAAAGCCTGGACTTTCCTCTTCGGCAACTCCACAAAAATGGAGAATGTCTATAAGATTATCTTCCTTCTCTTTGTGGTCATAGGGGCTTCATCTTCACTACAGGCAGTCATTGATTTCTCTGACATGATGATCCTCGGAATGGCTTTTCCAAATATTCTTGGCCTTTATGTATTGTCTAAAGAGGTCAAATTTGATTTAAACGATTATTTCGGTCGAATTAAATCTGGAGAAATTATCAGGTTTAAATAAAAGATGAGATTTACCGGGCTCAAGTATTACCTCGTCATTTGGCGGAACCGCATATTGGCCCTTATTCTCTTAGCTGTTCTTAGCCTGGTGTTCGTATTAATAAGGAAGTGGTATCAAGATCAACCCCAGTCAATAGACACGTCTCGATCTGCAGAGTATTATCAATATCAAAAGTACATCGACTCCGTAAAGTTGGCTGAAAGAAAGCTGAAACAGACTCACCTTTCACGGGATGTTCAACCTAAGAAGGAAATGCAGTGGAATCCACAACCAATTGATCCGAATAAGGCATTAAAGGAGGATTGGCTTAATCTGGGTTTAAATGCTGGCCAGTCAAATACCATCCTGAAATATCTGAAAAAGGGCGGGACATTTCAGGTAAAATCGGACCTTCAAAAAATTTATACCATAGATGATGAGGACTACAAGAGAATTGAGCCTTATCTCATGCTACCAGATACACTGCGCAATTTCTTGGTTCAATCAGAGGATTCGTTTGATTCTGCTGTCGATATAAAAGAATTAGAAGACGATAAGCTGAACATATCTATTGCTCTGAACGAATCAGAAGCTGAAGATTATCAAAAGATACAGGGCCTGGGAGAAGTATTGTCGCACAGAATTATAAAGTACAGAAACCTCCTGGGAGGGTTTTACCGTAAGGAACAGCTACTTGAAGTCTATGGAATCGATTCTACTTTATTTGAGGAAATCGAGCCCTATATTTCGATTGACTACAAAAACTTAGAACACCTAAATGTCAATGAGCTTGGAGCAAATAACCTGAGTAAACACCCCTACATCACATACAATATGGCCTTGATCGTTACCAGAGATCGTAAAAAAAACGGTCCATTTAAAAACAAAAAAGAGTTAATGAATCGCGGGTTGTTAAATGAACATTTATACTCTAAAATTGCTCCTTACATTACCGTAAAATAAGATTATATGATTGAAGAAATAGATATAAGTGAGAGAGAACAAATGATTGTAGAAATGGTAAGAGATTTCGCTTCAAAGGAAATTACGCCATTCCGTCGCAAATGGGATGATGACCAGATCTTCCCTGTGGATTTGTTCAAGAAAATGGGAGAACTTGGGTTACTGGGTGTTTTGGTTCCTGAGTCGTACGGAGGAGCAGGACTCGGATACAAGGAATACGTTCATGCGATCATTGAATTGGGCAAGGCTGATGGTGCTATTGGCCTTTCGATGGCAGCTCATAATTCGTTGTGCACAAACCATATACTTCAATTTGGTACTGAAGATCAAAAGCTGAGATATCTTCCCAGACTTGCGAGTGGAGAGCTTATTGGTGCCTGGGGTCTTACGGAGCAAGGCACGGGCTCTGATGCCGGTAATATGACCACTACAGCTACACTTAAAGATGGCCAGTGGATAATCAATGGAGGTAAGAACTTTATTACTCATGGAATATCAGGAGATATTGCGGTAGTAGTTGCCCGAACCGGAAACAAAGGTGATTCGCGAGGAATGTCTTCCTTCATCATAGAAAAAGGTACGCCAGGATTCAAAGGGGGTAAGAAAGAGGATAAACTTGGAATGAGAGCATCAGAAACGGCATCCTTGTTCATGGATGAATGCAGAATTGATGAGGGGCAGATCATTGGAGAGGTCGGTGAAGGTTTCATTCAGTCTCTAAAAGTTTTAGATGGGGGTCGAATTTCGATAGCGGCGCTTTCAATTGGTATTGCAAAAGGAGCATATGAGGCAGCATTGCAATACTCTAAGGAAAGAAGACAATTCGGAAAGTCCATCTCAGAATTTCAAGCCATTGCATTCAAATTAGCAGACATGGCCAGCCAAATAGATGCGGCCTATTTACTGACGATGAGAGCCGCAGAAATGAAGGATCGCGGAGAAAATGTAACGCGAGAGTCTGCAATGGCAAAATATTATGCTTCAGAGGTATCTGTAAAAGTGAGTACCGAAGCCGTCCAAATATTTGGCGGGTATGGCTACACTAAGGACTACCCAGTGGAAAAACACTACAGGGATTCAAAGCTTTGCACCATAGGAGAAGGAACTTCTGAGATTCAGAAGTTGGTCATTTCCAGACAAATACTAAAATAGATTTGTTTTAATCAATGTAAGGTTTACTTTTGCAAACCAAATTTTTTAAAAGAAAAGAATGCTGATCATTCCAGTAAAAGAAGGAGAGCCGGTAGAACGAGCGATCAAAAGATTCAAGAAGAAATTCGAGAAAACCGGAGTTATGAAAGAGTTGCGTGAAAGAAAGCACTATACCAAACCAGCAGTGCGTCGCAGATCTGAAAAGCTTCGGGCTATATATCGTGAGCAATATCTTGCACGCGAAGAGGCATAAAAAAACAAGATTTTTATCGTTTAGAGAATCCTGCACAATCGTGTGGGATTTTTTAATTTTATAGATTCTGCAAATTCATTGATGCTCGAAAGATTCATTGATTTTCTCACATCGGAAAAAAGATATTCCGAACATACCATTAGGGCGTATCGCTCTGATTTAGATCAATTTTTTTCTTTTTTAGATTTTGATGACGAGATGGACTCTTATTCAAATATCAAAGCTTCGGATATCAAGGAATGGATTGTAGAAATGGTCAATCTTGGGATTTCGAGCAGAACAGTAAATCGGAAGATATCATCTGTCAAATCGTTCTTTCGGTTTTTAATGAGGGGCGGAACATTGAATAATGATCCAACAGAACAAATTGTAAGTCCTAAAATGACAAAGAATTTGCCTGATTTCGTGAGTGAAAAAGACATGGAGATTCTGGAAAATTCCAATCTATTCGGAAATGATTTCGAAGGCATACGGGATAAATTAATTATCGAAATTTTTTATCAAACAGGAATGAGAGTATCAGAAGTGGTTGCACTCAAACGGAATCAGTTTGTTGGTAGTCCCAATTCGATAAAAATCCTTGGAAAAAGAAATAAAGAAAGATTAATCCCGATTAATGTTTCGCTTCTGAATCTGATAAATGATTACCTAAAAGAAAGGGAAAAGCTGGGATCGCAAGCCGAAGAACTTTTCATTACAACAAACGGTAAACCGATGTATTCAAGATTGATGTACAGCGTTGTAAATAATTTCCTGACCAAAGTAACTACCGTATCAAAGAGAAGTCCTCATACATTAAGACATACATTTGCCACTCATATGCTAAACAGAGGTGCTGATTTAAATACCATTAAGGAGCTTTTGGGGCATTCAAGCCTGGCAGCTACAGAGGTCTATACTCACAACTCATTTGAACAACTTAAATTAATTCACAAACAGGCTCATCCGCGAGCTTAAATCATTTTTCTATGAAACTTGATATTCAATCCATACGATTCGATGCAGATCAAAAACTGATCGACCACATCGAAAAGAAAGCATCTAAACTGGATAAGTATTTCGATAACATCATTTCGGGTCAGGTATTTCTCAAATTAGAGAAGTCAGAAGACCGTATGAATAAGAATGTGGAAATACGTTTGGAAGTTCCGGGTAACGATTTATTCGCGAGTAAAAGAGCCAGCACGTTTGAGGAAGCTTCAGATGAGGCCATAGATGCACTTACTAGGCAAGTGAAAAAATTAAAAGAAAAACTTAAAAGCAAGTAGGGACGCCTGATTCAGAGAAAACTAAAATTGCATTACAACCTTTGTTAATGATCAATAGTTTTCTACATTTGCAGTCCTTTTTTTAAAGGTAGCAATTTTTGTGCCTAAAAATAGGATTGCCAATGTAGCTCAGTTGGCTAGAGCAGCTGATTTGTAATCAGCCGGTCGTGGGTTCGAGTCCCTCCATTGGCTCTTGTTCTTTAACGTATTGAAATGTTTGGGGAGATACCAAAGTGGCCAACTGGGGCAGACTGTAAATCTGTTGTCTTTCGACTTCGGAGGTTCGAATCCTCCTCTCCCCACATAAAAATAAAAGCGGGAGTAGCTCAGTTGGTAGAGCATCAGCCTTCCAAGCTGAGGGTCGCGGGTTCGAGTCTCGTCTCCCGCTCAAAATTGGAGCCGTTAGGGTAGAACAGCAGCCAGGCTCTGTTGATGAGCAATTGGTTATTGCCCCAAACGGAAATATTGCCAATGTAGCTCAGAGGTAGAGCACTTCCTTGGTAAGGAAGAGGTCAGGGGTTCAATTCCCCTCATTGGCTCAATTTTAAGAAGAATAGTTGAAACCTAAATTTTTGAAAAAGTAAATTAAACACGAAGACTATGGCAAAGGAAACTTTTGATCGTTCGAAGCCACACGTAAACATTGGAACTATCGGACACGTGGATCATGGAAAGACTACCTTGACAGCTGCAATTACTAAAGTATTGGCTGAAAAGGGATGGTCAGAGATACGCGAATTTGATAGTATTGATAATGCCCCAGAGGAAAAGGAAAGGGGAATCACGATCAATACAGCGCATGTTGAATATCAAACTGAAAACCGTCACTACGCTCATGTTGATTGTCCGGGACACGCGGATTATGTGAAGAACATGATTACGGGCGCGGCTCAAATGGATGGAGCTATCCTGGTCGTAGCGGCAACAGATGGACCAATGCCACAAACTCGTGAGCATATTCTGCTCGCCCGACAGGTAAACGTTCCTGCTATCGTTGTCTTTATGAATAAAGTAGATTTGGTGGATGACGAAGAGCTTTTGGAACTGGTAGAAATGGAAATCAGAGAGCTTCTGTCTTTTTATGATTTTGACGGTGATGAGGTTCCAATTATTCAAGGTTCAGCTTTAGGTGCATTGAACGGTGAGGCTTCCTGGGTAGAGAAGGTTGTTGAGCTAATGGATGCGGTAGATAGCCATATTCCACTTCCTCCAAGGGATACAGATAAAGACTTTCTAATGCCTGTAGAGGATGTATTCTCTATTACTGGGCGTGGAACAGTGGCTACCGGAAGAATTGAATCAGGAATTATAAACTCTGGCGAAGAGGTCGATATTCTTGGAATGGGAGCTGAAAAACTCAAGTCTACAGTTACTGGAGTTGAAATGTTCCGAAAAATTCTGGATAGAGGAGAAGCTGGAGACAACGTTGGACTGTTGCTTAGAGGAATAGATAAGGACATGATCCGAAGAGGTATGGTAATAGCAAAACCAGGTTCTATTACACCTCATACGAAATTCAAAGCTGAGGTTTATATCCTTAAAAAAGAAGAAGGTGGACGACATACTCCTTTTCATAATAAGTACCGTCCTCAGTTTTATGTGAGAACAACGGATGTGACAGGAGAGATTGTTCTGGAAGAAGGAAGAGAAATGGTAATGCCTGGAGATAACTTGACAATTACAGTAAATTTGATTGCCGAGGTTGCACTTAATACAGGGCTCAAATTCGCGATACGTGAAGGAGGGCGAACTGTTGGTGCTGGTCAGGTTACAGAGATTATTGAATAAAAGTTGATAAAATAAACTGCGTAAGGTATCCCGTCATTGATGGGATGCCTTTACGCGTTATAATACGGGTGTAGCTCAATTGGTAGAGTAGTGGTCTCCAAAACCATTGGTTGTGGGTTCGAGTCCTACCACCCGTGCAAAGAGGGTAAGTTCGATGGATAAGATTAAAAAATACATTGTCGAATCGTACGACGAATTACGACACAAAGTAAGCTGGCCAGGTCTAAGGGAATTGCAAGGCAGTTCAGTATTGGTATTGATTACCTCATTCATTTTAGCAGGATTAGTATATCTGATGGATGCCGCTTTCGGACAGATAATGCAGTTCCTGTATGATGCTATCTACTAACGAAAAGAGCAGTATGGAGGAAAAAGTTCAGACGGAGAAAGCATGGTATGTTGTACGCGCCATAAGTGGAAAAGAGAAAAAAGTAAAGGAGTACATTGATTTGGAAATCAGTAGGTTGAATTTGCAGGACTACATCAGTCAGGTACTCATACCCACTGAAAAAGTATATCAGATCCGCAATGGAAAAAAGATTTCTAAAGAAAGGAACTTTTTCCCTGGATATGTACTTGTAGAGGCTGCACTAGTTGGAGAGATTCCACATATTATTCAGAATATCCCTAATGTAATCGGATTTTTAAGTGGAGTCAAAGGCGGAGACCCTCTTCCCATGCGTCAAAGCGAGGTGAACAGAATTTTAGGTAAAGTCGATGAACTTGCAGATACGGATGAAGAAGTAAACATTCCATACATTGTTGGAGAAACGGTCAAAGTAATTGATGGGCCGTTCAATAGTTTTAATGGAGTCATTGAGGAAATCAATGAAGAAAAGAAGAGATTAAAAGTCATGGTGAAGATCTTCGGGCGTAAGACCCCGCTGGAACTAAGCTATATGCAAGTAGAAAAGGAATAAAAATATTTAAGATTTTGGGTGATGCTGTTTAAACGCTTCCCTGTGTCACCCGAAGAGTAGATAATTTGAGTAAATATGGCAAAGGAAATCAGCGCACTGATTAAGTTGCAAATACGCGGAGGGGCTGCAAATCCGTCTCCACCAGTTGGTCCGGCACTAGGTGCTAAAGGGGTCAATATCATGGAGTTCTGTAAGCAGTTCAATGCCCGTACTCAGGATAAGGCCGGCAAGGTACTTCCTGTGGTTATTACGGTTTTTGGCGATAAGTCTTTTGAATTTATTGTTAAAACACCGCCGGTTGCTGTTCAACTCAAAGAAGCAGCTAAATTGAAGTCCGGTTCACCAGAACCGAACCGAAAAAAGGTTGCTACCGTGACACGTGATCAGGTCAAGGCTATTGCAGAGGACAAAATGCCTGACTTAAATTGCTTTACCGTTGAATCGGCCATGAGAATGGTAGAAGGCACGGCAAGAAGTATGGGAATTCAGGTAAAATGACAATGTGATGGCGAAATTAGGAAAGAAAAGAAAAGAACAACTGGCAAAAGTCGATGCTCAGAAATTGTATGGAATCGATGAGGCCTCCAGATTGGTTAAGGAAACCTCCGGGGCTAAGTTTGATGAAACAGTGGATATAGCAGTGCGATTGGGAGTGGACCCAAGAAAGAACAATCAAATGGTTCGGGGTACCGTTAAGCTTCCGCATGGTACGGGCAAAAATGTCAGAGTTCTTGTTATGTGTACACCGGATAAAGAGGCAGAAGCCAAAGAAGCCGGTGCAGATTATGTTGGCCTTGACGAATACGTTGAAAAAATCAAGGGAGGCTGGACAGATATTGATGTTGTAATTACGATGCCTTCGGTAATGGGAAAAGTAGGTCAGCTGGGTCGAATTCTCGGTCCTCGCGGTCTAATGCCCAATCCGAAAACAGGTACGGTAACTATGGATATTGGTAAAGCTGTGACTGATGTTAAAGCAGGTAAAATCGATTTCAGAACGGATAAGTTTGGAATCGTCCATGCTAACGTGGGTAAAGTTTCCTTTGACGACAACAAGATCACGGATAACGTGCATGAGTTGATCAGTACCTTACTGAAAATGAAACCTGCTTCGGCAAAAGGCACATACGTTAAAAGTATTGCCATGTCGAGCACTATGGGCCCAGGGATAAAGGTTGAACCTAAATCCGTTGGAGCATAACTATTAAATAACAACCTGAAAAAATGACAAGAGAAGAAAAAAATCAGGTCATTGAGGACATCGCAGTAAATCTTCGAGATAATAATGTCATCTATTTGGCAGATGTTTCCGAGATGGACGCAGAGGCTTCCTCAAAGTTGAGAAGATTGTGCTTCAACAAGAACGTTTCGCTTAAGGTGGTAAAAAACACACTGTTGAAGAAAGCAATGGAACGTGTCGAAGGAAAAAACTTCGATGAGCTTTATCCTGTGTTGAAGGGCAATACATCTTTAATGATCTCGGAAGTTGCAAATGCACCGGCCAAGCTCATTAAAGAGTTCCGGAAGAAAGAAGAAAAGCCATTGTTAAAAGGAGCTTATGTTGAAGAAGCGGTGTATATCGGAGAAGAATCTCTGGAATCACTTTCAGCACTGAAATCGAAAGAAGAGCTGATAGCCGATGTCATCCTACTTCTACAATCTCCAACAAAAACAGTTATTTCTCAGCTGCAATCAGCTGGAGGTAAATTGGCTGGAATACTTCAAACCCTTTCCGAGAAAGAATCATAGTTTAAATCAGATCATAAATTTTAATTAAAACAACTAGAAATGGCGGATATTAAGGAATTTGCTGAGCAATTGGTAAATCTAACAGTAAAAGAGGTCAATGAGCTGGCCGATATTCTGAAAGAAGAGTACGGAATAGAACCTGCTGCAGCGGCAGTTGCTGTTGCCGGACCTGCACAAGGTGGTGGCGGAGAAGATGCTGCTGAGGAACAAACAGAATTTGATGTGATCCTCAAAGCTGCAGGACCTAAGAAACTTCAGGTTGTTAAAGCGGTTAAGGAATTGACCGGTTTAGGACTTAAAGAAGCTAAAGCCGTAGTTGATGCCGCTCCTGGCCCCGTTAAGGAAGGAGTCGCAAAAGACGAAGCAGAAGCACTTAAGACACAACTTGAAGAAGCTGGAGCAGAAGTTGAGCTTAAATAGCAGCTCTATTAAATACCTAAAAATGAGAGGTTTAGGCTCCACGGAGCCTAAACCCTTTCGTGTTTGTACTCACACCACCTCATCGTTTAATCCTCATTTGAACATTCAATGGCTGAAATAAAATCTACAGAGAGAATCAACTTCGGAAAAACAAAGAACAAACTGAATTATCCGGATTTCCTGGATATTCAAATCGAATCTTTCAGAAACTTTTTCCAGTTGGAAACTACCCCGGATAAAAGAGAAAATGAAGGGCTGTTTAAAGTCTTTAGTGAAAACTTCCCAATAACGGATTCCAGAAACAACTTCGTTCTCGAATTCCTTGACTACTTTGTTGACCCACCCCGATATAGCATCGCCGAGACCATTGAAAGGGGATTGACTTACAGCGTACCACTAAAAGCTAAACTCAAACTGTATTGTACCGATCCAGAGCACGAAGATTTCGAGACCATAGTACAGGATGTCTACTTAGGTACAATTCCATATATGACACCTAGTGGGTCATTTATTATTAATGGTGCAGAGCGCGTAATCGTATCTCAATTGCATCGTTCCCCAGGTGTATTCTTCGGCCAAAGCTTCCATGCCAATGGCACCAAGCTTTATTCAGCCAGAGTTATCCCATTTAAAGGGTCCTGGATCGAATTTGCAACCGACATCAATAACGTGATGTTTGCCTATATCGATAGAAAAAAGAAATTACCTGTTACAACACTTCTCCGATCTATTGGATATGAGAGTGATAAAGAGATCCTTGAAATATTCGGCCTTGCTGATGAGGTAAAAGTTTCTAAAGCTGGACTGAAAAGAGTTTTAGGAAGAAAATTAGCTGCACGTGTTTTAAAAACCTGGTTTGAAGATTTTGTGGATGAAGATACAGGAGAAGTCGTTTCTATTGAGCGTAACGAAGTAATTCTTGATCGTGAAACTGAATTGGAGTCTGATCATATTGATCTCATAATGGATTCAGGGACGAAAACAATCCTGCTCCATAAAGAAGACATTAATGCAACGGATTACACCCTCATCTACAATACACTTCAAAAAGACCCTTCTAACTCTGAAATTGAAGCGGTAGAACATATTTACAGAGTATTACGAAATGCTGAACCACCAGATGAAGAAACCGCTCGAGGAGTAATCGACAAACTTTTCTTCTCCGACAAGAGATATGATCTCGGAGAAGTAGGACGATTTCGAATTAACAAAAAACTCAAACTGGATCTCGATATGGATAACAGGGTATTGACGAAAGTTGATATCATATCCATTATCAAATACCTGATTGAATTGGTCAACTCCAAAGCGGATGTTGATGATATCGACCACCTGAGCAACCGTCGTGTAAGAACAGTTGGTGAACAGCTCTATTCGCAGTTTGGAGTTGGGCTGGCGCGGATGGCAAGAACAATCAGAGAAAGAATGAATGTTAGGGACAACGAAGTATTTACTCCGATTGACCTAATCAATGCAAAGACTTTATCATCGGTCATTAATTCCTTCTTCGGTACCAATCAGCTTTCTCAGTTTATGGATCAGACAAACCCTCTATCTGAGGTGACACATAAGAGAAGGTTGTCGGCTCTTGGTCCAGGAGGATTATCTCGCGAGAGAGCAGGATTTGAAGTTCGTGACGTTCACTATACCCATTATGGTCGACTTTGTACCATTGAAACGCCGGAAGGACCCAATATTGGACTAATTTCCTCCTTATGTGTTTATGCCAAGGTAAACAAGCTTGGTTTTATTGAAACACCGTACAGGAAAGTCGATGATGGAAAAGTTAGTTTCAACGATAAGGATATAGTCTATCTAACTGCTGAAGAGGAAGATGGAAAAATAATTGCACAGGCGAATGCTACTTTAGACGATCACGGAGTTTTCACATCTGAAAGGATTAAATCCAGATATGAGGGGGATTTCCCACAAGCAACTTCGGACGAGGTGAACATGATGGATGTGGCACCTAATCAGATTACTTCTATAGCGGCCTCTTTGATACCGTTTCTCGAGCATGATGATGCAAACCGAGCTCTGATGGGTTCGAACATGCAACGTCAGGCCGTGCCGCTTCTAAAACCTGAAGCACCAATTGTAGGAACAGGGCTCGAGGGGTCGGTTGCACGGGATTCCAGGGTGCTGATCAATGCTAAAGGAGATGGGGTAGTGACCTTTGTAGATGCCAATCGTGTGGTTATCAAGTATTACCGGAGTGACGAAGAAAAGCTGGTTAGCTTTAAAGGAGATTCGGTAGAGTATAAATTGACCAAATTCGCCAAAACCAATCAAAATACTATTGTTAACCTCAAACCAATTGTTCGAATTGGAGATCGGGTTGAAAAAGGACAGGTTCTTTGCGAAGGTTATGCCACACAAGATGGAGAACTTGCATTGGGTCGAAACCTGAAAGTGGCATTCATGCCATGGAAAGGATACAACTTTGAAGATGCGATAGTAATTTCCGAAAAAGTAGTTCGGGAAGATTATTTTACCTCCATACATATGGAAGAATTCAGTTTGGAAGTTCGTGACACTAAAAGAGGTCTGGAGGAACTTACAGCAGATATTCCAAACGTTAGTGAGGAAGCGACCAAAAATCTCGATGAAAATGGTTTAGTTCGTATAGGAACTGAGGTTAGAGCTGGAGACATTCTAATCGGAAAAATTACACCTAAAGGTGAGAGTGATCCGACTCCGGAAGAGAAATTACTTCGGGCTATTTTTGGAGATAAGGCGGGCGATGTAAAGGATTCTTCATTGAAAGCCGGCCCTTCAATGGAGGGTGTCGTTATCAACAAGAAACTCTTCAGCCGCGCGATTAAGGACAGAAGACAACGAACAGCAGAAAAAGAAATCCTCGCTGAAGTCGATGCGCGCTACGAGAAGGAATTAGCTGAGATTAAAGATCAGATGGTTGAGAAACTGTTTGCGCTGATTGGTGGAAAAACATCTCAAGGAGTGTACAACAACTTCAAAGAAGAGATAATCAAGAAAGGAACCAAGTTTACATTAAAGCTTCTTTCTTCTATTGAATATCAAGATCTTAACCCAAGCGGCTGGACAACAAGTGAAGAAACTAATGAACTTGTTAAGAAGTTGTTTGTCAACTTTGGAATGCGTCAGAATGATGTTATCGGAGTTTGGAAAAGAGAGAAGTTCCATATTTCTATTGGTGATGAACTTCCATCCGGAATCGTCCAATTAGCCAAAGTATTTGTTGCCAAGAAGCGAAAGCTCAAAGTAGGCGATAAAATGGCCGGACGTCATGGTAATAAGGGAATTGTCGCACGTATTGTACGTCAAGAGGATATGCCGTTCCTTGAAGATGGAACTCCTGTAGATATAGTATTGAATCCTTTGGGGGTACCAAGTCGAATGAACCTCGGACAGATTTACGAAACCATTCTGGGATGGGCAGGAGAAAGACTCGGTAGAAAATTCGCTACCCCAATTTTTGATGGTGCTTCCATTGAGGAAATTGACGAATACTGCAAGAAAGCAGGAATTCCTGAATTTGGACGAACGTATTTATATGATGGAGGAACAGGCGAACGGTTTGATCAACCGGCTACGGTGGGAATCATCTATATGTTGAAACTCCATCACCTCGTAGACGATAAAATGCATGCACGTTCTACTGGACCTTACTCATTGATTACGCAACAACCACTCGGTGGTAAAGCTCAGTTTGGTGGTCAGCGTTTCGGTGAAATGGAGGTATGGGCACTTGAAGCTTTCGGTGCCTCACATATACTTCAAGAAATATTGACCGTAAAGTCGGATGATGTTATTGGTCGTGCCAAAACATATGAAGTGATTGTAAAAGGCGGAAATATGCCTACTCCCGGCATCCCCGAATCATTCAATGTACTGTTGCACGAAATGCGCGGACTCGGACTTAATATATCATTGGACTAATCAAATCAAGAACGACAGTTATGGCTTTGAATAAAGACAACAAACCATCAAGTGACTTTAAGAAAATTACCATTTCGCTGGCAAGTCCGGAAAAAATTCTGGAATCTTCAAGCGGAGAGGTCTTAAAGCCCGAAACCATAAACTACCGCACCTACAAACCCGAGAGAGACGGATTGTTTTGTGAGAGAATCTTTGGGCCAATCAAAGACTACGAATGTCATTGCGGCAAGTACAAGAGAATCCGTTATAAAGGTATTGTATGTGACCGATGTGGTGTGGAAGTGACCGAGAAGAAGGTACGTCGGGAGAGAATGGGGCATATTTCTTTGGTAGTCCCAGTAGCTCACATCTGGTATTTCAAATCCTTACCTAATAAAATTGGATATTTATTAGGTCTTCCATCTAAAAAGTTAGACGGCATTATTTACTACGAGCGCTATGTTGTAATTAATGTTGGTGTAGCAACAAAAGCAGATGGTGAACCCCTTGAATATCTTGAGTTCCTTACTGAAGAAGAATATCTGGATATTCTGGATAGAATTCCCAGAGAGAATCAATACCTCGAAGATTCTGACCCCGATAAGTTCATCGCCAAAATGGGGGCAGAAGCATTGCATGACCTTTTAGCTCGATTGGATTTAGATCAATTGTCCTATGACCTTAGACATAAGGCCAATACAGAAACTTCACAACAGAGGAAAAATGAAGCACTAAAACGTCTTCAGGTAGTAGAGGCTTTCAGAAATGCTAATACCAGGATGGAAAACCGTCCCGAGTGGATGATTGTAAAAGTGGTTCCGGTCATTCCTCCGGAATTGAGACCGCTGGTTCCATTGGATGGCGGGCGTTTTGCGACTTCTGACCTTAACGATCTGTATCGACGAGTAATCATTCGAAATAACCGGCTAAAAAGACTGATCGAGATCAAAGCTCCTGAAGTTATACTCCGTAATGAGAAAAGGATGCTTCAGGAAGCTGTAGACAGTCTATTTGACAATAGTCGAAAATCAAGTGCCGTCAAAACGGACTCAAACAGAGCCTTAAAATCACTTTCCGATTCGCTAAAAGGAAAGCAAGGGAGGTTCCGTCAAAACCTTCTTGGAAAGAGAGTTGATTATTCTGCACGATCGGTAATTGTTGTAGGACCGGAGCTTCAAATGCACGAATGTGGTCTGCCAAAAGGGATCGCGGCCGAGCTGTATAAGCCCTTCATTATTAGAAAATTAATAGAAAGAGGCATAGTTAAAACAGTGAAGTCCGCTAAGAAAATTGTGGACAGAAAAGAACCCGTTGTATGGGACATTCTGGAAAATGTGCTTAAGGGACATCCCGTACTATTGAACCGGGCACCAACGCTACACAGGTTAGGTATTCAGGCATTCCAGCCTAAACTTGTTGAAGGCAAGGCCATCCAATTACACCCATTGGCATGTACTGCTTTTAACGCCGATTTCGACGGTGATCAGATGGCTGTCCACCTTCCGTTAGGAAATGCAGCTATTCTGGAAGCGCAGTTGTTGATGCTCGGCTCACATAATATTCTGAATCCTGCTAACGGAGCGCCAATTACCGTTCCGTCTCAGGACATGGTTCTTGGATTGTACTACATCACCAAACCAAGAACATCAAGTAAGGAAAGAGTCGTAAAAGGTGAAGGCAGAATTTTCTATTCCACTGAGGAAGTGGAAATCGCCTTTAATGAAAAGCAGCTTGATCTTAATGCCGTCATTAAATGCAGACTTCCTATTAAGCAAGAGGACGGTTCAATCAAACCAGAGTTGATAGAAACGACTTGTGGGAGGGTGCTATTTAATAAAGTAGTTCCTGAAGAAGCTGGATTCATCAATGAGCTATTGACCAAAAAATCGCTCAGGAATATCATTGGTGATATTTTGAAAACCAGTGGTATCGACCGATGTGCACAATTCCTTGATGATATCAAGCAACTTGGTTTCTACTGGGCATTCAAAGGAGGATTATCCTTTAATATAGATGATGTCATTATCCCGGATGAAAAAGATACTCTTATCGAAAAGGCTCAAGGCCAGGTAGATGAGATTATGGGTAACTATAACATGGGATTGATCACGAACAATGAGCGTTATAATCAGATCATAGATGTCTGGACTCATACCAATTCCAAGTTGACAAATATCTTGATGAACAAGTTGAAAAATGATAATCAGGGTTTCAACTCCATCTTCATGATGTTTGATTCTGGTGCTCGTGGTTCGAAAGAGCAAATTCGTCAGCTAGCTGGTATGAGGGGACTCATGGCAAAACCAAGAAAATCCGGGGCTTCTGGAGGGTCTATCATTGAGAACCCTATTCTGGCAAACTTCAAAGAAGGACTGTCGGTACTTGAGTACTTTATATCAACTCACGGGGCACGTAAAGGTCTGGCCGATACAGCCCTGAAAACAGCGGATGCGGGTTATTTGACACGTCGTTTGGTTGACGTAGCTCAAGACGTAGTTATTACAGCGGAAGACTGCGGAACACTGCGCGGATTGACGGCTACTGCACTTCGGAAGAATGAGGAAATTGTAGAGACTTTGTACGACAGAATTTTGGGTAGAACCTCAGTTCATGATATCTACAATCCCGAAACAGATGAGTTGATCGTTGAAGCCGGACAGCAGATTACCGAAAATCTCGCGAGAAATATCACCAAGGCGGGCATTGAATCTGTTGAAATCAGATCAGTACTGACATGTGAGACGGAGCGTGGTGTTTGCTCCACATGTTATGGACGAAACCTGGCATCCGGTCAGATGGTTCAAAAAGGAGAGGCTGTAGGTGTAATTGCAGCACAGTCCATTGGTGAACCGGGTACACAGCTCACTTTAAGAACCTTCCACGTGGGGGGTACCGCAACCAACATTGCAGCCGAGAATGCTATCATTGCCAAATTTGATGGAAAGCTCGAATTTGATGAACTGAAAACGGTTGAAAGAGAGAATGAAGTAAGTGAGAAAGATCACGTTGTTATAGGAAGATCAGGGGAAGTCAGAATATTGGATACAAAAACCAATCTGCCACTGATGACGAATATTATTCCTTACGGATCCATTCTTCAAGCTAAGGGCAAGAAGAGCGTCAAGAAGGGAGATATTATTTGTGCATGGGATCCATACAATGCCGTAATCCTGAGTGAGTTTGAAGGATCAATTTCATACGAAAACATCATTGATGGTCTGACTTTCCGAGAAGAATCCGATGAACAAACCGGATTCCGTGAGAAAGTAATTGTTGAACGAAAAGACAAGAAGAAAATTCCCGCACTCAAGATTATGAATCGCGACAATGTGATGGTGAGAAACTACAACTTACCTGTAGGAGCTCATATCATTGTTGAAGAGGGAGAAAAAGTATTCCCAGGAAAGATTCTTGCCAAAATCCCGCGTGTTGCCGGTAAATCCGGAGACATCACAGGGGGGCTTCCAAGAGTTACGGAACTCTTTGAGGCCAGAAACCCGTCAAACCCTGCAACAGTATCGGAGATTGACGGTATCGTTTCATTTGGTAAGATCAAGAGAGGTAACCAGGAAATTATCATTGAGTCCAAAACAGGTGAGATTAAAAAATATCTGGTTTCCCTATCCAAGCACATACTCGTTCAGGAAAATGACTTTGTGAAAGCAGGTCAACCACTGTCCGACGGCGCTACCACACCCTCCGATATTCTACAGATCAAAGGTCCATCAGCGGTACAGGAATATCTGGTAAATGAGATCCAGGAGGTATATCGGTTGCAGGGCGTAAAAATCAACGATAAACACTTTGAAGTCATTGTAAGACAAATGATGCGTAAGGTAGAGATTGTTGATGCTGGTGACACTCAATTTCTTGAAAAGCAATTAGTGAATAAGACTGATTTTGCTCGGGAAAATGATTGGATTTACGGTCGAATGGTAGTTATCGATGAAGGTGAATCTACAGAATTGAAAAAAGGACAAATTGTTACGGCAAGAAAGCTACGAGATGAAAACTCGAACTTGAGACGTAAGGACCTTAAGCTTGTTGAAGCCAGAGAGGCGCTTCCTTCAACATCGAAACCCGTTCTACAAGGGATTACCAGATCATCACTTCAAACAGATAGCTTCATTTCAGCGGCTTCCTTCCAGGAAACAACTAAAGTACTCAACGAGGCGGCTGTTAAAGGCAAAGAAGATGACCTGAAAGGTTTGAAGGAAAATGTTATTGTCGGGCACTTAATTCCCGCAGGAACAGGACTTCAGGAGTATCAGAATCTTATCGTCGGGTCTCAGGAAGAGTACGATGCACTTATTGCATCAGAAACGAAAAGAGAAGAAGTTAATACTACATATTAATCAAATAAAACCCCGCTTTTAAGCGGGGTTCATTTTTACATGGCCGATCAGGAAAATAAGCAGGAATTGAAGGCAGGTCAATTGAATATTGAACTGTCAGAGGAAATGGCGGAAGGGAAATATGCAAACCTTGCCATTCTTACTCACTCGCATGCGGAATTTATCATTGATTTTGTTCAGATTATGCCGGGAGCACCCAAAGCAAAAGTGAAAAGCAGGATCATTCTTACTCCGCAGCATGCGAAAAGATTGCTCGGAGCTCTTAATGATAACATTTCGAAATACGAGCAACAGCACGGAGCAATCCAGGATACTGATCCTAATCAGGGAATACCAATGAATTTTGGAGGCCCTACCACTCAGGCTTAGTTAGCGATAGACCCTCCTGTTGAACAGGATATAGCCAAAGTTTAGGAGGAAAGTTACTGGCTCCTCGTCTTCCAGACTAATGTCTGGATTGTCATAGTAGTAATTCACGGAAAAGCTCAGTGGTCCGAGGAATGACTCGTAAACAACTGTTCCTGAAAGGATGGTATACCTGCTTTTCCATGGATCGTCTAAACTGGTGGACTGATCCTCATTCCGAACGAAAGCCTGGTAGGGTTGAAAAACGTAGAACTCAGACCTGAATTGAAAATTTCGGAAGGGTTTGTACACAAACTTCACACCACCTGCAAGAAATTGATTGGCGTGAAAAGACTCTAAAAAAAGCGTTCGACTGTCTGGAGTGGGTTTAAAGTAGGGGGCTTGAATAACAGTAGCGGTATAGTTGTTGAAGAAAATTTGCGAGGAGTAAACGCCCTCTGCCAGTACACCCATGCGTAGTTTTTGAGAGAGCCTGAAGTACTGATCATAGCTGGCCCTGAGCATAAAAAAGGAGTTTTCAATACCTCTTTTCTTTTCTGTAGTGGATGTGGACCCAGGAGAATAGTCTTCTTCGCCACCCACAAATGTAGCTTTCAGTAAGACTTTTCTTCCCTGATAAGGATATTGTCTACGGTTCAAATCATTGCCTTCTATGAGCGTTTCAATGGTCAGCCCCATGTAATTGGACTCATCGGTAGTATCCGATGGTGAAAAGTCTTTTTCCTGATAGTAATAATTGCGTTGTTGAAAGTAGTAGACTCCGTTTCTCCAGCGGAGTTTATTGCCGATACCTATCCCAAAATCCAGGCCAGTGAGCCATTCTTGTTCGATAATGAAATTCGGCTTGTTTTCTATAAACAAGTTCGCGGTTCGGCTTTCAAACCAGTTCCAGCTGTTGACGGTAAACAATGGACGGATGTAAAAAGGTAACTTTGTGGGAAACTCAAATTTGAAATTAGCCGAACCACTGCGATAGAATCGGCCGAAGTATACATTGGCACGGGTATGAAAACCAACCCTTCCTAAATGACTATAGCTTAATGCTAGAAATCCCGTAGAGACTGGTCGTGAAGCTAAGTTACCGCCAATGTCCACTTCAAGAGATCTTCTTGGGCTTGCATGGATACGGAATTCATATGTGGAATCCTCTCGGATTCGCATTTCTGGAAAAACAGAGTTTACGTACTTCTCCTGAAACAACCTGAAATAGTTTCTCTTTGCTTTTTCCAATGAAAGAGTAGATTCCGTTTTTTTCCTTCTTTCAATTATGCTCAATGCATATTCTGATTGTCTTTCTGTCAATCCGGTTATCGCAAACTGCGAGAATTCGACCTTTTTATTTCTTTTACGAATGAATTTTTCCCTTCGTTCATCGTGGTCTATTCTATTATCGGCATCCAACCAGCTCAGTATCGTATCGATTTTTGTAAGGGTCGTGGCATATCCGGAGTCGATGCACTCCTCCGCTTTTTCAAAAGCAAATGTTCCAAAGTCATTCCCCGGTTCAATAACCATACCTTGCTCGCAATCAATTTCATACTTAGAGGGTTTGGTAACAATGCTGATGAGTTGAGAAAAGAGATCTTCAGGATCTGGTGGTGGAGAATTTTCCGAAACATTGCTACCTATGACGATGTCCGGGTTAAATTCATTGCACATAACATCTGAGGGAAAGTTGTTGTAAATCCCTCCATCGTACATAAGCTTACCGTCCACTTCAATCGGTCGAAAGAAAAGAGGATAGGTCAAAGATGATCGCACCGCAGTATTTAAGTTACCTGACCTAAAGATATGGTCCGTTTTAGTGGTAATATCTGCGGCAACGCATCGAAAAGGAAGCATGAGGTTGTCGAAATCATAATTTGAAAGAGCTCCTGCCGGACCCAAAGTGGCCATCATAGAAAAGTCACTGGGTTCTGCAGACACAATCCTGGAGGGTAGCATTGTTCTCAATGTACTGTCTCTCTTAAAGCGCACTGGAATAATCGTGGCATCTGATTTCTCGTTCGGAAAAAAGTAGATGTACTCATTCGGAATACGCCCTGATGCATAGTCAAGGAAAGTGCGCGAAGTAAAAAATACTTCCATCTCAGCAGGAGACTGACCACTGGCATATAGCGCTCCAACTAGCGCTCCCATAGATGTTGCTGTGATGTAATCGATAGGGATGTGATGCTCTTCAAGGGCTTTGATCACCCCGATATGAGCAAGAGCATCAGCACCTCCTCCACTGAGCACAAGGCCTACCTTTTGAGCACTTACATGAGCATTTGTCAACATCAAAGTGATCAGCAGGAAGAGAATAATTTTACCGAACCCTGTTCTCATAAGGCGGCGGCTAAGTTATCAGATAAAGCCCTGAGCTTTCATCCATTCATCATTATAAACTTTCCCGACATATCGACTTCCGTGGTCATGAAATAGAACGACAGAAAAACTGTCTTCTGTGAGTTCGTCCTTTAATTGCCGCAGTCCCTGAAAAGAAGAACCACAGGAATATCCGAGGAATAGCCCTTCTTTCCGGGCCAATTCTCTGGTGGCCAGTGCCCCGTCCTTATCGGTTACCTTTTCAAAGCGGTCTATAAGATCAAAAGAAACATTAGCCGGAATAATGTCTTCTCCAATACCTTCCGTAATATATGGGTATATCTCAGCCTCGTCGAACTCTCCCGTTTCATGATATTTTTTAAAAACTGAACCGTACGAATCGACCCCCCATATTTTGATATTAGGGTTCTTACCCTTCAGATATTTAGCCACACCTGAAATCGTACCACCAGTTCCAACCCCTACCACAAAATGGGTGATTTTACCCTCAGTCTGTTCCCAGATTTCTGGTCCGGTTGATTCATAATGAGCTTGTCGGTTAGCTAGATTATCATATTGATTTGGAAAGAAACTGTTGGGTATTTCCTGGCTCAATCTTCGAGCAACAGAATAATAGGATTCGGGATCATCAGGTTCAACATTTGTTGGACAAACAATAACCTCAGCACCCATCGCCTTTAACACATCAATTTTTTCCTTAGACTGTTTGTCAGTAGTAGTGAATATCGTTTTATATCCTTTAACAATAGCAGCAAGAGCTATACCCATGCCGGTATTACCGGAAGTACATTCAATTACCGTTCCGCTCGGCTTCAGAAGTCCTTGATCTTCAGCTACTTCTATCATTTTGAGTCCCATGCGGTCTTTTACGGAATTCCCCGGATTGAAGTACTCCACTTTTGCGTATACCAGACCTGGAATTTCCGCTGCAATCTCGTTCAACCTGATCAGCGGAGTATGACCAATGGCCTCAGTAATGTTGTTATAAACACGGTTTTGGTGTCCCATATTAATTAAATTGTATGGATTCAGTTGGCTTTATTCGGGTAATGATATATGAAGGAATGAATAGAACTATGATACACAGTAATAGGGTAAATGAATTCAGAGCAAAGATATCAGTGAACTGAAATTCAATGGGTACATGCGGTATGTAATAGGTTTCCTGAGGTAGTTTGATAACTTTCAAATACTTCTGAACCAGAGCTACACTTAGCCCGATCAAATTACCCCAGAATAACCCCATGATGATGAGATATCCAGCCAGATAAACGAATACTTTGCGAATACTCCAATTTACAGCTCCAAGAGCCTTAAGTATTCCTATCATTCTCATTCGGTTTAAAATGAGTATTAGCAGTGCAGAAGACATGTTTATACTAGCGACTAAAATCATAAGCCCTATGATGATATAAACATTGACATCCTGCAGTTCCAGCCAACCGAAGATATCGCTGTGCCGGCTTACAATTGTTGTCGAGCGAAGCTCAAAAGGCAGGCTTTCAAAGATGATGTCGTTTGTGGCAAACAGGTCATCATAATTATTCAAATTAATCTCGAACCCACCAACTTCATCATCGTTCCAGTCATTGAGTTTTTGCACATAGGTAATATCGCCAAAAACGAATAAATCGTCAAAGCCTTCGAGACCGGTTTGATAAATTCCAGATAGAACAAACTTTCTGGGTCTTGGCTTGTCATTCTTTACAAAGTAGACGGTTATACCGTCACCGATTTCGAGGTTTAGTTTATTGGCTATTTCTCTGGAAATGAGAACAGAATCAGTAGATCTGCTGTAGCTAAACCTGGGGATTTGTCCTTCTTCAAGACCCTCCTCGAAAAAACGCCAGTTGTAATCTTCAGATACCCCTTTGAAAACCACACCGTGTATCTCACTTTTTGTTTTTACTATTCCAGCCTTCTGAGCAAATACCTGTATGTTGTCGACGGATTCCAGCGTGTCCACTTCGGGATAGAACGGTTGATCAATTTTTATGGGAAAGCCTTCGTAGGAATCTGAGGTCTGTATATTGGTAATCTGAATATGTCCACCAAAGCCAATGACTTTCTTCCTAATCTCTCGTTGAAACCCCTGTACAATAGAAACAGAGAGCAACATCACTATCATGCTGATTGCAATACCTGCAATGGCAATTCTTATGATGGTTCTAATATTACCAATTTGAGCTCCGGTGTCGCTTTGGCGCGCGGTTATCATTTTCCATGCTGTAAATCGTTCGAAGTTCAAGCGACAAATATTTGATGTAGTATGTTTGGCACAATATTACAAGTAAACAGCCTTTGAAATCATTTTACTGTTTGCGTAGATTTTTCACTGCGATATTAATTACCTTTCTTCATCTTGGGTTGATCTCTCAGAATGCGCAGTTTATGAACTTTCTGGAGAATAATAGAATCAAGTCAGAGCAGGAAGTTATAGTCGGAGCGGAACGAACCGAATTGTATTTACCCTATCTTAAAACCAAGCGAGTTGCTTTGCTTGTCAATCATTCAAGTCGGGTATTTGGTCAACATCTGGTCGATTATCTTATTAAAAGTGAAGTAGATATTAAGAGAATTTTTGCCCCGGAGCATGGTTTTAGAGGAGAGGCAGATGCAGGAGAACTCGTTCCGAGTACGATGGATAGCCTGACAGGTATTCAAATAAGAAGTCTTTATGGAAAGAATAAGAAACCGACCCCTGCTGACTTGCGAGAAATAGATGTGTTAGTATTTGATATTCAGGATGTTGGCGCGAGATTTTACACTTATATCAGTACCATGCATTACGCAATGGAAGCTTGCGCAGAAAACGGTGTAGAATTCCTCGTACTTGATCGTCCTAATCCCAATGGATTTTATACTGATGGCCCGGTATTGCAAAAGGGAATGGAGTCTTTCGTTGGAATGCATCCGGTTCCCGTAGTTCATGGAATGACGGTTGGAGAATATGCAAAGATGATCAATGGAGAAGGCTGGCTTGCGGAAAAAATCACATGCAAATTGAGTGTAATTGAAGTAGTGGGATGGGATCATTCAGATTTTTATCAACTACCCGTTCGCCCGTCGCCAAATCTTCCCAATATGTTATCGGTTTATCTATACCCCTCTCTGGCCCTTTTTGAGGGTACGAATGTTAGTGTTGGTAGGGGGACGGATTTTCCTTTTCAGGTATTTGGCTCACCATTTTTAAACGCCGGATTATTTGAATTTGTGCCCACTCCTAAACCCGGTGCTATGAGTCCCAAACACAATGGAATGACATGTAGGGGAATTGATTTGAGGCAGGATGGTGCCTGGTCTGTCATTCAAGAGAAAAGATTCAATTTGGAGTGGATGATGCTGGCCTATAATAATACTTACGACAAAGAGGATTTCTTTTTGAAAAACGGATTCTTTGACCTCTTATCAGGAAACAAGAAACTTCATCAACAGGTTGTCAATGGTACAGGTCTTGAAAGAATTAGAAAATCCTGGACAAAAGATTTAGAAGAATTCAAAAATATTCGATCGAAATACTTGCTTTATCCCGATTTCGAACAAAGTGGTTTGTAATCAATTAAACAACAAAATACAACGTAATACACATGACACATTTAAAAGTTGGAGACGTAGCTCCTAATTTTACCGGTAAAAACCAGGATGGAAAAGAAATAGGCAGCAAAGACTTCGCCGGAAAGAAAATTATTCTCTATTTCTACCCTAAGGATATGACCCCCGGGTGCACCGCACAGGCATGTAACCTTACCGAGAACTATGCTGCGCTTTTGGAAAAAGGATATGCCGTTGTTGGAGTGTCTCCAGATAGTGAATCGAAACACAAAAAGTTTATTGAGAAATACAATATCCCCTTCGATCTCATTGCGGATGAAGATTTATCGGTCATTAAGAGTTTTGGCGTTTGGGGTGAAAAGCAGATGTATGGACGAAAATATGAAGGTGTTTACAGGGAAACCTTCATCATTGACGAGCAAGGAAAAATAGAAGAGGTTATCACGAAAGTTCAAACAAAAGACCACTCAGCTCAAATAATAGGATGACTTACTAACAGACGTAAGTACTTTACGTCGAAAGAATGTTTATTTGCCAGTAAAATCAAGTAAATGGCAAAAGAAGACGTTTCGAAAGAGAAAATAAAGGCCCTTCAGCTTACCATGGACCGTTTGGAAAAGACCTACGGTAAAGGGGCAATAATGAAATTAGGCGATTCAGTTGTTGAAGCGGTAGACGTTATTCCATCCGGGTCTATCACCTTAGATATGGCACTAGGTGTGGGAGGGTTCCCCAGAGGGAGGATTGTAGAAATCTATGGCCCTGAATCATCAGGTAAAACAACTCTTGCATTGCACGCCATAGCAGAAGCACAAAAACAAGGTGGCATTGCTGCGATTATAGATGCAGAGCATGCCTTTGATCGTTTTTATGCCGAATCATTGGGAGTAGATACAGAGAACCTGTTAATATCCCAGCCGGACAATGGCGAGCAGGCACTCGAAATTGCAGATAACCTTATTCGATCGGGAGCTATAGACATTATTGTGGTCGATTCTGTTGCCGCGCTCACGCCAAGAGCTGAAATCGAAGGTGAAATGGGTGATTCCAAAGTCGGTCTACAAGCACGATTAATGTCTCAGGCACTGAGAAAACTCACCAGTACTATTAGTAAAACACACTGCACGGCTGTTTTTATTAACCAACTTAGAGAGAAAATCGGAGTGATGTTTGGCAATCCAGAAACTACGACTGGAGGCAATGCACTTAAGTTTTATTCCTCTATTAGGCTGGATATCAGAAGAATAGGCCAGATAAAGAGTGGGGATAGTGTAATTGGCAATCATACTCGGGTGAAGGTGGTCAAAAACAAAGTGGCACCTCCGTTTAGAAAAGCCGAATTCGACATCATGTATGGCACCGGAATCTCAAGGTCGGGCGAAATATTGGATTTGGCTGTCGAGCACAAAGTGGTAAATAAAAGTGGTTCGTGGTTTAGCTATGGCGAAACCAAGCTTGGACAAGGCAGGGATGCAGTCAAACAACTGATTGAAGATAATCCGGAGCTGAGCACAGAATTGGAGGAAAAAATTAGGGAAGCTATTTATCAGGAAGCATAATATGATTTTTCGCTACTTCACCATCGTTGTCATTGTCGCATCGGTTTTGTCATGCAATTCCAAAACGAGTAGTGAATCAACAGAAGAATCTGACAATCAAAAGGTTGACACAATACAGCTTATCAACGCAGCCATAAAAATAGATCCGTCAAACGATTCATTGTATTTGGCAAAGGCAGAATATTTTATCCGAAACGGCCAGGTTAGGTATGCATGGAATGAGTTCGATAGGGCCATTCAGACGGATACCATGGATGCAGAGCTTTACTTTAAAAAAGCGAAAGCTTTGTTTGATCAAAGACTTTACGCAGAGTCTGTTGAAGTAACATTAAAGGCACTGGAAAAAGATCCCAATCATGCGGAATCTCTTGTGCTTATGGGCTGGCATTATTTTCTTGTTCAGAACTATCCTTCAGGTTTGGAACAGTTGAATATGGCATTGGAACAAGACATGTATCTGTCTGAAGCGTATTTCCTGAAAGGCCTTATTTACTATGAACGAAAGGACTATGCCAAAGCAGCCAGCAACCTAAAGACCGCAGTAGAGCAGGATAATGATTACTACGAAGCCTGGTTGGAATTGGGGTTTTTATACGATGAGCAATCGGATACCTTAGCACCTGAATTTTTCAAGAATGCCATTCGGGTACGTCCGGAAAGTACAGAGGCTATGTATGCTCTGGCCATGCATTATCAAAACAGGGAAAAATTGAGCGAAGCCATAACATGGTATGATGAACTGCTCGAGATCGACCCTCAGTACAAGGATGCATGGTTTAATATCGGCTATCTCTATATGATTTATGGGGCCAATCCGGACAGCTCTATTTTTTATTTCGATAAGGTCATCGCATTAGATAAATTGGATTACAGAGCGCACTATAACAAAGGGTTGTATTACGAGCAGTCAGGCCAAAGTGCTCGAGCAAGGGAACAATATGAAAAGGCCCTTGAAATAAAGCCTGATTATGATCTTGCTGCGAGAGGTTTAAACCGATTGGGACTGTGATTAGAAGTCAGGGCATTTAAGCCTTAGTCTTCTTTTTCTCTTGGTTCGTTTCTTGTAATGCTCTAATGTGACACTTATTTCGTGGGATCCGCCTGTATTTTGCCAAAGATCACTCGTTGTGATATCATAGGAGTAGATAAATTTCAGTTTTTTGACCTTGACACCTCCCATTAAGACTACGGCATCCTGATTGCTGTAACCGCTTTCATAGCTTTTAAGTCCTGGAAGTCCTCGATACCAGAGCCCGATGAAAACCGGATCCATAAAGTAATAAGCCCCAATATCAAACTGGTCCCATTTATTTTGAGCTTTGTAATTAGCAGAGAAGAAAAGGCTTTGCTCTACCTGATTGTTTCTACTCATTTTAGTGACCATCCGTACTCCGGCATGAACAGTATGTCTTGGGTCTAGCATGCTTTCCATTCCTACCAGCGAATAATTGGGAGTATTGACATGATAAATCGAGTATCCAACCCAATACCATTCGCCATACATTATGATGCCCAATGGGATGTCAAAGTATCGGGTGTCCTCCATATCGTAGGCTGACTCATATGAGGTTTCGTTTCCTGAAACAAGTTGATCGTTGAATTGCAACTTGCTCCAATCGATATTTCTTTGATTGTACCATAAGCCTACACCTGCTCTTATGGAAAGATTTCTTCGCACTTGTAAGTCATAGGAGTAAACACCTCCAAAAGTTATCGTTCTTAACCCACCTGATCCGGCTTTGTCATAGTTCATGACCACACCGACACCGCTGTTTACATTGTAAAGGTTGATATCATAAGATACAGACGAAGAAGTAAATGCAGAAGGTAATGAGGCCCATTGACTCCGGTAGTTGAATATCAGCCTGCTGCCATCAGAAACTCCGGCAAGGGCAGGATTCAGGTAGAGTGGAGCAGCATAGTACTGAGCGTATTGGATGTCCTGTCCATAAGACATTATTGTGATGAGCATAGTACTCATAATTGTTGATAAAGCTCTTTTCATGACTAACGGATTAAAGTGACATCACCAACTAATACTTCTTCCTTTCCATCGGCGAAGGTGACTTTCGCCTTCCACACATATGCGTCCTGAGGGGCCAGCTTGTTGCGGTAGTATCCATCCCAGCCGATAAATGGATCCTGAGATTCAAAAACCATCTCGCCCCATCGGTTGTAAATCGCCAGGTGATATTCAATTACCCCATGACAAATTGGATGAAAGATGTGGTTATCGGTGGAACCTTCTTCATAGTAGCCTCCATTTGGCCCGTTCAAGCCGGGCTTAAATGCATTGGGGAAGGTTACCGTACCGGAATGCTGAACTTCAACCTTGGTTATATGAGTCAGGGTATCTGCACAATTGAATTCATTGCTTGCAATTAGCTTCACCTCGTAGATTCCCGGGCTACTATATTGATATTCGGGAAATTCCTGTTCTGAATATCCTCCATCCCCGAAATGCC
Organism: Flavobacteriales bacterium; assembly: GCA_003499525.1. Lineage (GTDB taxonomy): Bacteria > Bacteroidota > Bacteroidia > Flavobacteriales_G > Salibacteraceae > UBA10426. The sequence goes on from DNTB01000069.1 coordinate 120,453, forward strand.
ATAAATATCTGTCAGCATTAATAGATTGATTAACAAAGTATACCGGATCAAGAGTGGAAGAAACGGTTGCCGGATGAAACTCGAATTGAGCTATGGCATTTTCACGCACCTTAACAGAATCTATCTTGACGATGAGGTGTTCCCCATTGTCTCCTTTAACTTTTAACCTTACAGAGTAAACACCGGGCTCATAGTAAGTGTATACCGGCTCTTTAATGTTGCTTTGGTTGCCATCCCCGAAGTCCCATTCATAGGATTTGGCCCATTCGCTGTTGTTCTCGAATGAAATGGTCAGGGGCGCACAACCGTTGCCGGATCCCCAAAAAGAAGCTACCGGAGGAGGAGGTACAACCGTTACGGTCTTGAAAGTCGAATCTGAGCATATTCCGTTGGTTATATGAAGACCAATTTGAAATTCTCCAACGGTATCAAGGTCAATGCTCCCAGGGTTTGCACCGGCGATAGTCCATCCTTCACCTTTGCTCCATTCCTGTACCCAGTTTCCTGTGGTCAGATTCGTTATATTGAAAATCGTATTAGGATAAACTTGCTGCAGAGGGTCTACCAGGAAGTTGGCCACCGGCTCCGGAAACAGCTGAACGAAGGTGTCTGCTGTATCTGAGCAGTTGTACATAGAACTCGAAATGAGCTCTACAAAATATAGGGTATCACCATTGCCCTGATAATGAAAAGTTTCAGAAGGATTCTCCGCAAAGGATACATTACCGTTTCCGAAATTCCAGAAGTAATTATGTGCATTTGTTGACCTATTAATAAAGTCTGCATCAAACGGTGAACATCCCTGGTCAGGACTTTCAAAGTCTGCATGTACTTCAGGATATACTGTGATCGCAACCTCTGCTGTATCATTACATCCGTCAGCAGTATAGGCTATGATTTTCGTAGGAATAGAGGCCACATCAACGTCAGAATTTTGATATTGATGGTCTATCTGTGATGCCATTGATGTTACTGCCGTTCCATCTCCAAAAACCCAGAGCAAGCTATCAAATCCAACGCTGTTTTGGAAGAAAGTCACATCCAAAGGAGAACAGCCATAGATAGTGCTAGAATAAATGTTGGCAAACGCGGTATGGAGTACATCTATGGGGTGACTGACAGAATCTGTGCATCCGTAAATACTGGTGACCTTTAGTTCGCAATTATAGCTGGTGTCGTTCATGGCGGCATAATACACATTGGTGGGGTTTTGTTGTAGACTGATATTGCCATCTCCAAAATCCCATAGATATGTCTCAACATTTTGTGTAGCTGCCACAAACTCTACATTCAATGGGGAGCAACCCCTGTCGTTGGATGCGAAAGCTGCCTTAAGACCCGGAAAGACGGTTACTGAATGGGTTATACTATCTGTACAACCCATGTCAGTAACAGCTACGAGGCTTAAAGGAAAAGAGGTAATATCCGTTCCAGGATTATTATATATATGTTGAACAAGGGGTGCATTTGATGAAGAGGTGTCGCCGTCTCCGAAATACCACCTGTAATCCAGAGCATTTAGTGAGCTATTGATAATTTGAGCGTTGAATGGAGTACATCCGGCGGTATCCTGCAAGCTATATTGAGCTATTGGGGTAGGAAATACGGTTACCACCTCACTGGTTGTATCATAACATCCAAATGCTGATTGGCCTACCAATTGAACCGTAAATTGCTGATTGTTTGTAGAATTATTCGTGTAAGTATGACTAGGCATTTGCCCGGTTGATGTGGTTCCGTCTCCAAAATCCCATACATAAGATACAGCCCCCATCACGGCAGGAAATGATACCTCAAGAGGTGAACAACCAGAATCTGGAATAGTACTAAATGTGAAATTGGGTTCAGGAAAAACCATTATACTCTCAAAAGCAGTGTCCGAGCATCCATGATTGTTTATAGCAACCATCTCGACATCAAAGACCTCGATGAACTGTGTGTTATTGTTGAATGTGTGAACAGGATCTTCAACGGTACTGAAAGTACTGTCATCAAACAACCAGAGGTATGCTGAAGCTGCTCTGGATAAATTAATGAATTGAGTACTTACAGGTGCACATTGAGGAGTAGAATTACTAGCGAAGGCAGCTTGAGGTTTACTGTAGACAACAATCTGAGTATCAATAGTATCTGCACATCCGAAAGTGGTAGATGCAATTAAACTAACATCGAAGGTGGTATCTACAGTATCAGAATTCAGATACTGATGATTGGGAGAATTGGAGACGGAAAAACTTCCGTCTCCAAAGTCCCAATAAAAGGCTGCAGCGTTCAGGGAATTGTTGCTAAACGTGATATCTAACGGGCTGCAACCATGATCCACGTCGGGGTTGAAAACTGCTGAAGGAGTTACCTCCACGGTAACATAAGCTTGTGTGCTGTCCGAACAATGTGCGGTAGAAATGCTGAGTTGTACTAAAAATGAGTCTGCTGTGGCGAAGAGATGATCTGGATTTTGATCGGTACTAACTGCTCCTTCACCGAAATCCCAGTTCCAGTGAGTCACCACATCAAGGGGGCAATACGTTGAAATGTCCTGGAAGAAGGCTTTTTTTCCAACACAGACATTCGTAGCCTGAAATTGGGCGATCGGACTAACAAATACGGTAACATCAGCTGTTTCAGAATCGGAGCATCCATTTTGATGTGTTACGGTCAGTTCAATGGAGTGAACACCTGAGGTGGTATATGTTTGCTGAGGCGGATTAGGAACATTCGAAGTGTTTCCATTCCCAAAATCCCACGACCAGGCTATTGCACCCGTAGTGGAGTCTGAAATGGACGTAGTAAGGCTATCGCATCCGTAGAGCTCACTGAGGTTAAAATGTGCTTCAGGAGATGGTTTTACGTAAATGTTGAGCTGATTAGTGTCGCTGCATCCAAGAGTACCTCCGGTAATTGTCGAGATAAGTGTAAGTGTGAAATTTCCAGAGTCGCTGAAGGTGAATGTCTCATTACCTGTTCCAGCCTGAAATCCGTTGCCGTCTCCAAGGTCCCATAGAAACTGATTGGCGCCATTTCCTCCTAAGGATGATGCAACGAATACTTCGCCCACACAAAGTGAATCGCTTGAAACGGTAAAATCAGCAGATGGTGGCGCAATAATGTCTACCGTAATAAAAGCGGTATCCGGGCCACACATATTACTGTCAATCATCATGACCGTATAGCTGCCTATACCCGGAAAAGCTAAAGTATATCCACCTCTGGCAGGAGGATCAAACGGCAACCAGTCAATAATGCTATCGGACCCGGTGCCCCAATAGTTTCCGAAGTTCCAGTATTCGTATCGTTGTGCTACATTTCCCTCTGGTACACAGTTCTTAACGGTTGTATTGGTGAAGTGTACTACTGTATCCGGATAACAGAGCAGGGTTGCCGAGGCAGTAATCTCTGCGGTATCCAGATCATAAATCATCAAGGGTTGGAATTGAGCTGAGGTTGGATTTCCAAAACTGCAGTAGTTTTCTGCCGTTAGGGTTACCACAGTTTCGCAGCTCACGGTATTTTTTTCGTAGGTATGCGAAATGGTTTGTCCTGCATTACCCGGTCCATATACTTGAAGCGGAGTGCCGTCTCCGAAATCCCAGGTAAAAGTTGTTGTAGGAGATACGTCGGTACTGGAATTGGTGAATTCAATAGGGTTTGGTGCACATATCGTGGTTACTCCCCCCATCGGAATTTGGATGGAAGCGTTTACCGGTTCTTCCAACACAACAACTCCGTTTACGGTACATCCATTACTATGATCTGTAATGGTTATTATAAAGGTGTCGATTACTGCTGAGTAGAGGTGCGAAATGTAGTTCGGGAAAATGAGAGAAGAGCCGGTGGTCACGGGAGAACCATCCCCCCAATTAATGGAATAATTTCCCAGATCAATATCAGTTTGAATGAATACAGTATAATCATTTCCTGAACAGCTTATGAAATAAGGAGCTGTTTGTGGTATTCCGAACCCGTCATAAACCTGAAAACATTGTCCCTTTACTTTCAAACCTAATAGCAACAAGGCGATAACGGCAATCAGAATAAGCAGTCTATAAAACAATTTTGATTTCATCGTTACTCGTTTTGTTGTGATCATATCTCTTGGTAACATTCCCATAGTGAAATTATCACAGAGCATTTCTAAACGATGTCAATCAGAGGTTAATGCTTGTAAGTGGGCCGGATTTATTATGCAATGTCCAGCAGTGAATTGATTTTTAAATAATCTAAATCAGGATTTATAAAACGAGAACTGAAAAACTGATAATTGTTTGATTCGATCGAATTGTGTGGAAAAAAAATCTTTGGAATTTTCTCCTAAAAGGCAAAACCTGCGCCTTATTTTAATTATTGGGTCAGATTTGACCCAATAACAAAAAAGCCGGCAAGGTTAAAAAACCCACCGGCTTGTTCGTTCAGTCTAAAAAGTTGTTTTATCGCACTTTATCGACGACAGCTTTGAATGCTTCAGGATGATTCAAAGCAAGGTCGGCAAGTACTTTTCTATTGAGTTCGATATTGTTTTTAGCCAGTTTGCCCATAAACTCGGAATAGGACATTCCGTGTTCACGAACTCCGGCATTGATGCGTTGAATCCACAGAGCTCTAAAATTTCTCTTTTTCTGCTTACGTCCTTCATAAGCATAGGTCTGCGCTTTTTCAACTGCATTTTTTGATACTGTCCAGACATTTTTTCTTCGGCCAAAGTAACCTTTGGCTTCTTTCATTACTTTTTTACGTCTGGCTCTTTTTGCTACGCTGTTTACTGATCTTGGCATTTCTTATTTGTTTTTTGGAATTAAGCGGTTACAAAAACACTTTGGGGCTCAATTCCGGGTTAAACACTAACCAACTACTTTAACCGCAGTTGTTCTTTGATACTGTTCTCGTCTGCTTTATCCACCAATCCGGAATGAGTAAGATTTCTCTTTCTCTTTTTAGCCTTTTTGGTCAGAATGTGCGACTTAAACGCATGTTTGCGTTTGATTTTTCCAGTACCGGTAAGCTTAAATCGCTTCTTGGCACTGGATTTAGTTTTCATTTTTGGCATTCTTCCTCTATTTATTTAAACTGAACTAACTCTTTTTCGGTGCTATGAACATGATCATTCTCTTTCCTTCAAGCTCAGGCATCTTTTCAACAGTTCCATATTCTTCCAACTCTTGAGCCAGTTTTAAAAGCAAAATCTGGCCTTTTTCTTTGTACAATATGGACCTTCCTTTAAAAAACACATAGGCTTTAAGCTTGGAACCTTCTTTAAGAAAATTTATCGCATGTTTCTTTTTAAACTCAAAATCGTGATCATCTGTATTTGGACCAAACCTGATCTCTTTGATTACTACTTTCTGAGCTTTTGATTTTATTTCTTTCTGTTTCTTCTTTTGGTCGTACAAGAACTTCTTGTAATCAATGATCTTGCAAACGGGTGGAGAAGCTTTGGCAGATATCTCAACCAGGTCTAACTCCTGCTCTGCAGCAAGCTGCAGCGCCTCTCGTAACGATACGACTTTTTGTTCGACATTCTCACCAACCAACCTCACAGGGTCAGCAGTGATGTTTCTGTTAATCTTGTGCGGGTCTTCTTTGATTACCCGACTTCCTCTTGATCTTCTTCTTCTTTTTATTGTATTCAGTTTTGGTTATTACTACATTCAGGGTCGCAAAAGGTCTTCTATTTCCTTATTAATTAAAGAAACGAAGTCTTCAACTTTCATGCTTCCCAGGTCACCCTCTCCATGCTTCCTTACCGAGACCAGTCCCTTTTTCACTTCCTGTTCTCCGAGGATGAGCATATAGGGTATTTTACTCATTTCGTTATCGCGAATCTTCCTTCCAATCTTCTCACTGCGATCATCAACGAGCGCGCGAAGATCATAATTTTCAAGCAAATACGAAAGTTCTGATGCATGGTCATTAAACTTATCGCTTATTGGTAGGATCGCAACCTGCTCAGGAGTGAGCCATAGTGGAAACCTTCCAGCGCAATGCTCAGTTAAAACGGCAACAAATCGCTCCATCGACCCAAAAGGAGCCCGATGAATCATTACAGGTCGGTGTTTTTTGTTATCGGCACCGGTATATTCAAGCTCAAATCGGTCTGGCAGGTTATAATCGACCTGAATCGTCCCTAATTGCCATTCTCTTCCAATGGCATCATGCACCATGAAATCAAGTTTAGGTCCATAGAAGGCCGCCTCACCATAAACTATGACGGTTTTCATTTTCATTTCCTCGGTGGCCTCAATGATAGCTTTTTCAGCCTTAGACCAATTCTCATCAGACCCAATATATTTATCGGGATCATCAGGATCCCGTAGTGAGATTTGGGCTGTAAAGTCATGAAAATCAAGAACTTTGAAGATGTGGAGGACAAGTTCAATTACCTTTTTAAACTCATCCTTTAGCTGGTCATTCGTACAGAACAAGTGGGCATCATCCTGTGTAAACCCTCGCACTCTGGTCAGGCCGTGGAGTTCCCCACTTTGTTCGTATCGGTATACCGTTCCAAATTCGGCCAGGCGAAGTGGAAGGTCTTTATATGATTTTGGGGAGGATTTGAAGATTTCGCAATGGTGCGGGCAGTTCATCGGCTTGAGCAGAAACTCTTCTCCTTCATGAGGGGTATGAATAGGTTGGAAGGAATCCTCGCCATACTTTGCATAGTGCCCAGAGGTAATGTACAACTCTTTTTGACCTATATGAGGGCTGATTACGGGTACATAACCTGACTTTTTCTGAGCTTTCTTTAAAAAACTTTCAAGTCGTTCTCTTAGTTCAGCACCTTTCGGCAGCCACAATGGCAAACCGGAACCCACCTTTTCTGAAAAGGTGAACAATCCCAGTTCTTTACCGAGCTTTCGATGATCCCTCTTCTTGGCTTCTTCAAGCATCTCGAGGTATTGATCCAACTCTTTTTTCTTTGGGAAGGTGATACCATAAATTCGGGTCAATTGCTTTCGCTTTTCGTCTCCGCGCCAGTAAGCACCTGCTACCGCAGTGAGTTTTATAGCTTTTATAAAACCTGTATTTGGTATGTGTGGTCCTCTACATAAATCCGTGAAATGCCCTGTCTCGTAAAACGAAATGGTTCCGTCTTCCAGTTCGCTTATCAATTCAACTTTGTACTCATCACCTTTTGCGGTATAATATTTTAAAGCCTCTTCTTTGGAAATGGATTTTCGATGATACTCCTGCTTTTGACGGGCCAGTTCCAACATCTTTTGCTCAACCTTTTCAAGGTCGTCTGCAGAAAACTGATGGTCTCCAAAATCAACATCATAATAGAAGCCGTTGTCGATATCAGGACCTATGCCAAACTTAATCCCAGGATAGAGAATTTCGAGTGCTTCTGCCATCAAGTGAGCCGATGAATGCCACATGGTGGATTTCCCGCCACGATCATTCCAGGTCAAAAGTTTTAAATCCGTATCGCTGCTCAAAGGACGCATTGCGTCGCGAATTTCACCGTTTACTTCCGCGGCCAAAACATTCCTTGCCAGTCCGGAGCTTATTTCCTGTGCAATGTCCAGCGGAGTTACACCTTCTGCGTATTTTCGAACATCTCCATTGGGTAAGGTAACTTGAATATTAGACATCTTCTGCTAAATGAGGCGCAAATATAAAACCCTATCGACGACCTATGGTCTTGTCAGTTAATCATTAGTAGATTTCTTTGCGCGGTTTTTAAATATGAAGAAAAATATCCTTGTACTTCTGTTCGCGTGGATGAATTGGGCATCATACGGTCAAGATGATACGATTGTACTTAAGGAAGTTCTTGTAAACGTCAACAGAACGATTCAAAAAATTTCTGAATCTGGCCGAAATGTGTACACATTTGATCATCAGCTTCTTGAATCCGTTGCTGTTCAGAGTATTGATGAGTCCATTCGCTACGCTCCCGGTCTGGACATTCAATCAAGAGGAGGTTTCGGTGTTCAGAGCGACGTCGTTATTAGAGCCTCAACATTTAATCAAACCCTTTTGCTCATAGATGGAATACCGGTATCTGACCCGCTTACCGGACACCTGAATGCCTACCTGCCCCTGGGACTTTCAACTGTGCAAAGCATAGAGGTACTCAAAGGCTCTTCCAGTGCAATATACGGCGCAGGGGCTGTGGGAGGCGCGGTCAACCTGATTACTAAGGAGTTAAATGACAAGGATAAATTCGAGGTAGATTTGACATTAAAGGGCGGAAGCCATAGTTATTTTGGTTGGGATGGATTTGTGAAATGGAAAGCCGGAGAATGGAATATTCGTGTGCAATCCTGGGGAAACAAGGCTGATGGTGAACTTTTTGAGAACCCCAATACAGCTGAACAAACCGCTGCACCAGAAACCTATAATACCTGGTTTGATCTTCAAAATGTAGGATTTAATGTTGGTCGCAGTATCAACGATAAGTGGGACTTTCAGTTGAGTGCCGGTTGGGATGAGCGCTCTTTTGCTGCCAAGTATTTTTACACGGTAAGTACATTCGATGAATCTGTAGAACACATTAAGGTGGGCTTTACAAGTCTCAATTTTGGGAGGGTATCAGAGCGATCTAAAACGACGGTAGATCTCATGCTGAGAAGAAGTGAAGATGAGTTTGTTTTTAACCCCAATATCACTCCAAACAACCATATCATGTATTCAGGACTTCTTCAGCTATTTCATGAATACACATTAAACGAAAAAAACAGAATTATTGTCGGTGGTCAGGCGGATGCCCGGAGCATAGAAAGTAATGATAGGGGCGATCACAAAAATGGACATTTTGGAATTTTTGGGGCATGGAACTATGCCAATTCCAAAGGATTTAATTTGAATACTAACGTTCGATTCGACTATGATGATAACTATGGTTTTGAGCTAAACCCTCAACTCTTTGCCAGCTATTTAATTGGGAATTGGAATATAAGAGCCGGAACAGGCAGGGCTATCCGAGGAGGAGACTACACAGAGCGGTTTATTTCTACCAATCTTGAAACTCTCACTAGTGGTAGAAACCTTGGTAACCCAGATCTTGTTGCAGAACGCTCGTGGTCGTTTGAAGCAGGAACCGATTGGTTCATCGTGCCTGAAATGAAAGCTTCAGTTACAGGATTTGTGAGGCTTGGAGAAGATTTAATAGACTATGTGCCAACGGATGCATCGGAGATCAATACAAACGTGGAGCTTGAGCCGGATGGTCGATATTTATATGCCCAAAATGTTGGAAGTACAATTTCAAAAGGGATGGAAACTGAATTTCAGTTTCAAAAGAAGTGGAACCAGAATTGGTCCGTTTTCGGTTTATTTGGTTTCACCTGGCAGGAAACCACAAATGCTGACAGTACTGTCTCCAAATACCTGTCCTCACATGCTACTCATATTTACACGGGAATGATGTCGATAGGTTTTAGAAGATTTAAATTGGGTATTACAGGATTAAGCAAAACCCGAAATCCTGATTTTGCGAATGCTTTAAATGTAGCCATAGAGCCTCAATATATTGTAATGGATGCTCAGCTGTCTGCCCGGTTTTGGCAAGACCGTGTCATACTATCAGTACAAGTAAGAAATCTATTTGACGAGAGCTATGCTGATATCCTTGGGGCCCAGATGCCCGGCAGATGGTTGATCTCTTCCGTTCGCTTCCGTTTTTAGGAATGATCCTTTGGTTTGAGATTGAAGACTTTTTCAACCTCAATATTTCCTCCACTTAGAATAAGGAGTACTCTCTTTCCCGCGGTTTGATTTTCTATTTTTTTGATGGCGGCAAGAACGGTGGCACAGGACGGCTCTATGATGATTTTAAGATATTGAAAAACTTCCTTAAGGGATCTAATAACTTCATTATCAGTTACTTGAACAATCTCTTGTGTGTAATCGCGGATAAGGGGCCAGGTGTACTCTCCGAGAGAGGTTAATAAGCCGTCACAAATAGTTGAGGGGTTTGTGGATGGAACTAATTCATTGGATTGAAGACTTCGGAATGCATCGTTGGCACCGGCGGGTTCCGCAGCGAAAATGGTAGTGCGTGGAGAGAAAAATTGAACACTCAAAATGGACCCGCTGAGCAATCCTCCTCCTCCGACAGGGGTAATAAGAATATCAGGAAGTTGTTCCAATTGTTTAAAGGATTCAAAAGCAACGGTAGCCTGACCAATAATGGTGTTGGGTTGATTGTAGGGGTGAATCAGTTTTGATCCTTTTAGCGCGACTATCTTTTCCGTATAGTTTTCTCTATCCTCGAGAGTCGGAGGACAAAAGGTAATTAGCCCTCCATATTTCTGAACGGCATTTGATTTTACTGCAGGGGCGTTTTCCGGCATTACAATGTTCGCGGTTACTCCGGATTGGGAAGCCGCATAGGCAAGAGCCTGGGCATGATTTCCGGATGAATGGGTAACTACTCCTTTGGTCTTTTCTGAACTTCTTAAGGATTTTACAGAATAGGTTGCTCCTCTAATCTTGAATGAACCCGTTTTTTGAAAGTTTTCGCATTTGAAGAAAAGCTCAGCTCCATAGATTTCGTTCAGACTTTTGGAAGTAAGAATAGGAGTTTCATGGATCTCATCTCTTATTAAATCATAAGCCTGCTCAATAAGCTTTGGAGTAAAAAGAAAATTATTGGAACGGATTCCCCGGATCACCTTAGTTGAATATAGGCAGACTTACAATGAAGGTACTACCTTGATTTTCATAGCTGTCAAAATGAATTGTGCCGCCCAATGCCTCTACGGACCTTTTCACAATAGCCAGGCCAAGACCTGCACCTTCGATATTAGAAGTATTGGACGCTCTATGAAACATTTGGAAAAGTAATTTCTGATCTTTTGCCGGGATGCCCAGTCCGTAATCTCGCACCGCTAGAACAAGGTTTTTTTCTTTTTTCTCTACATGCACTTCCACTAATTCGGCATCTGGAGAATATTTCACAGCATTTGAAATAATATTGGTCATAATCTGCCGAAGGAGGGTATTATCACTAAAAAATGGTTCTTCAACTTCATCGCTGTAGGTCAATAGTACTTCATGCGAATTACTGAACCCGCGATTGATTTCATCTATAACATGTTCCAATTCATTTCTTAGAAATACCTCTTCCGATTTTGGTACAACCTTTCCTGATTCTATACGGCCAATGAGCAAGGTATCATTGATCAAATCGGTTAATCTTTCCACCGAAGACATAATGCTATTGGCATGTTTGTCGATTTTTTGCTTGTCCAGTCGGTCGCCGCGCAGGTAAAGGTCGATCAACTCGGCCGAACTTCTTATTCCGGTTAGTGGAGTTTTGATCTCATGAGAAATGATACTGACAATTCTTGACTTTAATTCATTGAGTTCTTTTTCCTTGGCCAGGGCTACTTTTAACTTGGCCTCTGACTTTTTCCGGCGCAATATCTCTTTCTCCAGGGTTTCATTTTTTTCTCTGAGTTCACTCGTCCGGCTCCTGACTTTGTCTTCCAATTGATTGTTCAGGATTTTCATCTCGTCCTGACTACGGATGAGTTGATTTTCCAGATGTCTTCGCTGCAATGCTAATTCAATGACTGTATATAGCGAATCAGCAGAAATGGGTTTGACCACATAACCATAGGGAAGAGAGGCTATAGCCCGCTTTACAGTGTTGTCATCAGAAGCACTTGTAACATAGATAATGGGGATACCGAATTGATCCGAAAGCTCCTTGGTAAGTTTGACCCCATCATCCTTATCGGCAAGACCGATATCCATCAAGGCTAAATCGGAGGGTAATTTCTTTAAGTTATTGAAAGCCTCTGTACTGTTCGTAGCTACTCCAGAAACTACATAGCCAAGCTTCTCAAGCATTCCGCTGATTAGTTTGGAGGTAAAGCTATCGTCTTCAACAATGAGGATTCGGGTAGACATTTCTTCAAACTTGACTAGTACAAACCTAATCAATAGGTCATTACTAGGGAGTAGAATGATCTCGTCAGAACGCAGTGAATGATTATCTTTACCTGCTGTAAACTAAGAACTGTAATGAGAGGCCGAAGAATTAGCATTACTTGTGATGAGTGCTCGGTGCACAAAATTTCAAAATTTAAGTCCCTGAATGACAGTGAATTAGATAGGATCAACTATCATAAATCCTGTACTGCATACAAAAAGGGGCAAATCCTGTTTCATGAAGACACACGTCCATTAGGTGTTTTCTGCATCAATGCCGGGAAATTAAAGGTGTATAAAACGGGAGATGACGGTAAAGATCAAATCATCCAAATCGCCAAATCAGGAGATCTTTTGGGCTATAGAGCGATGATTAGTGAAGATCTGTATCCTGTTACAGCAGAGGCTCTTGAGGAAGTTAAGGTTTGCTTCATTCCTAAGAGTGAATTCATGAAACTCATAGATGAATCTCATGATTTTGTCATGATGCTGCTCAAGGATGCCTGCCAGGAACTCGGAGATATGACCGGAATGATGACCACTTTAGCTCAAAAATCAGTTCGCGAGCGCCTTGCTGTTACCCTTCTCATGCTTAAAAGAGTTTATGAAGCAGATACCCCCGAAGGAGAAGAAATAGAAATTAACCTGACGCGTGAAGATTTAGCCAATATTGTTGGAACAGCCACCGAAACGGTTATACGTCTGCTTCATGATTTTAAAGAAGAAGAGCTCATACGAACGAGCGGAAGAAAGATCATGGTTCTGGAGCCGGAACGCCTGGTCAAAGTCGGAAATATCTATTAGAAACTCCATTTCATATCAGTTGGGCGTCTGATTGAAGTCAAGGCACGTAATGATTCGTGTCATTGCTTTAGTGGGTTATCGGGATGACCTTTGGTTAAATTCCCTCTAAATGAACCCCATTGTTTGTTTTACTGATTTTAGCGCGGTTGCTGATCAGGCAATGGATGCTGCTCTTCAGATATCAGAGCGATGTCAGGCGGAGATGTACCTGGTTCATGCTACAGGTTCTATTAGTGATCTGAGTGAGATAGAGTCGGAGATGAACCTCCTTAAAAAGACCCGGCGGGAGGGAGTAGGGAAGAACTCGTTCAAGCGAAAGACAATAGCTGTAGAAAAGATAGGCGACCTGAATAGAGAAGTGGAAAGACTCGGAGCCGGTATGGTGATCATAGGATCCAGAGGCCGAAACAGAACTCGTGATGTATTCTTCGGGTCTACCACCAAAAGAGCAATTCTGAACATCGACAAACCAGTGCTCATAATAAAAGAGAGTACGGATTTTGATCAGATAAATAATGTAGTCATAGCTTCCAGCTTTTTTCGAGAAACGCAAGCTCCATTTTCTTCGATAATACCCATTATTGAGTCCTGTAATTTGAGTATTACACTGCTTAAGGTTATTACCCCTGAAAACTTCGAAACTTTTGGACAAAGCCAGTTTGCTATTCGTGATTTTGCAAAAAAAGTTGGGCTTAGCGACTATGACGTTCACATCAGGAATCACGATAAGCGGGAACTCGGAATAGAAGAGTTTATGAAGGATCGTGCCAACTCAATTCTTTTAGTTGGTACGCATGAAAAAGGCGCACTCTCTTCAGTTTTTTACGGGTCGAGTGCAGATCAGCTTTCAAAGCATATTAAACAGCCGGTTCTTTCGGTACTCATTAAGAAAACAATACAAAAATCTCAATAATGGCACTTAAAAGAATAATTATAGCTATAGATGAAAAAGTAAGTGGCCTAACATCAGTTCGGTTTGCCTTAAACTATTTTGGCGGCGATAAAAACAGAATTTCTATTCTCTGGTTAGGTAAACTACCGAATCAAAATGAACGAAGCAATGCTCCGGAAATGCAGAATGCATCGGTTAAAATTGCGTCAATTCCTATGGAACAGCGTACTGCCATTTACAAGATCATCATGGAGGAGTATCCAGATTCTAAGGCACTTATTACCAGCGAAACACTCGACAATTTTACCAGGAAACAGTTGACTACCCTTTGTAGTTTTTCCGACATCTTACTTGCAACCTTTGAGGTTTTTGAAGACCATCTCTCTTCCATGTTTGCCAATTTCGTAGGAGGAAGGAAGTATAATAAGGTATGTTGCCCAAAGATTTTAATTTCAAAGGAGTTTGAATATCCCGAAAGCATTGTGCTGGTTAAAACCGACCAGATCAACACTATCGCAACCGTTAAACAGTTTTGTCACATATTTAATGAGCATTGCGCAGATGTAAACCTCAACTTACTCGATCTTCAGGATGATAATAGAACCTCGTCGGTCATTGAAACGCAAAGACTCCTGGTTGATTATCTTAAACAGCACTCTGCGCAACCTGCAATCTATACATATTCCGGTGAGGATGCCGAAAAACTGGCTTATATCCTGAACCTCACTAAAAATACCATTTGGGTAAGCCCGCTGGAAAGCATTGAAGAGCTAGAGCTTCATAATATAGATGGTGTTCAAGAGGAATTTGAACCTTCCTAATCAATATCCTAACTTGCCACTTCCTCTGATTTCGGAAATAACTTAGTACTCAAAGTTTTGCTGAAAAGTTGTGTTAGATATTTTACAAATTGGTGAGGGGTCAACAAAAAGAATTAAGTAATTTTCAGTCTAATCTTGTATCTGATGAAAATCCTTATTCCAACTGATTTTACTGAAAATTCCAGAGCTGCCTATGCATACGCTGTAGAGCTTGCAAATCCGCATGAAGCGGAGTTTATCCTCATGAATTCCTATGAATCTCCAAAAACTTCTGGAGGAATGCTCGTTTCTATTGATGAAGTGCTGAAGAAAGATTCTAAAAATGGCTTAGCTCGAGAACTAGAATTTTTTCGGAGCACCTATGATACGGATGCAGTTAAAACAGTTTCGCGTTATGGATCAGTAGAAGACAGCATACGAAGAACCAATATCGAGGAAGGTGTGGATTTTGTAGTTATGGGTACTCATGGCGCAACGGGCTTTAAAAGAGTTTTCATGGGTTCCAACACACAACGCGCTATTTCAAATTTAGAAAGGCCGGTTTTTGCGGTACCTTACGGATATGTTTTTAAACCCATTGAGAGAATTGCTCTTGCCATTGAACTGAAGCCAATAAAAAATCAAGCAGCCTTAGAACCATTAAAATACCTCATTGAAAGATTCGATGCTCATCTTGATGTTCTTCATATCACTGATAAGGATCAAGATATTTCTCTTGAGGATGAAATCCGGAGGCTAAATCTTGGAGATTGGATTTTTGATAAGGATTTTGATCTTCATGTCATCCAGCATGAAGATGTTAGGGATGCTGTTCTTGTTTTTCAGCAAACACATAGATCAGACTTAACGGTTTTTATACCTCGGCCAGCCGCTTTCTTTGACCGGTTATTCCACCGGAGTACTACAGCAAAGTTTTCTCACGAAACGAGGAGACCTCTGCTTGCCCTCAAAGACATTTAATTACTGAATATCTTTTGGTGGCCAAAGCATTCCAAAATATCTTCCGTTTTCTTTCGTAAGAATTTTGTGGTGCAGCTTGTGTGCCTTTCGGATTTTACGCAAATATTCGTTGTCAGAACGCCGAAACCATTTTAATCTTTGATGGATAAATACCTCGTGGATCAGGAAATATGCAATGCCGTAAACTGTAATTCCAATCCCAATCCAATATCCAATTCCAAACGAAGGTATTCCACTGATAATTAAGATAATACCGGGAACGGCAAAAAGCAAAAAGAAGTAATCATTTCGCTCGAAGAAGCCATAATTCTCCTTTGTATGATGGTCTCTGTGTAAATGCCATAGAAAGCCGTGCATGATATATTTATGAGTAAACCACGCCACTCCTTCCATAATAATGAAGGTCATAAGTACGATCCCGGCACTAACTGCCCAATGCATGTTGCTAAAGTAAGTTCATCTGGTGACGCAGCAAAGATTGAAACATCAAGCTCATTTTGGTAGCATTGGGAATACGAATTCGCGTTTCCATTACCTCCTCGGGTTGAGTTTTACAAATCTTCTTGAATAGACGCTGGTAGTAAACATAGGCCAGATAAACACCTCTTCTGGAGCTTTTGGGTAAACTCCTAATTCCTTCAAGCGCCAACCTAAAGTCTTCTGCAATCTCCGCTTGTATGAGTTCTTTGTCTTTTTGGGTAAAGTGATTGAGGTCTATTCCAGGAAAATAGGACCTTTCAAGACCTTCGAAATCAGCACGCAAGTCCCGCAGGAAATTCACTTTTTGAAAGGCAGCACCGAGTTTCCGAGCGGCTGGCACTAAATTGTCATACTGTTCTGTGTTCCCTTCGGCAAAAACACGCAAACACATTAGACCGACAGCCTCTGCTGAACCGAAAATGTAATCTTCGTATTTATCTCTGCTATATACCTGATCATCAAGATCCATCTCCATACTGATCAAGAATTTGTCAATCAATTCCCATTCAATGTTGTAATCATGAACCACTTGCTGAAACGCATTAAGTATCGGATTGAGACTAATTTTTTGCTCAATGGCGATTATAGTATCTTCTCGAAACCGGGCTATTAGATCTTCTTTGGGGTAGTCATGAAAAGTATCTACTATTTCATCAGCTATTCGAACGAACCCATAAATGGAGTAGATTGGTGTTCGAAACCTTTTCTCTAAAAAAAGTATTCCCAAAGAAAAACTAGTAGAATATGCTCGTGTGATATTCTTACTTGTTGTAGTTGATATTTGGTCAAATAGAGCTTTCATGATTTTTATATTGATCTATTGATTGCGAATAAGTTTAGCCACTACTTCCCCCGATATAATGGAAGGAGGAACTCCAGGACCAGGTACTGTTATTTGTCCGGTATAATACAAGTTTTTGACCTTTTTACTCTGCATTTTTGGCTTTAATGGGCCAGTTTGGAGCAGTGTATTGGCCAGTCCGTAGGCATTTCCTTTGTAGGCGTTGTAGTCCTTCTCAAAATTTTTGACACTGTAAGATTTCTTGACCACCACATGATCACGGATGTCCTCACCAGTATGGGCTTCCAACCTTTTCATGATGATGTCATAATACTTCTCACGGAGGTCTTCCTCATCTGTTAATCCTGGAGCAATGGGCATGAGGAGGAATATATTCTCCATTCCTTCAGGCGCCACTTCAGGGTCGGTTTTGGATGGAACACAAGCATAAAAAAGAGGTTTAGATGGCCATTTGGGAGTCTTGTAAATCTCTATAGCATGTTCTTCAAGGCTTTCATCAAAGAACAGATTGTGGTGCTCAAGATTCTGTATTTTTTTCTTGACCCCAAGATAGAAGAGTAAAGAACTGGGTGCAAAAACCCTCGAATCCCAATATTTCTCGCTGTATGTTCTGTGCTGAGGTGAGAGTAGATGTTGCTCTACGTGGTGATAATCAGTAGCTGCGATAACGGTATCACTTTTGAACTCATCGCCATTCATGCGGAGTCCAGTGACTTTTCCTTCCGAAATTTCAATTTTATCAATTGGAACATTAGTATGGATATGCACCCCCTGATCTCGTGCAATTTGTTCGAATGCTTTGATAACATTACCGAATCCGCCCATAGGATAGTAAGTTCCCAATTTCAGACCAGCATAATTCATCAAACTGTAAAGCGCTGGAGTATCTTTTGGCATTGCCCCTAAAAATAGAATGGGGAACTCCATGAGAGAGATCAACTTTGGGTCTTTAAAATAGGACCGTACATGTTTGTCGAATCGTTGAAAAACCCTGTGTTTCAAGGTTCCAAGAATGACTTTAGAATTCATGTATTCCATCAATGATTTCCCTGGTTTGTATACAAGATCATTAATGCCCAAGTCATATTTGACTTTAGCATCTTGCATGAAACGATCTAATTGAGCCGATGCTCCCGGTTCAATATTTTCAAATAATTCCTTCAAATTTTCATAACTCGAAGGAATATTTAAATAATCATCCTGTCCGAAATATACTCTGAATCCGGGTTCCAATAACTTCAAATCGTAGAAGTCTTTTGTGGTTTTCCCGAATTGGTTGTAAAAACGTTCAAAAACTTCGGGCATCCAGTACCACGATGGCCCCATATCAAAGAGAAAACCGTTCTCTGAGAATTGGCGAGCTCTTCCCCCTGTGGTGCTGTTCTTCTCAAAAAGATTTACTTCGAATCCTTCTTTAGCCAGGAGAGCAGAAGAAGTTAAACCTGAGAATCCAGATCCTATTACGTTGACTGTCTTGTTCACGGGGCTAATATAATCTGATTAACATCATGTTTAATGTGTTAAACAAATTATTGTTCGATCTTATTTAAGAATTCGTCGAGACTCTTGAGATATGCAACATTTTCGGGCCATTTAATCTTGTCGAGCAGGAAATCATTGCCTGCAACGTAGGCCTGCCTGCCTGTAAACCAGTAGGACAAATTGTCTACGTACTCCTGGGCATCTTCCACCCTTTGCATATGAACAAGGAAAGTTAAGAGGTTGTGTGGTTGATAAGCCGAAATGGTTTCACGCAAGCTATCTTCCGGTACTCTTTGACCTAAATAAACAAGAGCTTTGCCATTAGATCTCAACAAATAAGAAGAGAGCAAAAGCCCCACTTCATGATCTTCTTCCTGAGGAAGAAACAAAAGCCATTTTTCTTTATCATCTTGTATGATGGGAAGCCCGTCAATTGCAGTAATTAGCTTTTGACGCAAAATATTGGATATGAAATGTTCCTGAGCCGGATTCATTTCATCCTTGCCCCACATCAGACCTGTTCTTCTGAGTACCGGATAAACAATTCTTTTAAAGGTATCGTACACCCCATATTTTGTGATACAGGTTGTAAATGTTTTGTCGAAAACGGTCTCGTCAAACTCCATCCCTGAGGATATCATCCGGTTGACGTACAATTCTAATGCACTTTCTGTATTGGTGTTCTCAACCTGATCGAGGAATGCTCCGGTTTCTTCCGGAGTCATTTTGCTCACCTTCGAAATTTTGATTCCATTGTTGACCAGCGTAACGGTGTTTAGAAGCCGTTTGACTTGATCATCATTGTAATATCTGATATTTGTGGAGGTACGCTGAGGTTCGAGCAATTTATAGCGCTGTTCCCATATACGAATCGTGTGAGCACGAACCCCCGACAATTTTTCTAAGTCTGCAATCGAATACTTCATTCTGCTTGTTTAGCAATTCGAAAATATAGTTCCACAAAAGTTATTTTGTTTGCTTAAATCCGAACTCTTTCAAAACTTTCATCATGAAAAAGTTCAACAATTCGACTTATTAATGGCCAATAACAAGGCTTTGTTCGGCCAAAGGAGCGTTTGAGATGTCTTTTACAGAAATTTTGACATGAATGCCTTCGGGTAAATCCTGTATTTCCAGTATTCCGAAATTCTTCGATCCAATTAAAGGACTGATTCTGAATTGATTTGGTTCATCACTCACAGATTCATAGCTGTGAGTCATTCCGCTCGAGGTCACTTCATAAAGCGGATGAGGAAAACCTTTGGGCTGAATCCTGCTAATTTCCGCAATGTGCCGATCTCCGCTAAAAAGCAATAATGAAGGGTAATTGTTTTTCGCGATCAAGTCGAACAGACGCTGCCTTTCCTTTGGAAAATTTGCCCATTTTTCGAACCGATGCTCGGATGATATTATTTGTATGCTGCTGATAATCAAATGTATATCAATGGTTGTATCTGCCAGTTTAGTATCTAACCAAACCCATTGTTCTTCTCCGAGGATGGTGCCAGAACTGTCGGGGTAGGGGATGTAGGTTTTTTTTAAAGATAGGGCCTTGTTGAGGTCATCCCGGAAGGAGCGGGTATCCAGAAGTATAACCTGAATGTCGATTGAGTCTTTGGTTTCAAAGTGATAAGCATCGTATAATCCGGGCCTGTTCCAAATTTCACGGTTAGTGTCTACATCTAAAAAATCCAGAGCCAACAGTTTTTTTTCTTCTTGGTGTGGCCAGTTTTTTCCGCCATCATTTATTCCATAGTCATGATCATCCCATGTTCCTACAATGACCGTCTGAGATCGAAGCAGGGTATAGGCTGAATCACTTTTTTGTTTGGCATAGGCCTGTCTCGTTGCATCTATATTCTCGGAATCCATGTAGATATTATCTCCCATCCAAATCCATACATCGGGATTATTGGCCAGTATTGCCGGCCAGGCTACCTGTGGAAGTTCCTGATTATTGCATGACCCAAAAGCGATGGTATAGGCATTCTCACTTTGATCGGCGATCTGGATTCGTGCTTTTGAATTGTTTGATTTATTGTCCGAATCGCAAGCCGTGAAAAGGAGTAAAAAGAATAGGGCATCTGAGATTTTCATGCTCGAAATATCAGAATTGTACGTTAAAAGGAAACTTTATCCATGTTAAGATTTTCTACCTTCAGGCAAAAATTCTATTTGTTATAGGTTAGAGCTTCATTTAGGAAGAGAACTTATAGGCCGCAAAGAAAAAGGACGTCCGGATAAAAAAACCTGGACGTCCTTTGCTGTCGGGGTGGCGGGATTTGAACCCACGACCCCTTCGTCCCGAACGAAGTACGCTACCGGACTGCGCTACACCCCGA
>DNTB01000066.1 GCA_003499525.1 Flavobacteriales bacterium
TGTTATCGAGACGGCTTCTTTTATTTTTCGATCATGACAGTGAGCAAACTGAAGGTATTAACCCCTACAACGGGTAGGTGCTTTATTCTTGGAGAAGCGAATCAGAAGGTGAATACCCTTTGGATGGTGTTACACGGATACGGTCAAAGTGCATCGGATTTTATTCAGAATTTTTCTGATTTGGCAGATGACAACACCCTTGTTGCGGCTCCGGAAGGACTCCATAGATTTTATCTTAAAAGCACCAGGGGTAAGGTGGGAGCGAGCTGGATGACTAAAGAGGAGCGAGAGGATGATATTCGAAATAATATTCAGTACCTTAATCAGACCCTGGGTCAATTAGTAGAAAAAACCACCCCTGATATCCATATTATCGTTGTTGGATTTTCGCAAGGTGCCCCTACGGCCTTCAGGTGGGCAGCTCAGCTTGACCAGAATATCTCAATGCTCATTTCCTGGGGCAGCGACATCCCTGCCGATGTACTTTCAGACCCAATAGGTTTAGATAAAATCAATCGTTCTAATACTCATTTAGTCGTTGGCAGTCAGGATCAATACATCACCGAAGAACGACTGTACAACCATCTTCATGACCTGGACAATGCAGAATGTGCTTATGATCTGATTTCTTATAACGGTGACCATAGTATTCATACTGAAACCCTCCGTTTTCTTCTGAAGAAATTAGAAGGCGAACTGTTTGATTAACCTATCGTGTAAGAGCTACATAATCCTTCAATATAGATTTGAGGATTTGATCGTCAGGCGACTTGTCATCTATTTCAAGTGCGATTTTCAGTTTATCAGTCAATTCTGAAAGGCGCATTCTGGAAGCTCTACCCGGATTTTTCCTGTTGCGTTCCAGAACAGCTTTCACTACCAGAGCATCATCCTCAGAAAGCAGTTTTACGTTAGGATATTGCACCTCGTAATCAGGGGCAATGAGCTTTTCAATATCCGACAATGTAAATCGGACATCTGCCTTGGCTTTTATAACAGTAGTGTTGGCCATTCGGTCACCTAATCTTTGGTTTTTGTCACTTGATGCGATCAATACAACGGCAAGACTACCAAGTGAAACATAAATGTCTAAGGGTCTGAAAATCCATCTTAGAACATAATCGCTGATTGAGGGTACTTCACCACTTGTTCTCACTACCCGAGTTCCCAGTGCGATTTTACCCGGTGTTTGGCCTTTATTTAGAATCTCGAAAAGTAAGGCGTAGAAAAGATAGGCAGGAACAAAAACGAGAAAATAGAATTCATCCTGAAGAGAGCTCGACAAGGCCAGCATTATAAATAAAGCCCCCACGGATATGATATTTAACAGAATGTAATCGAGGATATAGGCTAGAATCCTATCTCGAAGTGATGCAAGCTGATAATCAATAACAACATGCTGAGCAGTAGTAATAGACAGTTCTTTCACCGGTTCAAAAATGGGCATTTATGTCCTTGTAAGACAAATGTTCGTTGTTAATCTTGAATATCTTTGACCGCCATGCGCGAAAAGCGGTTCATCGAAAAGAATGCCCACTATTGGAAGGAATTTGAGAGCGAGCTTCGGAAGAAAAAAAGCGAACCTAAAAATCTGAGCAAACTTTTTATACAGATATCTGAAGACCTTTCTTATGCTCAAACTTTTTACCGGCACCGATCAGTACGTCATTATCTGAACAATCTGGCACAATGGCTCTATCTGGATATTTACAGAAATAAGAGATATGAAACCAAAGCACTTCTCAACTTCTGGACTGAGGAGTTGCCCTCGATAATGTACTATGCCAGAATGCAGTTGTTGTGGTCCTTTTTGTTTTTCGCACTAAGTGTTTCCATTGGTATTCTATCGTCTCATGAAGATGGTGAATTTGTTCGCCGGATTCTGGGAGATCATTACATAGATATGACCATTGCCAACATCGAAAAAGGAGACCCCATGGCGGTGTATAAGAAAGCTAATGAAATGGATATGTTTATGGGTATTACCCTCAACAATCTTTTGGTTGCCGTTCGCACCTTCATATTAGGTTTTTTTGCAGGTATTGGAAGTCTGGCCAGTCTTCTGAGCAACGGAATCATGCTCGGATCGTTTCAGTATTTCTTTATTGAAAGAGGCTTATTTGTAGAGTCCTTTTTAACCATTTGGCAACACGGTACCCTGGAAATTTCTGCTATCATCATTTCAGGTGCGGCAGGGTTGGTATTGGCCAGAGGACTTATTCTTCCCCGGTCCTATTCTCGGACTCAGGCACTGGTGATGTCGGCAAGAAGAGGGGTAAAGATCATGATTGGGATAACTCCTGTCTTTGTTATTGCTGCTTTTATTGAAGGGTACATCACCCGTTATACAGAGATGCCCGATTTGGTCAAGATATTGGTCATTGTTCTTTCCCTCGCTTTTATTCTTGGCTACTATGTCATTTATCCTTTTCGTCTTCCCCAGACAGTAAAGAAGAAGTACAGACAGGAAGAAATGGAACTGCACGCTCCTAAGTTTGAGTATGATGCTACCATACTTAGGGATTCCCCCCAACTTTTCGCAGATACTTTTAGGTATTTCAAAGCGAAAGTGGAATCCAAGATCTCTCGTTTTTTGTATTTGGCATTTGGATATTCCGTTTTGCTCGCCCTTGGCGCAAAGGTTTTGGGCGGAGATGTTTACGCCCTCACTCATATCCAATTCGATAGCATTGGAACGCTGGTTTCCTACAACGATTGGCCCGTAATGAGTGGCTTTAACGTCATTTTTATGACTCTGCTTTTTGCCCTCATATTTCGAGAGGAATTGAATGGAAAATCTTGGTTAATACCCGTCCTTAAAATATTTGTACTTGTCAGTTTGTTTCATTTAATATTCTGGCTACCAGATGATTGGGTAGCCTTACTCGCTCTGATTAACCTCCCGGTTCTCATCATCTCAGTCCATGGAATTATCTTTCATAAAAAAGGAGTTCTATCATCAATTGGCTCCGCACTCAACCTCATCTCTTTTTCAGCAGGTAAGTTTGTTCTGGTAACCCTTTCGTCCTATTTGTTCGGTTTTATGTTGTTTTGGTTGATCACTTCGCCGGTAATGCTCTTTCACTTGCAAATTGTCAACTGGAACTTGCCTTTCTCGGCAGAAACCAACAGTTTCATCACTTCCTCTTTAGGATCTGGTGTCATGATTCTGGCATTGACAATCTCGATCTACTATTTGACTATCAGTTTCTCAATTTTTATTGACACCGTTTTGGAATGGAGATATGCAGAAGGATTGAAAAAACGCATAGAAAACATGTCAATATTCTCAAAATGAGAAGTTTAGTTTTATTCATCTTATTAGTCGTTTTATTTGGTGGTTTATCAATGGCACAAACAGCCATAGATTCCACGACCTGGGCCGAAACCATGAGGGATATCGACTATACCGAGACGGGTGAACGAAATAAAAAACGTGATGACCTTAAACAACCCTTGAATTTCGGTGAAGGTCTGCCAGAGCTGGGAACGTTTCTGGCATATGTTGTGGTGGTATTTCTGGCTGTTTTTCTGGCGTATGTTCTATTGAAGAACTATCGACCCGATAATAAACTCACCGAAAGCTCTTTGAGCGGGTTGGCTAATGAGGATACCATTGAACTGGACAAGCTAAGAGGGTTAGTGGATAAGGCAATTCGATCTTTGGATTACATAACCGCGCTGAGGTATGTTTACCTCCTAACCTTAAGAAGATTAGCGGAAGAAGGAGCGATAAAATTTGTGAAGGGTAAGACCAATGGAGAATACCTGGATGAGGTTAAGCTTCAGAAGGAAGATAAGATCAGTTTCAGAGATATAGCCAATATTTTTGACAGTGTACGCTATGGCCAAAGGATGCCCACAAAATCTGATTTTGAGAGGTTCAGATCGCGATGTAATTCAATAGTGTCTATATGAACCGCAGAGCAAATGCAATAGTGGGAGTTGGAGTTGCCTTATTGGTCGTTCTTCTTGGTTATTTGTTTTTCAATAAGGGGTATTTATGGTGGTTTTCTTTGGACCACAATTCGAAACAACCATACGGCATAAAATATTTTGTGGAACTGCTGGAAAGCACAAGTGGTGAAAAATTCGTAGAGATTGGAAATCCTCTGAATGAATTCTTAACCGAAGATCGGGAGGGAAACTATGTAGCTATTGGCTATGATTTTTATTACTTCGATAGGGACTTTGAAGCATTATTGAATTTCATCAACGACGGCAATACTGCATGGATTTCTGCCATAACCTTTCCTTATCAATTCGACTCTCTCTTTCATCCACATTGGTATCAATACTACGAAGATTACGATACCACTATTTATGATGAGAATTACTACGACTCACTCTATTATGCCGATACCTTAATGTATCTGGCCGATTCGCTGAGATTCATTTATTCTGATTCCGTAATCCTTAAGTTGAACGAAGCAAACACCACTTTAAAGTTTGTTGTGAAGGATACTACTTACAGTAACTGGTGGAAACGGTTTTATCCAGAGTTCTACAGTGATAGCGTCTTAGAACAAATCAGTTTTATCGGATACGTGGATGATTCTTATAACCTTTTAGAGTATGAATATGGCGAGGGAAAGTTATTCCTATTTAGCACTCCTGAAGTTTATTCAAATTACTACCTACAAGACTATCAAACCTTGAATTACATCAATGAAACCATGAAATTATGGCAAAATGACACGGTTTATTTTGATAAGGTTTCGCAGTATCCGCAATTCGAGAATAATGATTTCAGAACAGCTGAATTTTCTGAAGGACCACTGGGTTTTATTCGTAGCCAACCGCCATTACTGCTGGCGTGGTACATTATTATTTTGCTTTCAATCGTGTTTTTCGTTCTGGGACTAAAGCGCACTCAACCAGTGATGAGAACTCTGCCAGAGCTGAAAAACGCATCTCTGGAATACATAAAAACCATTGGACAGCTTTATTATAACTCCCGTCAGCACCAGTTCATTGCAGAGCGAGAGAAAGAGCTGTTGTTGCATTATATCCGAACCAGATATCAGATACCTACTAAAGAAATCGATGAAAAATTTATGAGAAAGCTCTCGAGGCTTTCGGGCGTACCATTCGAGCAGATCAGAAAAATGTTTGAAAAGCTTAAATCAGTAGCCATTTTAGATGAAGTTTCGGACCGGTACTTTGTCGATTTTCAGGAAAGAGTTAGTCAGTTTTATCAAAAATCAGAAGAGGCAATACGTTTTAAACGAAAAGACAATGGAAGAAAAAGAGAATAGACTAAACGAGGAAAATACCAGCGAAGAAAAAAGCACCTTGTTTGATGAAAAAATGAAGGAAGAGTTGGCTTTGATGGCCACAAAGGTGGATGAGATAAAAGCTGAAGTGGGCAAGGTAATCATAGGTCAGGACCATGCGATCAAGATGATCGTCGCTGCGATGCTGGTTCGGGGGCACATCCTTTTAGAGGGTGTTCCAGGTATAGCTAAAACACTGTTAGCCAGAATGATAGCTAAGACTATCAGTGCCGACTTCTCGAGAATTCAGTTTACACCGGACCTAATGCCGTCAGACGTGCTTGGTACCAATGTATACAATCTGAAAACCTCTGAATTCGAGTTCAAAAAGGGACCTATATTCTCTCAAATGATCCTTATTGATGAAATTAACCGGGCACCGGCGAAAACGCAGTCTTCTCTTTTTGAGGTGATGCAGGAAAAGCAGATTAGCCTGGACGGTATCACCTATCCTATGGATTATCCATTTGTGGTTTTGGCTACCCAAAACCCTATAGAGCAAGAAGGAACATATAAGTTGCCCGAAGCACAATTGGATCGGTTCGTATTTCGTCTGCGCATGGACTATCCAACACCGGAAGAGGAGCTTGATATATTGAAACGATTTGACCGAAACCGATCCGTCGATCTCGAGAAAGAGGTGAAGCCCGTTATTTCTGCCGAAGAATTAAGGGCCCTTCGAAATATTTCGGATCAAATACACATTGAAGAAAACCTACTGGGATATATCGCGAAACTGGTGAATGAAACACGAAATAATCTTGGCATTTTCTTAGGAGCTTCTCCCAGAGCATCTCTGGCAATTATGCAAACGTCTAAGGCCCTGGCAGCCATCGCAGGCCGCGACTTTGTGACACCTGACGATGTGCGTGAAGCGACGATTCCGGTCTTAAACCACAGAATTATTTTGGCACCAGAACGAGAAATGGAAGGTTTTGAAGTGAATGATATCATTGAAGAAATAATTGACAATCTGGAGATACCGCGCTAATGAGAGCTTTCTGGAAGGCCATTTATGTAACCGATAGATTTTATATAGTGTTTCTCTTCATAGCTGCCACTTCAGCTATTGGATATGCCCTTCCTTTTCTGTTTTATCTGGCAGTGGCCGCTTTCATTGTTGCTTTTATGCTCACACTTTGGGATGCAATTCGTCTCTTTTCTTTGAAGGACGCATTAGATATTAAGAGGATTATACCTGAAATTCTATCCCTTGGCGACAACGAAGAGATTGAAATCTCCATGCGCAATCCGTATGCTGAAGATGTCCATGTTTCGATTATTGAAGATTTACCTTACCAGTTAAAAATCCGCAATTTTCAAAAAGATGAACATCTGAAAGCACGGCAAAGTAGTACTGTTAAGTATACCATTTCACCCAAGATTAGGGGGGAATACCGGTTCGGAAATACCATTCTTCTTATCGAAACGAGAGTAGGACTGATAAAAAGAAGGATGGAAGTGGAGAATACGCAAATGGTGAAAGTCTATCCTTCTATCCGTCAAATGAAAGAAATGGAGATGTTGGCTTTCACTAAGGTTCATGCTTCATTTGGGTTAAAAAAGATCAGAAGAATTGGTCATAGTTATGAGTTTGAGCAGATCAAGCCCTATGTTCAGGGAGATGACTATAGGAGTATCAACTGGAAAGCTACCTCCAGAACTGCAAGTCTGATGATGAATCAATATGAGGACGAAAAATCACAATCTATCATAAATATCATCGATTGCGGAAGGCGAATGCACATGCCTTTCAATGGGATGACACTTGTGGACTATGCCGTTAATTCTGCACTCGCTCTGAGTAATGTTGTTTTGAAAAAATATGATAAAGTGGGTTTAGTGACTTTCGCTGAGAAGACACATACGTTCTTGCCGGCTGATGTAGGTAAATTTCAAATGAGAAGAGTACTTGACACATTATATAATCAGGAGGTACGTCAGGCCGAGAGTGACTATGAAATACTCTATAAAACCCTTAGCGATAACCTAACAACACGCTCATTTATCGTTCTCTACTCCAATTTTGAGAATATCAGTAGTGTAAGGCGTATTTACCCCATTCTTAAAAAGCTGAATCAAAAGCACCTGCTCATGATGGTTGTTTTCAAGAATACAGAGCTGGAAGATTTTGTCCTGGAAAAGCCTGAGACAATACGTGAAGCTTATCTTCATACAGTCGCTCGTAGTGCCATGTACGATAAAACTCAAATCATTCAAACCCTTAGGCAAATCGGTATTCAGGTCACCTATGTTGAACCTGAAGGTCTTTCATTAGGGGTTATCAATAAATATTTGGAGCTAAAATCCCGGGGTCTCATTTAGATTATTCAATAAGATGGTCTTCAATATTAGGAGTTCCCTCATCTTCACTGTAGGGTTCAGAAAGTCTCATGTGGAGCCCAATAATGATTGAAACTGTAAGCATAGTGATTACACCACCACTTAGCGCATTGATTATGTATTGCAGAACAATTCCAATTTCACTGAGGCTTCCTAATATTGCGGGAATGACAGAAAGAATGACTATCAATATGAATAAGGCGATGATGACCAAAACACTAATTCCAAAATAGACATATGCCTTGCCAAAGCTTATTTTTTTCATACTCAAAGTAAATGCTTCCATTACTCCTTTATCATCTAATGCAATAGCGGCAGGGACAATGAGCCAGCGATAGGCAATGCCAATTAAAGCCACAAAACCAATCACACCCAAAGACCAATGTAGCAATCCTGCTATACCTGAAATGACGGCTGCCATAATGATGAGCGCAGTGTAAGCCAGTATAGAGGATAGAATAAAACGTCCAATAACTTTGGAATACGAGGCTTTGAGCACACTGCTAAAAGTGTACGGCCTATCCTTCATTTCCAACTCTCCTAATTTAAAAGCATAGGTGTACATCCATGCACTGAGCATTATTGTAATAATTATGTAAATGAGCCCAAGAATAATAAAGGTTGGACTAAGAAACATTTCAGAGAATAATTCGACGAGCTCCTCTGCATTTTGCAAATCAGACATGTTTTGAACTTTTCCCATGATATCCATACCGATTCCTGTAGAAAAGACCAAAACTCCCAATAAAGCAACTATGATCAGGTAATAAGCGACATAAGCAATGGTCATTTTTAACCATGTCTTACCGGTTAATTTAAGAGCCGTTCCAAAAAAATCTCTCTGAAATCCTTGTTGATAGACATGCAGCATAATGATTGAATTAGGGTTACACTAAATGCATTTAAAGTAGTCAAAAGTATCCAGGCAAGTGTTGCATTGATGAAGACTTTTACAAGCGGTTGATCCAAACTCACTTATTCTCCTGGTATCGGTGGACTCACATCGAGGACAGGGGATGGGTAAATTTTTTGCAAAAAGTTTCAGTGAGTTTTTGGCTAATCCCTGTGGCGGCGCAATGCCATATTCCTTCAATTTGGTGCGAGCTGTTTCAGACATCCAGTCTGTTGTCCAGGGAGGGTTGTAGGCTGTATGAATGATGACTTCTTCAAATCCGTTTTTCTTTAATTGAGAAATGATATCGTCACTGAAAGTCTTCATAGCCGGGCAACCGGAATAGGTAGGGGTGATGGTAACTTCCGCCCGGTTTTCCTTAACGTAAACGTCTCGAACAACCCCAAGCTCTACAACAGAGAGAACCGGAATTTCCGGATCAGGAACCTTGTTTAGCAGCTCCCAAACCTTTTCTATGTTTAACTCTTCTACCATTGGGCATCAGGATATGCTCTCGGAAGGTATTGCATTTCTGC
The DNA here is from genome assembly GCA_003499525.1 of Flavobacteriales bacterium. Taxonomy (GTDB): domain Bacteria; phylum Bacteroidota; class Bacteroidia; order Flavobacteriales_G; family Salibacteraceae; genus UBA10426. The sequence goes on from DNTB01000066.1 coordinate 9,048, forward strand.
AAGAATATGCCCTAAATGCTCTGTATGAACCCCGGTTTTACTGCCCGTTCTGCTCAAATTATGGTCAGGTAGGCTCAATGTGGCCTTTTCAAGAACTTCACTAACCTGAGTCTTCCATGCTTCCTTTAAACCTGATACATCCACTCCAACTCCCGATTTAGCAATGATATCATCCGTTTCATCCATTTCAAACAACTCCTCTGTAAAGCGCCACATATCATCAATAGCCTCTTGAATTTTTTTATGACTTTCAACAGTGCCGTCACCAAGACGCACTACCCATTGAGCACTGTGCTTGTAATGATATCGAACTTCTTTGAGGCCTTTGCCTGCAATGCCGGCAAGGGTATCATCGGCACTATTGAGCAGTTCAGAATAGTACAATACCGAATAGACATCGAATAGAAATTGTCTTGCTATGGTGTTGGCATAATTGCCATTGGGTTGTTCGGCCAACAAAAGGTTGTAATATTCACGTTCGTTTCTTCGATAAGCAAGATCATCAGGTGATCTTTTTTCTGAATCTACCGATGCTGCTCTTTCGAGCCAGGCATTCCCAAGCCCCATGTGATCCAAAGCAATATTGGTAAGAGCGATATCTTCTTCCAGAATGTGGGCTTTAGAACACCACTCTCCAAGTCGATAGCCAAAAATAATATGCGTATCACCTTGCCTCAGACAGTATTGCAGAAGTCTTTCCTTGTCGGTCATATTTAAATATTTTCGGCTCCGTCGGGCATGTGATAAAAAGTAGGATGACGATAAATTTTATCTACTCCAGGGTCAAATAATGATTCTTCATCTTCCGGATTAGATGCCACAATGCAGTCAGAAGGCACCACCCATATGCCTCTGCCTTCACCTCTGCGTGTGTATAAGTCCCGTGCGTTTTGGATAGCCATTTCTTTGTCCGTTGCATGAATGCTCCCGGCATGTTTGTAAGGGAGGTTGTTTTTGGATTGAATAAATACCTCCCATAGTTTTCCTTGTGTATGCTCCATGTTGTCTATTTAGACTAGTGTTTCTTGTTTTTGCTTCTCCGCATAAGCGAGTGCTGCTTCTCGTACCCATCTTCCCTCTTCATGGGCTTTCTTATGATGATCAATTCTCTCTTTGTTGCAGGGACCGTTTCCGTTAATCACCGCATAGAACTCTTCCCAATTTATTTCTCCAAAATCATAGTGACCTCTTTCCTCATTCCATTTGAGATCAGGATCAGGAATGGTCAAACCTATTACATTGGCTTGCTGGACTGTTTTATCAATAAATCGTTGTCTTAAAGTGTCATTGGACTCCCTTTTTATTCTCCATCTCAGAGCGTTCCCGGTATTTGGAGAGTTGCTGTCATGAGGTCCAAACATCATCATAGAAGGCCACCAAAATCGATTTAATGCATCCTGGGCCATTTCCTTTTGTTCTGGTGTTCCCTGGGCCATCTGCGCCATTATTTCATAGCCCTGTCGCTGGTGGAAACTCTCTTCTTTACATATTCTTATCATTCCTCTGGAATAGGGGCCGTAGGACGTTCTCTGGAGAGAAACCTGATTTACAATTGCTGCGCCATCGACCAGCCAGCCCACAGCGCCAATATCTGCCCAGGTCAGGGTAGGATAGTTGAAAATGTTCGAATATTTCGCTTTAAGGGTGTGGAGTTGATCCAGCATTTCTTCCCTGCTAATGCCTAATGTTTCTGCCGCGCTGTAGAGGTACAGACCATGTCCGGCTTCGTCTTGTATCTTGGCAAGCAATACCATCTTCGCTCTTAAACTTGGTGCCCGATTGATCCAATTCCCTTCCGGTTGCATTCCAATAACTTCGCTATGAGCATGTTGCGATATTTGACGTATTAAATGCTTCCTATACGCTTCAGGCATCCAATCACGAGGTTCAATTTTCTGGTCAACATCTATTTTCTCCTCGAAGTTTCTCAGGAGTTCTTCTTCATTCATATTCATCGATTTCAAGTTATGTCAAAAATAATGAAAATGAGAGGGGTTGAGTTCAACTAAAAGTCAATGAATGTACATGCCGCGAACAACCATGACCTCTGCGCATTACATTTGCACCCAAATTTTTTGAGATGCAATTTGAACGAATTAAGATTTCTGAAGTACATCGGGAAACAGAGGATACCGTATCACTGGTTTTAGATATCCCGGAAGCAAAGCGTAACAGATTTCAATATCATCCTGGCCAGTACTTGACATTCAAAGCGATCATAGAAGGTGAAGAGGTACGTCGTTCGTACTCTTTGTGCTCTGCACCGCATGAAGAACGACATGTGGTATCGGTCAAAAAGGTAGAAAACGGAAAATTTTCGACATACGCAAATGAAGTTATCAAAGCTGGAGATGAGATAGAAGTATTGCCCCCGGAAGGAAATTTTTCACCTTCAAATCAATCATTTGATCACAGGACTTTTGTGTTTTTTGCAGCGGGAAGCGGAATTACACCCATTTATGGCATTATAAAACACATCTTAAACCAATCCGCAACGGCCAGGGTAATACTCTTCTATGGAAACAAAACAGCAAGGTCTGTGATATTTGGAGGAAGTCTGGACGGACTAAAAAACCGACACCCTGCCCAGCTGTCTCTGAATTACGTTTTTAGTGAGGAGAACTATGGAAACGAAGACCTATTTGGCAGGATAGACGCGGACAAGATAAAAAGGTGGACTCAATTGTTGTTTCAACCCGAAAATGTTGCAGAGTACTTTCTTTGCGGTCCTGAACAGATGATATTTAGTGTGAAAGACGCTCTGGAAAATCAAGGTGTAGATTCGAATCGAATCAAATTTGAATTGTTCACGACCCCTGTTGAGCGTGAAGCAGAAAAACAAGAAATGTCGTCCAAAGAGGAAGAAAGCACTATTTCAGGAGAGTCTTCGGTTACCCTGATACTCGATGATGAAGAATACCAGTATTCCATGAAACCCCGGATGAGCATTCTGGATGCTGCAATTGAGAATGATGTAGATGCTCCTTATTCATGCAAAGGGGCAGTATGCAGCACTTGCAAGGCAAGAGTTTTAAAAGGAAAAGCAAGGATGGATATGAATTACGCCTTGTTGGATGACGAAGTAAATAGCGGATACATCCTAACATGTCAATCTCATCCTTTAACCGATGAACTTACCGTGAGTTTCGATGATTAAGAGAGTTCATAGCAAGCGTTATTTGCTAATATTGCACTGATATAAAAAGTCACTATGAAAAGAATTTCTACTCTTCTGTCCGCAATCTTACTAACATCATGCACCTTTTTAGCTTTCGGACAAAATAATGATGACGCCTTCAGAGCATACATTAAAGATGTTTACATGACGCGCATAAATACCATGTCTGATACACGCGACATAGGACCCGTTTTAGAAGCATTTGATCCCCAATATCAGGGAAGGGCCATAGACGTTTCTGTTGATGGAAAACTCAACATCCGTGCAGTAGATCACGCTTCATTGAAACAGCAGCTTAAAAATTATACCGATCGTCCCGGAATGGACATTAGCATGTCAGTTCCGGATAACTTCTATGTGCAAACAAATGGAGCCACTGGTGTAGCCGGTTTCGTTTTAGATATTAAAGTTATTTCTAATGGGGAAGTTATGTCAGAAGGAAGCACGCTGATGGAGGTTATTGCAAGAAAGAGACATGATGGCTATAAAATTGTGTATTCGTCAGCAGCAAATGTGGATGAAGTTACCTATTCAGGCCCCTGCTTTGTAGATACTTATTCAAAAGGGAGTAATTCGTTCCTGACTCAGTTAAGTTACCCTAATGGTAGAACCTATAAAACTGAAACTTACAGTTTTCAGATTGGCGAAAGAGGAGAGAAAAGATGGATTCGGGTAAATGATGGAGAATATTTTTACGATTGGACCAAAGGAGTCGGCGATATCAAGAGCGGTGAAAAGGTATTGGGCCAGACATTGAATCAGAGTACGGCTATAAAAATCATCCTAAAAGAATTGTCAATGGGCAAATGCACGGTTGTTCAGCCCAATAAATAAGCGTGCTTAAAGGGACAAAACTTAACAGTATTCTTACCGGTACCTGTCCTCAATGTCAGGAATCCAAATTGTTTTGTGAACGTAATCCTTACAAGTTCAGCAAACTCTTTCATATGCCCGAATACTGCCCGGCATGCGGGCTTAAATTCGAAAGAGAACCTGGATTTTATTTTGGAGCGATGTATGTCGGCTACGCATTTAGCGTTGCTTATCTTACAGCAGTATATGTTGCCTTTGAGGTTCTCTATCCTGGCTTTGAATTATGGATGTATTTCACCTCGGCAATAACTTCATTACTTGTTTTTACACCCGTTATTTTCAGAGTGTCCAGAGTGGTTTGGATCAATTTCTTTGTCTCTTACGATAGCAAAGCTTCACAGAATTTCAGCAGTTCTTCAGATGAGGTGCCTTGTCGGAGCGTTTAGTTTAGACCTCAGCACTTGACGTTACCACTGAGCGGTCTAACCTTTTAATGAGTCCCTGAAGTACCTTTCCGGGCCCTACTTCTACGAGTTCTTTCAACCCGTTTTTTAACATATTCTGTCCGGTTTGCGTCCAGCGAACAGGAGCTGTAAGTTGAAGATTGAGATTTTCTTTGATCTTAATCGGATCTGTTTCCGGATTTGCATTTACATTTTGATATACCGGACAGATGGGCTCACTGAATGGAGTGCTTTCTATTGCCAGAGCTAATTCTTCCCGGGCTGGTTCCATAAGTGGGGAATGAAATGCTCCACCAACTGATAATACCAGAGCACGTTTAGCTCCGACTTCTTTAAGCCTTTCTACAGCAAGTTCGATTCCTTTTAGGCTACCTGAGATCACAAGTTGTCCGGGAGAATTGTAGTTCGCCGGAACCACGACCTCCTCTATTTCTGAACAGACTCTATCTACCTTCTCATCTTCCAATCCAATAATGGCAGCCATAGTAGAAGGATTGATTTCACATGCATGCTGCATCGCCATGGCTCTTTTTGAAACCAGACGTAGTCCATCCTCAAAGGATAGAGCTCCGGATGCCACCAATGCACTAAATTCCCCAAGGCTATGTCCTGCAACCATATTGGGTTCAAAGCTCTCACCCAACAGCTCAGCAAGTATTACCGAATGCAGAAAAATAGCAGGTTGAGTCACTCTGGTCTGCCGGAGATCCTCCTCCGTACCGCTAAACATAATGGACTGTATATCAAAGCCAAGTATGTCATTTGCTGCTGTAAAACGTTCTTTCGCCTTATCGAATCGTTCGTATAAATCTTTGGCCATTCCAGGGAATTGAGCTCCCTGCCCGGGAAATACAAATGCTTTCATAACGATAAAAATTGAGGCCAAATGTAGCTATAACAGTTCTTTTATATCGCTGACCAAGGCATCTTATATTTGCCTGAAATTGCGAAAATGATTGTAGTTACAGGAGCGGCAGGATTTATCGGTAGCGCTTTAATTGCACACCTACTGGAGGAAGGATATACAGATATTGTTGCCGTCGATGATTTTTCAAGAGCAGATAAGAATGCAAACCTGCTGAATAAGAAACTTCGGGAAAGAGTTCATCGGGATGACTTCTTTTCCTGGATCGACCAAAATGAGCAGTTTATTCAACTCATATTTCACTTGGGAGCACGCACTGACACCACGGAATTCGATAGGTCCATTTTCGATCGATTAAACTTAAATTATTCAAAGGAAGTCTGGAATAAATGTATTGACTATGCCCTTCCTTTGGTTTATGCTTCCTCGGCGGCCACCTATGGACTTGGTGAATTTGGCTACGAAGACAAGGATGATCTGGCGCTTAAACTAAAGCCGCTGAATCCTTATGGTGTATCCAAGAATGATTTCGATAAATGGATACTTAATCAACCCAGGAAGCCATTTTTCTATGCCGGGATCAAATTCTTTAATGTCTATGGACCAAATGAATATCATAAAGGCCGAATGGCCTCGGTGGTTTATCACACGCACAGACAGATTGGAGAAACAGGAAAAATGAAACTGTTTCAATCACACAATCGGGATTTTGCTAACGGCGAACAAAAACGTGATTTTGTTTACATTAAAGATGTGGTAAAGGTACTTCAGTTTATGATGGAAGAGCGGAAAGTTTGTGGTCTTTTCAACCTTGGTACTGGAGAGGCAAGAACATTTAATGATTTGGCAACCAGCACATTTCGTGCGATGAACATCGAGCCGAAAATCGAATATATTCCAACACCTGAAGACATCAGGGATAAGTATCAATACTTTACACAAGCTGAGATGCAAAAGCTCAGAAGCGCCGGTTATTCGCAACCATTTACAGGCCTAGAGGAAGGAATAGAAGAATATGTGAAAGAATATCTACAGACCGCCAGATACTATTAGTCCAGAGAACTTTTAAGGTCTACCAAAAAGCCCCTGATTCTATTTAGTCGTTCTACCACTTCAGCCTCTTTTATGGCATCATCCTTATTGTCTTTGAGTTTTTTTCTGGCACCTTCAAGTGTAAACCCACGCTCTTTGACAAGGTGATAGATCAGTTTAAGATTGTCAATATCCTTAGTGGTGAAAAGTCTGTTTCCTTTTCGATTCTTTTTGGGTTTTAGAATTGGGAATTCTTTTTCCCAAAAGCGTATCAGAGAAGCATTGACCTCAAACATTTCCGCTATTTCTCCAATGGAGTAATAGAGTTTTCTCTTATCGTATTGCTTTACTTGCATTAGTCGAACGATTGATTCGACTGCGACGATATAATAAGCATTTCTTCGTACTCAGCCGGTGTGAGATCGTTCGAATAGAAATTGACAGGGTTAATCTTTTTTCTGTCTTTTATAACCTCATAATGGAGATGGGGAGCTGCAGAAAGGCCTGTATTACCCACATGTCCAATGATATCTCCCCGCTTTATCTTTTGACCCGGTCGAACGAGAATTTTGCTCATATGTGCATACAATGTTTTATATCCATACCCGTGGTCAATAATAACATGTTTTCCGTAGCCTCTTTTACTTCTTTCTGCCTTCTCTACCACTCCATTACCAGTTGAATGAATATCAGATCCTGTTGGAGCTGTGAAATCCATTCCTGTATGCATCCTTCGATATTTCAAAATGGGATGAAAGCGCATTCCGTATCCTGATGCTACTCGTGTAAGATCTTTTCCCGCCACCGGCATAATGGCTGGAATGGAGGCCAGCATTTTTTCTTTGTTCTTGGCCATCTCAAATACCTCATCTAACGATTTCGACTGAATGTACATTTGCTTGGCAAGCACATCAAGCTTTTGGCTGGTTTCAAGGATTACCTCGCTGTTACCAATATTTTCTATGTCTTCGTATCTATTCACACCTCCAAAACCGGCTTTCCGTATATTTTCCGGGATAGGTTCTGCTTCAAAGATGACCCGATAGACATTATCGTCGCGATCCTGAATATTGGTAAGAACCTTGTTCATTTGGTCAATACGCTCGCTCATTAATTTGAATTGAAGGTCCTTTTGAGCCAATTCTCTCTTTAGCCTTTTTTCTTTTGGAGAGTCTACCAGTAGGAAGAAGAGCACAATAAAAACAGTGGCGAAGACCAGTCCGGTAGAAATGTAAGAAAGGAATTTGAAAAGACGCTGCTTGAAGCTTAGCTCAGCCCTTTCGTAGGCCAGAGTCTGGGAGTTATATCTGTATTTTGATTTCGCCATAGTTGTTAATCAGGAACTTTTCAAAGGTGCAAAATTACGGATTTCAACTATTTTTGCAATCTTCTTGTTTAGCCGTAATTCTTTATTATTCACATACATGGAGTGGAAAACCCAAAAAATCAGAGATACTTTTTACTCCTATTTCAAGGAAAAAGAACATAAAATCGTTCCATCTGCCCCTTTGGTAATAAAGAATGACCCCACCCTTATGTTTACTAACGCCGGGATGAATCAGTTCAAGGACATTTTTTTGGGCAATATGGTGGGAGCGAGTTCAAGAATAGCTAATTCTCAAAAATGTTTGCGTGTTTCGGGCAAGCACAATGATTTAGAAGAGGTGGGTGTCGATACCTATCACCATACTATGTTCGAAATGTTAGGAAATTGGTCTTTTGGTGATTATTTCAAAAAAGAGGCCATTGCCTGGGCGTGGGAATTATTAACTGAGGTGTATGGTATCAGTCCTGACCAGCTTTATATTACCGTGTTTGGCGGTGATAAGGAGGATACCCTTAAAGCGGATACTGAAGCTAGATCCTATTGGGCGGAGTTTGTACCCCAAGAGCGTATTATTGATTTCGGAAAGAAGGATAATTTTTGGGAAATGGGAGAAACCGGACCTTGTGGTCCTTCTTCAGAAATTCATGTGGACATCAGATCTGAAGAGGAACGCAAGACAATTCCAGCAATTGATCTTATCAATAAGGACCATCCTCAGGTCGTAGAAATATGGAACCTCGTATTCATTCAATACTCCCGTCAATCTGATGGAAAGCTGAACCAACTTCCCCAAAGGCATATTGATACGGGGATGGGGCTCGAACGGTTGGCGATGGTTTTACAACACAAGCAATCGAACTATGATATCGATCTCTTCCGAGATCTCATCCGCGCCATTGGCGAGTTTACCGAACAGAGATACACAGCGACGGACTCAAGGGCGGATATCGCATTTCGAGTAGTAGCAGATCATCTGAGAGCCGTTGCTTTTGCCATTGCCGATGGTCAGATGCCTTCGAATACAGGAGCGGGTTATGTAATCAGAAGGATACTGCGACGAGCTGTTAGATATGCATATAGTTTTTTGGAGATAAGGTCAGCATTTATGTACAAGCTGGTTCATGAATTGGACAAGCTGATGGGTGAGAGTTACCCCGAGATTTCAAATCAGAAAGAATTTATTGAGAACATCATCAGAGAAGAAGAAGAGAGCTTTTTAAGAACACTTGAAAATGGATTGACGCGGATAGAAGCTTACTTGGAATCCAATAAAAAGGTGGATGGTGGTTTTGCTTTCGAACTTTACGACACCTATGGTTTCCCTCTTGATTTAACACGTTTAATTGCAGGAGAGAGGAGTGCCGAAATTGATGAAAAAGGTTTTGAGAAGGCTTTGATGGAGCAAAAAGAAAGGTCGCGAAAAGCAACAAAGCTCGAAACCGGAGACTGGTCTCAATTGGCTGATGTGAGTTTATCGGAGTTTACAGGATATGATGAATGCTCAACAGATGTTTCTATTACACGTTGCCGAACGGTAAAGCAAAAAGACAAACAAATATTCCAGCTGGTTTTTAATAGGACTCCCTTTTATCCGGAAGGTGGGGGTCAAGTGGGTGATACCGGTTTTATCGAGTCAGATGAAGAACACATTGAAATTCTGGATACACGAAAAGAAAACGACCTGATCATCCATTTTGCGGACAAGCTACCTCAATACCCCGAAAAAAAATTCCGGGCTGAGGTCAATCAGACTAACCGAATCCTTACCGCATACAATCACACTGCGACGCATTTGTTGCATCATGCATTACGTGAGATTCTTGGGAATCATGTGGAGCAAAAGGGATCAATGGTCAATGAGCATTACCTAAGGTTTGATTTCTCCCATTTCCGAAAAGTATCCTCAGATGAATTGGTCACGATTGAGCGTCGGGTTAACGAATTGATAAGAGCCAATCTACCTCTGGATGAGCATAGGAGTATTCCTAAGTCTGAAGCTGATCAAATGGGGGCCATTTCTCTTTTTGGAGAAAAGTATGGAGAGCAGGTTCGCGTCATACGTTTTGGTAATTCAGTAGAATTTTGTGGAGGAACTCATGTCCAGGCAACAGGACAAATTGGATTCTTCAAAATAATATCGGAATCGGCAATTGCCGCCGGAATACGAAGGGTAGAAGCTCTTACCGCAGAGCAAGCCGAGAACTATGTTTATCGACAAATTGGAATACTCGATTCTCTTCGCGACGTACTTAAAAACCCCGGGAATATTAAAAAATCCTTGAGCGACCTGGTTTCACAAAACAAACAACTGGAGAAACAAATAGGAAAATACCAGGATGAACGTCTAATCAATACAAAGTATTTGATTGTCGAGGAGTTTGAAGATATCAATGGGCTCAGATTTGGGGCTCGAGATGTGGATGTACATCCTGAACAGATGAAGAAGCTCGCATTTATGCTGAGAAAAGAGGAAACGGGTTTCCTGGCTGTTTTGACCACGAGGTCCGAGTCCAAAGTGATCTTAACCATTGTGATGTCCGATGATGTCGCAGAGCGGGGATTCAATGCCAATTCAATGATAAAGGAAATTTCACCCATCATAAAGGGTGGTGGAGGAGGTCAGCCCTTTCTCGCCACCGCAGGTGGAGGAAATCCTTCAGGTATGGAAGAAGCTATGTTGAAAGTGCGTTCGTTGGTTATGGATTTTCAACCGGCTTAGCAATACCTTTTTACATCTTCTTTTGTGATCTTCTCCGCTGAGAGTATGACAAGTCTTTCTACGACATTCCTTAATTCACGAACGTTTCCGGTCCATTCTTTGGCTTGAAGTTCATCAATAGCTTCCTGATCTATGAGTTTGAGGGATATGCCCTGCTCGGCACAAATCTTATCCAGAAAATGGTCGATCAGAACGGGAATATCATCTCTGCGATTGCGCAGGGGAGGTACCTCAATGATAATCACTCCAATACGGTGATAAAGGTCTTCCCGGAATTTCTCTTCGGAAATGGCCTTTTTTAAGTCCTTATTGGTAGCGGCAATAACTCTTACATTGACATTGATGGTTTTGTCACCTCCAACCCTGGATATCTTATTCTCTTGCAAAGCTCTCAGAACCTTTGCTTGTGCAGAAAGACTCATATCACCAATTTCGTCTAAAAAAAGCGTGCCTCCCTCGGCCAATTCAAATTTCCCCTTTCGTTGTTTAATGGCCGAGGTAAATGCCCCTTTTTCATGACCAAACAACTCACTCTCAATGAGTTCTGAAGGAATTGCTGCGCAGTTAACCTCCACGAATGGTGCTTTTTTTCTGTCACTCAATTGATGGATTTGGTGCGCAACCAGTTCTTTGCCCGTACCGTTTTCTCCGTTGATTAAAACCCGGGCATCACTTGGTGCCACTTTCTCAATCATGTCTAAAATTTCCCTTATTCCTCTGGATTTTCCAATAATAGGACTGGACTTCGAATTTGGAATTCTCTTGATGAGTTTTTTAGTTTCCTGAACGAGGTTCTTTCGGTCCAGGGCATTCCGTACCGCTACTAAAAGCCGGTTGAGATCAATCGGCTTTTCAATGTAGTCAAAAGCACCTTTCTTGAGAGCTTCTACTGCAGTCTCAATGTTGCCGTGTCCGGAAATCATAATGACTTCCATATCAGGAAAATCCCGAGTCAAAATATCGAGAAGTTCCATGCCGTCCATTCCGGGCATTTTAATATCGCAAAGAGCAGCATCAAAGCTTATTTCAGAGAGTTTTGTAAGTGCCTCTTTTGCATTAGAAGCTTCTTCAACCTTGAGCTTCTCGTATTCCAGTATTTCTTTTAGACTTGACCGAATAGGCCGTTCATCGTCAATAACAAGAATGCTTGATTTCTTCATTTCGAAATGACATTAATCTCCATACTTGAGCCACTTCCAGAGCTCTTTGTAGTTCACTTTTTTTCCATACATCAAAATCCCTACCCTGTAAATCTTGGCGGCCAGCCATGTTGTAAATACAAACCCTCCAACTAGAAGTACCATCGATAGGATCAACTCCCAAATTTGAGAGTTTTCTATTCCCATTGCTATCCGTATCATCATGGTGATGGGAGAGGTTAGAGGAATAATCGATCCCCAAAAAGCTGCCGGACTTTCAGGATTATCAACCATCATGAAAGACAGGAAATAAGCAATGAGTAATGGAATGGTTACCGGCATCATGAATTGTTGAGTATCGGTATCATTGTCCACGGCTGCTCCAATGGCAGCAAATAGCGCACTATAAAGTAAATAGCCGCCAAGAAAATAGAAAAGAAACATGCCGATCATTAACGGCCAGTTGATCCTGTTGATCAAGTGGTCTTCACTGGTAATATCCATTTTAGGATTTACAGCGGATTCCATGTCAATGGCACTTCCGGGAAAGCCAGGATTGGATTGAGTAATGTTTTCTACCACCGCAGCCTGAGCTGCCACCTTATCCATTTTCTTTGACATTATCAGGCTTTGTGCAGCGGTTACGAATACCACCATGAGCACTACCCAAATGAGAAACTGAGTGAGTCCTACCAGAGCTATTCCGATGATTTTACCCATCATTAGCTGAAATGGTTTGATGCTGGTAACTACTACTTCAACAATTCTATTCGTCTTTTCTTCAATTACCCCCCTCATAACCTGCACTCCGTAGAGAAAAATGAAGAGGTAAATAAGTATACCGAAGAAGAAGCCAACATAAGCCTTTTCGGTGAGCACTTTCTCCTCTTTTCCTTCATCAGAATACTTGTAAGGAATGATAGTGAAATCCGTGCGGACCTTATTATAATCTTCTCTTTCAATGCCAAATTTTTTGAGCTTCATGTTCTCAACGACAAACTCAACTTTCTTTTCTATCGACCTCAGAACCATTTTGCTTGGCTGAGATTTGAAGTAGAGTAGGGCTTTATTCGTTGCATCAATATTGGATTGTATCCACAGAAGTGAGGTGTATTCTGAATTCGGAAAGATCTTTTTTGCTTCTTCAATCTCCATACTGGAGTAATCAAATTCGAAAGAATTACCGTCTTCTAGATTATCGAAAATGGGTTGCATGTCATCGATTACCAGAATCTTTTGATACGTAGATTCCTGCAGACTTAGCCAAGTTATTAGTGCTATTCCTCCGGCTATGAGAATGGGCCCCAATACCGTCATTATGATAAATGACTTTTTTCGAACCCGTGTTAAGTATTCACGCTGGATAACGAGCCAGGTCTTATTCATCGTTTGAATTATTTGAAGGGTTATTATGCTCTGAAACTACATTGATGAAAACTTCATTCATTGAAGGTAAGATTTCCCTCGCTGCATGGACTTCCACTTTTGGAATAGCTGCACTCAGGAGTTGGTTTAATGATGTTTCTTCTTTAGCCTTAATTCTGATTTTTTGCGAGCCATCACTCATTACATTTCGTTCTACAATGGATAGATTGCCATTTTTCAGAGTATCCATTGCCTCAGCATCTCCAGTGTATTCTAATTCGAAAATATTCTCTTTGTATTTTTTCCTTACTTCATTGACTTCACCCGTAAGCACAAGTTTTGAGTTATTGATCAGAGCGATGTCTTGACATATCTCTTCGACGGAGGACATATTATGGGTGGAGAATACGATTGTAATACCTTCTTTATTTAGATTAAGTATCTCATTTTTAATAAGTTGTGTATTTATCGGGTCAAACCCTGAGAAGGGTTCATCCAAAATGAGAAGTTGAGGTTTGTGCACTACCGTTGTTACAAATTGTATTTTCTGAGCCATCCCTTTTGACAGCTCTTCTATTTTTTTGTCCCACCAGGAAATGATTTCAAATCGTTCAAACCACTCAGCCAGCGCTCGTCTGGCATCTTTACGGGGCATACCTTTGAGCATGGCCAGATAAACGGCTTGTTCACCAACTTTCATTTTTCGATACAATCCACGTTCCTCCGGTAAATAACCGATTTTTCGGATGTCATCTCCGCTTAGGGGTCTTCCGTCGAAAAAAACACTACCTGAATCCGGAGCTGTAATTCGATTGATGATCCTGATAAGTGTTGTTTTACCTGCTCCATTGGGGCCCAGTAGGCCAAAAACGGTTCCTTTCTCGATTTCAAGGGATACGTCCTGAAGAGCGGCTTTGGAAGCAAAAGCCTTGCTTACAGATTCGATGTTAAGTATTGAACTCATTCCCATTTTTTTGGTGCACCAAACATAGGAATGATATCACGAAATAATAAGTCTCAATGTGATGATCGGAAAACCTGTATTCTAGCTGAAGTATTCTTTCATTCTGGAGAAAAAACTTTTTTGTCTGATGTCTTTTCCAGGAATAAAGTTCGACGAATCGCGCAATGATTCCATCATCTCGCGTTCCTCACTACTGAGGTTTTTAGGAGTCCAGATGTTTACATGAACGAGCAGATCTCCCTTTTGATAAGAGTTAACTTCCGGCAGTCCTTTACCCTTTAGTCTTAGGATCTTACCTGCTTCAGTTCCAGCGGGTATTTTAATCTTGACTTTGCCAGTTGTTGTGGGCACTTCCGTTCCAATTCCAAGAACGGCGTCCGCGAAGTTTAGAAACAAATCATAATGTAAGTTACGTCCCTCCCGAACCAGTTCAGGGTGTGCTTTTTCTTCTATGACTACTAACAAATCGCCAGGCACTCCACCTTTTGGCCCATCGTTTCCTTTTCCGCGGATATTTAGTTGCATCCCTTCTTCTACACCAGCCGGAATCTCTATTTCAACAATATCCTCCTTGCGAATTTGCCCGTTGGCATCTGCACCTTTTGGACGTTTATCTACGGATTGACCATCGCCATTACATGTTGGACAGGCTGAAGTAGTCTGCATTTGCCCTAAAAAGGTATTGGTTACGCGGGTCACCTGCCCTGTTCCGTTACAGGTTGGGCAAGTTTTGAAGGTTGTACCTGGAGCGTTTACGAGCTTATTGACCTTGATTTTTTTCTTTACACCTTCTGCAATTTCCTCCAAAGTAAGACTGATACGAACCCTTAAGTTAGATCCTTTAACTACTCTGGTTCGACGCCCTCCACTGCTAAATCCACCGCTAAAAGCACCGCCGAAAATATCTCCGAATTGAGCGAAGATATCTTCCATATTCATACCACCATAACCATCGCTGGCAGCACCGCCCACTCCTGAATGACCAAATTGATCATATCGAGCACGCTTATTGGGGTCACTAAGCACCCGAAATGCTTCCGCGGCTTCTTTGAATTTTTCTTCAGCTTCTTTATCACCCTTATTTTTATCTGGATGATATTTCATGGCCATTTTGCGATAAGCCTTTTTCAAGTCGGCTTCGCTCGCATCACTGGAAACTCCAAGTACTTCGTAATAATCGCGCTTTGACATAGGCTGATTTATTCTCCGACCACCACTTTTGCGTGGCGGATTATTTTATCGTTGAGGTAATATCCTTTTTCAATGACGTCAACAATTTTCCCCTTCAGTTTTTTCTTTGGTGCCGGTATTCTGGCAACAGCCTCATGCAGGTCGGCATCAAATTCCTGATTCATTGAATCCATTGATTTTAAGCCTTTTTGCTTTAAAAGGTTCATGGTTTTGCTGTATATCAAATCCATTCCTTCTTTAACTGCCGTGCTATCTGTAGATTCCTCATTTGCTTTAATGGCTCGTTCAAAATCATCGATTATGCCTATGAGTTGAGTTATGATCTCTTCACCTGCATTCTGAATGAGTTCCATTCGCTCACGAGCATTTCTTCTTCTGAAATTTTCGAACTCGGCATAAAGTCTTAGATGCTTGTCATTAAGCTCTTCGTACTTTTTTTGCCAGTTTTCGGATTCTGTCTGTTCGGCAGTCTCACTTTCTTCTGAGACTTCTTTTCGCTGGTCTTCCAGGGCTGTTTGATCCAACTCTTCGGTCTGGTTTTTTGTTTCTTCTAGTTCCTCTTTCTCGCTCATCTCGAATTATAATTACCGATTGTGTCACAATGATCAAAAAACCTTCCATTATCCCACGATCGACAAATTGTCACGGGTGCCATCGGTTTTTGTAAAAATGACGTAAGTCTGTCAGTAAATCTATTGCTCGTAAGATTTCAGGACGTCAACAAGCTTTTGTGATCTTAAGTTTTTCGCCACAATGATTCCTTCACCGTTGATTAGGAAACTTGCTGGAATAGCGCGAACACCATATTGTGCTGCCGCTGCATTTTGCCATCCTTTCAGATCGCTAACATGCCATTTCCAGCTGAGATTATCTTGTTTAATGGCTCCTTTCCATCTTTCGGCATTGTTATCCAAGGAAACACCAAAAACAGTAAACCCTTCCGCGCCCTCAAATTTGGCATTTTTGAAGGTTTGGTATGCCCTTACGACATTCGGATTCTCTCTTCTACATGGTCCACACCAAGAAGCCCAAAAATCGATCAGTACCATTTTACCTCTGAGTTCAGAGAGTTTCATAGTTTCACCGGAGGGAGATTTCATTTCAATATCAGGGGCCTGATTTCCAATTTTAGTACCTACAACTTTCGATGGTTCCTGACTTTCTTGCTCGGCTTCCATGAGGTTATTTGATACTACTTGGGGTTCATTCACGATTGGTTTTCCTGATCCACAAGAAAATACAACCGCGCTCAGGACCAAGATGACTATATACAGATATTGCATGGCTTTATTTTGTTTTCAGTTTATACGTTTAATTTCTGCTCCCAGTTTGCGCAGTCTGCTATCGATGTTTTGATACCCCCTGTCAATTTGATCCACATTGTGAATAAGACTCTTGCCTTCGGCCGAAAGTGCGGCAATCAGAAGGGAAACTCCGGCTCTTATATCAGGAGTAGTCATTTGTATACCTCTTAATGGCACCTGACGGTTTAATCCAATAACCGTTGCCCGATGTGGGTCACAAAGGATAATCTGTGCACCCATATCTATTAGTTTATCCACAAAGAATAGGCGGCTTTCAAACATTTTTTGATGGATCAATACACTTCCTTTCGCTTGAGTTGCAACCACTAAAACGATACTTAATAGGTCTGGAGTGAATCCTGGCCAGGGCGCATCTGCAATGGTCAGGATCGAACCGTCGATAAAAGTTTCGATCTCGTAGTTATTCTGCCGGGGTATGATGAGGTCATCGTCCCTGCGTACCATACTGATGCCCAGTTTTTCAAATGTTGAAGGGATGATGCCTAGATGTTCGTATCCTACATTTTTTATAGTGATTTCTGAATTGGTCATTGCGGCCAAGCCGATGAAACTGCCTATTTCAATCATGTCCGGTAGGATGCGATGTTTAGTACCCTTTAGTTTCTTTACACCTTTGATTGTGAGCAGATTAGATCCTACTCCGGAGATGTTTGCTCCCATGGAATTCAGCATTCGGCACAACTGCTGTAAATAGGGCTCACAAGCTGAATTGTATATTGTAGTAGTGCCCTCAGCAAGTGCAGCGGCCATGACAACGTTGGCCGTCCCGGTAACACTTGCCTCGTCGAGAAGCATGTTCGCACCTCTTAGTTTATTTCCTTTGATGTGATAGAAATTGTCATAAGTATCAAAGTCAAACCGGGCTCCTAACTTTTCGAATCCGATAAAATGAGTATCCAATCTCCTTCTCCCAATTTTATCTCCACCGGGTCGCGGTATAGCCCCTACTCCAAATCTTGCGAGCATGGGCCCTACGATCATGATCGATCCCCTTAGAGCGCCACCTTTTTTTCGAAAATCATCCGACTGCAGGTATTTCAAATCGACTTCATCAGCCACGAACTCATAGGTATCATCACATATTTTATTCACTTTAACTCCAAGAGAAGCTAAAAGGTCTATGAGTTTGATGACATCAACAATATTCGGGATATTGGATATTGTAACCTTCTCATCGGTTAATAAAACTGCACATAGAATTTGAAGGGCCTCGTTTTTTGCACCTTGTGGTACGATTTCGCCTTTTAGCTGTTTACCCCCAGTTACTTCAAAAGAACTCATTGGTTAAGATTTTCGATGCTTTTTTCTGGATGTATGACGTGTTTTTTTCTTAGTTGACCTCAGAAATTCTGCAGCATCTATCAATTCTGCATTTTCTGGTTTCTTGAGCTGTCCTTCACTTAATTCCCGTATGTTATCCCAAATCACTTCATCGTTGACCGATTCTCGGTTCCATTTGAGATAAAGTTTTTTCATCATATTGGCAATCAATATTATAAGTGCATCCTTTTCAGCTCCATCATCGAATTTTATGGCTTCTTTTATTAGTTCCTGGGTTGCCTTACCATAATGCCGATAACGAATTTGATGCGTTGGATAACTCAGGCTTTGAGGTTTTTGGTTGTATTCTTCTCGCGTTGGAGGGGGAAAGGGGCTATCAATATCCAATTCAAAATCAGCCATGATAAACAAGTGGTCCCAAAGTCTTTGGGTATTTTCCTCGTTATTCTTGATTTGAGGATTTACCTGCCTCATGAGCCTGATTAAAGATGCTGCTGCTTTGTTTCGCTCGCCTTTATCTTTTAATTCTTTTAAGTAGTCTACGAGTTGCTGGATATTTCTTCCATATTCCGGTAGCGCGAGCATCTCGCGATGCGTATTATATTCCATACCATTGATTATGCCGCAAAAGTAATCGAATCGGCCTCCATTGAAAGTATCAACTCATGAAATCACATCCAATCGTGCAAACTTTAGCAGAAGCTGTTTTCTGCCGGCGGTTTCAAAGTCTACTGTAGCCTTTTGATTTGGAGGGTACCCTTCGATCATTAGTATCTTGCCTTTACCAAAGCGCTCATGCCTTACAGTATTGCCTGGAGCTAACGTGGTGGTGCCTTCATTTTTTGATGCTGATGCGGAGCGCACAGGCCTGAGATTCTTTTTTTTCCAATCGGTCTTAATGGATTTCTCGGTTGGCTTGTTTCTTGGTTCTCGGGCTTGAATATGCGAAGTAGCTGTTTGATTGTCCACATATTGCATGTCTATTTCAGATAAAAATCTGCTGGGTTCGGAAGCATTAAGATTACCCCATTTATACCGCATCTGTGCAAACGATAGATGTACCTCCTTTTCGGCCCTTGTAAGCGCAACGTAGAAGAGACGACGTTCTTCCTCAAGCTCACTTCTCGATCCTATAGACAACATGGATGGAAAAAGATTCTCTTCAAGACCGGTAACATAGACATATGGGAATTCCAGACCCTTGCTGGCATGTATTGTCATGAGATTCACACTGTCTTTTTTGTTCTTTTCTTCGTCATCCTGATCTGTCAGCAAAGGAATATCCTGAAGATAGGATGGAAGAGAAATATCATCTTCTTCAAGAGCACTATCCACAAAGTCCTTCATGCTGTTCAGCAATTCCTGAAGATTTTCATAACGGCTAACACCTTCAACACTCTTATCGTTGTTCATTTCCCGTAGGAGTCCGGTTGTGGTGGCAATAGTTCTTCCTACTTCATAAGCATCTTTAGATTCAACCAATTTTTGAAAAGTTTCAATCATATCCACAAACCCGTTGATACGATTAATAGTGGCTTTGCCTAAAATGCTTTGAAGTTTTCCTGGCTGACTGATCAACCACCATAAGCTCTGATCCATCGATGCAGCCTGAGCATTCAGTTTATCCATTGTTGTAGCTCCAATACCTCTGGCTGGATAGTTAATAATGCGTTTTAATGCATCATCATCATCGGTGTTGACTACCAGTCGGAAATAGGCCAGGAGATCCTTGATCTCTTTTCGTTGATAGAATGATAGCCCTCCGTAGATTACATAGGGAATATTCAGCTTTCGCAATGCATCTTCCATAGCCCTCGATTGAGCATTGGTTCTGTAGAGTATTGCAAAATCTCTATTGTGAGCTCTTTTAGTGTTTTTTAGATGAAAAATGCTGTAAGCCACGTTCATAGCTTCTTCGTTATCCGAAATAGCGCTTGTAAGTTTGATTTTTTCGCCGTCAGGATTTTGGGTGTACACATCCTTTTTTATCTGCTCCACATTCTGACGGATCAGACTATTGGCAGCTTCTACAATCTGCGGGGTGCTTCTATAGTTTTGTTCCAGTTTGAAGACCTTAACATTGTCATAATCTCTCTGGAAGTTTAAAATATTTTGAATATTGGCACCTCGAAAAGAATAAATACTCTGGGCGTCATCACCAACTACACAAATATTTTCGAAGCGAGCCGAAAGGGCTTTTACGATGAGGTATTGCGAAAAGTTTGTATCCTGATACTCATCGACCAGAATGTATCGAAATTTGTCTTGATATTTATAGAGAATGTCATCATGATCTCGAAGAAGGATATTCATATTAAAAAGTAAATCATCAAAATCCATTGCTCCTGACCGAAATAATCTTTTCTGGTATTCCTTGTACAGGACTCCCAATTCAGGTTTTTTAGACTGAATGTCTTCTTTTTGGATAGTTGCATTATTCAAATAGGCCTCTGGTGAAAGCAAATTGTTCTTAGCCATAGATATCCGATGAAGCACAAGATTGGGCTTGTACACCTTGTCATCTAACAACCTTTCTTTGAGCATCGATTTTATGACTCTTTTCGAGTCATCCGTATCATATATAGTAAAGTTGTTTGGGTACCCCAGAAGTTCTGATTCAATCCTTAGAATTCTTGCAAAGACGCTATGAAATGTTCCCATCCATAAATTCCGTGAATAGGTTTCACCAACTAAATCGCCTATTCGGTCCTTCATTTCACGTGCGGCTTTGTTCGTGAACGTAAGAGCCAGTATATTAAATGGCGAAATTCCTTTGTGAATGAGATAGGCTATTCTGAACGTTAGTACCCTTGTTTTGCCCGAACCTGCCCCGGCAATAACCATTGAAGGCCCTTCTGTATGTTCTACAGCCTGAACTTGTGTCTCATTTAGGTGCTGACTTAAATCCATCCGGCAAATGTAATTGCTGGGTCAGAGCCGTCTTACGATTACATTGATGAAATCATCAACACCTTATCACCAGAGGCAATTCATTTCGAATTGATAAACTGTTGGATTTTATGTAATTGCATCTCTTGTATTTATGATTAAAACGCGTACATTTGCAGCCCCTTAAAAACGAGGGGGTGATAATATATTGAAAAAAATAACCAAAGAAATATGCCAACGATACAGCAACTAGTGCGCAAAGGCAGACGGCAAAAGATGAAGACGAGTAAGTCGGCTGCACTTACCAGTTGTCCTCAAAGAAGAGGGGTTTGTGTACGCGTTTACACCACCACACCCAAGAAGCCGAATTCTGCCATGAGAAAGGTCGCCCGTGTACGCTTGACGAATGGTAATGAGGTCAATGCCTACATTGGAGGAGAAGGTCATAACCTTCAGGAGCACTCTATAGTTCTGGTAAAAGGCGGCAGAGTGAAAGACCTTCCCGGAGTGAGATACCATATTGTAAGAGGAGCACTGGATACCGCTGGTGTCGAAGGAAGAACACAAAGAAGGTCTAAGTA
Organism: Flavobacteriales bacterium; assembly: GCA_003499525.1. Classification (GTDB taxonomy): domain Bacteria; phylum Bacteroidota; class Bacteroidia; order Flavobacteriales_G; family Salibacteraceae; genus UBA10426. The sequence goes on from DNTB01000066.1 coordinate 30,181, forward strand.
CGGAACAAAACGACCTAAAAAGAAATAACAGAATTGATTAAAAGATGAGAAAAGCCAGAGCTAAATCGAGAATTATTGATCCAGACCCAAGGTACGGCGATAAAGTCGTAACCAAGTTTGTCAATAACCTTATGCTAAATGGAAAGAAGAACATCTCTTTTCGAATTTTTTATGATGCCATGGACATCATCGATAAGCGAAATGAAGAAGGTGGACTGGCCGTTTTTCACAAGGCTTTAGAAAATGTAACACCCCAGGTAGAGGTTAAAAGTAGAAGAGTGGGAGGAGCAACATTTCAAATTCCTCAGCCCATTCGCGACGACAGAAAACAATCATTGGCAATGAAATGGTTGATTTCATTCTCAAAAAAGAGAAACGGGAAATCAATGGCGACAAAACTTGCCGATGAACTTTCGGCAGCCTTTAAGGAAGAAGGAGCTGCATACAAGAAGAAAGAAGATACACACAGAATGGCGGAGGCCAATAAAGCATTCTCACATTTTCGATTCTAAGTAAACCGAAATGGCAAAGAAGAGAGACCTTACTTTCACGCGAAATATTGGCATCATGGCGCATATAGATGCCGGAAAAACCACAACCACCGAGCGAATCCTTTATTATACAGGAATTAGCCACAGGTTAGGCGAAGTTCATGATGGGGCCGCCACAATGGACTGGATGGAACAGGAGCAAGAACGGGGTATTACCATTACCTCAGCCGCCACCACGTGCTTTTGGAAGTACCCAACTGAACAGGCTCAGGTTACTCCCGATACAAAGGACTACCGCATCAACATTATTGATACCCCCGGTCACGTGGATTTCACCGTAGAAGTTGAGCGATCTTTACGTGTTCTTGATGGAGCCGTTGCATTGTTTTGTGCTGTGGGAGGAGTAGAACCTCAGTCTGAAACGGTGTGGAGACAGGCTACGAAGTATAATGTTCCTCGCATAGGGTTTGTAAATAAAATGGATCGGTCTGGGGCCGATTTTTTTAATGTTGTTGAGCAGGTAAAAGAACGTCTTGGCGGAAATCCTGTTCCTCTGCAAATCCCGATCGGCGAAGAAGAAACGTTCCGAGGAGTAGTTGACCTTATCACCAATAAAGGAATCATCTGGAATACAGAAGATAAGGGAATGACATATGAAGAAATTGAAATTCCAGAGGACCTTGCTGAAACTGCTGCTTCCTGGAGGGCTAATCTAATAGAAGCTGTTGCTGAAAGCAATGAAGAGCTCCTCGAAAAATTTTTCGAGGATGAAGACTCAATAACCGAAGAAGAAATCATGGATGCCATACGTGAGGCAACCGTGAATATGAGTGTTACTCCAATGATGTGTGGGTCAGCTTTCAAAAACAAAGGAGTACAAACCTTGCTGGATGCGGTGATTTCATTCTTGCCTTCACCACTTGATGTTGAAGCCATTGAAGGGACAAATCCCGATACGGATCAGATGGAGCAACGAAAACCAAGTATAGATGAACCTACCTCTGCCTTAGCTTTCAAGATTGCAACAGATCCTTTTGTAGGCCGTCTATGCTTTATTAGAGCATATTCCGGAGCAATTGATGCCGGTTCTTACATCAAGAACATGAGAACAGGTAAAAAGGAAAGAATTTCGAGGCTGTTCCAAATGCATTCGAATAAGCAAAATCCTATAGAAAGATTAGAGGCTGGTGATATTGGAGCAGCAGTAGGTTTTAAGGATATTAAAACAGGAGATACCCTCTCAGACGAAAAGCGACCCATTGTATTGGAAAGTATGGACTTTCCAGATCCCGTAATCGGAATCGCGATTGAGCCTAAAACACAAGGTGATTTGGATAAGCTTGGGGTTGGTTTGTCTAAACTGGCGGAGGAAGATCCAACCTTCGTCGTAAGAACGGATGAGGATTCGGGACAAACGGTAATATCGGGGATGGGGGAGCTCCATCTCGAAATACTCGTAGATCGTCTACGCAGGGAGTTCAAAGTAGAAGTAAATGAAGGAGCTCCTCAAGTGGCCTACAAAGAGGCTATCACGGGAAGCGTGGATCATCGTGAGGTGTACAAGAAGCAAACAGGTGGACGAGGTAAGTTTGCCGACGTCATTTTCACCATTGAGCCAAACGATGAAGGAGAATCAGGTCTGCAGTTTGTTAATGAGGTTAAGGGAGGTAATATTCCTCGGGAATTTATTCCTTCAGTAGAGAAAGGTTTCAAGGATTCAATGCGCAATGGTGTCTTGGCCGGATATGAACTTCAAGGGATGAAAATAACCCTGAAAGATGGATCATATCACCCTGTGGACTCTGACCAACTCTCCTTTGAGATGGCAGCGAAAATTGGTTACAGATCGGCACTTCCGAATGCCAGTCCAATCCTGCTAGAACCTATCATGAAACTTGAAGTGGTTACCCCAGAGGATTACATGGGAGATATTGTAGCGGATCTGAACAGGAGAAGAGGACATGTGGAAGGTATGGATTCAAGAGGAGGAGCTCAAGTAATCAATGCCAAAGTACCGCTTTCAGAAATGTTTGGATATGTGACCAGCTTAAGAACCGTTTCATCAGGTAGGGCGGCATCAACTATGGAGTTTTCCAACTACGAAAAAGTTCCGAACAACATTGCAGAAGAGGTAATTGCTAAAGTTAAGGGAAAAGTTACAGCATAACAGATTGAACTATGGCTCAGAGAATAAGAATAAAACTCAAATCATACGATCATAACCTCGTAGATAAATCTGCAGAGAAGATCGTGAAAACCGTCAAGACAACCGGTGCGATTGTCAACGGCCCGATCCCACTGCCCACGCAGCGCAAAATCTTTACGGTTTTGAGATCTCCTCACGTTAATAAAAAATCACGGGAACAATTTCAATTGAACGGACATAAGCGCCTCATGGACATTTACAGCTCTTCATCTAAAACTGTAGATGCACTCATGAAGCTTGAATTACCAAGTGGAGTTGAAGTAGAAATCAAGGTATAATAGAGTATCATGTCAGGAATAATTGGAAGAAAAGTTGGAATGACCAGCCTGTACAACGAGGATGGTAAAATGATGCCCTGTACTGTTATTGAAGCAGGTCCCTGCGTGGTAACTCAGTTGCGTACCGAGGAAGTGGACGGTTATGAAGCGGTGCAACTTGGCTATGAAGACAAAAAAGAAAGTCATAGCAACAAGGCAGAAATAGGACACTTTAAAAAAGCCAAAACTGCAGCGAAACGTTTTTTAGCCGAGTTCAAGGAGTTTGACTCGCAACTGGAGATGGGCGAAGAGGTTACCGTAGACATCTTCGAGGAAGGTGAATTTGTAGACGTTAGAGGTAAATCAAAAGGAAAGGGTTTCCAGGGAGTGGTAAAACGACACGGTTTTGGTGGAGTTGGTCAAAGAACTCATGGACAGCACAATAGAGAACGCGCTCCAGGATCAATCGGTGCAGCTTCATATCCTTCAAGAGTTTTTAAAGGAATGAGAATGGCCGGACAAACCGGAAACAAATTTGTGAAAGTGACCAACCTACAGGTTTTGAAGGTGAATAAAGAGAAGAACATGATTATTGTGAAAGGCTCCATACCTGGTGCTAACGGATCAGTAGTCGTAATTGAGAAGTAATGGAACTGGCAGTATACGACATCAACGGTAAAGAAACCGGAAAAAAGGCCAAGCTATCAGACCAAGTATTTGGTATAGAGCCTAATGAGCATGCATTCTATCTGGATGTTAAGCAGTACCTGGCAAATCAAAGACAAGGTACACACAAGGCCAAAGAAAGAGCTGAGATCACTGGAAGTACCCGAAAGATAAAACGTCAAAAAGGGACAGGTACAGCAAGAGCAGGTAGTATTAAGTCTCCTATTTTTAGGGGAGGTGGTAGAGTATTTGGCCCACAGCCAAGAGATTATGGGTTCAAGCTGAACAAAAAGGTTAAAAAGCTGGCCAGAAAATCGGCTCTCTCTGCTAAGGTTAAATCAGAAAGTTTGATGATATTGGAAAATGTCAACTTTAGTGAGCCAAAAACAAAAAACTATTCTGAATTTCTCAACCATTTCGGATTAGTCGATCAAAAGTCACTACTTGTTATTCCAGAGGAAAATAATAATGTATATTTGTCGGCCCGAAATTTAGTAGGGGCAAAGGTTGTAAAAGCCTCAGATATAAACACTTACGATATAGCCAATGCACAAAAAGTTTTATTGTGCGAAGGCTCTATTGGCATTATTGAACAACTATTGAGCTAAGCGATATGAGCATTTTACTGAAACCAGTAATTACGGAAAAAATGACTGATTTAGGAGAAACTCTGAATCAGTACGCTTTTATTGTAGATCGTAAAGCCAATAAAATTCAGATCAAGAACGCTGTTCAGGAGGCTTATGGGGTTACAGTTAGAAGTGTAAATACCATGGTTCTCGCAGGAAAAGAAAAAATGCGATACACCAAAACAGGAGTTCAAAAAGGGCGACAAAATCATGTAAAAAAGGCCATCGTTACGCTGCAGGATGGAGATATAATTGATTTCTATAGCAGTATCTGATAGCATAAAAGAATTGTCATGGCAGTTAAAAAACTAAATCCGATAACACCCAGTCAGCGCTTCAAAGTAGTCAATGATTTTGCAGATATTACTACAGACAAGCCTGAAAAAAGCCTTACGAAGCCCTTGAAGAAAAGTGGTGGAAGAAATAATTCGGGTCGCATGACCGTAAGGTACAGAGGAGGCGGACACAAAAGACGCTATCGGATTATCGATTTCAAACGCGATAAGCACAATGTAAAAGCTACTGTAATAAGTATAGAGTATGATCCGAACCGATCAGCTCGAATAGCACTATTGCAATATGCAGACGGTGAAAAGAGATACATTATTGCGCCAAGTGGAGTCACTGTAGGTCAGGTTGTTGAATCAGGAAGAGGTGTAGCTCCGGAAGTAGGAAACGCTTTGTATTTAGAGGATATGCCTTTGGGTACAATTGTGCACAATGTAGAATTAGCGCCTCATCAGGGAGCTAAAATGGCTAGAAGTGCAGGAGCATTCGTTCAGGTCACCGCAAAGGAAGGTAAGTATGTGGTAGTTAAACTTCCCAGTGGTGAAACCAGAATGATTCTGAAAAAATGTTTGGCAACCGTAGGGTCGGTTTCGAATTCTGATCATGCGCTTGAAAGAAAAGGGAAAGCCGGTGCAAGCAGATGGAAAGGCAGAAGACCAAGAACCAGAGGCGTTGCCATGAACCCTGTAGATCATCCTATGGGTGGAGGAGAAGGTAGAGCATCTGGAGGACATCCAAGATCAAGAACAGGACTTCCAGCCAAAGGATATAAAACGAGAAAGCCTAAAAAGGCTTCCAGCAAATACATCATAGATAAAAGGAAATAAGAGAAAAAATGAGTAGGTCACTGAAAAAGCCCCCATTCGTTCACTATAAATTGTTGCAACGAGTTGAAGAAACTCAGGCATCCAAGAAGAAGTCAACCATCAAGACGTATTCAAGAGCGTCTATGATTACTCCAGAGTTTGTCGGGTTGACAATCGCCGTTCACAATGGTAATAACTTCATTCCTGTTTATGTAACGGAGAATATGGTGGGGCATAAACTCGGCGAGTTCGCGCCTACCAGGAAGTTCAGAGGACACTCAGGTAATAGAAAATAAGCCGGTTAACAGAGAGCCATGGGATCAAGAAAAAGAAATAGAGCAGAAGCCATCAGGGAAGAGCGAAAGTCTCTGTATATGGCAAAACTGAACAACTGTCCAACAAGTCCCCGGAAGATGAGGCTGATAGCGGATATGATTAGAGGATTGGAAGTAGAAAAAGCTTCAGCAGTTCTTCAATTTTCGAAACAGGAAGCTTCAACAAAACTTGAGAAGTTATTGCGTTCAGCTATTGCAAACTATGAAGTAAAGACTGGTGAAAACTGGGAAAATGCTGGCCTTTTCATTAAAGAGATAAAGGTTGACAGCGCTAGAATGCTGAAAAGAATTCAACCGGCACCACAAGGTAGAGCGCATAGGATAAGAAAGCGCTCAAATCATGTGACGCTCATATTAGATACGATTCAAGAAAATACTGAAGAATAGATGGGACAAAAAACCAATCCAATAGCGAATAGACTTGGCTTCATCAGAGGATGGGATTCCGCCTGGTATGGAGGTGATAACTATGGCCACAAAATAAAAGAGGATTACAAGGTTCGCCGTTATCTCAATGCAAGGCTTGAGAAGGCTAGTGTGGCCAAAATTGTCATTGAGCGCACGCTCAAATTGATGACGGTAACTATTCATACTGCTCGCCCCGGAATTATTATAGGTAAAGGTGGTCAGGAGGTTGACAAGCTAAAAGAAGAGCTAAAAAAATTGACCAACAATGAGGTTCAGATAAACATCTATGAAGTAAAACGTCCTGAACTCGAAGCCCGATTGGTTGCTGACAGCGTAGCTCGTCAGATCGAAGGAAGAATTTCATTTAGAAGAGCCGCTAAAATGGCCATTGCTGGTACAATGAGAATGGGAGCTGAAGGAATTAAAGTCCAAATCTCAGGACGATTGAACGGTGCTGAAATGGCACGTACTGAAACATATAAGGAAGGAAGAATTCCTCTGCATACATTTCGGGCTAATATCGACTATGCATTATCAGAAGCACATACCACCTATGGCCGAATAGGAGTTAAAGTTTGGATTTGCAATGGAGAGATTTTCGGAAAGAGAGATTTATCTCCAAATGTCGGTCAAAAGTCCAGAGCGCCTAAAGGCAGACAACCCAAAGGAAGAAGATAAGAATCAGAGAAAGTAAAAAACAATGCTGCAGCCTAAGAAAGTAAAGCACAGAAAAGTCCAGAAAGGCCGAATAAAAGGTACTGCCCAACGAGGTAGTCAGATAGCTTTTGGAACCTTTGGAATTAAAACTCTTGAGATGGGCCGAATCACATCAAGACAAATTGAGGCAACACGACGGGCCATCACCAGATATATGAAAAGGGAAGGACAAGTCTGGATCAGGATTTTTCCAGACACTCCAATAACCTCAAAACCAGCTGAAGTTCGAATGGGTAAAGGTAAGGGAGCACTGGATCATTGGGTGGCAAAAGTTAAACCTGGCCGAATACTTTTTGAAATCGATGGTGTTAGTGAAGAAGTTGCAAAAGAAGCTTTGCGTCTTGGAACTCAAAAGCTTCCAGTAAAATGTAAAATGGTTACACGAAGAGATTACTAGATCATGAAGCAATCAGAGATAGTAGAATTGACCAACGACGAGATTGTGGAGAGAATAGAGAATGAATCCAGTTCGATTGAAAAGTTGAGAATGGTTCATGCAGTTTCTCCTTTGGAAAACCCTATTCAATTGAGGGAAAAAAGAAGAAATATTGCTCGGCTGAAAACTGAGCTAAAAAAGAGAATGACCAACGCATAATTTGAGGGCACAGATGGAAAGAAATCTTAGAAAAGAGCGTATTGGTGTGGTTATCAGCAATAAAATGGATAAATCCGTTGTGATCAACGTGGAAAGACGTTTCCGTCACCCGATCTACGGAAAATTCATTAAGAAATCCACCAAATTCATGGCGCACGATGAGAAAAATGAATGCAGCATTGGAGATACCATCCGCATCATGGAAACCAGACCATTATCGAAAAACAAGAGTTGGCGATTGGTTGAAATAGTAGAAAAAGCCAAATAATCAATAGAGAACGATGGTACAGCAAGAATCAAGGCTAAATGTGGCCGATAATAGTGGAGCACGAGAAGTGTTGGTAATCAAAGTTCTCGGGGGTACACGCAGAAGATATGCTTCAATTGGCGACAAAGTAGTGGTTACTGTAAAAAATGCCATGACTAACGGTAACGTCAAAAAAGGACAAGTATCAAAAGCAGTAGTGGTAAGAACAAAGAAAGAGGTAAGGAGAAACGATGGTTCCTACATTCGGTTCGATGATAATGCTGTTGTTCTACTCAACAATGCAGGAGAAATGGTAGGTACCCGAATTTTTGGACCCGTTGCCAGAGAACTTCGCGAAAAACAGTTTATGAGAATTGTATCACTGGCACCAGAAGTACTATAAAGAATGAGAAAAAAACTTCATATAAAAACCGGAGATACGGTAATGGTAATTGCCGGAAACGAGAAAGGTCGGCAGGGACGAGTTCTATCCATCAATAAAAAGCGAGACAGAGCTATTGTTGAAGGATTGAATATGATCAAAAAGCATCAAAAACCAACTTCCGAGAATCCACAAGGTGGAATTCATGAAACGGAAAGCGGAATCCATGTTTCCAACCTGATGGTTATTGATTCTAAAGGTAATCCGACCAGAGTGAGAAGAAGTACAGAAGCGAACGCAAAGGGGGAAGAACGTATTTCGGTAAAATCTAATACAGCGATTAAGTAATGAGTTACGAGCCGAACTTAAGAAAGAGATATCAGGAGAATATCGTTCCTGCATTAATGGAGAAATTTCAGTACTCTTCTATCATGCAGGTACCCAAGCTGGAAAAAATCATCATCAGCCAGGGTGTTGGAAAAGCGACGTTGGACAAGAAGCTTACGGATAATGCGATTAACGAACTTAGTTTAATCGCAGGTCAACAAGCTGTAGCGACCGTCTCAAAAAAGGACGTTTCAAATTTCAAACTGAGAAAGGGAATGGCCATCGGAGCCAAGGTTACACTGCGTGGAGACCGCATGTTTGAATTTCTGGAACGACTTCTTGTTGTTGCACTTCCAAGAACAAGAGATTTTAGGGGAATCGGAAAAAAGCTGGATGGACGAGGTAATTATACCCTCGGGATCAAAGAGCAGATCATTTTCCCCGAAATAGACATAGATAAAGTACAAAATATTACAGGGATGGACATCACGTTTGTTACATCAGCCAATACTGATGAAGAAGGCAAAGCACTTCTGGATGCATTAGGATTCCCTTTTAAAAAATAAAATAGGAGCAGATAAATGGCAAAAGAATCGATGAAAGCCCGGGAAAAAAAAAGGGCTAAAATGATCGAAAAGTACTCTGAGAAGAGGGCTCGTCTAAAAGCTGAAGGCGATTGGGAAGGACTACAAAAGCTTCCAAAAAACTCCAGTAAAGTCCGAGCACACAACAGATGTTCCATTACCGGCCGCCCCAAAGGGTACATGCGTCAGTTTGGAATATCGAGAGTTACGTTCAGAGAAATGGCAGTTCAGGGGCTTATCCCTGGAGTGAAGAAAGCAAGTTGGTAAGCTAAAGAAAGAATAATGACGGATCCAATAGCAGATTACCTGACCAGAATTAGAAATGCCCAAAAAGCAGGTCATCGTGTGGTAGAAATACCTAGTTCAGGATTGAAAAAAGAAATGACAAAAATCCTTTTCGATAAAGGATATATTCTGAACTACAAATTTGAAGATGACAGGCCTGGAGGTAATATCAAGATTGCATTGAAGTACGACAGAAAGACGATGACACCAGCCATAACTCAGCTAAAAAGAGTAAGTACGCCCGGTCTTCGTAAATATGTTGGATCAACAGAAATACCAAGAGTCCTGAACGGTATGGGAATAGCAATACTGTCGACATCCAAAGGGGTGATCACCGATAAAGAAGCCAAAGAACTCAACGTCGGCGGAGAAGTACTCTGCTACGTGTATTAATTATAATATTAAGAATTTACCAAAATGTCAAGAATAGGTAACCTACCCGTTGCAATCCCATCAGGAGTTGAGGTGAAGATCGATAAAGGAGTCCTTGCTGTAAAAGGAGCTAAGGGCGAGTTGTCTCAAAATATTGATGAGGATATTGAGGTAAAGATTGAGGACGGAACGATAACCGTTGCCAGAAAATCTGATTCAAAAGATCATAGGGCAAAACACGGATTGTACCGGTCCCTGATTAACAATATGATCATTGGAGTTAGTGAAGGTTATAAGCTGGAACTCGAGTTGGTAGGAGTAGGTTACAGAGCTAACGCTAACGGCCAAAATCTTGAAATGTCTTTGGGCTTTTCCCATAACGTCTTGTTTCAACTTCCGCCGGAGGTTAAAGTTAGCGCCGTTTCTGAAAGAGGAAAGAGCCCAATTGTAACCCTCGAGTCACATGATAAACAACTTATTGGTATGGTTGCGGCAAAACTGAGATCCTTGAGAAAACCAGAACCGTATAAAGGAAAAGGTATCAGATTTAAGGGTGAACAGATTAGAAGAAAAGCAGGTAAAGCTGCGGCTAAATAATTTGCGAAATGAGCAAGAGTAAAGCAGAAAGAAGAGAAAAAATCAGACGAAGAGTCCGCTCCAAGATCAAAGGCACAGCAGATCGCCCAAGACTTGCGGTATACAGAAGCAACAAAGAGATCTATGCAAATATCGTTGACGATGTTTCAGGAACAACCTTGGTGGCAGCAACGTCATTATCTAAAGAAGGGAACAATTCCAGCATGAATAAAGTAGATCAGGCAAAAGAGTTGGGTAAAGAAGTGGCAAAGCTGGCAGCTGAAAAAAACATAGTGGATGTAGTATTCGACAGAAGCGGTTATCTCTATCACGGAAGAGTGAAAGCATTAGCTGAGGGAGCACGTGAAGGAGGACTAAAATTTTAATTAATGGCAAAGAGCGTTCAAAAAATTAGATCAGCAGAAATTGAGCTGAAAGACAGATTGGTAAACATCAGAAGAGTAACCAAAGTAACCAAAGGGGGACGTACTTTTTCTTTCTCCGCTATGGTCGTTGTTGGTGATGAAAATGGTGTGGTAGGAGTTGGTCAGGGCAAGGCGAAAGAAGTCACTGGAGCTATTGCCAAAGGGATCGATTCAGCTAAGAAAAACCTGATTAAAGTGCCGCTTGTAAAAGGCACCATTCCACATGAACAAACCGGTAAATATGGAGGGGCACGAGTATTGATCAAGCCAGCTTCAAACGGTACCGGCGTTATAGCAGGAGGTGCGATGAGAGCTGTATTGGAGAGTGTTGGTGTTAAGGATGTATTGGCAAAATCAAAGGGATCCTCTAATCCTACTAATTTGGTTAAAGCTACAATGGATGCTTTGGTGCAATTAAGAGATGTAAATCAAATCGCTCGTTTAAGAGGCGTATCTGTCGAGAAAGTATTCAAAGGGTAAGAAAAGATGGGAAAAATTAGGGTAACACAGGTAAAATCGGACATCAAGAGACCATCAGATCAAAAAGCCACATTGGTTGCTCTTGGGTTGGGTAGAATTAATAAAACCGTTGAACACGAGGGAACCCCTCAAATCATGGGAATGATCAAGAAAGTTCAGCACCTGGTAAAAACAGAGACTGCATAACATGGAACTGAATAACCTTAAGCCTGCCAAGGGCTCAGTAAAAAACAAAACCCGAAAAGGGAGAGGACAAGGATCTGGCAAAGGAGGAACCTCAACAAGAGGCCACAAAGGAGCCAAGTCACGTTCCGGATACAGTAAAAAAATCGGTTTTGAAGGTGGGCAAATGCCACTCCAAAGGCGAGTTCCGAAATTTGGATTCAAAAGCCTGAACCGCATAGAATACAAGGCCGTAAATCTCGATGCACTCCAAAAACTATCCGATGAGTTTAAGGTGGAGGAAATCACTATAAATACCCTCATCGAGCACGGTTTGGCAAATACTAAAGACAGAATTAAAATACTTGGCAGAGGTAAACTTACCAGCAAAGTAAATGTAGAAGCTCACGGATTCTCTGAGGCTGCGAAAAAGGCAATTGAAGCAAACGGTGGTGAAGTGAAAACGGTATAACCGTATGAAGAGATTTATTGATACTATAGTTAATATTTACAAGATTGAAGAGCTGAGAAACCGGATTCTTCTAACTCTTGGGTTTATTCTTATTTACAGGTTAGGGTCCTTTGTGGTACTGCCGGGAGTAGACCCTATTGAATTGGAAAGAGTATCAGAAGGAGCAACAGGTCTTGCAGCTTTATTAAATCTTTTTGCAGGAGGAGCCTTCTCCAGAGCTTCTGTTTTTGCTCTTGGAATTATGCCCTATATCTCGGCATCCATTGTGATGCAGCTGCTTGGTATAGCAGTGCCCTCCATTCAAAAAATGCAGAAAGAAGGAGAAAGTGGAAGAAATAAAATAAACCAGTGGACCCGATTTCTAACCATAGCTATTACCATTGGGCAGGCACCAGGTTATCTGGCACTCCAGGTTCCACAACAGGCCATAGTAAATCCAGGATTCTGGACCTTTACACTCCCATCAATTATCATCCTCACTACTGGTACATTATTCGTAATGTGGCTGGGCGAGAAGATTACAGACAGAGGTATAGGGAATGGGATTTCACTGATCATCATGATCGGAATTATTGCCAACCTGCCTACAGCATTCCTTTTTGAGTGGGATCATCAAATGGGCGATACCGGTGGAGGTTTAGTAGTTCTTCTCGTGGAAATTGCGATACTGCTGGCTGTCATTTTGGTTACTGTTCTTCTGGTGCAGGGAGTCCGTAGAATTCCTATTCAGTTTGCCAAGAAGATGCTGGGTAATCAACAGGTGCAAGGCGCAAGACAATTCATTCCACTTAAGGTGAATGCTGCCGGTGTAATGCCGATCATCTTTGCGCAGGCTTTGATGATGCTCCCCATAACGTTGGTGAACTTTTCACAATCTGATGAATTGACCACCTTCGCTGCAATATTTAATGACTTTAGCGGATTTTGGTACAATTTCATTTTTGCAATGCTTATCATCGTATTCACCTATTTCTACACCGCTATCACTGTGAACCCACAGCAAATGGCGGATGATTTGAAGAAGAATGGAGGATTCATACCTGGAGTTAAACCGGGGAGGGATACGGCCAACTTTATTGACACCATTTTGTCGAGAATAACATTCCCGGGAAGTATATTTCTTGCCATAATCGCTATTCTACCGGCTTTTGCGATAAAAGCGGGAGTAACGACCAATTTCGCCATATTTTTTGGTGGAACTTCACTTCTTATTATGGTTGGAGTAATTCTCGATACACTACAACAAATTGAAAGCTATTTATTAATGCGACACTACGACGGTCTGATGAAATCAGGTAAACTGAAAGGCCGTGCTGGTGCATTTGGTATGACAGGGTAAATTTTATGGCAAAACAACCATCGATAGAACAAGACGGAGAAATTAAGGAAGCACTTCCTAACGCTTTTTTTAGGGTAGAGCTAGAAAATGGTCATGTAATACTGGCTCATATTTCTGGAAAGATGAGACAGTACTACATCAAAATCTTGCCCGGAGACAAAGTAAAAGTGGAAATGTCCCCTTATGACCTTACCAGAGGACGAATAACCTATCGATATAAATAGGAAATTATGAAAGTCAGAGCATCATTAAAGAAGCGCAGTGCGGATTGCAAGATCGTCCGAAGAAAAGGGCGATTATATGTGATCAATAAAAAGAACCCAAAATTTAAACAACGCCAAGGTTAATCAGATAAGATATGGCAAGGATTGCAGGTATAGATTTACCAAGAAATAAAAAAGGAAAAATTGGACTGACCTACATTTTCGGTATAGGTCGCTCAATGGCTGAAAACATATTGACCAAAGCAGAGGTCGAACCTGATAAGAAAGTACAGGATTGGTCCGACGATGAACTGGCAAGAATTCGACTCTTCATTAATGAAAACTTGAAGGTTGAAGGCGCATTGCGTTCTGAAGTTCAAACGAACATCAAGCGTTTAATGGATATCGGTTCTTATCGTGGGGTGCGTCATCGAGCGGGATTGCCGTTAAGAGGCCAGCGAACCAAGAATAATTCCCGAACTAGAAAAGGGAAACGTAAGACAGTAGCAAATAAAAAAGGCGTTGTCAAATAGATTATAGAGCATGGCGAAATCAACAGGAAAAAAGAAAAAGGTTAGAGTGGATTCTAATGGTCAGATCCATATCCATTCATCTTTTAACAATATTATTATTTCCATTGCGAACTCAACTGGTCAGGTAATATCATGGTCATCAGCAGGTAAGCAAGGATTTAGAGGGTCAAAAAAGAACACCCCTTATGCAGCACAGGTAGCTGCAGAGGACTGCGGTAAAGTAGCATTTGACCTCGGTATGAGAAAAGCAACTGTTTATGTAAAAGGACCGGGGTCAGGAAGAGAATCTGCGATCAGATCTATCCATAACCTGGGAATTGAAGTGGTAGAGATAATAGATGTTACTCCTCTGCCGCACAACGGCTGCCGCCCACCAAAGAAAAGAAGAGTTTAATAGCAAGCATATTTAGTACTACAAAGCATGGCAAGATACAGAGGCCCAAAGACCAAAATTGCTCGAAAATTCAGGGAACCCATTTTTGGTCCTGATAAAGCACTCGAAAAGAAGAATTATCCTCCCGGACAGCACGGCCCGAATAAAAGACGCATGAAGCAGTCTGAATACGCCGTTCAGTTGGCAGAAAAGCAAAAGGCAAAATATACCTATGGTATTCTCGAGCGTCAGTTTGAGAATCTATTCGATAAAGCTTCAAGAGCAAAAGGAATTACAGGAGAGAATCTACTTCAGTTGTGTGAATCAAGATTGGATAATACCGTTTTTCGTTTAGGGATTTCTAATTCCAGAAGAGGTGCCCGCCAATTGGTATCACATCGACACATAACGGTAAATGGAGAAGTGGTTAATATCCCTTCCTACAACCTCAAACCTGGGGATGTAGTAGCCGTTAGAGAACGATCAAAAGCAAACACAATGATCGTGGAATCGGTGAACGGATCTGTTCTTTCAGCTCCATGGCTGGAATTTGATAAGACTGAACTTGCAGGTAAGTTTCTAAGCATTCCAAGAAGAGAAGATATTCCAGAGAATATCAAAGAGCAACTTATCGTTGAATTGTATTCTAAATAATAATCGAAATCAACAAATCAAATTATGGCAATATTAGATTTCCAAAAGCCGGATAAGGTAATTATGATCAGTTCTGACGATAAGTCAGGCATTTTTGAATTCAGACCACTAGAGCCGGGATATGGAATAACAATAGGTAATGCGCTGAGAAGAATTCTCCTTTCATCGTTAGAAGGGTTTGCCATTACATCAGTCAAAATAGAAGGAATCGATCATGAATTCTCTACCATTAGAGGAGTCATTGAAGATGTAACTGAAATTTGCCTTAACCTGAAACAGGTAGTTTTTAAAAGACAAATTGAAGATACGGATAATGAAAGACTAATGGTAAAAGTTACTGGTCAGAAGCAATTCAAAGCTGGTGACATTGGTAATTATACTTCCGCATTTCAGGTTTTAAATCCCGATCTTGTTATTTGTAACATGGATGAGTCCATAGTTCTACAAATGGAGATCCAAATCGGAAAAGGGCGAGGCTACGTTTTTGCAGAGGACAATAAATCGGCTTCCGCCCCACTCGGAGAGATAGCACTGGATGCAACTTACACTCCAATCAGAAAAGTAAATTCCAAAATTGAAAACTTTAGGGTAGAACAAAAAACTGATTACGAGAAGCTCATCATGGAAGTGGATACAAACGGTTCCATTACTCCTAAAGATGCCTTGAGTGAAGCGGCAAAAATTCTGATTCATCATTTTATGCTCTTTTCAGATGAGAAAATTTCATTGGAAACGCAGGATAAGTCTTCTGAGGAAGAGTTTGATGAAACATCATTGCATATGCGACAGCTGCTTAAGACCAAACTCAATGACCTAGACCTGAGTGTCAGAGCTTTGAACTGTTTGAAAGCGGCAGAGGTCTATACCTTGGGAGAGCTCGTGACCTACCAAAGAAATGACTTATTGAAATTTAGAAACTTTGGTAAGAAGTCTCTCACTGAACTTGATGAACTTGTTGAAAAGAAAGGATTGGCCTTCGGTATGAACGTATCAAAATACAAACTGGACAAGGACTAATTTGCTGAAGATAAAAAGAGGATTTTAAGATGAGACACCAAAAGGGATTTAATAAACTTGGCCGGAAAAGTGCACACCGAAAGGCGATGTTGCAGAATATGGCCTGTTCATTGATCGAGCATAAAAGGATCAATACGACAGTGGCCAAAGCCAAAGCACTTCGGGGTTTTGTGGAGCCCTTGATTACAAAATCCAGAGTGGATACCATGCATTCCCGAAGAATCGTATTCGGTCATCTACAGGACAAAGAAGCTGTAACAGAGCTCTTTAGAGAGGTAGCGCCTAAAATTGGTGAAAGACCAGGCGGTTACACTCGCATCATAAAAACTGGATTTAGAATTGGTGACGGCGCCGAAATGTGTATGATAGAGCTTGTTGACTTCAACGATGTCTATTCAAAAGAAGCTGGCAAAAAGAAGAGAAGAAGGAGAAGAAGAGGAGCCGGTACAGGGTCTGCACAAGCATCCCCAGCAACAGAGGTTGTTGAAAACAAGAAGGAAGAATCCGCAGATCAGGTTGAGGCGGTTGCCGAAGAAGCCACTACAGAGGAGACAGCTGTTGAGGAGACTCCTGCTGAAACTGCTGAAAATCAAGTAGAAGGTAAGGCGGAAGACATACCATCCGAAGAAAAAAAGAATGAAGAAGGTGATAAAGAAATAAAAGAATAGATATCTATATACCAGAACCTATTCAACAATGAGGCGGTGGATGATTTCACCGCCTTTTTTATGCTCTTCTGCGAGATATTGCCTTATTTTGAGCCCAGTTTTATCTGAACGTTTTCATCGAATATTTATGAAGTTTAAGCCGAGTTCATCAGCTGTCCTGGTTCTGGAAGACGGCACAATTTTTCATGGTCTCGCCGCAGGAAAAATAGGCACAACAACAGGAGAAATAGCATTTAATACCGGTATGACAGGGTATCAGGAAATATTTACTGATCCCAGTTATTATGGTCAAATACTAATAATGACAACTCCCCACATAGGAAACTATGGGGTGGATGAAGATGAGTTCGAATCGGGTTCCGTGAATATTTCAGGGTTGGTTTCCAATAAGTTTTCGGAGATATTCTCAAGAGCCAAAGCGAATCAAAGTATCGATGAGTATTTTAAAGAAAGAGATGTCGTAGGAATTACGGAAGTGGATACCCGGGCGCTGGTTCGTCATATCCGTGAAAAAGGAGCCATGAATGCCATTATATCCTCCGAAATAGATGATATCAGTGAACTGAAAAGTAGACTGGGTAAAGTTCCCAGTATGGAAGGACTTGAACTCGCATCTAAAGTCTCAACAAAAGAACCCTTTACTTATGGCGATGCGGAAAGTCATGAGTTCAAAGTAGCCGTGCTGGATCTGGGAGTCAAACAGAATATTTTGAGGTGCCTTGCCGAAAGAGGTTGCTATATGAAAGTTTTCCCGCATAACACACCTTTTCAAGAAATGGAGACCTGGAATCCGGATGGATATATGCTGAGCAACGGCCCGGGTGATCCTTCTGCTATGCCTGAACCAACCCGCACCGTCACGAATATCCTTGAACACAATCGCCCAACTTTCGGTATTTGTCTCGGACATCAGGTAATGGCTCAGGCCAGTGGGTTGCAAACAGAGAAAATGCATCACGGACATCGGGGTATTAACCATCCAATACTTAACCTTCATACTGGAAAAGGAGAAATTACCAGCCAGAATCATGGGTTTATGGTGAATAGGACATCGGCTGAGAATACAGAAAATATTCAGATTACACATATCCATCTTAACGATAAATCTGTAGCAGGAATTAAACGAAAAGACAAACCGGCATTTTCAGTTCAGTATCACCCTGAAGCTTCAGCCGGCCCGCACGATTCGAGATATTTATTTGACGACTTTATAGCATTAATGAAAAAAGAAAAATATGGGGTTAATTCATAACATACAAGCGAGACAAGTTCTCGACTCAAGAGGTAATCCAACAGTTGAGGTTGAAGTGCTCACCGATCAGGGAGTAACGGGTAGATCAATAGTTCCATCAGGTGCATCTACCGGGGTGCATGAAGCCGTAGAATTGCGCGATGGTGATAAGGATACGTACATGGGTAAAGGCGTTCTAAAGGCAGTAAATAATGTAAATACGGTCATAAGAGAAAACCTAATTGGTGCCTTTGTTGGGGATCAACGAGGAATAGATCTTGCCCTCCTCAAGCTGGATGGTACAGAAAACAAAGGACAACTTGGAGCCAACGCCATTCTGGGTGTTTCACTAGCAGTCGCCCACGCAGCCTCAAACTCTTTTAGCATGCCTTTGTACCAGTATATCGGAGGAGTTAATGCACATGTTCTGCCGGTCCCCATGATGAATATTCTGAACGGTGGATCACATGCTGACAATAAAATGGACATTCAGGAATTTATGGTTATGCCCGCAGGAGCTTCATCTTTTAGGGAAGGCCTCAGGTGGGGAGTGGAAATATTCCATAACCTAAAGTCGGTTTTAAAGTCCAGAGGAATGTCGACAAATGTAGGCGATGAAGGCGGATTTGCTCCAAACCTGGAATCGAACGAAGCCGGATTGCAGGTGATATTAGAAGCTATCGAGAAGGCCGGATACAAGCCCGGTGAAGATATTTATATCGCACTGGATGCCGCATCGAGCGAATTCTACCTTGACGATGAAGGGGTTTACCATCTTCACAAGTCCAGCGGTGAAAAGTTGAGCTCATCTGAGTTGGTTGATCTGTTTGCCGATTGGTCTTCCAAATATCCGATCCTATCTATTGAAGACGGCCTGGCTGAAGATGATTGGAAGGGTTGGAAATTGCTCACTGAGAGGATTGGTGATAAAGTGCAACTGGTAGGAGATGATCTTTTCGTTACCAATACAAAAAGACTTCAACGAGGAATTGATGAAGGCATTGCCAATTCCATTTTGGTTAAAGTGAATCAAATTGGAACACTGACAGAAACAATCGAAGCGGTTGACCTTGCCCATAGAAACAGTTATACCAGTGTAATTAGCCATAGATCTGGCGAAACTGAAGACTCGACCATCGCAGATTTGGCTGTTGCACTAAATACCGGTCAAATTAAAACAGGCTCCGCCTCAAGGACAGATCGCATAGCCAAATACAATCAGCTATTGAGAATAGAGGAATCTCTGGGAGATCTGGCGGAATATAAAGGAAAAGAAATCAAATTTTTGTGATGTACCGAACAGGTATTCACAGTTAAGGTTCTATAACTTTGAAGATATCAGAAAAATAGAATAGCATATGGCAAACAAAATTGAAATCAAGTATAACGGCGAATCTTTTGAGTTACCGGTAATGACCGGAAGTGAGAATGAAAGTGCAATTGACATTGGAAAACTCCGTTCGATGACGGGTTTAGTGACTCTTGATTATGGCTATAAAAATACAGGGTCTACCACCAGTGAGATTACTTTTCTCGATGGTGAAAAGGGAATTTTGAGGTATCGGGGATACCCTATAGAACAACTCGCAGAAAAGGCTGATTTCCTTGAGGTTGCTTACCTGCTAATCTACGGTGAACTACCAACGAAAGAGGAATACGAAAAATGGACCCGGGATATTACCCATCATACGCTTATCCATGAGGATTTTAGAACCATTTTTGAAGGTTTTCCCTCTAATGCCCATCCCATGGGTGTTCTTTCTTCTCTGGTGACTAGTTTGACCGCCTTTTATCCGAAGTCATTAGATCCTGAGCGTTCTATGGGTGAGCTGAACATGAGTATTGTACGACTCATTGCCAAGCTCCCAACTATGGCAGCATGGGCCTACAAAAATGAACTCGGCTTTCCGTTAAACTATCCCGATAATGCGATGAGCTATGTAGACAATTTTCTCTACATGATGTTTGCGCTACCCGTGGAGAAGTATAAAGTCAACCCTGTCATATCAAGGGCCCTGAACAAACTACTCATTTTACATGCCGATCATGAGCAAAACTGCTCAGCCTCAACTGTGCGTCTGGTGGGAAGTTCTCATGCCAGTCTTTATGTATCTATATCAGCAGGTATAAATGCACTTTGGGGGCCGCTCCATGGTGGTGCAAATCAGGCTGTTATTGAAATGCTTGAAGAGATCATTGAAGATGGAGGGGACATTGACAAATACATCAAGAAAGCAAAAGATAAAAATGACCCTTTCCGTCTTATGGGATTTGGTCATAGAGTATACAAGAACTTCGATCCAAGAGCTAGAATCATTAAGCAGTCCGCAGATGAGGTCCTTTCCGCATTAGGTGTGGAAGATCCGGTTCTGGAGGTCGCTAAGAAGATAGAAAAAATAGCCCTTGAGGATGAATACTTTATTCAAAGGAAGCTTTATCCAAACGTTGACTTCTATTCGGGTATTATTTATCGGGCTCTTGGGATACCGACTGAAATGTTCACCGTGATGTTTGCTTTAGGACGATTGCCGGGTTGGATCGCACAGTGGCTAGAAAACCGAAAGAACGGTGAACCTATCGGCAGACCGAGACAGATTTACACCGGAGTGAATGAAAGAGACTATATTCCACTTGAAAATCGATAAACTTACCGGAGTAAGATAAGGCGGGTTCAAAACCCGCTTTTAGTATCTTGCGCCATGTTTTTGAGATTCTTCACTATTTCATTACTTGTCTTTGGTTCCAAGGTGCTGATTGGGCAAAGTTTTCTTACCCAGTATTACTTTGAGCATAACCATACAGCTCAATTCCTCAACCCCTCCAGAACAGGAGGTTCAGGATGGACCATGGCTCCACCTTTGTTTGGAAATCTCAGACTTGCCGAGTCGCGTAACTCCAAAGCTTTTAGGGGTTTATTGCTGAGGTTCAATCGAAACCCGATAGATAAAGAATACTTCCTGGATAATTTGGAAGCTGATAATTTCAATCGGGTTGATTATACCATTGGACTCTTACATGTAGGCAAGCAGTTTAAGAAGAACTATTTCACTTTCTCTATAAATGAAGAGGTTGTTTCTGATTTGATATTTCCTCGAGAGGCAATGCTGGCTTTGGAGTCTTTACAAGATTTGAATATCGTTAATCAATCTTTTCAAATCCTCAACCTGTCAGCACGAGCACATCAGGTTCGGCAGTATAGATTTGGGTGGTCCAGAGAAGCCATAGAAGGTTTAAGGATAGGAGTTGCAGGTAGCATTTATTATGGAGTATCGAATATAGAATCGGGAAATTCATATGCATTCATTGCTACAAAGGTGGATGTTGTAACCGGCGAGACTGACATCAAAGCAACAGGAGAATATAGTCTTAAAACTTCTGGTCTGAATTTTTATGATGGTGATCCATCTCTCTCGAAGGTTTTCTATGGATCGGGTAACTACGGATTTGGAATCGATATCGGAGCAGAGTATAAACTCAACGACCGGTGGTCATTCTCTGGAAGCGTGTTAAATCTGATCAACTCAATGTATTGGAACAACTACACTGAAAACTATAATTCTGAATATGTGGACCTTGAAGTTGATCCGGAAGAAATTTGGGAAAAGTTCCAAACCGACCCCGGTCAATTTATAGATATTTTGCCCGAAGTCATTGATTCTTTGAGTGGTATGTTACAGACTGAAGTGAATGACCAGGCATACGTCACAAGAAAGCCGATTCATATATTCTTAGGCGCAGAGTACACATGGAATGAAAATTGGAGTTCCAGTCTGGCCCAGCAGTGGACGATAACAAATCAAAGGGCAGATTTATTCATTAGATATGGAATGAAAAGAAAATTGGGCAACATCCTTTTGCACAGTAGTTTAGGGTTATACGGTGAGTCCAGGAATTCAGTTAATCTTGGATTGGGTATGGAGTACACAACGAATAATTTTAACATATCACTACTCACTGAAAATGCTATGGCAATATTTTGGGCATCTCACAACTTCAATCCGTCAATCCTGCTGTCAGTTAACTTTTATCTTGCTAAAAAAGAATTGAGTACGAACTGATCATGTCGTAAGCCTGGATATTTGCTTGATCATCAGTGAACATTCCAGTGTAGTGAGAAAGTAGTGGAAGTACATCAAACTGTTTTTCAGGTTATAGTGATACTCAACAGAAATCCCCTGGACCTGAATCTTTACAAACTGGTCTACCAGGGTTCGTAATTGTTCATCACTCTGATCATCGGGTACAGACCCACTTTGCAATCCCACCTCCACCTCGTTCAAATAATTAATGATGTGTTTCGTGAAAGAAGTCATTTGACGGTATTGTTCCTCATTTAAAGGCTGGTGCATATTTAGGATATGTGTTTTGGTGATATCTGCCAGTTTCTGAAACTCGTCAAGGATTCTGCGTTCTTCGTTATAATAGGTAAGGAGTAATTTGCTGGTTTCAAGGTTAACATCATTGGTCATGCGCAACTCATCATTAATACGCGAGATGTAGATATAATTGGTTTCTAGCTTTTTTTGAATTAGAGAGCTCGTTTTTCTTATTGCTCGCTTGTCCTCTTTCTTTAATGCCTTCAAAATGCCTCCTAATTCATGTATATAAAAAGATTTAAGACCCTTAATTCGTTGCCGGACATGAGGTATTATAACAATTGGAGTACGTTCATACCATTTTTCAGGTAAATCCAACTTTAGTGCTTCCTTTACACGGTTATCCGTGTATTTATTGACGAGATAAATTGCGGTGAGTACAATGGCGATGACTATGCCAACCCCTACAAATTCGGTATAGAAGATAACAGTTGCAAAAATACCCGAAACCAAAAGAGCACTTAGAGCAGTGAGAAACCAACCACCGACAACGGTAAAAACACCTGAAACTCTGTAAACCGCGCTATCCCGATTCCAGGCCCTGTCAGCAAGAGAAGTTCCCATGAGCACCATAAAGGATACATAGGTTGTTGAAAGTGGAAGTTTTAATGATGTCCCGAGCGAGATCAAAAAGGCGGCAACAATAAGATTAACGGAAGCCCGAACCATATCAAAAGCAACGGGCTCTTCCTGTCCGTTTACCAACAAGGTTTTTCGTTCAAACCTGCGTTCTATGGCTTGTACAATGAAGTTAGGGGTAACCTTTATTACCATTCCTGATATGAAAGAAAAGAAGGAAACTACATTGCGTACTGCTTCATTTCCTCGGAATCGCTCCATTCCTTCACTTTGGCGGCTCAAATCAACACTGGTTTGAACTACATTTCTGGCTTTCTTTGAAAGCCACAGAGAAGTGATCATGATCATTCCTGCGAGCAGCAGGAAATAGAAACTTGAAGTATCGACCGGGTTCATAAATGCCTCCATGCTAAATTCATCAGCAGGTATACCGCTGTCAACCCAGAGAGTATATGCTTCAAAACTTGCCAGAGGAACGCCAATGAAGTTTACAAGGTCATTGCTCGCAAAAGCCATGGCCAGAGCAAAAGTTCCAAGTAGGGTCACAAAACGGAATGGGTCAAACCCCTTTCTGTTTGCCAGTATAAAGAATACCATGGTGAAGACTATGAAGACAATAAGGCTCACGGTCCAGGCATTGTCATTTAGAAACATTACAACTTGACTGTACTTGAGAGGAGAATGTTTAAATGCCACTCTAAAAACAAAATTTGTGATAATTGCTACGGATATTCCACCAAGAACGGCTCCTAATGTTCGGTTTATACCTTTGTAATTAAAGGTTACAATCGACCGGACAATAAACTGCCCTAACCAGCCCAGAAAAAACGCAAAGAATACGGAGACGAAAACTGCTACGATCATCTGTAGCGCTTTAGTGGAATTAATGTAACCAGCCAAAGCACTAACAGCCTCATTTTGCTCGTACATCTTGAGCATGGAAATAGCCAGAGAAGCGCCAAGAAGTTCAAAAACTATGGAAATGGTGGTTGATGTGGGAAGCTTTAAGGAATTGAATAGATCTAAAATCAGTACATCGGTCATCATAACCACAATGTAGATGAAGAGAATATCCTGAAAAGAAAGCATCTTCGGCGTGAATACACCATTCTTTGCTATTTCCATCATACCTCCCGCAGAGGAAGCTCCAGCAAGAATGCCGATGGAAGCTACAATCATGATGAGTCTGAAGCTTCCAGCCCGGGCTCCAATGGCGGAGGTTAGAAAATTTACCGCGTCATTTGACACCCCAACGATCAGGTCGAAAACCGCAAGTGCTAGAAGAATTAGAACTACGACAAGAAACAGGTTATCCATGCTGGGTTTTGTTTTTCTTGATTACCAGAAAATCGGGCAAGATTGACCAAAATCGTTGCAAATAAAAGTCTTGAATATTACGACAACGTTCAGATTGTATTAAATAGACGAAGATTTGTTTGTTTATAAGACTATTGAAGTATTATGGGCTTACTGCTTGAGGTGCCATCCTGAAACTCCAGGGTGACCACATAGTTTCCTGCTGAGATGTTCCCAACCTGAAGTGGTATACCCTCTTGATAAAAGGCTTTGAGTACCACCTGTCCTGTCATATCGATTACTTTTATGCTTTTCACCAATGGAGCATTTGGGTGATCGATAATAAAAGAATCTGCTGCAGGATTTGGAATAATATTCCATCCGTGCTTCAAACTGCCAATAATCGATTCGGCGTTGCCCAAAACGGCATCATATGCACCTATTGCGTATTCGCCTTCAACTAAATCAGAAATGATCAGCATCGCTACTTTAGTGCCCGGCCCGGCATGATTTAAGGTATAAGATGAGTATTCAGCCCATTCGTCAGCTGGTGATTCACGATATAGTAGTAAAATACTATCTCCCGGAAAACTGAGTACTGTCGTATCCAGAAAAGCTCCGTTTGCTGTTCCCTGTAAAATACCCTGGGCGGTTACCGTCATACTGTCAGTAGAACCTATTACTTTCCAATAACGGGAATCTGAGATTCTAATAGCCCTCTCCGGCATGGTTCTAAAATCATCTGGTGGTGCCCAATGATGCTCTATTCTTAATGGTTGCATTGCTTGACCCGTATAGTTTGAAATGGAATATCCCAGAAAAGTATTTCCTGCAAGTACGCCGCCATCACGGTCAATATTAAACGCATCTACTGTAGTTGCAAATTGAAGCCTTTCATTCGGGTTTACTATAGTCAGGGAAGGAGCAAATGGCAGGATATGATTCCACATCGTTAAGCGACCGTCAACGGTGTCCTTGAGAATTACTGTATCGTTTGTTGCAGAGATAAAAGCAATTTCCAAAGGTATTTTACCATAAAACTCTGGGGCACTATTGAGTTTTTGTTGAATAAAGGTTTGAACCTCATATTCTTGTCCATTTGGAATGGTTACGACGCTATCCACTACATAATCTGGAAATCCACCTTCAAATACCCAAAATGGGAAGAATTCGGAAGCATCCAGTGGAGTATTTTGGGTAATGTAGTCTTGCAACCCTATGGATGACATGGTATCAAACCTTCTTTCTTGAAGAAAACCCGTCATTGTGGAAATGAATAGGGAATCACCTAGAAATTCACGAAGGTTCTGTACCACCATGGCACCCTTGTCATATACATGTGTTCCGTAAGTGTACTCATGAGGTACCCCTGATATAGCCCTGTGATATTCTTCATTGACATGTGCGAATCTCAAAACATCGTATTTGTTTTGTTCAAAATCTTCCCTTGCCCGGTTCCATCCGTATTTATGTTCGAGAAAAAGACGCTCGCAAAAGGAAGCAAAACCTTCGTTGAGCCACATATCTTCCGGGGTAAGGCATGTGGCTAAATTCCCCCACCAATGATGACTTAATTCATGTGCCATTAGTGTTTCCCAATCGGTTGTACCGTCAATTGCACCGCTCATATAAGCGATATTTCCTGCGTGTTCCATCGCACCACTCATGCCCGGTGCGGAATAGTATCCTATTCGGTCAAAGGCATATTCACCAAAATAGGATTCATAAATCCGGACGGCATCTTCAAGATTCTGAAATGACAATCGCATAGGGTTCGTGTTGGAATTTGAAGAGAAAAGCTCCACCGGAATACTGTCGGCCAACCCGTCTACTTTAAATATAATATCATGATAGGGCCCTGCTGCTACAGAAACGAGGTACGATGGAAGCGTTTGATCGATGGCATACTCATATCTCACTTTGTTTCCTGGAAGAGTTTGAACGGACTGTTCTGTTCCATTGCAGGTAACTTTATTTCCAGCTTCTACCGTAATTCCGAATGAATACGTGCAGCGCTCCCTGAAATTATCAAAGCAAGGATAAAAATACCGTCCAACGTTATGAGGCTTAGCTTCAAACCCTGCACCCACCTGATACCCAAAGGAACCTGAAAACTTAAATCCTCCCCAACCCTCATTCTTTGGTGTACCCTGATAAAAAATACGTAAGGTTATCGTGTCTGTAATGGAGTAGAACAGTCCAAGATCAATGGTCAAAAGAGTATCGTCGTAATTAAAACTCAAATTCCCAGTTGGCCCAACTATTGAATCTACGTCATATTGAAGTAGGTCTAAGGGAACATGCTTTAAGAATTGAATTTTAGGAGTGATAGTGACATCTGCATAACCTGATAAATAGCGAGCACCAATATCTAATTCTAGCTCCAAATGTGTATGAACTATATCAATGCTATCGCTTCTTTGATTTTCCACATTGGGATAGACTCCCTGGGCACTTGAGGAAAGAGTTATAACAGTTGATAGAAGAATGATTAGGAATAATTTAGAGAATAAAATCCTCATAAACAGTTATTTATGATTTCTTTGATGACTTACTTCGTACATTGCGATACCAACCGATACAGAAACATTTAGTGAATCTGTCACACCCTGCATTGGGATTTTAACCTGCTGAGATGAGAGTTCCGCGATCGAATGCGAGACCCCCTTATCTTCGTTGCCAAAGATCATAGCCGTAGGAAGTTTAAGATCAATTTCATTCAATGCCTGCGTACTTTTTTCACTAAATGCAAGGGTTTGCAGACCTGAATTATTGAGATAGGTTATGCACTCTTTCAATGATTTTACTTTGATGATCGGAAGGTGCAATAGGGCACCGGCGGAGGTTTTCATTGCATCTTCCTGAACAGGGGCCGATCCTTTGAGAGGAATGACAATAGCATGGCCTCCCATACATTCTACCGATCGGCAAATTGCTCCGAAGTTTCGGACATCTGTAACTCCATCCAGTACTGCAAGCAAAGGAGTTTTTCCCGATTCAAACAAGCCCTGAATAAAGCTTTCCAGAGGCACGAATTCAACTGGAGAAATGAACCCAATGATTCCCTGATGATTTCCCGGTGAAAGACGTTTGAGCTTTGGGGCTGGAACGTAATGAACTCCAACATTGTGGGTACGAGATAATTTATGCAGTTCTGCCTGAGTTTTGGGGTTTAAGGTATTGGAAGCGAAAATTCTGTCAAGCGCTTTTCCTGTTTTCAATGCTTCTTCTACTGGATGGAATCCATATATCATTTGTTTTTTGCCCATATTATGCGTCTTTGGACGAGATTCTGCCCTGTCGCCAGGCATCGACCGACCGATACCAAGGATTTTTGTAAATCGTAGATCGGACTAGCTCATAGTCATTGTTAGTAAAAGGATTTATGACTTTGTTAAAATTAAAATTGGTCGATCTGTAGTTTTTTTCCTCTCCATAGATCCAGGTCTCTCCATTCCCAGACCGATAAACCACATCCGGCGGCCCGAATACAATGTAAATGATTCCTCTATCTGTCTTCCAACCTTCTTTGTAAGAGGTAAAATAGTAATTAGCGTTTTCAACACGGCTATAATACAGTTTTATGAGTTCTCGTGCCCTATCGGGATTTTGACCCGCTTTAAGCCAAAAGCGCTCCAGGTTTTTCCGAAGTTCTGGAGTGTTTTTCAATGCATTGTACTCCTTTTTTGTCAAAACAAATCTCATGGCTGACAGCATTTCCTCTGGAGTATTAATTTCAGGATAGTCTTCTCCAAACGCATACACAGTCCAGCCGTTTTTGGTTTCGTTGGATGGAGTGATGTGATAAAATCCATTGTCGCCCGGTGTGAAAGAAAATACTCCAGACCCTTGATTTATTAATTCGCTAAGGGTGTGGTTATCGTAATTGAATTTGACTTTTTGATTCAGTGCAAACGGCGGCGGTGCAATGGGAAATATCATCGAGAAATGATGATTGTACAACGGACCTGAATGACGATCCTTTTTATACTCAATCAACACCTCCTCACCCGGGTAGAGGTACTCTCGAAACAGGAGTGCTCCAGTAGATTTCAAGGTTACTTTAAAATTCTGGCGATTATTTTTATTGCGTTTATCAATTTCCACGAAGGATACGATCTCTTCTTTCTTGATCATATCGATAAGTACAACCTTCAGTAAATATGAATTGGGGTAAGTGGCATTGATTTTAAAATCCCCGGACAATTGATTGGATCCCTTAAAAGCGATGGTGTCGATCATTTCAAATGTAGAACTGTCGATTACTTCTTTTGACTCGAAACCTTTGTACAGTTCCCATTTCACCTTAATCTGGGCCTCTTCCAGTCCTGTGGGGCTCAGTCCATAGGTCAGCGTTCGATTGTGTACCATAAAGTGCACCTCTGTTTCTTCATCATTACTATGATACACAACAAACCGGGGAGATGGATCGTCAGAGTCAATGCCATAAATTTCGGAGAAATCTGTTTCACTAAGCTTTTCCTTTTTACCACAGGCCTGGGTTAGGAAAACAGCAATTATAATTAAGATTAGAGGTAGTTTAATCCTGCTCATCATTCTCAATTCCTAAATTCACCAATTCATCCGGCAACTTGTCCTTGGTTTTTACTCCTAATTCGCGCATTTTGTCAGCAGTTCTGATCATGTTTCCTCTACCTTCAGTGAGTTTATTCATGGCGCCATCATAAGCTTCCTGGCTTTTTTTCAATCCTTTTTTTATGTCCTCCATATCGTTTACAAACCCTCTGAATTTATTATACAGCGCGGATCCCAACCGGGCAATTTCCATTACATTTCTAGTCTGCTTTTCTTGTTTCCAGAGCGAAGCAATGGTTCTTAATGTAGCAAGCAGAGTGGTAGGACTTACCAGTACAATCTTATTGGACCACGCATAATTAAATAATTCTACATCAGATTTTAATGCTACACTAAAAGACGATTCAATCGGAATAAACATTAAGGTAAATTCGGGAGAAGCCAACTCATCGGTATCAAAGTACTTCTTTTCACTTAGCTCTTTGATGTGATTTCGTATAGACTTGATGTGATTCCTTACAGCCATTTCTCTAACCTTGGAATCAGTTGCTGACGACAATTGTTCGTATGCTACCAAAGACACTTTCGAGTCAATAATGATGTGTTTATTGTCCGGGAGGTATACCACCGCATCAGGTCGATATAATGTGCCGTCTGTTCGATGAACGACAACTTCCATCCGGTATTCCCTGTCTTTTTCCAATCCGGAGAGCTCTAGTACTCTCTCGAGTACCAATTCACCCCAGTTACCTCTCAATTTTGAATCTCCTTTTAATGCCTTGGTCAGGTTGGTAGCATCCTCCGAGAGCTGAGCATTTAGTTTCGTCAGGTTTTCAATTTCTTTTTTTAAACTGGTCTTATCTCTTAGCTCTTTGTCATAGGTCTCGTCAACTTTTCGTTCAAAGTCGCTAATTCTTTGTTTAAGAGGATCCAGAACGGAATGGAGTTGCTTCTGATTTTGGTCGACCAATGATTCAGCGTTGGTTTTCAGAATTTTGTTTCCAATATTCTCAAATTCCAACTTCAGTTGTTCCTGAAATTCCTTGAGCTCCTTGTTTTGTTGCTCCAACGAGGCGCGCTGACTCGTGGATCGGATGAGTTCTTCCGTTTTTGTTCTTAGCTCTGAGCGTATTTCCTCATTCCTGTTTTTTAGCTCTTCTACCTCATTGAGGTGATTCTCCAACTTGTTTTCAGCTGTTGCCAGATCAATGCTCAATTGCGTGTTTTCAACTTCCTTTTTTAAGAACTCCTCAGTTTTAAGGTTTAGCCTTTTCCGCATTGATACAAGCACCAACATGGGGGCGAATATTCCGAGAACAAATCCAATAAGAAGGGGTAAATAGTCCATGAACTAATGATCAAAAATAGTTGACAAAGCCAAAATGAATTTTTCCTGTTCGGAGTTCAACTGGATTTCCTCGTTGACTTCCCAGGGCGTAAAATAACGAAAATATACCCGCTTTAGTAGAGAATGATATTCCCCCTCCAAATCCAAAAGGAACGTCAGAATCATAACTGGAAATATAAGACTGTTCATACCATCCTACATCCGTAAAAAGTGTCAGATATGAGTCTTTCTCGAATAGTAGCCTGAGTTCGGTCGTACCTACCCCGTAACTTGATGCAAGGATGGATTGCTCGTCAAATCCGCGGATTGAGTGTATTCCCCCAATTCGATAGGACTGATTGGATGTCAGATTATCAGTTTGCAAGGAAGCACCATGAGCCCGAAAAAGCAAAGTCCATTGTCTTCCTAGTGGAATAAAAAGGTGGAAATCAAGTTTGGCTTCGAGTTGAGTGCTGCTGAGAGCAATACTATCTCCGATTTGTTCAGCGAGCAAAGGATCTACAATTAATTCGTTCTCTCCTACAGAGAATTCTGCACTCAGAACATACCCTTTTCGTGGATTGAAACGGTAATCCAGAGCTGAGTGCTGAAATGCAATGCCATAGGTTAGTGCCCTCGAATTGGAATTGTTTAAGTTGGAACCCGGTAAGGCATCAGGCCTAATAATATCTGAGCTAAACCAGCGTACAAATCCGGTAAATGTTGACGAACTCGGCAAGCTATAGGTTATGCCAAGTTTATGCTCAACATTGTTAAATGTCGTATCCTGTCTATAAATGTCCAGGTTGTATCTCAGTCCAAATGGACTTCTGAATAAGAATGGAGTTCCGGCCCCTAATTTAATCTGCTGTGTTTGGTCCTGTAAGCGTTGCCAGTTTAGATTCAAATCCTCCCCCCATCCGAGTGCATTGCCCAGTTTTAAATCAATATTTCCGGTAATTACAATCTCCGTCGATTCTTCCTGGGGTTGGAATCCGAGGATGCCATCGAAACTGCTTGATCTGGAGCCCCCAACATGGACGATAAGCCTGGCCTTTCCTTTTTCGGAAAAGATAATTTCAGGTGGGTCAAGAAGAGTCAAATATTTATTGTTCTGTATGTTTCGATCAATTCGGAGAAGTTGAACCTCCGAATACAAATCCCCTTTCCTGATGGCGATAACGTTCTGTATGTAGTAATCAGTTAGTTTAACCTTTTCCCGAATAATCTGAATAGAATCGATGCGGTATAAAGGTCCTTTGTCCAATAAAACCATGGCATTAACCTCTCCAACATCCACCCTCACACTATCTAATCTTATGCGCGCAAAGGGATATCCGTTGTTTTCACAATAGCTGATTATACTTTCAAAAAACCTGGAGACAAAGGCACTTGAAAACTGCGTTCGTGCAATAAACTTATCTCGGTAACCGGATTTTGTCATGATTTCCTCATCTACTTCAGATATGTTGAGCTGAACATCTTCGATTTTATTTCCCACATATATTTTAATTTCAGCTTCACCCTGCTCAATGATAAAAGAGTCAATGGAAGCCTCCAGGTAGCCATTGTTATGAAGGTAGGATACGTAATTCCTAGCCTCGCGAATAACTGCAGCTGAATCCGATATTTTTGTGTTGGGTTGATATTTTAATAGCTTTCTATCAGGCATTCCATCAGTATAAAGCCATGTTGTTGAAATTTTTTCCTGACTGAGCAAAGTCGTGGAGATAAATAATGAGAACAGAAGTATCTTGAGACGGAACAGTTTCATTTAAAGCGCCCAATTTATGGCAGGCTTATCATGTTTCAATAGATACGCATTAGTCCTGCTGAAGGGTTTGCTTCCAAAGAAACCTTTGTGAGCTGAAAATGGAGATGGGTGAGGGCTTTTTATGATGAGGTGCTTCTTTGGATCTATTA
Organism: Flavobacteriales bacterium; assembly: GCA_003499525.1. Taxonomy (GTDB): domain Bacteria; phylum Bacteroidota; class Bacteroidia; order Flavobacteriales_G; family Salibacteraceae; genus UBA10426. Next base: position 61,946 of record DNTB01000066.1, read on the forward strand.
AATGAGATTTGCCTTGTGCAAAAGCACCCCAAAGAATGAAAACAAGATTTTCATAAGATTCGGAGAGCAATTCCATAATTCGATTTGTGAAAAGTTGCCAGCCCAGATTTTTATGAGAAGATGGATTTCCATGTTCTACAGTCAAAATGGCGTTCAAAAGCAATACACCTTGATTGGCCCAGGGCGTAAGATCTCCATTGAATACATCTGGAATGGGAATTCCTAAATCGCTCTCAAGCTCTTTGAGTATGTTCTTCAATGATGGAGGTTGCCTCACCCCTTTATTTACTGAAAAGCTAAACCCGTTTGCTTGACCAGCACCATGATAAGGATCCTGCCCTACAATTATGACCTTTACATTTTCAGGTGGGGTATGATTAAATGCAGCAAATATTCTGCCGCCTCGTGGATATACTGTGGCTTGACTCTTCCTTTCTCTGAGTTTGATAACAAGATTCTCGAAGTAGCTCTTCTGAAACTCTTCTTTTAATAAACTCTTCCAGGAGCTGTGGATTTGAACATTTACCGACAATGCGTGTAGTTTTAACAATGTTAACGAATATTGTCCGTTTCAATTACTGCAAAAGTCTAAGGATTAAATTGATACATTTGCAACTGAACGATATCCAACCATGAAGAAAAGAGCCCTTTTATTTTTGATACTTTTTGCAGCTGGAATGGTCGCCACTTCTTGTAAGAGCCATCAGCCGTGCCCGGCCTATGGAAAGACAACTCAAACTAAAGGTTACTACAAGAGGTAATTACTTTAACCTTAAGCAACGCACAACAAACCTTTTCTTTAACTAAGCGTTTACCCTACCAACAATAACTATTACAAGGTATGCAGTAATCGTTATATTTGAACACGGTGAGGGCGATCTTAATTTTAATTTTTTTTCTACCAATCAGCATTCTTTCTCAGGAGTCCATGAGACCCGTAGAGGATATCAAACTTTTTTATAGATCCGAATGGAGTTTTGGAGGATTTCTTCATTCAAATGGTTTTGGCGGAACGATACGTTATGGCCAGCACCTGACAGGCTCAAAGAAGCGAATCTGGAACGTTGATATTCTCAATCTTCGTCATCAAAAAGAGAAAAGAATAACAAATAGCCCCGATGCGCTGGCCTTTAGATACGGAAAGATAAATACCCTAACGAACCTTCGACTTGGACTCGGACGGCAAAATGTAATCTTCGGTAAAGAATTGAAAAAGGGCGTAGAGATCAGCTACAATTATGTCGTGGGCTTGTCTGTGGGCTTCTTAAAACCAGTCTACCTCGAAGTAGTGGGTAGTGATGGAGCTGGCTCACGAGAAATAGAAAGATATGACCCTGATGTTCACTTCAAGGCCTCAATTTTAGGCAGAGCTTCCTTCGTTCATGGGTTAAGTGAAATAGAACTCGTACCCGGCGGGCACGCGAAATTTGCATTCAATTTTGAGTTTGAACCTGAAGATGACCGGCTGAAGATGATAGAGGCCGGGGCTGCAGTAGATGTTTTTTACAAAGAAACTGAGTTGTTGTACAATGCGAACAATCATCAGGTTTGGGTGACATTCTATGCGGCATATATCTTCGGTAAAAAGAAAAGATAATCCATGTACAAGATAACAGAAGAACAAATTCGTCAGAAACACAATCCTGACGGAGAATTCACTCGCGAAAAACCAAAATGGTTGAGGGTAAAACTACCCGTTGGCGAAAATTACAAAAAGGTCCGCAGTGTTGTTGAAGAGCATAAACTTCATACCATTTGTGAAAGCGGGCATTGTCCGAATATGGGGGAGTGTTGGGGTGCCGGTACAGCTACATTTATGATTCTTGGCAATATTTGTACAAGATCTTGCGGATTTTGCTCCGTCGCTACCGGACGTCCTTTACCTCCTGATCCAAAAGAACCGCTCAGAGTGGCATCTTCCGTCAAACTGATGGGAGTAAAACATTGCGTAATAACATCTGTTGACCGCGACGACCTGGAAGATGGGGGAAGTATCCATTGGGTTGAAACAATCAATATGGTAAGAAAGATTAGCCCACAAACAACTCTAGAAACTTTAATACCTGATTTCGCGGGCAGATGGGATAACCTTCAACGAATCATCGATGTAGCCCCTGAGGTTGTGTCTCACAATATTGAAACTGTGCGTCGACTTACAAAAAAAGTTAGAGTACAAGCTCGTTTTGACCGCAGCCTCAAGGCTCTAAAAAGATTGAAAGATGGTGGGATGAAAACTAAAAGTGGGATAATGTTGGGGTTAGGTGAACGCCACGAAGAGATTGTTGAAGCTATGGAAGATTTAAGAAATGCTGACGTGGATATCCTAACTATCGGACAATATTTACAGCCTACAAAAGCTCATTTGCCAGTAAAGGAATTTGTCAAACCAGAAGAGTTTGAAAACCTGAGGAACATAGGCCTGTCTATGGGTTTTAAGTTTGTTGAAAGTGGTGCATTGGTAAGGTCATCTTACCATGCAGAAAAGCACCTCTGATTTTCCCTTAATAAAAAAATCACACCGTTTAATAAGGAGCAAACCATTTACCCATTCTATCTGTTTACTGAATGGTAAAAAAAAGTTAATTTGGCACACTTCAAAATCACGACTTTATGATAAGATATTTAGCCGCCATTGCTGGCATAGTATTATTAACAGCCTCTGCTTATCTGCTTACATCCAATCAAGAGAGTTCTTATTCACCGAGAAATTCAAAACAACTTATTGGCACCGGTTCAGAATATAACACTTCCTTTTTTGATATAATGAGAAGTAATCCGGTCACAGGAAAGTTTGAAGTTCAGGACTATCTTGGATCTTTGGATCAGGTAAAATCAAGAAGCTACAAACGCTCAGCCTTGAATCTTCAATGGACTTCTATGGGTCCGGATAACATCGGAGGAAGAACCAGGGCTATGCTGATCGACAAAGACAATCCAGATCTATTGTGGGCGGGTTCTACAACAGGTGGTCTGTTCCGATCTACCAACGGTGGAAATAGTTGGGTTCATGTCAGCCTGGATTGGCCCACCCAAATTATTGGTAGCCTTGTTCAGGATGGCGATGGGGTGCTGTATGCAGGCTCAGGAAGTAATTTTAATGAAAATTTATATAGTGTTAGTTCAGGAGATCTTCCCGGACAGGGAATATTTAGATCTACGGATAATGGAAGCACTTGGACACAATTGCAAGAAACAGTTCCCGATTTTATGACCCCAAATGATGGATGGAGTTATGTCAACCGAATGGGAGTTTCAAAGTCGAAGAACTCCAATGGCGTTTACACCCTGTATGCTGCTACGGGAAATGGATTATGGGTTTCAGAGGACCGGGGAGACACGTGGAATCAACCGTTTACAAATTTAGGGGGATTTCCATTTCAGGGTACAATTGAAGATGTGGTTGTTCTTAATGATGACCGGGTAATAGTTTCGTATAACAACTCGATATACTACAGTTCTTCCGGAGCAGACAGTGGTTCATATGTTCCGGCCTCTACTCAACCTGTTTATCCTCTGAATTCCCTAAATCGAATGAGTATAAGGGAATGCCCTTTGGACAATAACATTGTATATGCTTTCGCCTCTTCATCGACTGGAGGAAATTCCGGTCAAGCTGGCCCTTTTGTTTTTCGTTCTGATGACCGAGGAGAGAATTGGTTTCAATTCCAACCGTTACCCCCGTCAGATATTATCGACCCAAATTTTACGACTAATTTTTATTTGGTTAATCCGGTGGAATACAATCAGGCACTTTCAGTTTTTCCGAATAATTGTGATAGAATAGCATTAGGTGCGGTCGGTACATACCTTGTAGAGGGGTCTTGGATTAGTTGGCTCAGTATAAATGAAGGTCTTGCACCTATACAGAAGTATGTTCATGCTGACAAGCATTTCTTTTTGCACAGTCAGCACGATGATGCGGTCATGTACATGGCACACGACGGAGGTATTTCAAGGAGCAACAATGCGACAACTCAGGCGGAATTCTTTGATGTGAATCGGAACTTCACCACAACTCAGTATTATGGTATTGCAACCTCTGCTGACGGTCAGGTCATTGGTGGAACACAGGATAATGGAACCCACTTGTTAAATCCCAGTGATCCATTATATCCCCGAAGCGGAACTCGAATTAATGGAGGAGATGGTTTCGATTGCCAGGTTTCAACAATAGGTCCAATTGCTTTTGTTACATCTCAAAGAGGAGTTGTTGTAAAACTAACAGAAAGCGGTTCTGCAGACCTTATTAACGAAGGTGGTTCCGGTCCATTTTGGACCGTGGTTCGACTATGGGAGAATACCAGAGACTCTACCAGTAAAGATTCCCTTTACTTTATTGTGGATACCATTGATGCCCTCATAGGGACTGGAAACGGGAATAATACTTTGTTTGAAGGAGTGCACATCATCAATATAGCCGGGCGCGCTCAGCCAAACGGGCGGTTTGTGCCCGGAACTTTCCGATATGATGATGTTGTTCTGAATCAGCGGGCTACAGATAGAGATGCCAACGGTATTTTATATCAGGGCAATAAGCAGGTCGGAACGATCAATTACACGACGGGAGAATACTCAATTCGATGGGACGCTCCACCTACGGTAGGATCAGGTGTGAACGTTCATTATCAGGTAACCTTTGCAGCAGGTGATGAAGTTTTCATGAACAGTTCCAATCAGGATATTCCGTTATCCTATACTTTACCGACCAGTATCACAACTGGCGATACTGTTCCATTTGTCGATTCTGTTCAAACAATGCTGGTAGTCAATCTTCAAAATGGATTTTTGTTTACTAGAGATGCCTTAAAAACGTCGGCCACCTTTTCCTGGATTGAGGTTAGAAATGCCCCTCCGGCAGTGGTCATGCCTATTGGGACGCCATTGTCTTTTGAGTTTTCGCGAGATGGTAAGTCTATGTTCGTCGGAAATACGCAGGGTGCGGTATACAGGATTGACGGTATGGACAACCTTTATGAGGATGACGATAAGGTGGACCTTGTGGCTACGAGAATTTTTAGTGTGTCAGGTGGAGCTGCCTCCGGACTGGCCCTGCATCCAACAGATGATGAGAAACTCTTGGTAACGGGAGGAGGTTATCGAAATGTAAACCATGTTTTCGAAATAAGTAATGCAATTTCTACCCAGTCATCAGCTCAGACCATCTCAAGAAATCTGCAGGGAGACCTCGAGGACTTTCCCGTGTATGATGGTGAATATAATATCAACAATCCGCAGCAGGTGCTTCTTGGGACGGAACTCGGAATTTACACATGTGATAATATAGATGCGGGCACCATCACGTGGAGTTTTGACGCTCCGGAAATCGGACGTACTGTTGTAACAGATCTTGTTCAGCAAAAACTTCCATTCAATGAGGCTTCCAACTATGGAATGTTCTATGCTGGTACCTGGGGACGCGGAATATGGTCAACGGACAATCTGGTCGGGATAGAAGATGAAGACAACTTTGATTTCGGCACCTTTGGTGAGGACGAAATTGGAATGTCGGTATATCCGAATCCCGTTACAACCAATGTTTTATCGTTTGACCTCGTGGGGCCGCAAGGAGAATTTGAGGCTACTATACTGGATCTTCAGGGAAGAACTGTAAAGCAGAAAAGGGCATTTGCAGTAGAAGGAGAACAACGAATTGAATTAGGAATTGCCGACCTTGTAAACGGAACCTATTTTCTTACCGTTACCAAAGGGGGAAAAACCAAGACAGGTAAATTTGTAGTCGTTCGTTAAGAAAAAACGAGATAAACTTAAAGGGGCTTTCGGCCCCTTTTTTTATGAATTTAAGAGTTCGGATAAGCGTTCCCGCAAAGCTGCTCCTCTGAGGTTTTTATCGATGATAATTCCGTTTGGATCAATCAGAAAAGTGGCCGGAATACTCTGGACTCCGTATTTAGCTGCCGCCTCAGATTGCCATCCTTTTAGATCGCTAACCTGCATCCATGTGATTCCGTCATCAGCAATAGCTTTTACCCAGGCCTGCCTGTCTTTGTCAAGCGATACACCAAAAATCTCAAACCCCTTGCTTTTAAAATCTGAATAGACTGAGACAACATTTGGGTTTTCAATTCTGCAAGGCTTACACCAGGAAGCCCAAAAATCTATCAGCACATAACTGCCTTTTAACTCCGATAGAGATCTCAGATTGCCATCTGGATCAGAATAGGTAAGATCTGGAGCCGCTGAACCCACTTTACCAAGGCGCAAAGTAGCCACTCTATCATGAAAATCCGGATAAAACTCAAAGTGCGGATGCTCGACACCCAAAGCACTATCAACCATCAATAGATGTCTCTCATCTGTTTCAAAACTCAGCTGAGTGGCACAGATGTATGAAGCGATTGACCCCGGATGCTCGTCAATAAATGCTTTAAGATGATTGGTATAAGTTTCTATTGTGGCAATGCGGTCATTAATGATTACAGCATATTTACTCTTGTCCTGCATGCTTTGAGCATTTTCCATAGCAATTCTCAGGCTGTCCATCTTTTTGTAATACACTGATTGATGAGTGCTTAGATTGCTGAGGAAAACCGATTCACCAGACCCGCGAATGTCATAGTCAGAAGTTATGTTGTCCGCATCTGCATATACTTCTACCTGATCTCCGGTATCCAGAATAAGAGGGATTTGAGTCTTGTGGTTAAACACTATTCTATAAATACCTTCCTGTGGCAATTCGGTTCTAAAAGCAAAGTCACCATTTTCATTAATTTGAGCAGTATCGACTGGAAAAGTCCCACCGTTAGTGACATAGTCCAGCGTTATTTCCCGGGGTTCCAGGTTCTCAATGGAACCCTTTACCATGATTTCACCTTCATTCAATTCGACACCTACATCGGAAGTTGTATCACAAGAGAAGAGGATGAAAGAAAGAACAAATGCAGATAATAGTCTGGTGCTAATCATTTTGTGTAAGTTTTAATAAAATTTTTCTACTGATATTCGGATCGGCTTTTCCTCGGGTTTTCTTCATTATTTGTCCCATGAAAAAGCCAACCAGTTTCATGTCGCCATTTGCCAGTCGATCATTTTCTTCCGGGTTTTCCTGCAACGCTTCTAAAATGATGTTCTCAAGATCCTGAGCCGAACTCTGTTGGATGAGGTCTAACTTCGTTGCTGCTTCTTCTGGAACATTATCCGGATTATCCAACAAGTACTCCCAGAGTTTTCCGGAGGCTGCGGAGTGGCTGACTTTTCCGTCCTTGATGAGTTTGAGAATTGCAGCTATTTGACCGGCATTTAAAGGAAGGTCTTTGATGGAAATGGCATTTTGATTGAGATATGATCGAACCGGACCCATTAACCAATTGGCCACCGCTTTGTAATCTGAGATAGATTTTACGATATCGAAATAAAACTCAGAATTGGCTCTGGATTCTCCAATGACACTTGCATCATAGGTGCTAAGCCCGTGTTCTTTGGTCATAATTCGGTGGATCTCATCTGGAAGTAATGGAATTTGTTTTTGAATGGATTGGATCATATCACTATCTACCAATACAGGGGTTAAATCTGGTTCTGTAAAATACCTGTAGTCATTGGATTCTTCCTTGCTCCTCATCCCAAAGGTCGTACCCGTAGTAGCGTCAAAAGTTCTGGTCTCGTGGTCGATTTTTCCACCTTGCTCAAGCAACTGCTGTTGTCTTTTGGCTTCAAACTCAATGGCCTTTCTTACATTTCGCATAGAGTTCATATTTTTAACCTCCACTTTCTGGCCAAGCTTTTTGGTTCCTCTGGGTTTGATACTGATGTTGGCATCGCATCGCAATGAACCCTCTTCCATATTTCCATCACTGATTCCGAGGTGGCGAACTAACTTTCTGATTTTCATTAAATAAGCATATGCTTCTTCTCCAGAAGTGATGTCCGGCATGGAGACAATCTCAAGCAGAGGTACACCGGCCCGGTTTAAATCTATTAGTGTAAAATATGGATCCTGATCATGAATACTCTTTCCGGAATCTTCCTCAATCTGGATATGACTTATCCGTACTGTTTTTTCCGATATTCCTTCCAGCTCCAACAATATTTCTCCACCCGTGCAAATAGGGGTGTCATACTGAGTTATTTGATATCCTTTAGGCAAGTCGGCATAGAAATAGTTCTTTCTGCTGAATTTGTTGAATTCTGTGATTTTACTTCCACAGGCTAAACCCAACATGATGGCAAATTGCACTGAATTCTCATTCAGCTGGGGAAGAGTACCAGGGTGTCCGAGGGAAACAGGACTGATGTTGGAGTTAGGGCTGTCGCCATAGCGATTAACATCTGATGAAAATGCTTTCGTATTGGTATTTAGTTGCAAATGGACTTCGAGTCCAACGGTAAGATCATATTCCACTTATTCGGAAATTTTTAGAAGGCAAAATTAGCTATTCGTTTCGATCATCTTAAGGAGAATTTTTCCGAGTATCTTACCTGTTTTTGCGGCTACTTCAAGAACATTTTCATGAGAAACTTCTTCAATTTGGCCGGGAGTACCGAGATCAGTGATTACAGAAGCACCAAAACACTCCATTCCTGCGTGTCTTGCAGCAATTACTTCAGGAACAATGGACATACCTACTGCGTCTGCCCCAATTAACCTTAAATATTTGTACTCTGCAGGTGTCTCAAAGCAGGGCCCTGTAACACAGGAGTATACTCCGGTTTGTACGCTAACATTCATGGACTCCGCAATGCTTAGAGCTTTTTTTATGAGACGGGGGCTATATGCCATACTCATATCCGGAAAGCGCGGCCCTAATTCATCATCATTTGGTCCTATTAATGGATTTGTGGGTAAGAGATTAATATGATCGGTGATGATCATGATATCGCCGATTTGATATTCTTCATTTACACCACCAGTTGCATTGGTCAGGTAGAGCTGGTTTACACCCAACTTGGCCATGAGCCTTATAGGCAATGCAAGCTGCGTCATTTCCAGGCCCTCATAATAGTGGAAGCGACCATTTTGAATCAATCCTTTTCTTGACCCTATTTGAGAAACAACAAACTCCCCTTTATGACCAATGACTGTTGAAACAGGAAACTCAGGGATTTCCGCATAAGCTATGCGATCAATAACCTTGGTCTGCTCGGTCAATTTCCCAAGTCCGCTTCCAAGAACCAGTCCAAAATCTAGTTTGTAGTCTACAAATCTCTTCCTAAGAAAATCAAATGATGCTTTCATTAGATTTAATTTTATCATCAATAACCTTTCTCAAATCTTTCTCACCACCATCTAAAAATTCAACTTCTATGGTTTGAACTACCCAATGCTTTTTGTATTCTGCAGAGAGTAGTGGTTCAATTTTGACCCAATCCTTTTCGGTAGTAACAATAAGTGTATTGTCGGGGGCATTAGAATGAGTGTGATGGATTTTGTGAAGGTCCTGACTACTAAATGGGTGATGATCTCTGAATTCAAAATGGTGCTCGATATTGTATAGACCGGAAAGATGGTTTTTTAATCCTTTTGCATTGGCAATTCCTGTAACTAGAATAATGTTAATCCTCGTATCTGCCTGATCATTCGCATTAATGCTCTGCTGTAAACTGTTGTATTTCAATATGCTGAATAAGACCTTTTGGTTCCGGAAAGGTCTCAACTTTTCTTTTATTCCTTCCATTTCCGCTTTGTCAATATCCGGAGGGCATTTTGTAACGATGATGAGGTCAGCTCTTTTTCTGCCACTTATAAATTCTCTCAAATTGCCAGTAGGAAGCATAAGATCGTTATAGTAAGGCTGAGCATAAGTTGTAAGAAGAATCTCGATATTTCCTATGATTCTTCTCTGTTGAAATGCGTCATCCAGTATGATGAGATCAAGTGTAGATCCCTGAGTTATGTTTTCTATTCCAACCTTTCGGTCTTCACACACTGCTATTTCGACTCCGGGAACGTTATTGTAAAGAAGTAGTGGTTCATCCCCTATCTCTGAAGCTTTGCTGTTTGCGTTAGCCTTGATAAAGCCCCTTGTTTTTCTTCGATACCCCCTGCTTAGTATACCGACCTTTTTTGATTGCGGCATTGAGGTGGCCAGATATTGGGTCATGGGTGTTTTGCCGGTTCCTCCTGTATTTAAGTTTCCCACTTTTATAATAGGTATAGGAAAACTGTGGGATTGGATGTACCCCAAATTGTACAGGTAGTTTCTGATACCTGTAACTATGCCGTAGATAAATGCAAATGGAAAGAGCAGAAACCGAATTATGCGCATCGTCAACAAAGTAATAATATTGGCTAAGAAACTATTGAACCAGGAACGATGAAACTTAAAGAGTTAGTTGCAATATTCAATCAATTTGCTCCTATGATTTATCAGGAGGCCTATGACAACACAGGGATACAGATTGGGGAGCCTGAAAAAGAGATTCAAGCCGCGCTGCTTAGTCTTGATGTTACAGAAGAGGTAATACAGGAAGCAATTGAAAAAAAGTGCAACCTGATTATTACGCATCACCCTTTATTATTTCGGGGTTTGAAAAGAATATCTGGCTCATCGATGCAGGAGCGCATAGTATTACAGGCTATTAGAAATGACATAATGATCTATTCGGCCCATACCAATCTGGATGCAATAGCTGGTGGGGTAAATGGCGAAATTGCCGATCGTTTGGGACTGAGAGAAACAAAAATTCTAAGGGCCAAGGAGAATACACTTAAAAAGCTAATTACATTCTGTCCGCCGGATTATATCGATTCCATCAGAGATTCTTTATCCTTAACTGGAGCTGGAAGGATAGGAAATTATGACTCCTGCAGTTTTACCGTAAGTGGAACCGGCACATTCAAGCCTCTTCCGGGAAGTGAACCATTTAAAGGTCAACATGATAAACTGGCAAGAGAAAAGGAGGTAAAGCTCGAGATGATTTTTCCATCACATCTGCAGAATAGAATAATAACGGAATTAAAAAGTGTACATCCATATGAAGAGGTTGCATTCGATATTATTCAACTGTCCAATACCAATCCTGAGATAGGTTCTGGAATAATCGGAAACCTGAAGGCTCCTATGAAAACGACTGACTTTATGGATATGGTTAAACTGACATTTAAAGCCCCTGTAATTCGCCATACTGATTTGCACAAAGATGAAATTGAAACTGTAGCACTATGTGGTGGTAGTGGTAGCTTTCTCCTAAGTGATGCCATTCAACAGAAAGCTGATGTTTTTCTTAGTTCTGATTTCAAATATCACGACTTTTTCGGGAGCGAAGGAAAAATCACTATTCTGGATATTGGCCATTATGAAAGTGAACAGTTTACAACATCAGTAATAGCGAGATTATTAAAGCAAAATTTGGCTACCTTTGCCGTCCATTTTTCCAAAGTCAACACCAATCCTGTAAATTATTATTAATCAGATGGCAAAAAAAACAGTAGACCCAAAAACCATGTCAGTTGAAGCCAAGTTGAGAGCTCTCTTTAGACTACAACTAATTGATTCTGAAATAGATAAGATTAGAACTATTCGGGGAGAACTCCCATTGCAAATTCAGGATCTCGAAGACGAAATTGCCGGGTTGTCTACCAGGATAGGAAAAATGAAAGGGGATATCGATGAGTTGAATCAGTCCATCTCGGATAAGAAAAACCTCATTAAGGAGTCCCTTGAGATGATTAAGAAATATGAATCTCAGCAAAAAAACGTCCGCAATAACAGAGAGTTTGACTCATTGAACAAAGAGATTGAATATCAAACTCTGGAAATTCAACTGGCTGAAAAGCGAATTAAAGAAGCACAGGCTAAGATTGAGTCAAAAAATGAAATTCTAGCATTGGCAGAAGCGGAGCTTGGTGAAAAAGAATCAGAACTCAAGCATAAAAATGAGGAGCTGGACGGAATCGTTAAAGAGACAGAGAAAGAAGAGAAAAAACTCATTAAAGCTTCATCTGACGCAGAAAAGCATATAGAAGACCGTCTTCTTACGGCTTACAAGAGAATTAGGAATAAGGTAAAAAATGGTCTGGCTGTGGTATCTATTGAGAGAGACTCGGCGGGAGGATCATACATTCAAATTCCACCTCAAAGAATCCTTGACATTGGAGCAAGGAAAAAGGTTATCGTTGACGAACACAGTGGCAGAATACTTGTAGATCAGCAGCTTGCCATTGAAGAATCTGAAAAGTTCGCCGAATTAATTAAGTAATATTATCGGGGTTTAATACCTGACCCGCTAGCCGCTCGAGGACGAGTAGGAGTTGCTCTGGGTGTACTCGGCCTTGAAGGTGTAGGTCGGGAAGACGGACGAGACGGTGTTGCTCTGGGTGTACTCGACCTTGAAGGTGTTGGTCGGGAAGATGGACGAGATGGAGTTGCTCTGGGTGCACTCGACCTTGAAGGTGCTGGCCGAGAAGACGGTCGTGATGTTCTGGTTGCTGGGCGCGCATCATTTCGTGAAGGGGTAGAAGTATTCCTATAGGATCTACTTGGAGAAGTAGTTGTGGTCGGCCTGTTGTTTGTTGGCTGTCGATATGTTGGCTGTCGAGATATTGCTTTAAAATTACTTCCTCGGCGTTCTGTTGTGTTTTTCTGATGGTTATAGGACGAAGAGTATTTCTTGACAGCACTGTTGGATTTTACCGGCCTACTGTAAGAATAATTCTTTTTTTCAGGCTCTTTTTCTGGGGCAAACCGTGGATCAGTAGCTACAGTTGGAATCTGGGTATTAAGGTCTTGATTTTTAGATTTTTCCTGAGTAGCGACTTGGTTAAATCTATTTTTAACTTTCGGGCTACTGCTTCCTGGAGAAGGATTTATCGCAATATTATTGGGAGGAGGTGCCTCATGAATTTTCGGCGTGTATTTTGGTTTTGTCGGGTTTTTACCTTCGTTAGAACCACCGTTTCCATCTCCTGCGGAGTTCGGCACTTTTATAACCGTATACTGGGTGATCGGATGTTGATAACCGAGATTTCTGCCTCCGGTATTGGAAGAACCGTTATATCCACTACTGACTGAAGGTCCGGGCCCGTAATAACTGGGGCAGGAATAAGACGAAAAATAGAAAGGGTCATAATAAAATGGGTCATAGAATCCAAAACCAGCACCAGTATTACAAAAAGGATCATAGAAACTGTGGGCATAAAACGGATCAGGATAAAAAGGTGACCAGAATCTGCTAGAATAAAACATTGGGTGATTTATTGATCTGAACCTCCATGTCATGTAAGGATTCCTCCATGGATCATATAGCCAAGGGTTTCCGAAACTTACTCCTAAACTTAGTCCATAAGGGTTATATCCACATGGAGAAAATGCATAAGGAAAAGCCTGGAATCCGATACTCCAATTCAAAGTTGGTGTTGTGATACTGTTATCCCATTTTCTGGAAAGCGCCAATTGTTCCTGTGCGTTTTTCTCATCAATCGGAGTTACGTAGTAATTCTCTTCGTAATAGGTATAGCTTGTATCTTCAAATGAAGGAATACCAGGTAGTTCGTTAGAATAAAGAAATGATGAAGGTTGACCTTCCTGAACATAGTACTTATTGACCGTGCAGGATGAGAATACAAAAAATGATAGAATTGATATGAAGAGGACACGTAACATACTGTGAATATAACAATAATCATACCGATTTGGTTGATTTATCCGGTTATGTTACCAGATCCAGAGTTCTTAATTGGCTAATTTTGGCCGTTAAAAACAGAGTTAATGGCAGAAAAGTTAACAAAACGTTCAGAGGATTATTCGAAATGGTATAACGAGCTTGTTGTTCGGGCTGATCTTGCCGAGAATTCCGATGTTAGAGGTTGTATGGTGATAAAGCCTTACGGTTATGCTATTTGGGAGAGAATGCAGGCACAATTAGACAAGATGTTTAAGGATACTGGCCATCAGAATGCATATTTCCCTCTATTTATTCCCAAGTCCTACCTGAGCAAAGAAGCAGATCATGTTGAAGGCTTTGCCAAGGAATGCGCTGTAGTGACACATTACAGACTGAAAAATGATGAGGAAGGAAAAGGTGTGGTTGTGGATCCTTCTGCAAAACTCGAAGAGGAGCTGATTGTTAGGCCGACATCAGAAACGATAATCTGGAACTCCTATAAAAACTGGATTCAATCCTACAGAGATCTTCCGCTACTGATCAATCAATGGGCAAACGTTGTGCGATGGGAAATGAGAACCAGGTTGTTTTTAAGAACGGCAGAGTTTCTTTGGCAGGAAGGACATACCGCACATGCGTCGCGCGAAGAGGCCATAGCTGAGGCGGAGCAAATGCTGGATGTTTATGCTGACTTTGTTGAGAATTTTATGGCTATACCAGTTGAAAAGGGAGTGAAAACGGAAAGTGAACGATTTGCAGGGGCTGAGGAGACGTACTGTATCGAAGCACTAATGCAGGATGGAAAAGCCTTACAGGCAGGAACTTCTCATTTTTTGGGACAAAACTTTGCAAAGGCATTCGATGTTAAATTTGCTACTAAGGAAGGATCTCAGGAATACGTCTGGGCTACCAGTTGGGGTGTGTCCACACGACTAATGGGAGCATTGGTTATGACCCATTCCGATGATCACGGTTTAGTCCTTCCCCCCAATTTAGCCCCAATACATGTAGCAATCGTTCCAATTTACCGAAATGAGGAGCAACTGAATCTAATCAGTGATTATGCCCGTCAGCTTAAAAAAGAGTTACAGGAATTAGGTTTGAGTGTAAAATATGATGACAGGGATACTTACAAGCCGGGGTGGAAGTTTTCGGAATACGAGTTTAAGGGTGTCCCAGTGCGGATTGCAATAGGGCCAAGGGATATGGAGAAAGGAACGGTTGAAGTAGCAAGACGAGATACACTTTCCAAGGAGATCGTTGATCAGGCGGGATTGGCATCTAAGATTAAAGACTTAATGGGTGAAATTCAGAGTAAACTTTTTGTCAAAGCCCAAAATCACAAGCAAAGCGCGACCCATGTGGCCAAAAATTGGTCAGAATTTGAGAAAAGAATTAATGAGGAAGGAGGCTTTGTATGGGCAAACTGGGATGGCAAACGAGAAACAGAAGAGAGAATTAAAGAAATGACCAAAGCAACTATCAGACTCATACCTTTGGAAGGAGCTGAACCTGATGGTCCTTGTATCTTAACGCGCAATCCGGCTAAATGCAAAGTGCTATTTGCCAAAGCATATTAATCATGGGCAGCAAGAGACAAGAGATTTTCGAAACACTGGCCTCAAAGTCCAGAATCAAACAGGAAGTTTACAGCGCTTCCCAGGGTGAATTCAAGCAACTTAAAGGTGTTCTTCAACGGATTGAAAACGATTATAGCGAGTACATCAAGAACCACGACGAACGGGTAATTATTAAATATGCCGATACAGGTGATTTTAGCGCCCTATTAAACTTTGGAGGTGATGTACTGCTTTTTTATCTGCATTCCAATGTTTTTGCGTTTGAGAAAGACCATTTCATTCACGAAATGTCTTACGTTCGAAAAAACCGAGGGGCAGAGTATTGCGGGATTGTCCATATCTATAATTTTTTGGCTGACTCGTTCAAATACAACAGGTTGAACGACATGGGCTTTCTTATTGCCCGCATTTTTATCAATGCAGACCGACATTTCTTTACTGAAGGAAAAGGAGTGTTTAACCATCAGTACTTCAATTTTGGCGAACAGCAATTATCTCAGGAATATTGGCTTGAACTGGTAGAGTCCGCCATAAACTACTCGTTGAGATTTGATTTGCATGTACCTCAATATGAAAAAGTTCAACTTGTTACCTTGAATCAGGTTAAGCAATTAGCCACTAACATTAAGTTGCCTACATCAAAAAGAATGGGCTTTAAAATGAGCAGCAGAGAACGCAAGTAGAGCTAGAGCTTAAGTTTTAATCGGACGGTATTGAAAAAATAATATATTTGCACCCCTAAAAATATGCTCCGTTCGTCTAGGGGTTAGGACGCCAGGTTTTCATCCTGGTAACAGGGGTTCGATTCCCCTACGGAGTGCAACTTTTTAATGAAAACAATAAGCATGGCAAATCATAAGTCAGCACTAAAAAGAATTAGGTCTTCTGAAACCAGAAGAGAACAGAATAAATACTATCATAAAACGGCCCGAAATGCGATCAAGGCGATCCGCAATTCGGAAGATAAGAATGAGGTTTCGGAGAAATTACCTAAGGTGTTCGCTATGCTGGATAAGCTGGCCAAACGAAATGTCATTCATCGCAATAAGGCAGCAAACCTGAAATCTTCATTGGCAAAGCATGCCAATAACCTGTAAGTCCAAAAAAAGAAATTGAAGAGCCCGATAACAGTCGGGCTTTTTTTTGTTTCTTATTTTGGTCTGATGAGCACAGAATGGCAACCCGATCATCTTTCCATCAAATCCTGGGCAGAAGATGACCGACCCAGGGAAAAATTAGCTAAGCATGGACAAAAATCCCTGTCGGACGCAGAACTCCTCGCTATTGTGATCGGATCGGGAAGTAGGAAACTCACCGCGGTAGAGCTTTCCAAACAAATATTGCATCATTCCGATCAACGGTTAAGTGTGCTCTCGAAAAAATCCCTGTCGGACTTGCAAAAATTTAGAGGAGTTGGACAGGCCAAGGCAGTTAACATCATTGCCGCCCTGGAGTTAGGACGAAGAAGAGCACTGGAAGAACCCTTTGATAATCAAGTGATTACAAGCAGCTCAACGGCACAAAAAATCCTGAAAATGCATATGGAAGATCTGGACCATGAGGAGTTTTGGGTGCTTTATATGTCCAGGTCGAATAGTGTTTTGGAGGTTAAGCAAATAAGCCGAGGTGGAATAACCGGGACTGTGGCAGATGTTCGATTGATCTTCAAACATGCTATTCAACTTTCTGCAGTCAGCATTATTTTAAGTCATAACCACCCATCCGGTAACCTTAATCCAAGTCCTCAGGACATCAGTTTGACCACTAAAATGGTAGAGGCCGGTAAAATTCTGGATATTAGTGTTTTAGACCATATTATTCTGAGTAGTAAGGGATACTACAGCTTCAGAGACGAGGGTATAATTTAAAGAGTAATGATAGGTGTTTACACAGATCAATCTTCGGTGAGACTGGACTATGTCCTGAGATTCCTTTTTAACGATCTATGGAATCTGGAATGGAAGTATTTAGAAAGAATTGAGGGTGACGTTTCTGAAATTGTAATTAACTATTCAAACAATCATTTCAGAGATGCCATCAATATATCACCTTCGGGTTGGGTGGCTGAAAAGAAAATCCGAACAGAGTATCCGCCAGTTTCCAGAAAGGATGAAATAACCGTGTTATTCCCCAATTCGTCCAGCATTGGATTTGATATTTTCAGTGCTTGTTTTTATATGCTCAGCAGGTATGAAGAGTATTTAGCTCATAAAGTTGATAAACATGACAGGTTTGATCCATGGGACTCTTTTGGACATAAAAACCAGCTTTTTGATACTCCTGTTGTTCAGGTATGGGCCAATATGCTTAAGGAGCACATTCTTGAACATAGTCAAAGCATCTCATTCCATGAACGGAAATTTGATTTTCTCAATACCATAGATGTAGATTATGTCTTTGCATATATTGGAAAAGGCATAGTAAGAAACGTAGGAGGATATTTGAAGGATGTGTATCAGGGTAATCTGGAAAAAATTGGACAGAGACTTTCCTGCCATTTAGGAATTCGAAAGGATCCTTTCGACACCTTTGATGAAATTCTGGAATTACCTCTGAACCATAAAAAGAAAACCATATTCTTTATTCATGTAGGCAATTATGGGGTTAATGATAAGAATGTGCCTATAACCAATCCAATGGTTGCGGAAAGAGTGAAACACCTTGGAGATTACGCTCGCCTGGCTTTGCATAACTCTTATGCTTCTGCAAAAAATGTCAAATTGGTACAAAGTGAGAAAGTGCGTTTGGAAGCTGTATCACATCATGACATAACCGAGAGCAGAGCTCATTTTTTGAGATTTTTCATACCCTCCGGTTATCAGGCTCTTGTTGAAAACGGTTTTAAAGCTGATTACACTATGGGATTTGCCGGAATGCCCGGATTCAGAGCTGGAGTATGTGTGCCTTTTTTCTTTTTCGATTTGGAAAGAAACGAAACCACGAATCTGAGGGTTTTCCCAATTTATCTCATGGAGGCCACTCTTAAATATTATATGAATGTCGATTATTCTGCAGCATTCGATTATTTCAAGAAATGGATCGATATGGTTTATCAACACAACGGGCTATTCATATCCCTGTGGCACAATGATTCTTTGAGTGAAGAGGGTGATTGGAAGGGGTGGAACTCAGTATATAAAAAGGTAATTTCGTACCTCATTGAATTAACCCAGAAAGATGAAGAGATGGTCTAATGTATACAACTTAGAGGAAGAACCATCCGTAGCAAATCAATTCACAACCGAACTTCGAGATAAGGAAATTCAGATCAACCGATTGCGTTTTAGAAATAACCTGAAAAGGCT
This sequence comes from Flavobacteriales bacterium, assembly GCA_003499525.1. GTDB lineage: Bacteria > Bacteroidota > Bacteroidia > Flavobacteriales_G > Salibacteraceae > UBA10426. Next base: position 80,391 of record DNTB01000066.1, read on the forward strand.
AGGAGAATGTATGGCCTTTGAAATCAGCAAATCATTAAACTATTTTCAAACAGAAGTTCAGACACCTCTCGGTCTAAAAAAAGTATGGTCAATTCAGGATGAAATTGTGTTGGCTACAGTTTTTAGAGCGGGTCTCCCTATGTATCAAGGGTTTCTCAATTTTTTTGATAACGCAGACAGCGCTTTTGTAGGTGCTTATAGAAATGAAGGTTCTGATAATATTTCAATTCAAACCGATTATGTTGTGAGTCCAAATCTTAACAACAAAGTACTGATTATGATTGACCCCATGCTTGCAACGGGAAGTTCTTTAGCGGATGCGTTAGACTCACTTATAGGTCAATCCGGGACTCCAGAAAGAATAATCATAGCCTCCGCTGTTTCAGCTCCTGAAGGAATTGATTTCCTGTTGAATAAGTATACCGAAATTAGCGTCTATACCGCGGCTGTAGACGAAGGACTAAACGAAAGTTTTTATATCGTACCCGGATTAGGAGATGCTGGGGACCTTAGTTTTGGTAACAAATGATAGAAGCTCTGGAAATAATCTCATTGATGCTTCTGAGCACGGTTAAGTTTCTTTACACTCCTATTGCGGTATTGGCCCTGGGCTACTCACCAATTCAAACTATTCTCATTACATTCAGTGGTGGTTTTTTTGGATTGATCGTTTTTAAGTATTTCGGACGATCAATCATAAGTTTGTGGAAATCACTCTATTTCGTAAAGCGCAGGAAAAAACCCGCAAAAAGAGTGTTTACAAAAAGAAATCGAAAATTAGTTCACATCAGAAAAAGATACGGTTTACCCGGTTTGGCCTTTCTTATGCCAGTTTTTTCAATACCTGTAATGGTTTTTATAGCGGTAGGGTTTTATGGGAATGATCGACGCATTATCCCAGTTTTTACTATTGTTCTTTTTCTGTGGAGTGTGATATTGACTTTGCTATCAGAACCATTTTTAAAGTTTATTGCACACCTTTTCGGGTTATGAAAAACTATTCTCACCTCTTCTTTGATCTCGATCATACCCTTTGGGATTTTCATGAAAACTCAAAAGAAACACTCAAAGAAATTTACAGGGAATGGTTTTCAGAATTAAAGCTTTTTGAATTTGAAGAGTTCTACGCAACATATGTGAAATTTAATGATACCCTTTGGGCATCATACAGATCGGGAAGAATGAGCAAAGAAACCCTACGCATAGAACGCTTCAGAAGAACACTTTATAAGCTGCAGTACAGGGAAAAAGATGAAATCCAAAGTATTAGTAAATATTACCTTGATCAATCTCCTCAAAAAACGAATTTAATTCCAGGGACAAAAGAAGTCCTGGATTTTCTCAAAGATCGATATCGAATGATTATCCTAACCAATGGTTTCCAGGAGGTTCAGGAGATTAAAATGGCCAACAGTGGGCTGAGTCCCTTTTTTTCTGATATGATAACGGCTGAGATGGCAGGGGTAAGTAAACCAAAAAAGAAGATTTTTCAGCTTGCTTTAAAGCGATGTTCGGTTCGGGCGCAAGATGCATTGATGATAGGAGACAATCTGGAAGTTGATGTAATCGGCGCAAAAAAAGTAGGTATAGATCAGGTTTGGTTTAATCCTGAGCAGAAGCAGGGTAGAGTAGAACCAACCTACGAGATTCATAACCTTACACAGATTCTGGATGTTTTGAACTAGTTTTTCTCTGCAATAATGCTTTGAGAGCCAATCACACTATCGCCTAAATTCACTTTGACCTTATAGTGTTCAGGTAAAAATAAGTCTACTCTAGAGCCGAACTTAATGAAACCTATTTCTTCAGCCTGTCGAACGTTCATTCCTTTACTTTTGAAATGCACGATGCGTCGTGCCATTGCCCCGGCTATTTGTCGAACCATGATCTCATCGTTATTTAAACCTCTAATAACCAAGGTGTTGCGCTCGTTTTGTATTGAGGACTTTGGATGCCATGCCACGAGATGGCTGCCTTTATGATATTGATTATAGACCACCTCTCCTTTTACAGGGCTCCAATTGATGTGAACGTCAAGTGGCGACATAAAAATGGATATCACTATCATATGACTATTGAAGTACTCCTCTTCTAAAACACGCTCGATAGATACCACCTTACCGTCGGCAGGAGAAATGACAAACTCATCCACTTCGACAGTGGGTCGATTTGGCTTTCTAAAAAAGTGAAGCACGGCAGCCATTAGGAATATTGCAGCCAAGTAGAACACGTAGGATATCACCTGAACTCCTATGGCATTACCAGCGATAATTAGTGTGATAGAGACAAAAAAACTCAGTATTATGCTAGCGTAACCTTGGCGATGAATTCTCATGATGCTGCAAAGGTAATTTTACAAAGGATTTGCTTAGTAAACCAAAGACAAATAGGCATATGCTACCGGACTCGCAACGAAAAAGGCATCAAACCGGTCTAACATGCCACCATGACCTGGAATAATACTGCCAGAGTCCTTGACTGAGGCATTTCTTTTCAAAAACGACTCGAAGACATCTCCTGAAAAAGATGATATTGAGACAATGACGGCTAGAACTAACCAGGATGCTACTGAAATGGAATCATTTTTAAGAATGAAAACCATGATTATTGTGAAAACAATACCTCCAAAAGTACCCTCAACGGTTTTATTGGGTGATATGGCCGGAATAATGGGTCTTTTGCCCAGGTATTTTCCAATGAGGTAGGCAAAAGTGTCGTTTGTCCAAATCAGGATGAAAAGAATCATGGGAAGGACAAAGGAATACACCTCACTGGATTGGATAAAACCGATCATGATAAATGTAGCAAACGGCAATGCAAGATAGATTCCTCCGAATAAAACATGCCCTACAGCTCTAATTCCAAACTTTGACGATACACTTGAAAGAAGCAGCAGCGATAATCCAAGAAAGGCATAGGCCCAGGATTCCTGTTTTGTAAATAATGAAACAATACCGGCAAATACCATAACTGCCAGTCCTGATATGAACCATTTCGGGACGTTTGATTCACTTAGAAGGAGTCGGTGGAGTTCAAGACCTGCAACGATTATAAAAACAGCAAATAGCCCGGTCAGGTATTCATAGCCTAAATAGGTTGCTGCAAAAAGAATAGCAACGAAAACAAGCCCAGAAACGGTTCGAACAAGAAGATTAGACAAAGTCAATCCTTATTCTGAATGATTTTTTCGGCTCTTTCTGCATCACTTTTATGAACATACAAACCAACTTCATAGTTGGTGTCGTTCAGTGACTTGTACATGGAATCTTCATGATCAAATAGTACAACATTGATTCCATTGTTTTCCAGCCTCACCTTGAGCAAATCAGTTTCGAATTTATCTCCAGAAGAGTATATAAGAACCCAGTCTTCTTTTGTATTCATAACCATCAAAGTTAGCTCAAAATGAGGATTTGGAGTTTGCCGAACTATGCAGGTGGGTTCTCAGCGGCGGGTTTTTCCTCCACATCTGTTTCGTCACTCTTTTTTGATTCTTGCTCTTCGTGGGCCCCATTGACAGACACGTCGGTATTCCTATCTGAATGCGAATCGGAAGGAGGTAATTCGGAAACACCGTCCTCTATTTCTTCAGCAAGTTCTTCTCGTTCACTCTTGAATTTCCGTTTACCAAAAATGAGTTCAAGATCGTCTCTGAAAATGACTTCTTTTTTGAGTAACAGTTCTGAGAGTTCATTGAGTTTGTCCTGATTCTCCTTCAGAAGCTGCACTGTTCTTCGGTACATACTTTCGATGATCGCACTTACAGCTTTGTCTATTTTTTCTCCGGTCTTCTCACTGTAAGGTTTCTGCAGCGAATATTCAGATTGTCCGGATGAATCGTAGTATGAAATATTTCCAATCTCTTCATCCAGGCCAAAATAAGTGACCATAGCATATGCTTGTTTGGTTACTTTTTCAAGGTCGCTTAATGCACCTGTTGATATTTCTCCAAAGGTGATCTCCTCAGAAGCGCGGCCTCCAAGAGCAGCGCACATTTCATCGAGCATTTGTGCCTTGGTGGTAATCTGTCTTTCTTCAGGCAAATACCAAGCAGCTCCAAGTGATCTTCCTCTTGGAACTATAGTGACTTTAACCAGCGGTGAAGCATGTTCAAGAAGCCAACTTACCGTAGCATGTCCTGCTTCATGGTATGCGATCGTTTTTTTCTCACTTGGTGCAATAATCTTGCTTTTCTTTTCGAGCCCACCTACGATTCTATCGACTGCATCCATAAAATCGTCTTTGTCAACGTGGTCTTTTTTTCGTCTGGCGGCAATTAGGGCAGCTTCATTGCACAGGTTTGCAATATCAGCCCCAGAGAACCCTGGGGTTTGGCTGGCCAGAAAGTCAATATCTATTTTTTTGTCGAGTTTAAGCGGTTTCAAATGCACCTTAAAAA
>DNTB01000065.1 GCA_003499525.1 Flavobacteriales bacterium
GGGCAGGTCGCCTTCGTATGGAGCATTTGCCCGATTTTAGCGGTATGACCTATGGTGTTCTTGCTAAACGACTGCTCACCAAGCAGGCCGTTGTTCTCAGTGATGCTAACCCCAGTTATAACGCTATTCAACCCCATGTGGAGCGTCATCAACCTAGCAAAACTGATCCCAAAAAAGCAGCCAAAGCCCTGCCCTGGGTGCATATTGCCATCAGCAATGCCAAACGCGTGTTCCTCGGGATATACCATTCAATATCAGATTGTTGGCTGCAATGCTACCTGAATGAGTTCTGTTTCAAATTCAACCGAAGGTTTGAACGCCATATATCTGTCAATCAATTATTTACAGTAATCGCTACGAATCAACTACACTAAAGCGGATATACATAGAACCAATTAAGTAATTGACCCCTAGCTCAATACCAATATTGCTATTGAACATATAACCTATTCCACCTCCAAAGTTGAAACCCTGACCAAGCGAGTAAACTAATTGATCTCCTGATTCTGAAAAACCGTCAAAAAAGTAATTGTCAACATTCTGTCTGGCTGTTCCAAACGAATACCCAATTTCTGGACTGATGTAAAAATTTTGTGAAAATCCTGTCGCTCCGATTGCTGCAACCATCACGATCATTAGTAGACCTTTTTTCATATGTTTTATGATTTAGATATTTAGCAGAACTATTCGGCAAACCTTATGCCAGAAGCAGAATATTGTTTTGTATTCTTCACGTTAGAGCAAAAATAAGAGCGGCTATTTAAACACTAAAAATCGATTGGAAACTTCCTTTCAAATTTAAAGAGCAACACAAAAAGGAAAAAGAAGAAAAGAGCAGGACTTTCAGCGTATAATAACCCCTTTGAGATAAGGTGGTTCAATCTTGATTTCTCGGATTTAAGGCTTTACAATGAATTGAAGCTCATGTCAGAATGGTCATTAAGGCATGAAACAGATCGGGCCTTGAAATGGGTTTGGTAATAAACCCATTGCATCCCAGTTCAATACATCGCGATTTTTCTTCTGCCATGGCAAAAGCAGTTTGAGCTATTAATGGGATTCCGGGATATTTTATTTTGATCTTTTCCGCAGCTTCATAGCCATCCATCACCGGCATATTGATATCGAGTAAAATGGCATCCGGAACATTATTCTCCAAAACCTCCAACAGCACCTTACCATTTTCAGCATGCATAACGGTGGCTCCCGTGGCTTCCAAAAAACGAGACATCAATTTAAAAGAGAATTCATCATCTTCGGCAACAATGAATAGTTTGTCTTTAAAATCCGGCACCTCCGTATCCGTAGTTGGGCTCGAGTGTTTCTGGGTCGAACTTTCGAATGGCAATTCAAGTTTAAATGAGGAGCCTCTCCCCGGCTCGGAGTCTAATTTTATGGTACCTTTCATGAGTTTGACCAAACCTTTAACGATGCTCAACCCCAGTCCGGTACCTGCATTGATACCTTCCGTTGAACCTTGACGAAAAGAGCTGAAAATTGTTTTCTGATCTTCTTTTGAAATACCTATTCCTGTATCAGTGATTCGAACATGAAGCATGTTCGCTCCGCTTTCAACATCATAGTTGAGTTCTACAAAACCTTCTTCTGTAAATTTTAAAGCATTGAATAGCAAATTGTTAAGTATTTGCCGAAGCCTGACATCATCAATTATGATTATGAGTGATGGGTTCTCGTTCGCTGCTACTAATCGTACCTCGATGTTTTTTGACTTGTATGCTTTGGAGTCGAGGAGCGCAGTATGTACGCTCTTCATAAAGTCATCCAGAACAACTCTTTGATTCACGATAGTGAGTTGATTGGATTCGAGTCTTGAAATATCTATAATATCGTCAATCAGGCGGAGCAGATCACTGCTGGAGGTTTGAATCATGTCCAGATATTCACCTATTCTTTCAGTAACCTTCATTTCAGATCTCAACAAAAATGAGTAGCCGACAATAGAATTCATTGGGGTTCTGATTTCGTGACTCATATTGGCCAAAAAAGAGGATTTAAGCTTTTCCAACTCCTCCGCCCTTTGTTTCTCGAGGACGAGCTTTTCTTGCTTTTCGAGTAACTCATCGGTAAGCTCTTTTCTTTTCAAAAGTGATTCATTCAAATGGTTGATCAGTGCAGATACGGAAATGGACATCATAAAACTCAGTACGAAATAGTTCGAAATATCACTGATCCATGAAGGGATCTCATAATCTCTGATACCGAGTTTTAGAGGAGGAAAATCTATTAGAACAGGTATGCTCAGAAGCAATAGCGTCAGTAGAGAAAATAGACCGAATTTAATTACCTCTTTAATGGAATAAAGCAGTCCCACGATCAATGGCGATACGAAAAGAAAAAGAAATCCTGACCCATGAATACCCAAAAGAAGTAAAAGGCCTAGTCCCAGAAAATGATAGATTAAAACAAGCGCAACGAGCTTTACCTTGGCCTGTATTCGATTTGAAATCCCTACGATCAGAACCGATACATAAATAACGGTTGAAAAAAACGCCACCATCCATTCCGATAAAGCAATGTCAATAGACATTCCAACGATATAAGCAATGGTAATAAGCAATACCGTACTCATGATTAAGGAATGCAAGACATCATTCTTCCAACGAAAAACCGAATCCTCTTCTTCAAGCTGAGGATATGGGAAAAAGGCCATTAAAGACCTCAAGAGATTTGTGAATTTCATGCTGATCAATTCATTGAGACATCTATCAAATATCGGTAATTAATTAGGTGTTTCATATTTTCCAAAAATTGATTTGTTCCCGCCAACTTATTTCATCTAAAATTAGCACCCATTCATTGAAAGGAAAAAGTAAGAGCAGCTATCTATCGCTGATTAAGCAGACGCTATCACATTTAGGCCTCATTTATACTGACTTACAACATTGCTTTGTCTTTGTATTCAGAATACATTAGCAACTCTTAACAATGAGATGATGAGAAAACCACACTTCATCGCCTTTTGGATGCTGATCCTGATTCAGTTATTTCAGCTCAAGGCGCATACCCAAGAAACCAATATTTACAAAGAGGCATTCGAATTTGGTATCATCAATAGCCTGAATTTCACCTCACTTACTGGAGGGGACAACTCCATTGTCTATGGTAACCGTATCGAAAACTTCATCACAGTAGGCCCAAGAACCACCTTTGATCTTGGCTTATATGGGGATATTTACTTATCCCGAAAGTTTGTTTTGGGGATCGATATGGTTTACTCCTTTACTGGGGCATATGTGAAAAAAGAAACCATTATTCTCAATGAAATCGACACCGAAAGCGGTAATGAAAACAGCATCTATGCATTTAATTATTTCAAGGCACCGGTTATGCTCAACTTTTATCCTGTAGATCGGTTTTACATTGGGGTTGGAGGATACGCAGCCCTCCTCATTTCCGGGAAGGAATACACTTATTTATTTGATTATTTCGACCGTTTGCCTCTTGATGGAGCAAGCTCTTTTGATGCTGGAATGGTCGCTGGAATGGGTTTTAATACGCGCATCGTTCGCGTAGGGTTTCAGTATTCATATGGTATTACGCCGGCTTATGAAACCAATGACCTAAGCATGCACAATAGCATGTTGCAAATAATAACTCGTTGGAAATTATATTCTGACATTCGCAAAAGACAATAGCTATGAAATCAATTCTCTATTTGACCTTAATTGGTTTCTTTTCTTCTTGTTCAATTGACAATAGCGGATTTGATGTTCCGCGTAGCGATGAAAATGGGAACTACCTCTATATGGGAAATAGTGCTTACTATGATGCCCGTGGGGTTTTGGAATACACCTCTGAAAATAGCGGTGTGATGCAATACAATTCAAATGGTGGTTCTGCGAGCATACAGATAATCCCTTACCTGGGGTGGGCCTATTATGTGCAAATCTCCAATCTTTCGCCAATTCAGCTGAAAGATGGATCAACAGTATTTACATTCCGCGTTGACCTCCAGGATGTCTATTTATCCACTGATTATAACAGTCAAAGCCTACGCATATTCGGCACGAATAATATCGAACTCAAGGATTCTGATGGCACCTTAATAGGCACATTCGACGGCTACCTCACAGAGTATAATATGTATTATGAGATTAGATCGACAAACCTCTCTGACGGGTCGTATTCCATTACAAACACACAGGGAACAAAGCGCAGATAGAGTTATTCCTATTTGTTTGCCCATTCTTCTCGAAGGATTGAGTAGACGAATTCGTCCAGCAACCGTTCATTCTTGAACACACTGCTCCTCAATGTGCCTTCGGAAGTGAAATAGCATTTCTCAAGAACTTTTTTTGGAGGCAATATTGGGATGAAATACGCTCGCAAAGATTCGGTTGATCTCCCAGTTTTCGGAGGTGTAAATCGGATTCCTCCACTTTATTAACAACGACTAGCTCTTGTGAGGATTCATCAAATATCCATTGCACTTCACCTTTATTAAATTCAGTTGTTTCTAGCCCAAGACCTCCTGTCACTTCAGAAAGGTTCCAACGGCCTCTCAATCTATTATTCTATTGAATATTTTCTTTTTTACAGGATGCAAGAAGAAAGACTCCTGTTTTGACAAGGAAAAAATATGTGGCTTTTTTCATGGAAACTATAATGATGATTTCTCTAAGTTTCGGCCAAATTGATACTTTCAATAAATGGAAAAAAACCTAAGAGAGTGCGCATCTACCGCAACAATGCCATTTTGCTATTTTGTGAAAATCTCATTCATAGCTTCATAGAGGTCTCTAGAGGAAATGGGCTTTGGCAAAACGCTATCACATCCCGCGGAGATTAACCGTTCCCGGTCTTCGGGCATAGCATATGCCGTTTGGGCTATAATGGGTAAATCCTTGTGGGTCTTTCTGATTTCAAGAGCAGTATCGTATCCATTAAGTACCGGCATGTTTACGTCGAGCAATACAAGGTCAGGTACACGATCAGAAATTAAATCCAGCATTTCCTGACCATTGATAACAAAAACCGTTTCCGCTGAAGTCTTTTCCAAAATCTTTTTCATATAGATAGTTGAAAATGCATCATCTTCAGCTATGTAAATAAGCTTGCCTTTAAAGTTTACTTCGTTGGATACGCGCTTAGTTCTACTACTTCTTCCACCTGCAGATTTATAGGGTAAACTAACCCGAAATGTAGATCCAATGTCCAGTTCTGATTCTAATTCGATAGTGCCTCTCATCAATTTAACAATCCCTGAAACAATGCTCAACCCCAACCCAGCACCTTGCTTTTGATTCTTAGCTGTTTCACCATGTCTGCCTTGCATAAAAGGCTTAAAAATCAGCGGTTGCTCCTTTGGAGGAATACCGACGCCTGTATCAGATACCTCAAAAACCAACTGCATGTTGGCCCCTTTTTGAATGACATCATAAGATAGCTTTACAAAACCGTTAATCGTGTATTTCAAGCCATTCAAAATCAGGTTATTCAATATTTGCCGAAGCCTTACTTCATCAATAAACACATCCAGGTTTCCAAGATCTTCTGGATGACTTATAATAAGGTCAACTGATTTATGCGCTTTAAATGTTTGAGAGTTTTTTTGAGATTCTATGAGCTGATCGGTAAGCTTGCGCAGATTTACCGAAGATTCGACCAACGAGATTTGATTGGATTCTATTTTGGAGATGTCGATAATATCGTTGATCAGTCTCAATAAGTCTTTGCCCGAAACTTGTATCATCTGCACATACTCAGTGTGCTCACCCGTCTTCTCCTCAGCTTCCTCCAAAAGAGAAGACAGTCCAAGTATGGAGTTCATTGGAGTTCTTATTTCATGGCTCATATTTGCCAGAAACGAAGATTTCAGGTGGTCCATCTCAATGGCTCTCTTTTTTTCTTTTTCAATCTTTTGCTTCTCTAACTCCAGTTCTTCCGATAGCATGGTTTTATCTCTTACCGTATTGTCCAAGTACTTGACAAGTATGGCTATAAATAAGGGAAAAAAGTAGCTAATGATGAGGAAGTTGATCAGTACACCAAGCCAGTTATTCATGGAATAAAAGCTAATCCCAAAAGGGACTTGAGGCCAAGTAAGAAGTACGGGGAGTGAAAAAAGGGAAAGGATGATGGTCATCAAACCCAGGAGTCTAATAATGGTTTTTATGGAATAGAACAATCCTGAAATTAACGGAATCAGGAACAAATAAATGTAGCCGATCCCAAAGGGGCCCATAAATAGAATTAAACTGATACCTATGAGAAACCACTCTGATAGAAGTATTAACAATTTTGTGGCTGGTGGTATTGATTTGGAAACGCTAATAACAATTGAAACTCCTGCTCCTAAAAGGGTTATTATTATTAGATCTGTTCTTCCATCCCTGAATCCAAGAACCAATGTTGGAACAGTGGCGATGGCAGCTAAAGCCAATAATCCTAGTATTGATGCATAGAGCAAATCGTTCTTCCAGCTCGACGGAGAATCGGGAGGTTCCAGTTCGGTATAAGGAAAAACTTTTTTGAGTTTCTCTGAAAATGCCTGAAGGGTCATGCTCGTCTACAAAGACTTTTAATATTTAAAACAAGTTAAATACTTTTTTAAGATGAGTATCCTAAGATCGGCCGAATTATCAACGCCATCGGTTGCCTATGATAGTTAAGCGAATAAAATTCATAATATATTGTTAATCACCCTGAAGACTTTGAGCATGGCATGCCATTTGGCATAAGTCGATTAATACTAATTTTGACAAATTTTTCATATGCGATTACTTTCATTATTCATTAGCGTCTTCTTTGTACTGTCAAACCTGGCAACCGCTCAGGAAGAGAATCCAAAAGATCCCCGGGCTAAGTCCATTTTAGACCGTCTAAGTGCTGAGAATAAGAAAAATGAAGCGTTGTATGTGAAGTTTGCTTTCCACATGGTAAACAAACAAGACGGAATTGATGAAAAGCAGAATGGAGAACTATGGATTAAAGGAGATAAATACAAGCTCGTACTTCCGGGCATAGAGCGATATTCAGATGGCTCTACGCTGTGGACTTTCCTTACTGAGGATGACGAGTGTCAAATCACCTCAGTAGGCAATGATGAGGATGAAACGTCATTTAGTCCTTCACAAATGCTCAACATTTATGAGCACGGCTTTAATTACACTTATGAAGGGAAAAAGAAACCCAATGGTGTTGAAGTAGATCAAATAAAGCTTTTTCCGGAAAAAGGTGGTAAACCCTATCATTCCATAATTCTTCAGGTTAAAAGCAGTTCAAATCAGCTCTATCGGCTGATTGTCAAAGGAAAAGATGGTAATACTTATACTTATACTCTTTCCGAGCAATCACCGAACCCAGAGGTTTCTGATGCCTTCTTCACGCTAAATACCGATGACATCGGAGATGTAATTGATCTACGAGAATAGAATCAGTTTCCCTTCATATCGCCAAGGGATTTCTATTTTTGGGGATTAAACCCAAATGATGAAATATTTTATTCCTACCTTAATGGTCATTGCACTTTTCTATGCTTCTTGCGAAACGCAGAAAAAAGAATCACCCCAAGAAACTGATATGAAAAAAAACACCGAATTCAACTACGTGGTGGATGAGTTTGCCGATTTGCGCGTCTTGAGATATAAGATTCCCGGATGGGAGAAACTAAGTCTGCAGCAAAAAAAGCTCGTCTACTACCTTACACAAGCTGGCCTTGAAGGCCGCGACATTATGTGGGATCAGAATTACCGACATAATCTTGAAATAAGAACGGTTCTTGAAGATATTGTTCGTAATTACAATGGAGACCGTAATACCCAGTCTTGGAATATATTTATGGAGTACACCAAAAGGGTTTGGTTCTCCAATGGTATTCACCATCATTATGCAAATTACAAGTTTGAACCGGAGTTTACGAAGGAGTATTTTTTGGAGCTTTTAGAAGGGAAAGAAGTAAGTCCAGAAATACTATCTGCTATGTTCGAACCTGGCCTGGATGCTAAAAAGGTCAGCCTTGATCCCAACAGTGACCTTCTTTTAAGTTCGGCTGTTAATTTTTACGATCCGGATATTTCTCAATCCGAGGCTGAAGAATTTTATGCTGGTATTATCGATAAAAAGGACCCACACCCTATTTCTTATGGATTGAATTCAAAGCTCATCCGGAATGAAGATGGCTCCCTATCTGAGGATGTCTATAAGTTAGGAGGCCGATATGCTGCAGCCATTGAAAAAATGATCTTTTGGCTGGAGAAAGCTGTTGAGGTTTCTGAAAACGAAGTTCAGGCCAATGCATTAAAGCTATTGATAGACTACTATCAAACGGGCGATTTGAGAATCTGGGATGATTATAATGTTGCCTGGACAGAAGCTACCGAAGGAGATATCGATTACATTACTGGCTTTGTAGAAGTATACAATGATCCACTCGGGTATAGAGGTTCCTTTGAGACCATTGTACAAATCAAGGATTTTGAAGCTAGCAAGAGAATGGCAGTAGTGGCCGACAATGTTCAATGGTTCGAAGACAATTCCACCATCATGGAAGAGCATAAAAAGTCTGAGGTTAAAGGCGTGAGCTATAAAGTTGTTGTTATAGCCGGAGAAGCTGGAGATAGCTCCCCCTCTACTCCAATTGGGGTAAACTTACCCAACGCAAACTGGATTCGAGCTGAACACGGATCAAAGTCAGTAAGCCTGGGAAACATTATTGAGGCATATGATAAAGCCAGTGGAAGCAGCTACCTCGAGGAATTTGCCCTGCGTCAGGAAGAGATTGACAGAGGAAAGAAGTACGGCAGTCTGGCCGGAAAACTACATACAGCATTGCATGAAGTAGTTGGACATGCTTCAGGAAAGCTCAATAAAGGAGTTGGTACACCAAAAGAAACCCTTAAAAACTACGCTTCCACATTGGAAGAAGCCCGTGCTGATTTGGTAGCACTCTACTATATCCTGGATCCAAAACTCATTGAAATTGGACTTATGGAATCTCTGGACGTGGGCAAAGCGGAGTATGATGGATATATCCGTAACGGAATGATGGTGCAACTCAGAAGGCTGAAGAAAGGTGAGATACTGGAAGAAGCACATATGAGAAACCGACAATTGGTGGCTTCATGGGCCTATGAAAAAGGTCTTGATGAAAATGTTATTGAGAAAGTAACCAAGGAAGGGAGAACCTATTTTGTGGTTAACGATTATGACAAACTAAGAGTCATTTTTGGGGAACTATTGCGTGAAATTCAAAGAATAAAATCTGAGGGAGATTATGAGGCTGGTTCCGCTTTAGTCGAAGACTACGGCGTTCAGGTAGATCAAGCCATTCATTCTGAAGTCTTGGAGAGAAGTAAAAAGCTCAATATTCCTCCGTACAGTGGTTTTGTAAATCCTTACCTCGTACCCAGCTTTGAAGGTGACAAAATTGTTGATATCAAGGTTGAATACAGAGGTTCATTTAAGGATCAAATGTTGCACTACTCTACCCAATATTCCAACCTTTAACAATGACGGAGCAGCATTTCAGAAATCTGGAAGAGCTTTATGTTACTGCCCCAATAAATGCACTGTACAAGCCTGAAATACAAGTAAGTAATAAGGAATGTAGAATTACAGCCCCCGTGTTGAAGGAACTCTACCACGGGGGCGGTTCCTTACATGGCTCGGTCTATTTTAAAATGCTAGACGACAGTGCTTTTTTTGCTGCTCAGAGCGTTGAAACCGTCTTTTTTCTGCTTACAGCCCAGTTTAATATCAATCTATTCCGACCGGTCATAGGAGGTGAAATTAAAGCTACCGGACGAGTTCTTGTGACCTCACGTCAACAGTATTCATGCGAATCAGAATTGATCGATGAAAAGGGGAAATTAGTTGCGAAAGGTCAGGGTATATTCATGAAGAGTTCTATGCCATTAGAAAAGTTGTTTCGTCGAGCATGATTGAGTGTTGAAAAATATTGTTGATACATCGGAAAGATTCATCTCTGAGCCAAGCGAACGCGATGTATTTTTCTAAAAAATTAGAAATATGTTACTCAGAGCGTATTTGGCAGTATTCATCACTCTGATATTCTTTTCTGGAGACCTCAAAGCACAACTCAAAACCGAGCAGCAAAAGGTGTTTGAACGAGGTATTCTCTACCTCGGAGAAAACAAAGTAGGAGAAGCATCGGAGGTTTTTGCCAGACTTTATAAAAAGGACTCTACAAACCTCAATTTAGCCTACTTATATGGCCAAAGCCTGGTAAGAACCGATAAAAGACTAGGGTACGCTGTTTTTCTTCTTGAGAAAGCTTCAAGGGCTTATTCTCCGGAGTATCGAATCAGAGACTTTACGGAGAAAAGAGTTTCTGAATATGTCTACTTCTATTTATTGATGGCGTACTCCAAACAAGGGGTCTGTGAAAAAACAATCCAAACGCTGAATAAGTTTTATGAAATCTACTCTTTTGAGAATGAATGGTATTTAGTGGAAGGCCAAAGGTTTCATCGCGAATGTGCTGAACGGGCAATACCTGTAGTTGAGAAGGAGGTTACACAAAACACGCCTGAGGCTGAAGACAAGCCGCATATCATAGGTACCAAGGATATCCAGTATACCAATAAACAAGCCGCCTGGGGTGTGCAGGTGGGTGCAACATTCGACCCTAAGTTTACCTGGGAGTTTGATAATCTCAAAAATGTTGAAGTTTATGTGGATGAGAACGGTATCTACAGGTATATCATCGGTCATTTTGTTTTCAAGCAACAGGCGGAAAGACTCCTTGAAGCAGTTCAGGCAGAGGGATATCCAGATGCTTTCGTTGTAAATGTCAAAGACAAGTTTCTCTTCTCCCAAAAGGTTATAACCATTGATAACAAGCCCATTACCGAAGAACTCGTTGGAGAAGTTGTTTTCAGAGTTCAGGTTGGTGCTTTTCTTAGCGAGAAGATTCCTGAAGATCTTCTGGAGCTTTTTTTTATACTGGATGACATAGAAGAACTCAATGATGGTCAATGGACCTACCTTACCGTAGGTAAATTCAATATGCTTTCAGAGGCAAAATTCTATGCTGAGATAGTGATAGATCTCGGTGTTGAAGATGCCTTTGTTTCTGCTTTCAACTATAATCGAAAAGTGGACCTTCGACAAGCTGAGGCATACCTTTCTGAGCAACGAAAAATCCGACAGGAAGAAGTTCGGGAAAGCATGGGACAAGTAGATACTGAAAAGAAGAAAAAGAAGAAGAAAAAGTAAAGTTTACCGCAATACCGTAAGGCTACCTTTAGGAGCATATAACTTTCCGTCTATGCCAGTTGCGCTGATCATGTAGTAATACGTTCCGCTTGGAACAGGTTGTCCGTTCTGATCTCTTCCGTCCCATGAAAACTGAAAGGAATTACTCTGATACACCATCTGACCTCCCCTGTTGTAAATTGAGATCGTGAATTTTTGAATGCCCTTGGACTGGACGAAAAACTCATCATATTCTCCATCGCCGTTTGGTGTAAAGACATTGGGTACATTCAATGCCGATGATTCGCTAACTTTTTTTCCAGGTCGAACCTCAATAAAAACTTTCTCAGACATGTAAAGTCCATTGGCCAGGTTCCCTGTTATGGTAACCTCATAAAGTCCGGGTTCAGAAAAGGTATGTTCTGGGTTTTCAAGATCTTCGACAACATCACCGTCACCAAAACTCCATAGAATATCATTGAATTGTCCTTCAGAAGTGAACTTTACCTCAAGAGGTGCAGGTCCTCCAATTGGAAAGGCATTGACCCTGCTTACCGGTACTTCCGCAAAGGTGCGTTCACCCAGCTGAAAAGTTTGTGTCAGTGCTTTGCGGTTATCTATTCTCGTTTCTGATTTAGGCAAGGGGCGTTGTACCACAGGTTCTTCTTTTCTTTCTGAAAAACTATGATTCTGATTTCGCTCTGTTCCCGACGAAATCTTATCCTGCTGTCGAGTATTGCTCGAATTCTTTTCAATATTTGTTTTCTCTTCGTCAGCTGATCGTTGTCCGGTCTTCTTAGAATTATCTATTTCTTTTTCAGGCCTGCCTCCAGCAGATTCAACAACGGAGTTACCCGTGATTTCAGGCTTTTCTTGCGTTGAATCCACGGCGTTCTCAGAGGTGTTGAAAACAAAAAATGCACCCAGGGAGAAAATAGCGATGGTACCAAGCCCAAGAATCAGTTTGGAGGAAGAAAGACCTGATATCCATGAGCCTGCACTACCTGAGCTTACCGCCCCTGATGTAGGCTGGATATTTGTCTTGATTCCTTGCCACAGAGATGGGTCAACATCCGACTCAAAATTTTTGAGTGACTTAAAAACCTCTTCTATTTTTTTTGGTTTACTCATTTAAGATAAACTCCCTTATCCATTTTTTCCAATGCCGATATTAACCACAATCTCGCTTTTCTGTATTGAGATTTTGAGGTGTTCTCGGCAATGTTCAATTCTTTAGCTATTTCCTTATGTGAATAGCCCTCAATCGCGAACATATTAAACACGACTCGATAGCCTTCCGGCAATTTTTGAACCAGTTTGAGCAAGTCCTTTTCTCCTAACATCTGCTCCACCCCAAAGTCCGATTTATGAATTAATAGGTCGTCTTGAATCTCCAACTGCACCCCTTTCCGTTTTATGCGTCGCAAATGATCAAGGCATGTATTAACCATTACTCTTCGAAGCCAACTGCCGATGGAGCCTGATCCATCAAACTGATCCAACTTGTTAAAGATCTTTATAAACCCATCCTGAAACATGTCATGGGCGAGCTCCTGAGATGGCGCATAACGCAAACAAACCGTCATGAGTTTACCTGAATATTTCCGGTACAACTCACTTTGCGCTTGTTCATTTTTTTCAATGCACTTTCGGATGAGCTCATGGTCTGACATATTTCCTGAAAGCGTCCGGTTTAATGATGACTTTGAATACGAAAAAGTTGCCTCACATTGTTGAGTAATGGAAATCGGACTATACCGTTGCCGGTATCAGACCTTTTTCAAATTTTAAAGCCCGGTCGTCCAGGTAAATGTATTGAATTACCGCATGTGCTGCAATCATCCCAAATAAGTGCCAGAGAAAATGAGTACCCATAGGGAATATCTCATAGGGGTCCAGGACTCTCGATAAAACGGCTAATATGAACGACCCAAATGAAATGAAAATCCAACGTCCAAACCTGAAATTAGTGCGATACAGATATAACAATATAGGGGCAAGTAAAGTAATGCCCATTACTGCATAGGAAAAGTTGGTTTTTATATTTGATGGAAAGTATTTGTAGTTCATCCATTGAACTATGAAAAACAGAAGGAAAAATGGAATCATCAGCCATTTTTTCGGCAAGACCCGTGCAAGAAAATACACCGCAGCACTCATAGTGAGAATAAGAATTGGCAGCCAATCCATGGTTATCCATACTATGGAAGTGCGAAATGCATGATAAATTGTGCCTCCTATCCCCCCAATGAGTAGGATGATACTTCCAAACAGTAGAAAATAATTCAACTGAGGAGACCTGGAAACTCTCCATATCCAGTAGACAGCCATAGCGATAAATAATGCTGAAGATGCCGCATTAAATGGCTCAACTATAAACTGATCAAAATTAGTTTCCGTGTAAATTGGTCCTCCGTCAACTTCATACCGTTCTATGACTACATCATCCATTTCGTAAACCTTATTTATCGAATAAAAAACCTCAGACCAATAGAGGCATCAAAACGGCCTACTGCTATTCTTCCGTCGCCTACAAGATCAAAAGTTTGTGTTCCGCTTGCCGTTTCTACAGTAACGCTTGATAGACTCCCACTCATTAGGCCTAGTGAAATTCCCAGGCCCAACCATTCATCCACTTTGTAGTCAAAACCCGCTCTAAAGGCCGATCCCAGCGTAAATCCTCTTTGCGTGCCGGTTACGTCGTATATGAAGTTATTTCGATAGTCCACATATCCAAAAGAAAGGCCTAACCAAATCGCATCATCAGGGCCAATAACTCCGTACCGATAGACAAATTCTGCACCAATATAATGGATGGTAATATCATCGGACAACGGACCTGTATGGATGACCTGATTTTGATTATTAAGATACTGAACGAGGTCTCTGTAGTTAGAGGTATTGAAATAGCTATAAATGAGGTTGGCCGCAATGGATTCTGAAAAGACATATCCCGCTTCTGCCCATAGGGAGTACGACGATTTGAGTTCATTCAAATATTCTCTTTCAAACTCATTGGCACTCTGAGGAACAGTGGACGTAGAATATCCATATCCTACAGATGCGCCAAAACGAAAACGTGAGGGATCATAAAGATCTCTACTATTCCCAGCATTCGCATCGGGACGGACGGTGTTCTCCGGCTTGCCAAAATCGTACATGTAAGCTGCAACACGATAAAGAGGGATTGCCTTTTTAACCATTTGCCCATTCATCGCCTCTTTGTAATAAATTTCATCTGAAGTAACTTTTTGAATTTCGCAATGAATTGAGTCGTATTCAGTCGTAACGATTAAATCCTGAGCCAGAATAGATCGCCCTGTGAAGAAAGCCATCACAAAAAAAACTAGGCACGCGATGGTAGAGCCATTGGTCATAAGTGCAAATATCTTTTTTTATCCTATACGAGTCAGGTTGGTTCTGTAGAACATATCTTGTGCACGATTGTTTAATCGCGTGAACAAAATTCAACAAATGCGTTATTCTCTGATAATCAGTGTTTTTCTTTTATCCTTTTTGTCCTCTTACAGCCAAACGGGTAGTGTATTTGGTGTTGTTACGGATCAATCAACGAATCAGCCTGTTCCTTTTGCCAATGTGGTTATTCAGGGCACCAGTTTAGGTAGTACAACGGACATCGACGGAAAATATGAAATTACAACTATTGACCCGGGTGAATATAACATTGAAGTCCGATATGTAGGATATAACCCAGTGATTATCAGTGAAATAATTGTATCGAATGTCAGAAAAACTGAAGTTAACATAGAACTAGTTCCCGCTGCGACCAAGCTGGATGAGGTTGTTGTTCAGGCTTCTCCCTTTACAAAGAGTGATGAGAGTCCGGTAAGTTTGTCCACAATAAGTGCTGCTGAAATATACCGAAACCCAGGCAGTAATCGAGATATTTCAAGAGTAATTCAAAACCTTCCAGGGGTATCTACAACAGTGAGTTTTCGAAATGACATTATCGTGCGTGGTGGCGCACCCAATGAGAACAGATTCTTTCTCGATGGAATAGAAGTGCCGAATATCAATCATTTTGCTACGCAGGGGAGTTCTGGCGGCCCTGTGGGTATGATTAATGTAAATTTCATTCGTGAAGTCGATTTTTACTCCAGTGCCTTCCCCTCTACCAGAGGGAATGCACTCAGTTCGGTAATGGAATTCAAACAAATTGAAGGGAATAGAGAAAAACTTACAGGTACTTTTATGTTGGGTTCCAGTGATGTTGGACTAACACTTAATGGGCCTATTGGAAATAAGTCCTC
The DNA here is from genome assembly GCA_003499525.1 of Flavobacteriales bacterium. Classification (GTDB taxonomy): domain Bacteria; phylum Bacteroidota; class Bacteroidia; order Flavobacteriales_G; family Salibacteraceae; genus UBA10426. The sequence continues at coordinate 15,450 of DNTB01000065.1, forward strand.
TTTTGTTTTTTCTGTACGAAGGTCTTACTTACAATTTTTGTTTTCTGCATTGCGGTTGCCTTTCCTGCCAACTTACAATGATGCTCAACTAAAGTATACCTACAGAATTGATGAGAAGAATATCATCAACGTTATCGGCCTGGGTGCCATAGATGATTTTGAGCTCAATACCTCAGTAAACGACGGAGAAACAGATGAAGATATTATTGAGCGTAATACATTTATTCTAGACAATATACCTGTCAACAATCAATGGAACTATGCCATAGGGATAAACTACAAGCACATAGGAAAGAATGGGTTTCAAACTTTTGTGGTCAGTAGAAATCATTTAGACAATTCGGCCATTAAATATCGCTACAACATTGAAACCCCTGATAATCTCCTGCTTGACTATGAATCACAGGAAATTGAAAATAAATTTAGATTTGAGAATAATCAAACCGCGGGAAAATGGAAATATACCTACGGTGCCGGTTATGAATATGCCACCTATCTGAACAGGACTTTCCAGCAACGTGTAGTTGATGAAACCCCCGTTCTTGTCAACTTCAATTCCGAGCTGAATATCAACAAATTTGCACTTTTTGGAAACGTAAGCAGAAAGTTTGCAGATGAGCTCTTAACACTCTCTTTTGGCATTAGAACAGACTTTAATGATTTAAATGACGAGATGATTGATCCCATAAGTCAATTATCTCCCCGATTAAGTGCTTCCTACAAAGTAGCACCTAGATGGACCATAAATGCCAATGTTGGAAGATACTTTCAACTACCACCTTATACTGTAATGGGATTTCGGGATAACAATGGCTCTCTGGTCAATGCGGACAATGGTCTGAGCTATATTGAAAGTGATCATTTCGTGGCCGGATTCAAGTTTTTCCCAACCGAGTACAGTCTTATTTCGGTTGAAGCTTTCTACAAATTATATAACGACTATCCATTGCTTACTACCGATAGCCTTAGCCTTGCCAATCTTGGGGGTGATTTTGGAGTAATAGGAAACGAACCGGCTGTTTCCACATCTCGAGGAAGAAGCTACGGAATCGAGATTCTTGCCCAACAAAAACTCAGTAGCTCTATTTATGGTATTGTCGCTTTGACCCTGGTAGCAAGTGAGTTTACAGATAGAAATGACGAGTTCGTCGCATCGGCATGGGATAATAGAATTATCCTTAACATCACTGCCGGTAAGAAGTTTAAGAACAACTGGGAAGTCGGTGCAAATTTCCGTCTGCAAGGTGGTGGCCCATACACTCCATTTGATGTGCCCAGATCATCGCTTATTGAAGTATGGGATGTAAATCAGCAGGGTGTGTTGGATTTTAATCAGTTAAACACCCTAAGATTGGGAATTGTGCATGCACTGGATGTTCGGGTAGATAAGAAATGGTTTTTTAAGAAATGGGCACTCAATATCTATCTTGACATTGAAAATGTTTACAATTTTCAGGCCCAGGCTCCTCCTTTCCTAAACGTCCGTCGGGATGATCAGGGATTACCCCTAGTTGATCCAAATGACCCAGCGCGATATCAAACCTATCTCATTGAAGACTTTGCAGGAACACTTCTTCCTTCTATTGGGGTTATGATCGACTTTTAGATTAGATCCATCGAACAAGAGGTAAGTCCTGTCTGTATTTCAGCAATTCGTGTTTCGGATAGATCCTGAAACCGTAGTCATATACCCCAGCAGCATCAATGGAAATAGAGCCACTGTAGACAAATGTGGTTTCTTTTTGCTCAACACTCTCTAACTCCTGAACTCTTGAGATCCATTGCTCTTTCTGTTCGATATCCGAACGCGTAAAAACCAGTTCAACACCTACTTCAGATTGCCTTAAACCATTAATATCAAGCTCGATACTCACCGCAAACTCATCGTCGGAGCGAAGCGCAAACTGACTGGAATCAAAAACCTTTATTTCAACTACCTGAATTTGGTACCACCCGGATTCCATATGGTTTTTCCAATCAGCAAGTTCCCGGGCTTTCTCACACTTATTGGAAGTCATCAGCTTATTGCGTTCTGCCAATGGGAAATAGTATCGGTTGAAATAATCATCAATCATCCGGTGCATCGTGAATTTTGGTACAATTTGCCGTATAGTTCCTCTTATTCTTTTAAGCCAGGCCAAAGGAAGATTTGAATGGTCTCGATTAAAGAATTCCGGGATCAATGAGTTTTCAAGAATCTCATAAATCATTTGTGCATCCAGTTCATTCTGAAAATCCTGAAATTCATATATTCTGTCTTTTGGAAGGGCCCATCCCGTACCTTTTACATATCCTTCATCCCACCATCCATCGAGAACACTAAGGTTGAGCACCCCGTTGAAGCAAGCCTTTATGCCGGATGTTCCACTTGCTTCTAAAGGCCGGGTAGGATTATTGAGCCATACATCACAGCCAGAAACGAGGTATTTGGCTATGCGCATATTGTAGTCTTCCAGAAATATAATTTTACCCAGAAACTCTGGCATCCTTGAAATTTCTACCACGCTTTGGATTAAATCTTGCCCGGGAATATCCTTTGGATGTGCTTTTCCTGAAAACAGGAATATCACTGGCCTTTCCTTGTCATTCAGGATTTTACGTAGCCGATCCATATCATGAAACAAGAGCGTAGCTCTTTTATAGGTCGCAAATCTTCTGGCGAAACCGATAACCAGTGCTTCTGGTTGAAGGTTCTTAATCACAGACATCACATATTTTGGACTTTGATGTGACTGTGTAAGATTTTGTTGCAAGTAGTCTATTAGGAACTCTATCAGCCTGTTTTTCAATCGTTTACGAACAGACCAGAGCTGCTGGTTAGAAATACCCTTGATTTTCCAGTTGTCAGGATCCAGTTCATGATGAAAGAACTCGTCATGGAAGTTTCGTCGCATTCTCAAATTCATCTCAATAGAAGTATGAGAAGGATAATGTGCTCCATTCGTTACATATCCTATGGGCACTTCTTCTTTGAAGTATCCCGGGTAGAGCACCTGGAAAATATCCTTAGACACATCTCCATGAATTTTTGAAACGCCATTGACTTCCTGACTTAATCTTGAAGCTAAAAAGCTCATTGAAAACCGGTTTTGGTCACCATTCGGTGCTGTACCCAGACTCATAAAGCTCTTCCATGATAGGCCTAACTCCTCAGCATAGTCACCAAAATAATGAAGCATATCCGACTCGGAAAATGCATCATGACCTGCAGGTACCGGAGTATGTGTGGTAAATAAAGATGAGCTTCTCACCACCTCCATAGAAGCTTGAAATGAGTGTCCCTTAGCGATCATATTGCTAAGCCTTTCTATGCCGGCGAAGGCAGCATGGCCTTCATTTAAATGAAATAATTCTGTTTCAATTTCCAATTCGCGCAACAGTCGCACACCTCCTATACCGAGGAGAATCTCCTGCTTTAATCGGTTGTCCCAATCTCCTCCATAGAGTTCAGATGTGATGGCACGATCTTCAAAGGTGTTTTCTGGAACATCAGTATCCAGCAGGTAAAGAGGAATAGAACCGATCTGAATTTTCCAGATTTTGGCATGAATCCGACGATCTGGAAGTGTGATCTGTATGTTTGCCCAATCACCCTGAGAGTTTCTCATTGGCTCTATGGGTAAATTGGTAAATTTTTGAGGGTTATAAAGGGCAATCTGCTTTCCTTTTTCATTTAGGGTCTGTTTGAAATAACCATTTCTATACAGTAAGCCTACTGCTACCATGTCCACCTTGCTGTCACTAGCTTCTTTGACATAGTCACCGGCCAATACCCCTAGTCCGCCCGAATAAAGTTTAATAAGCGGATCCAGGCCGTATTCCATACAGAAGTATGCAATCTTTGGTCCTTTCGGATTTGCACGTTCCTTCATGTATTTATGAAGTCTGCCTAAAACATCATCGTAATAGTCGAGGAATGTGCTGTTTGAAGCCAATTCTGAAAGTCTGTTGAAGGATACACTTTCCAGAATAGCAACCGGATTCTGCTGGGTTTCATGCCACAGTTCCTCGTCTAGTGTCCGGAATAAGTCACGAGCATCTCTGTTCCAGTAAGACCACAGATTAAAAGAAAGTTCCTTCAATCCAGCAATTCTTTCTGGTATTTCAGGTTGTACAAATACTTTTCTCCATTCAGGAGTGCTGTGATCGCTATGTTCTTTTAACTGGATTTTTTGATAAAGGAGTTTTTCACCTTTTGTAAAAACAAATCTTCTTTTTCGAACTTCTTCCAATCCCTTATCCCATGCTTGAATATAGTACTGTATGAACCTACCCCAGGTAAATACCTTGGACAACTGTAGAGCCGAAGAAACGCGTGCATCATATTGTTCTTTGGTTTCGTGAGATATGGTTTTTACTCTATTTGCTGTTTCCCTAACTACAAAATCAAAATTGTCGTCCGTACGGTCGATTATGAAGGCACCGCGCTCTGCATGGTCGCGTTCGTTTTGACAAATCCATTTGCCGAACCCTGCCAATATCGTCGTTAATGCAGGCACTCCTGCGGCTATTGACTCCATTGGTGTGTAACCCCATGGTTCGTAGTAAGAAGGAAAAATGGCAAAATCAAAGCCAGGCAAGAGTTCGAAATAGGTCATATCGAAAACTCCATCCCTTCCATTCAAGTAAACCGGAGCAAAAATTACGGTTACCGGTTCTCCCCCATTGTTGTTGAGCCCTAATCGGTGCAAACTCTTAAGAATGGGGTCTGCTTCCGGATGTATGAGCCAGTGTGTCAGATGAGAAACCTGTAATTCATTTTCACCGCGACGCTCTGACGGAATGGGGGCGCCATGTCCGGCAGGCATGGCCACAAAAAGAACAACCTGTCTTCCTAGATTTTCTGATTGAAGTTTTCTCATGGATTCCAGAACTACATCCACCCCCTTGTTCTGAAACTCGTACCGACCACTTTTAAGTACGAGCAATGCATTTTCCTGCAAATCGTAACCGGTAACTTGTTTAGCTACCTCGAAGAGTTTCTTCCGGGCCTTCACTTTTTGTACAGCACCTCCTTCTTTTGTGAAAATAAGGCGACTTTCAAATGCATTTGGAGTAATGACATCTGGTTCCTTTTCAAGAAAAGCTGCACATTCTTTAGCGGTGATTTTACTTACTGTAGTAAATGAATCTGCCTGAAGTGCAGATGCCTTTTCCAGATCATATTTGGCTTTTACGTTCAGCTTTTCTGCCCATTCATCTGGATTTATCGTATGCAGCTTCTGATAGAGCGGAAATCCGTTACCTGCAAGTGACCTTCCCAGAGTTGTGGCATGCGTAGTGAATACTGTTGCGATATTGGGGAGTTTTTGCTTCAAGTAAAGCAATCCAGCTCCGGTCATCCACTCATGGAAATGAGCAACAATTTTATCTCCTTCAGCCGTGAAATAAGTACAGAATTGATCAATAACCCTTCCGCATTGATGCGCAAAAACAACGGGTTCTATATAATCAAACCCGGCCCCCAGGCTATTGATTCCGTACTTGTACCATAGTTCTCCCAGTAGTTGATCCCCTCCTGATATTTCATTGGAGAAATCAACAAGAATGGCTATAGGTTTACCTGGAATGTTCCATCTTCCGATGCGCACCTTGTAGCCTTGTTCGAGCATCCATCCTGCCCAATTACCGAAGAGGTCGCGATCCTCTTCAAATTCAGGTCTACCGGAACGGTCAGGGAAATCAGGACCTATGACTATATATCTATCATTCAGCAACTTAGACGTAGTTGCTGCTTTAGAAGATATTACAGTATGAATACCTCCTACTTTATTGCAAACTTCCCAGCTGACTTCGAACAGCCAGTCGGGAGTAATAGCTTGTTTATTCATTATTGAAATGGTGTTATTCCGAGATTCTTATTTTAAAATCTGACAAAACATTCATGAAATTAATATAAGCATCATAGGGTGTATCATAATGATTGAAGTACATATGAACGTCCCCATCGGAGAAGAATTTTGTGCACATATAGTAAAAGTGGTCGCTAGTTTGGAGGTACGCCCAGTCTTTCTTGATCTGGGGATCATTAGTTTTTTCTACAACTTGTTCGCATTCATAGAGGCTGTCGAAAGCATCATCCTGCAGGTCATTTCCAAGCCAGGCTGTTAAATCCCTTTCTTCATCTGCCCATGATATTGGGTACATTACATGAAAAGGTGCTACCGGCTGGAGTTCATCAAGAGCTTCTCCCGGAGTGGCAAATTTAAATCTACCTGTTTCCAGCACTCGTTGTGGCAAAGCTCTCATGAAGTCAAAAATTCCAGTGTTTTCCCATTGATGTTCTCCAAATGTTTCATAATCCATAAAGAGGTTGATGACCTCTTCGTTCCATGGAATAGCATTGAGCCAGTCAACAAACTTTTCTGTGGTAAGGGGCCAGGAGTCCCAGGATTGCTGGCTGAATCTGAATGCGATATCATCGCTCAGGCGATAGTTTTTGAGCAACAATTTGAGCTCTGGTACCTCAGAATTGTAATAGACGAAGTTAGGGCTCTTCCAGCCCAGTACATGCTTCGCCCCTTCGGTGAGCATCCCCTTGAAACCCATGTCGTAAACCATCTTTCCAATGGTATCTGAGTATATAAGCTCGGTATTTCGAAAAGTTGTTGGGGTGTATCCAAAAAGTTCTTGTATGCGAGCTGAATGCTTATCTACCTGGGCCTTGAATTCTGAAGGAGACTTAAGGGCCACTAAAGAATGGCTGTAGGTTTCAGACAAAAACTCGACCTGGCCCGTTTCAGCCAGTTTTTTGAAGCTCTCAATCACTTCCGGGGTGTATGCCTCAAATTGATCCAAAGCGGTTCCAGTAATGGAAAACGACACCTTAAACTCCCCTTTGTGCTTTTCGATGAGCTCTAAAAGGAGCTGATTCATAGGTAGGTAACATTTATCGGCAACTTTTCTGCAAATACTTCTGTTGGCAAAATCGTCAAAGTAATCGTGGTTTTTACCGATGTCGAAAAACCGATATGTTCTCAATCGATAAGGCTGATGTACCTGAAAATAAAAGGTGATAATCTTTTTTTCCATAACGTCTAAATAAGTTGTTCGTAATTCGCTCTTACCTTAAAGGCAACGTTGTCCCATTTAAGGCTCTCCACTTCATCCCTGGCTGAATGGGTAAACATTTTGGCAATGCCATTATAAGTAACCAGTGCATAGATCGCATCCGCCATGGCTTCAACATCCCAGAAATCTACTTTTATTGCGTGTCGTAAAACTTCCGAAACACCGGATTGGTGCGATATGATTACAGGAACCCGGCTTTGCATAGCTTCTAGTGGAGAAATCCCAAATGGTTCGGATACCGAGGGCATGACGTAGACATCACTGTAGTCAAACATTTGACGTACTTCGGGGCCTTTAAGAAATCCCGTAAAGTGAAATCTGTCGCCGATGCGGTAACGGGCTGCCAGTTCTATCATTTTCTGCAACATATCACCGCTGCCGGCCATAACAAAGCGAACGTTGGGATTTTTTTGAAGAACCAACCGTGCTGCTTCAATAAAATAATCAGGTCCTTTCTGAAAGGTTACCCGACCGAGAAAAGTTACGATCTTGTCTTTAACAGTTTTTCTGGTGCCTGTTTCCTCCGGAGTTGTAAAAACCGCATTATGCACTGTAAATACCTTGTCCGGATTAATTCCATATCTTTCAATAATCACGGCCCTTGTACGATTGCTCACAGCTATGACCCGATCGGCAGCTAACATACCATTGTGTTCTATATCCCAAACTCGTTGGTTCACATGTTCTCCCGATCGGTCAAATTCCGTAGCATGCACATGAATTACGAGAGGTTTACCCGAAGCTTCTTTGGCTGCCATTCCTGCAGGATAGGTCATCCAATCATGGGCATGAATTATATCTGTTTCATGATCCGCTCCGATTTGAGCTGCCACTAGAGCGTAGCGGGATACTTCCTCAAATAAATCGTGGCCATAGCTCCCTTGAAACTCGAATTTTGTTTGGAATATCCTTTCCTTACTCTTCTTTCTTTCATTGATCAGTTTGTTTGTATGTTTCTCGAACTCAATCGGTGAGAGGTAAGGAATCAGGAAGGAATCAACCCCAATTAGTGTGAGTTTTTTCCAAAAATTTTCGTATTGATCGGCCGAAACCGTAATGTCAACGTCGCTGGCGGACAAAAGCTTATATCCACTTTGCTCTTCATCTCCAAATAACCTTGGTGTTACAAAAGTCACATCAACATTGTGATATGCCAAACCTTTGACCAGTCCATAGCACGCCGTGCCCAAACCTCCTGAAATATTCGGTGGAAACTCCCACCCAAACATCAATACTTTCATCTCAATTCCTTTAAACCTTCCAGCATTCTTGTTATTCGCAGTACCTCTGCGACACTCCATGCCTGAGAAATAGATCCTCGGGCTGTATGTGGTGGGTCTCCGTCAAATATTTCAGACAAAGTTGAGATTCCTGCCTCAAATAAATGTGGCTCTAGACCTTCTATCCATTCTTCAATCCAATCACTTCTCTCTTCGCCGTAGGTATGGAGCCATGATTCCGCTAAATGTCCCATCATCCATAGCCATACTGTACCTTGATGGTACGTCTCATCTCTCTTTTGCTGATCACCTTCATAAACCCCTTTGTAGTTCGGGTTTTTTGGAGAAAGTGATCTTAAGCCTCTTGGTGTAAGAAGTTCATTTTTAACATGCCAAAGCACCGAGGCACACTGCTCAGGAGATAGCAGTTTATATGGTAGTGAACAGGCTATAATTTGATTGGGCCGCATTGCATGATCTCGATATTCTCCATAGACATAGTCTGCGAGGTATTCCGAATCAGAAATCCAATATCTATTCACAAAACTGTCTTCAATCTTTTTCTTCACATCCTGCAGATCATTGGCCCAATCTGAATTTGAGTCAGAAACATCATTCAACATGAAACAAACAGCATTGTACCATAATGCACTTATCTCAACAGGCTTACCAGGTCTTTGTGTAACCGGTCCGTCAGAAGTTACCGCATCCATCCAGGTTAGCGCTTTCCCTTCTATTTCAGCATGGATTAATCCATCATCATCCATATAAATTCCATCATTCTTGCCATCGCGATAGGCGTAGAAGATTTCCTTTAGTGCTGACTTATAACGGTTTACAATCTTTTTGGGCTTCTCTTCGGCTTCAAGCAGTTTTTGGACTGCCCAAACAAACCACAAGCTGGCATCAACCGAGTTATAGGAAGCATTATTTCCAGTACCGATATTAGGAAACAATCCATTATTAAAGTCTCTCAAGCTTGTTTGAAGAATGTCGTGAGCGGTATTAAAATCTCCTTCAGTTAAAGCAAGTCCAGGTATAGATATGAAGGTATCTCTCCCCCAATTCCCGAACCAATGCAAACCTGCACAAACAAATTTTCCTTCTTCCCGGTCTTCTATGAATTGCTGCGCTGCATTTCGCATGCAATTCATAAAATTTGATCTTGGAATCCGGGTTTTTAGTTCCGAACTGAAAGCTGCTTTCATATTTCCCGGAGCCGATTCAGAAGTGCCAGCAGTAAAATAGAGCACATCTCCTTCCTTCAGTTCCACCTCAAAATATCCAGGAACCCATAAATCTTCCTGATATGGGTACCCTCTTTCTTTCTCCTGACTGTATTCCACATTATAATTCCAATCCGGAGCATGGACATATTTGTTCTTTCGACTCAATTGTATGAATAGTTCATCATACCCCTCGTACGGTTTAATGGCTACTCCATTATTCACAGTTCGGTATCGGGTATTGATAAATACATTGGCCTTGCTCAAGTGATGATAGTTGCGAAATGCCAGAAAGGATGTAAGTCTCAGCTTGAACTTTTCTGGAGCTGAACCAACCGTATATTTTACCAATAGTTTTTGATCATACGATTTTAAGAGCATCGATTTGTATAAGATGATGTCGCCTGCTCTGTACTTCCATTTTGGAATCGGCTCAGCCTCAAAAGAACTCAGATACTTATGCCCTTTTGGGTAATAGTGCATGGGATATTGATGAATTCCAAGGTTGAACTCTCCTCTGCTAGTTTGTATGGTTTCATCAAGTGTGCTCAAAAGGACATGCTTATCTCCATCTATTTGAGGTTGTGGAACAATAAGCAACCCATGATACTTGCGCGTTGGGCATTGGTTGAGCGTGGTACTCGAATAACCTCCATACCTGTTGCTCCGGATGATTTCCTTGTTTAGAGAATATCGTAGGTTAACAAGTTGGTTGTGATCAAATGAAATATAGTGCATAGATCAAATTTACTCGGCAAAAGTATAGGTACTTAGTGGTCTGATATTAGCCAAACGTTATGATATCGTTGAAGAATACAAAATTGAAACACAAAAAAACCGATAAGGAAATCTTATCGGTTATAATATTGTTTAATAAATACCGCGTAAAGGTAAAACAATTACACTCTAAACTCCTGCAGTTTACCATGTAAAATCTTTCTCGCTTGATTAATCCTACTCTTCACTGTACCTATGGGGATGTTCATTTCATCAGCGATCTCATGGTACTTATACCCCTCAAAATGCATCATGAATGGAATTCTTTTTTCATCGTTGAGTTCGTTCACTTTGTCCATGATAAATTCATAGTTCAATTCACTATCTGCTGTAACCTTCGCATGCTGAAACATCATTGTTCCGCTTTGCGTTTCATGTATTTCTGGAACGGCAACTGAGTTCTGAGCTCTTCGGTACCTGTTGATAAAGATGTTTCTTGTTATGGTGTATAACCACCCTTTAAGGTTTTTATCATATGTGAATTTTTCTCTATTCTTCATAGCAGAGTAAAGAGCTTCCTGCATGATATCTCTTGCATCTTCGTGGTTCATAGTAAGCTTAAATGCAAAGTTGAGTAGTGAAGGGGCGTGTAGGGTTAACTTGTTGTTGAATTCTATGGCTGTCATTTTGTTTAGGTTTTGATTGAAAAACTTAGACAAATGTATTTTGTTTAAGTATACAAAGCAAGTGTTAAACAAAATATTTTTGATTTATTTACATTTCTACCTTGTTCGAATCGTACTTTTGATGAGTGATTGTCCTTCGAAACGTTTTTATAGCAAGGGGTTTGGCACTTTTCATATTCCTTCCTCTTTTTTCAGTTGGACAGAAGACGGACACGTTGATTCACAGAAACGGGAACATTCTGAAAGGAGAAATCAAAAAAATTGACCTCGGGATCATTTATTACAAGATGACCGGCATGGGGACAATTAAAGTCCAGTTGGATAAGGTTTCTTCTTTTAAATCAAGGAAATACTTTGAAGTAGTCATGGAGTCGGGCGAAGTATTCTATGGAAGTATAGATACTACGAATAAGGTCGGAATGGTTCGAATTCTAACTACAGAATCAGAAGTAATGACTTCAATTCTTAGAATAATTGAAGTTTATCCGATCAAATCAAATTTCTGGTCTAGAACTTCAGGCAGGTTTGATGTTGGATTTAATTATACAAAAGCAAGCAGAATTGCGCGAGTTTCGTACTCCGGTAATATTGGCTATCGCACCCGTCAGTTGTATGCTCGATTTGCCTGGGACGGACTGCAGACTTTTCAGGATGCCGATACTACTACTTTTCTAACAAGTCGATTGAATCTTCTACTCACCGTTCAAAAGCGAATGCGTGAAAAATGGTATTATACCGCATATTTAGGTAGCAATGAGAACACTGAGCTGGGCTTGAACTTAAGAATATATGTCGGAGCAGGTGTGGTTAATGATTTTATCCACACCAATAAAAACAGACTTTTTTGGATTGCAGCAATATCACCAAATACTGAATCATCCGCTGAAAATGTAGATACCTACAATGTTGAAGGCCAATTCGCATTGAATTATAGATATTTCAAATACTCCACTCCTGAACTTCATTTGGATACAGACATTCAGTTTATCCCAAGTATAAATGAATGGGGTCGATACCGATTAAATTACAATCTAGATGTCAGTGTAGAGGTAATCTATAATTTCTACGTCGGCACTCAATTGTACTACAACTTTGATAACCAACCGGCAGGTGAACAAGCATCAACAGATGACTGGGGGTTAACCATGACTGTTGGCTATTCGTTTAACTAAGCCTTACCTTCTATCTCATTTTATTTCCTCCAATAAAATTGTGCATTGTGGCCTTTGGTAGTCATTCTAAATTGATCCGAAAATCTAATTTCATGAAGAAAACTGTTCTCTTTTTACTGCTCATTGGATGTGCATTTGCTTACGCACAGCAGACAACCACCCCCGATGCACTTATGCTCCGATTTCCGGATGTGAGTGAAAATGAAATCACATTTGTTTATGCCGAAGACATCTGGACAGCTCCGAAATCTGGGGGGCTAGCTCGAAGAATTTCATCTAATACAGGAATGGAAGCCTTTCCTAAATTCTCTCCTGACGGGAAAACCATCGCTTTCATGGGGAAATACGATGGAAATAATGACATCTATACCATTTCCAACGAAGGAGCTGGTCTGCAACGTGTTACTTACCATCCGGGGACAGATATGGTTATTGATTGGAATCCAAACGGTGAGGATATTCTGTTCTCTTCTCGCAGAATGTCACCTTCCAGAAGGTTTTCTCAATTCTTTACTATTTCAAGCAAGGGTGGTAATGCCGAAAGATTACCTCTTTTTTTCATTGAACTGGGTTCTTTCAATGAAGACGGCAGCAAACTGGCCTACCAATACTTAAACAGACAGTTCAGAACCTGGAAAAGATACCAGGGCGGTACGGCCAGCAACTTGTATATATATGACTTCAAAGAAGGTAAGTCCACTCAAATAACCACCTACGAAGGAACTGATGCACTCCCAATGTGGAAGGAAGACCGCATATATTTCCTGAGTGACCGTGGTGAAAATCACAAACTCAATATTTGGTCATACCTGATATCAGATGGTTCATTCAGGCAGGAGACCAGATTTAAAGAATACGATGTCAAATGGCCAAGCATGGGCCCTGATGATATTGTTATGGAGAATGGAGGAAAACTTTATCTCTACAATTTCGACACCCGCCAACTCACTCAGGTCGAAATTTCGGTTCCGTCTGAGCATATCCAAACGCGGCCGTCAATGAAAGAAATGTCAAAAAACATCAACTCCTATGAGATTTCTCCAAATGGTAAACGAGCCTTGTTCGATGCACGGGGAGACATTTTTACTGTTCCAGCAGAGGATGGAATTACCCTTAACCTCACCTATTCTTCTGGTGTCGCTGAGCATTCACCACATTGGTCTCCTGATGGAAAATATATTGCCTATTTATCAGATAAATCTGGAGAATATCAAATCATGCTTCAAAAATCTGATGGATCAGAAGAAGCGCGGCCATTGACCAAAAATCTAAAGGGTTACAACACCTTTCTGCGTTGGTCACCAGACAGTGAGAAAATAGCCTTTAGAAATTATGACGGGTCAGTGCATTATGTGAAAATCGAATCAGGCCAGGTCACTGAGGTGGACAGAAACCGATATGGAAGAATTACTGATTTTTCGTGGTCTCCTGACAGTAAATGGCTAACCTACTCCAAAACATCGGATGATATGCAAGGTGTTGTAGTTCTATATAACCTGGATAATAAATCTGTAACATCTGTAACCCCTGCATACTACTCTTCACGAAGCCCTGTTTTTGATCAGGAAGGCAAGTACTTATTTTACGTACAAGACAGATCATTTACTCCTGTTTACTCCCCATATGACAACACTTGGGCATACGCCAATGCCTCCATGATTATGGCTTTGCCGCTTGAAAAGAGTACCCCTTCTATTCTTCTCCAAGAAAATGATATGGAGGAAATCAAAGAGGACGAAAAGACGGAAGAGAATTCAGACACAAAGGATAAAAAGAAGGGCAAAGACGATAAAGAAGAAAAGGAGGACAATGATATCAAGATAGATTTTGACGGCATTCTCACAAGGTCAGAAATTCTGCCCATGGAGGGCGGTAGATATGGAGGAATGTCCACTGCCAAGGGAAAACTATTTTACATTTCCGCAAAACTCAGAGGAGTTGGAGGGGGTTCACGCTCGGGCTCTGACCTGATGGTATTTGATCTAAAAAAGAAAGAATCCAAAGAGGTAATTGGAGGTGTTCGTGGATACGAACTATCCTCCAGCGGAGATAAGATTCTCTACTCTTCCAATGGCGATTACTTCATCATCGACGCATCACCAGGGCAAAAACCAGGTGATGGTAAAGTGAATTTAACAGATGTAAAATCAGTTGTGGATCCAAAGGAAGAATGGAATCAGATTTTCTATGAAGCCTGGAGGTATCAGAGAGATTTCTTTTATGATAAAAACATGCATCGGGTAGATTGGGATGCAATGAAGAAAAGATATGAAAAGCTCCTTCCCTATTGCAGCAGCAGAAGCGATCTGAATTACATCATTGGCGAGATGATAGGAGAACTCAATGTAGGTCATGCCTATGTCGGAGGCGGAGATCTTGAAAGGTCAAAATACATTGGAGTTGGAATGCTGGGAGCGGACATAAGCAGCGAAGGAGATCATGCGGTCCGAATAGATAGAATCATCGAAACGGCCCCTTGGGATGTCGATGAGAGATCTCCATTGAAAGAACCTGGTGTTGATGTAGCTGAAGGAAGCTATATCGTGGCCATCAATCATATACCGGTAGAATCATCGGTTTCACCTTATGCATCATTTCAAGGATTAAATGGCAAAACAGTCATCTTATCCGTGGCAAGCGATGCCAATGGAAAAGACGCCAATGATGTTCAGGTTACCTTATTGAGCAGTGAATCTGCCCTTCGTAACAGAGCCTGGATAGAACAAAACCGACGGTATGTAGAAGAGAAAACGAATGGCAGATGCGGATACATTTATGTACCCAATACTGGAATCAATGGACAAAATGAACTCTTTAGAATGTACCAGGCTCAGTTTGCCAAGGATGCACTGATCGTCGACGAAAGATGGAACAGTGGCGGACAAATTCCAGATCGATTCATCGAGTTACTAAATAGACCCATAACCAGCTACTTCGTATCAAGGGATTTCGAACCATTCAGAGTGCCTTTTGTAGGCAACAGCGGCCCGAAAGTAATGCTGGCCAATGAATGGGCAGGTTCAGGCGGTGATGCCTTTCCTTATTACTTCAAACACAGCAAGGTTGGGCCTGTGGTAGGGAAAAGAACCTGGGGAGGCCTTGTTGGGATTAGCGGTTTACCTCCACTTTTGGATGGTGGCTTTTTGTCCTCACCGAACTTTGCATTTTTCAACCTAGATGGCGATTGGGAAGTAGAAGGATATGGTGTTGACCCCGACTATGAAGTGGATAATATGCCAGAAGATGTTTATAAAGGAGTTGACAATCAATTAGATAAGGCAATTGAGCTTATCAATCAATCACTTGAAAACAACCCGCCTGTGGGACCAAAAATCCCCGCCTATCCGGACAAAACGGGCATTGGTAATGAATAAAGACAAAGAAGCCGTCTCGATAACAA
>DNTB01000009.1 GCA_003499525.1 Flavobacteriales bacterium
GGGCAGGTCGCCTTCGTATGGAGCATTTGCCCGATTTTAGCGGTATGACCTATGGTGTTCTTGCTAAACGACTGCTCACCAAGCAGGCCGTTGTTCTCAGTGATGCTAACCCCAGTTATAACGCTATTCAACCCCATGTGGAGCGTCATCAACCTAGCAAAACTGATCCCAAAAAAGCAGCCAAAGCCCTGCCCTGGGTGCATATTGCCATCAGCAATGCCAAACGCGTGTTCCTCGGGATATACCATTCAATATCAGATTGTTGGCTGCAATGCTACCTGAATGAGTTCTGTTTCAAATTCAACCGAAGGTTTGAACGCCATATATCTGTCAATCAATTATTTACAGTAATCGCTACGAATCAACTACACTAAAGCGGATATACATATTTGGAAACTATATTAAAATGATCATTAATTATTGGTATTTCAAGGCAGATTGGCAATTCAATATACTGATAAATTGAAAATTAGCGCTTATTTCAGATATTGAGTAATTATTATCAGCTTTCCATAAGACGATAATTAAAACTCAAGTTTTACCCTGTTTTTCTGCAAATCCGGAAGGAATAACATTGCTCTAAGTGGCAGACCATGACATAATTTAAAATTGATGGACTCAATTATTCTCATGAGCCCTTTGATTAATAAGATTCAAATGATGCTCAATTTCCATTTGTTTAGCGCACCCTCAAAATCCATCTGAGCAAAACCTAAAATGAATAAGTCAAAATTCCTCGAAGGAAAAAAGAAGTTCCGGGAGTGAAGTGTATTTCCTCCACCGGTTCGATTTCATTTCTTAACCTTGATTCGGTAGCAAATTGGGTTTCATTCCATTCGGTATCGAACAGATTTTGTATCTGAAAACCAAGAGAAACTCTTTTCCACGAATACCCGGCAGAGAGATCGACAACTGTATATCCAATGGCGACAATGCTGTTGTCTTCATTGGCAGGTCTATCATCTAAGAACCGCAGGTTGACAGAGCCATACAGCCCCGAGTGGTGTCGCACAAGAAGGGCAGTGGTAAGGGTGAAATCAGGGGCGAGAGGTATATAGTTCTCACCGTTTTCCTCGTCTATGGACCGTGCATAAGTGTAAGTTGCGTCTAAATTCCAAAACAACCAATCTAAGGGTTGATATCGGATGCTCAGATCAATACCCTGTCTTTGTGTTCTTCCGCTGGGTTCCACGACGCCGGCATCGCCCACATAGACAAACTCCTGCTCAAGGTAGAGATACCAATACGCAGCATTGAGGAACAGGCGCGGAAAGGGTTTCCACATAATGCCCAAATCGGTTCCATAAGCAGCGGGAAGTATATTGTTTTCTCCTTCAAGAATTACTCGGGTGTCATTCGAATGAAAACTCTTTCCGGATTTAAGATAGAACTGAATCTGAGAATTCAGCGTGTATAAAAAGCTCAACTTAGGGCTGAGAATGCCGCGTTCCTTATTTTGATTTGAATACAAGGTCTGTAAGGCATCTACATATTCAAATCGGAAATGGTCGTATCGAATTCCAGCATCAACGGTTAATTTACCGTAATTCAGATTCAGGTCAAAATATCCCGCTGAATTGGTTTCATATATATCTCCAAATTGGATTGTATTCAGAGTTTCTTTCCTATTGACCGTATTGGAGAGTTCATTGTCCTGAATCTGATCTGCGCGAATATTAAGCCCTAACCGGGCTACCCCGGTAAAACCGCCGAATTTCAGATCTCGGTTGTACTCACTCAAAAACCCGATGATGTTTCGGCTTTCCTTTTGCCTGATCTGATCGCCATGAATAGGGTCATTCAGAAAAAAGGTGAAATTGCTGTAGAGCTCAAAATCGTACCTGACGAAGTAAACTTTGTTTTTTAAGAAGGACTTTTGGTCCAGCATTTTATCGTACTCGACGGCAAAGTTGCTTCTGCTGGTATATCCTCCTTCGGTATCGTCAATCGCTCCAAACCGGGTAATGGTTCCGTCATCTACCGCTCGTTGCGGGATTTGACCTGAGGCATCCCACTTGCTGGAAAAATAAGATGCCGTTACCCCTATTCTGTCATTGGATTTTAAAGCTCCGGAGTATCGGGCAAAAAAGTTGATCCTCGAAAAATTCTGCGGAGATTCAAAAGGCCCGTCCGTCCCTAAAAGTTCGGATGCTACATACAAGGAGTGCCGTTCAGTATTCAGCAGATTAAACATTCCTAAAATACGTCGTGTGTTAAACTGGCCGTATTCGAGTTTTAACATGCTCCGCTCAAGATTCTTTTTGGTTTCAAAATTCACATACCCCGCCGTTGAAAAGTTTCCCCGATCTGTGGCATAGGGTCCTTTGCCAAAATCCAAGTCCTCAATGGTTTCCGGTATCAGGAAATGAAGATCGGCATACCCCTGGCCGTGAGCATGGGAAACCATATTTACAGGTAGATCATCAACAGTGATCTGAAGATCGGTGCCGTGATCAATATCAAAACCCCGGAGGAAAATTTGCTCTGCTTTCCCTCCTCCGGCATGCTGTCCAATAAATAATCCCGGTACGGTGCGTAGCACATCCTGGGATGAGTTTACAGGGTTGGTTTTTAGATCCACACTAACCACGGTGTTCAACGCATTAACCTGAGGAGAAATACGCACTTCGCTGAGGTCTACAGGTTTTTCGTTCAGTATAATTCGCAGTTCATTCTCGCCAGCGGTTACAGTTGCGACTTGTGATTGATATCCGATATGGCTGATCCATAAGCTGTCACCAACATCGACCCCTTCGATTGAAAACCTGCCTTTAGAGTCGCTGTGGGTATGGATATTGCGTTGTGGAGCGAAAATGTAGGCATCTGCAACAGGTTCAGAGTAGCGGTTTAGAATAATTCCATCAACATTCTTTTGCGAGAATGTCGTTTGAATACATGAAATCAGTATGATCAATATCAATGGTGCTTTCATCTCTATTACTTTCATCTCAAAATTAAGTTGATTCGAACAAGGGTAACAGTGATTCCAGTCACCTAAGTTTCGAGTAGGAACCCCATTGATCCTTATTTTGAAATTGCAAAAACCTGCTTTCCATTCACATAGGTCTGTTCCACCTTGACGGATTCGAAATCCTTCCCGGAAACGTTCATCAGGTTTTTATTCAGGACTATGAAATCCGCCACTTTCCCTATTTCAAGACTCCCTTTTTCTTCCTCTTCAAAATTCGCAATCGCATTCCAAATGGTCATGCCCCGAATGGCCTGTTCACGGGTAAGTGCATTTTCCATTTGAAAACCCCCTTCTGGATATCCCATGGCATCCTGTCTGAAAACCGCCGCATGAAAAGTCTTTAATGCGGATACGTCTTCAACAGGAAAATCAGTGCCCAGAGCGATAATTCCATTCTGATCAAGGAGATCTTTCCAGGCGTAGGCATGCTTTATTCGCTCCGCCCCAATGCGATCTTCGGCCCAATACATATCCGAGGTGGCATGAGTGGGTTGTACCGACGGAATGACTGTATAGTTTTTGAACTTATTCAGATCTTCAGGATCGACTATTTGAGCGTGTTCAATTCTCCAGCGGCGGTCATTGGGTCCTTGAAGAATATCGCTGTACACTTCGAGTACCATCCGGTTGGCAGAATCACCAATACAGTGAGTATTCAGCTGAAAATCAAGATTATAAACCAATCTTGCTATCCTTTCAAATTCCTCTTTTGATTGGAGTAGAAGTCCATAGTTATCCGGATCATCGGAATAAGGTTTTAAAAGTGCTGCACCCCTCGAGCCCAGAGCTCCGTCCATATAGCACTTAACACTTTTTATAGTCAACTGATCTGTCTGCACAGGTCCCCTGGCTAAAAAATGATCCAGACTTGCTGGATCATCAGCTACCATAATATACATTCGGATGGCAAGGCTCCCGGATTCATACAACTCCTCGATGGTATTGATGACATCAAGGGTGAGTCCGGCATCTGATACCGAGGTGACGCCATGTTCAAAGCACTTTTCTTGTGCGGAAAAAATGGCTTTGGCCAATTCCTTCTTGTCCGGTTGAGGGATGTGCATTTTTACGCGATCAACCGCATGGTCTATCATTACACCGGTCATCCTTCCATCTTTCATTACAAACTCACCTCCGGCTATCGGACGGGCTGGATCGACATTGGCGATAGAAAGGGCTAAAGCATTGGCTACAGCCGCATGGCCATCAATTCGTATCAGAAATACAGGCCTGTAGGGAAACATTTCACTGAGTTCAATATTCGTTGGGAATTCCTTGACCTCCCAATCATTCTGATCCCAACCGCGACCAGTTATCCAACCGTCAGGACGTTTTTTGGCATATTCCCTGACTTTGAGCAGACAATCTTCCCAGGAAGTGGTGCCGGTGAGGTCTACCTGCTGCATTCCCGGCCCCAGGCCAACAAAGTGACAATGGGCATCGATGAAACCGGGATAGACAAATTTTTGTCTGAGGTCGAGCTGCTCTCTGGCCTGAAACCTGTTTCTAATTTCATGTTCTGCACCTATGGCAAGGATACGCCCTGAATCAATGGCCATGGCTTCCGCAGTTTGAAATTGTTGATCGACCATGTAAATGGTGCCATTGTGGACGATGAGATCGATTTTATCCTTTTTCAAGTTCGAGCAGTTTATCAATAACAATCCCGAAAGGGCTGTTCCAATTATTAAATTGATGTTCATTTTTTAATGACGGTTGTGCTGTTTGCTTGTGCTGTTGGTAAAATAGTCATGTCAGCAATGTTCATGTGAGGTGGCCGGGATACAGCAAAAAGGATGCAATCAGCAATGTTTGCGGCAGTAAGTGGTTCATATCCTTGATAAACTTGTTTTGCTCTTTCCTTATCTCCATGAAAGCGAACTTCTGAGAATTCAGTCTCTACCAGACCAGGGGCAATATTCGTTACCCGGATATTATGATGAACGAGGTCAATGCGCATGGCCTCTGACAAAGCATCAACAGCATGTTTAGAGGCACAATATACATTTCCATTAGGGTAAACCTCTTTTCCCGCTATGGAGGCCACATTGATAATATGACCAATTTTTCTTTCTACCATCCAGGGAATAACAGTTCGGCTCACGTTTAGAAGTCCTTTTACGTTGGTATCTATCATAAGATCCCAATCATCCAGGTTTCCCTTATCGATAGGATCAAAACCTGCTGCCAGTCCGGCGTTATTGACTAACACATCAATTTGTTTCCATTTTTCCGGAAGAGCCTCGAGTGCATACTGCGTTTCATCGCGGTCACGAACGTCAAATACAAGAATCTTACATGATACTTTATGTTGTTCAACTTCAGTTTTTAATTCTTCCAGTCTTTGTTTCCGTCTTCCAGTCAGGATAAGTCGATATCCATTTAAACCCAGGCTAAAGGCCGCGGCCTTTCCAATACCGGAAGTGGCCCCTGTAATTAATGCTGTTTTTATCATCGATTGTGAAATAAAGAGTTCAAAAGTAATGGGGTAAGTTTAATATGTGGAGTCCAATATATAAAGGTTGACCTGTATACATTTGCAGCGAAAATCGCTCCTTATGGCAAACCCGGACATTGCGCCGTCAACACTTGATCAGGCAAAAGATTTAGGCCTCCTTCCAGAGGAATATGAGAAGATTAAGGTCATTCTTGGCCGAAACCCAAATTTTACGGAGCTGTGCATTTATTCTGCGTTGTGGAACGAACATGCTTCTTACAAGAACTCCATCAAATGGTTAAAAACCCTGCCCAAGAAGGGAGCCCATATTCTGGTAGAGGCAGGAGAAGAAAATGCAGGGTTGGTTGATATCGGGGGCGGATTGGCCTGTGCATTCAAAATAGAATCTCACAATCACCCTTCGGCCATTGAGCCCTATCAGGGAGCGGCTACCGGTGTTGGTGGAATCAACCGCGATATTTTTACAATGGGTGCGAGGCCCATTGCTCAGCTCAATTCTCTTCGATTTGGAAACCCGGATATGGATCGAACTAAATGGCTAGTTAAGGGGGTAGTAAAAGGTATTGGAGATTATGGGAATTCATTCGGTGTGCCCGTTGTTGGAGGAGAAGTGCAATTTGATGATTCGTATAACACGAACCCATTAGTAAATGCCTTCTCTGCTGGTATAGTAGAAGTTGACAAAACCATCAGTGCGGTATCCTACGGAGTAGGTAATCCCGTTTATATTGTCGGCTCGGCAACAGGCAAAGACGGAATACACGGCGCTTCTTTTGCTTCAAAAGATATAACGGAAGAATCCTCAGAAGATTTACCATCAGTTCAAGTCGGAGATCCCTTTCAGGAAAAACTACTTCTGGAGGCGACACTCGAGTTAGCACAAACTGATGCTATTGTTGGTATGCAGGATATGGGCGCTGCCGGACTCATCTGTTCCAGTTCCGAAATGAGTGCTACTAAAGGCTTTGGAATGATGATCGATCTTGACAAAGTTCCTACCCGGCAGGATGATATGAAAGCATTTGAACTCTTGCTTTCGGAATCTCAGGAGCGCATGCTCGTGGTAGTGGAAAAAGGAAAAGAATCCGTCGTTGAGGCCATTTATGATAAATGGGATTTACACGCTGAAAAGATCGGAGAGGTAACTGAAACGGGGCGCTTACATTTTCATAAGAATGGAATTCGTGTGGCTGATGTTCCGGCAGAATCCCTGGTATTGGGCGGGGGAGCACCCGTTTATGAAAGAGAGTATAAGGAGCCCGCATATTACAAATTATATCAGGAATTTGATCCTAATTCCATTCCAGTACCTCAGAGCATGGAAGAGATAGAGCAAATTGCTCGTTTCCTGATCGGTCATCCAAATATCGCATCAAAAAAATGGGTCTGGGAGCAATACGATTCCATGGTGGGTACCCGGAATATGGTAACTAACGAACCAGCCGATGCCGCTTTGGTAAATATAAAAGGCACAGATCGAGGTTTGGCAATGACTCTGGATTGTAATTCCAGGTATGTTAAGGCTGATCCATACATCGGAGCTCAAATAGCAGTTGCTGAAGCTGCGCGAAATATAGTCTGTTCCGGTGGTGAGCCTTCAGCAATTACTAATTGTTTGAATTTCGGAAACCCCTACAACCCGGAGTCGTACTGGCAATTCGTAAATGCCGTTAAAGGTATGGGGGACGCGTGCGCACGGTTCGAAACCCCTGTAACTGGCGGTAATGTCAGTTTCTATAATCAGTCTGTAATCAACGGAGTTGAAACCCCGGTGAACCCTACACCAACCATTGGTATGATAGGTCTTCTGGACAAGAGCAACAAAATGGGACTTTCCTTTAAAGAAGAAAACCATAGCATTTTCCTTCTTGGAACACAAACCGATGATCTGGCATCGTCTGAATACCTTTATTCCTATCATTCCCAAAAGGAATCTCCTGCTCCATACTTCGATTTAAATGATGAGGTAAAACTGCAGAATCTAATTAAGCAGCTTATCCGGAATAAGGTAATACATTCAGCTCATGATGTTTCGGATGGAGGACTTGTTACAGCATTACTCGAATCGGCAATGCCCAAAGAAATTGGGTTTCAAATCAATTCCGATGATAACCACAGGATCGATGCATTCTTGTTCGGCGAAGGACAGGGGAGAATAGTAGTTTCATGTTCACCAGATATGGATGATACCCTGAATGATCTTTCGACATCGGCGGGTGTAGCCGTTTTCAAATTAGGTAAAACCACACTTGAAAAGGTTGAAATTGACAATAATTCCCTGGGATCGGTGCGTGAATGGAAGGCCATTTACGAAAATGCCCTTGAAAAAAAGCTCTCCTGATTAAAATCCCAGACCGAAATTTATTCGGATTACGGGGTTACTGTAAATGGAATATTCGCTATCGATCACATTGTATAAGAGATATACCGAAGCAAATCCATTTCTTCCTACCGGGATCATATAACCACCTCCAACAAAAAAACTATTTACAAAGAAGGGATTATCATTTCCGTTCCAATCCCCATACAGGGTTTCATATTCTACATGGGCAAATAGTCCCCGATATATAAGGTATCGGGAAAAAGGGGCTAATCCCCAGAAATTAGCGGAATAATTCAGGTTTTTGTACTCAATGTATCTGTAGGTGATCATGGCACCAATCTGAAGTCGTTCGGTGGCCCGATAGCCAACCATGGGCAATAAACCTAAAACCGTGACATCATTCCCGAAATTCAGCTCAACTCCACCACCGAAAAATAGTTTATCAGTAAAAGAAGGCCCTTGAGCTTTAGGCTTTGGGTTTTGAGCAGGCGAAGTTCTCGCATAGTCATCCTGAGCATAGGTATAGCTCGCTAAGAATAACATCAGTAAAACAATTCCGATTTTTTTCATAGGTATGTCTATCTTGTCAAAGATAGGAAAGCAGTTGTGAGAATCATTATTACAGGAGCAAGTGGTGGCCTTGGCATAGCCTTAGTAAAGAGAATAATGGCAATGAATCATGATGTATTGGCCATGGTCAGGGATAAACAAAAAAGCAGTAAAGTACTTGATGCCATTGGCTCAAATACCAACGGTAATTTAGAGTTCTTATACGCCGATTTGTCCGTAGAGAAAGAAATTTCGTCGATTACTGCTCAATTGAAAGAGCTGGAAATTGACACCGTTGATGGCATTATTCATAATGCAGGAATCTTATATAAAGAGAATTTTCCGGAGCTATCGGATGAAGAAATGCATAAAATGTTTCAGGTGAATCTTTTCGCCCCCATCAAACTAACTCAAAAGCTTCTGCCACTTATTTTGAGGTCTGGAACCCCGATGATGGTATTCATTTCAAGCATGGCTGGCATACAGGGTGCTGATAAATTTGGCGGGCTGAGTATATATGGTACCACTAAAGCAGGATTGATAGGATTTGCCGAGCAATTATCTGCTGAGCTTATCCCATTGGGAGTGCGAGTATTGAACATTGCCCCTGGAGCAATAAAGACATCCATGCTAGTAAAAGCTTTCCCCGGCTATAGCGGAGGTTTAAATTCCGAGCAAGTGGCCGCCCGTATAGTCGAGATCATGTTTAATGAGTCAATTAAAAGTGCTTCGCCAATCATCGTCAGAGCGGGCTCATCCGAGCTTTAGACCTTTTTGTTTGTAAAAGAGCCATACTTAATTAGGTATTAGTAAAAACTGTGTTAACTTTGCCGACCCTTTTTTGAGCGTAGGAAAGTTGTTTTGACAGAGGAAGGAAGAGGGTAAAAAAGTTTTTTAGAAAAAGTATTGCGCTTTAAAAAAGTGTTATACATTTGCGTCCCGATTTTGAAAGCCGAATGTGGTGAAAGAAATCGGATTTATTTTGAATAAAGTTCTTTGAACATATTGAAAGCCTGAAAAAAAGTGCAAATATCCCCTGGATCGATTCGGGAATACGTTGAAATAATTTACAACGGAGAGTTTGATCCTGGCTCAGGATGAACGCTAGCGGCAGGCTTAACACATGCAAGTCGAGGGGTAACAGGAGAGCTTGCTCTCGCTGACGACCGGCGAACGGGTGCGTAACGCGTATGTAACTTACCCCTAACAGGAGAATAGCTTTCGGAAACGGAAATTAATACTCCATAATATTCTTTCATCACATGATGGTAGAATTAAAGCTCCGGCGGTTAGGGATAGGCATGCGTCCTATTAGTTAGTTGGTAAGGTAACGGCTTACCAAGGCAGCGATAGGTAGGGGTTCTGAGAGGATGGCCCCCCACACTGGTACTGAGACACGGACCAGACTCCTACGGGAGGCAGCAGTGAGGAATATTGGTCAATGGACGCAAGTCTGAACCAGCCATGCCGCGTGAAGGATTGAATGCCTTATGGGTTGTAAACTTCTTTTATATGCCAAGAAACCCCCGCACGTGTGCGGGGCTGACGGTAGCATATGAATAAGCACCGGCTAACTCCGTGCCAGCAGCCGCGGTAATACGGAGGGTGCAAGCGTTATCCGGATTTATTGGGTTTAAAGGGTACGTAGGCGGGTTATTAAGTCAGTGGTGAAAGCCTGCAGCTCAACTGTAGAACTGCCATAGATACTGATAACCTTGAGTGTAGTTGAAGTAGACGGAATATGACATGTAGCGGTGAAATGCATAGATATGTCATAGAACACCAATAGTGAAAACAGTTTACTAAGCTATTACTGACGCTGAGGTACGAAAGCGTGGGGAGCGAACAGGATTAGATACCCTGGTAGTCCACGC
>DNTB01000008.1 GCA_003499525.1 Flavobacteriales bacterium
GACAGCCTCCTCCACAGACTACAATCATTGAGATTGTAGAAGATGATGAGGAGCTTGAAGAAGAACTTGAAATTGAGGATACCGATGTTGATGAGGATGAAGTAATAGAGTTCGTTGAAGTGGCAGAGGAAGAAGAAGTTGCAGAGGCGGAGATCTTTACTATTGTTGAAAATATGCCGGAATTTCCCGGTGGTGAGGCCAAGCTTTTTGAGTATTTGGGAAAATCAATCAAATACCCTTCTATGGCCAAGGATGCAGGAATCCAGGGCATAGTTTACGTTTCCTTCGTTATTGAAAGAGATGGAAGTGTCGCAGACGTTCAGGTGCTGAGAGGTATCGGAGGAGGATGCGATGAAGAAGCAGTCCGAGTTGTTGAAAAAATGCCAAATTGGTCTCCAGGAAAACAAAGAGGAAAACCAGTTCGGGTACGATATAACCTACCTATCCGATTCGTTCTGAAATAGTTTCTTGAATTGAATTTTGAACCCCGCTCCTGCGGGGTTTTTTTATGCCATAATTATGACGGTATTTGCTCAACAATTGTATCAGCTCTTGGATGTGACCTCCCTGAATAACACAGACAATGAAAAGGTTATTCAAAAACTCATTGAAGATGTTTTATCTACCAAAGGCCGCTTGAACATTGCCCCTGCTGCAATTTGCGTCTATCCAAATTTT
The DNA here is from genome assembly GCA_003499525.1 of Flavobacteriales bacterium. Classification (GTDB taxonomy): domain Bacteria; phylum Bacteroidota; class Bacteroidia; order Flavobacteriales_G; family Salibacteraceae; genus UBA10426. The sequence goes on from DNTB01000008.1 coordinate 679, forward strand.
GCAAAGTTGGTCTCACGACAACTCAATAACACTTCAATAAAAACGGCCGTTGTGGCAAGTGCTTTTCCGCACGGACAGGCCTCGACGGATATCAAGGCTACTGAAATTTATAAAGCTGTTGAAGACGGTGCACAAGAAATAGATGTTGTTTTGAACAGAGGGTTAGCCACACAGGGCAATTGGGACTATGTCGAAATGGAGATTTCATTGTTCAGAGATGTTTCCCGATCTAGAACCCTAAAGGTAATTCTTGAAACTTGTGAGCTTAACGCAGAGCAAATAGAAATGGCTACCCAAATCTGTCTTCGCAATGAAGTAGATTTTGTAAAAACCAGCACCGGTAAGGGACTAAAGGGAGCGGAGCTTGAATCTTCACGTTTGATTCTGGAGTTGATCCGAGCACAATTTGAGAAAACTGGACGCAGAACAGGTTTTAAAGCAGCAGGGGGTATTCGCACCGAAGAAGATGCCCGAACCTACTGGAATCTGGTTAGAGAGACCCTCGGTCCGGATTGGCTGGACGCAAAGTACTTCAGAATTGGAGCAAGCAGCTTAGTGGAAAACTTGTTAAATCAGATTTGAATTTCACTGGATTGCTGATTTGCGGAATAGCTACTTTTATCTGCTGATGATTAAGTTTTCCGGCCTTGCCTTTGTTGTTTTATTTTCTGCTTTTGGGCTTCATATTTCGGCGCAGCAAACAAGACTAAATTTTGACCTGATCTCAACCTTTGACCAGGGCAGACAACTTTTTGAATCTGATTCGATTGTTCATTTAGGCTATAAGCCGATGATGGTAGACAGGGATTTCTACGATACCCTGGTAGAACATACTTTTCAGCGATACAATGGCAGGAAGTACAAAAGATGGTTAGGCAGAAAACTTTACAAAGAGAATTTCGCAATTATCCGTCAGAAAGACCTTTACATAACCATAGATCCGTTGATGAATTTTCAAGCCGGGACAGACCTTAAAGATTCAGACCGGGGCACCCTCACCACCAATACTCGTGCACTCCTGGTGCAAGGAAATGTAACCGATAAGATCTATTTCCGCACTGATTTTTACGAAACACAGAGTTATTTTCCGGCTTATCTCGACACGTTTATTCTTCAGGATAGAGTCGTACCTGGTCAGGGAAGAGCAAAAGTTTTTAAAGAAACCGGCTGGGATTATCCCGTGGTGACCGGCTTTGTTCATTTTCAGGCTACCGATAATCTGGACTTTCAATTTGGACATGACAAGCTCTTCATTGGTCATGGATACAGATCCATGCTTTTGAGCGACAATGCATTTAACTTTCCTTATCTCCGGGCGGGATTAAAACTCCTAAAAAATAAGATCAACTATCATGCAGCCTGGGCGGCCCTGCAGGTAAAAGAAAAAATTGACGATGGTGCAGGTGGACGCGATCTGTATATTCGGAAGGCAGCTAATTTTAACTACTTCAGTTTCAAACCATCGCCCCTGATTGAGGTTGGTTTGTTCGAAGGGGTTATTTGGGAGCGTTGGAATCCCAATGATGGAAATGTCGATTTGTCCCCACTTTTTGTCAATCCAATTCCACTGGTAAACTCTTTTGCAACCTGGAATGATTCATTAACAGGAACTAATCTCGGGCTAAACCTCTTGGTAAAACCATTCGGTCGGATTGCATTCTACGGGCAGTTCGTCTTAGACAACCGAGACCAAAATGGGTTTCAAATTGGAACCCGGGGATATGACCTTTTCGGAATTAAAGGCCTGAACTATTTGCTTGAATTTAACTCTGGGTCTGAAAGTCTTTCTGGTTCCAATGATTTTGGCATTCAAGAAGGTTACACCGCCTTTTATCATTACAACCAACCCCTGGCCCACACATGGGGTGGAGATTTTAATGAGCTTGTCGTTTATTTAGGTTATCGGTGGAGACAATTAATGGGCAGTGTCAAAGTCAATGCCGGCCAAAGGAATGTTTCTTTTGCTGAACCCACGGACCTGACTATTGTCGATTTCAACTTAGCCTATATTTTCAATCCTCGCACCAACCTCATGGTTTTTGGCGGTGCAGTGATGAGAGATGACAGTAATTTTCCGGCTACTCAGTGGGTGTATTTTGGCCTGAAAACGAACCTAAGAAATCTATATTATGACTTCTAGGTTTACAAGTTACATTGCCCTTGTTGGTGTTATTGTTTACACATTTATGGCTAATGGACAAAATCGCCAGCTTGCACCGTTGTTGCATGAGGTTTCCCATCCACTACAGAATATTCTTGATACGATTGGAACAGATTTTCATCCTACAGTTCAGCCTTATTTAGAGCGGGATGTCAACAAAGCGGATTGGTTTAGAAAGACCTTTGAGACAGATTATTTTACGGATAAATTTATTTTCCAGTTGAAACTGAACAAAAAATCAGAAAAAACTCCCATTAAGCTATCCGCATTACCCATCGGTCAAATTTCCGGTGGATTTGAGGGTGGAAGCAGCAGAACATTCCTTCAAACAGGAATTGGGGTTAATCTGAGCGCTATGGTTGGCAGCAAACTGGACGTGAATATCAATATACTCAGCTCAAATTCAAGTTTCCCGCTCTATGTGGAGAATTATATTTTCAATAACAAGATAGTGCCCGGTCAGGGTTGGGCAAATCCGTCCGATTTAGGGTATTTCTACAACAACAGTACGGGTTATGTCAGCTACTCTCCTGGGAAATATTTTAATGTGACCGTGGGATATGGAAAAAACTTTTGGGGAGAAGGATACCGATCAATGATGCTCTCCGATGCAGCCTACAACTATGGTTATTTGAGACTGACGACTAACATATGGAAGATACAGTACACCAATTTATTCACCTCATTTAGAGATATTTACAACAGGTCAGATGCACCTGGACAATTCAACAATAAATATGGGTCGTTTCACTATTTGAGTTTGAATCTCACTAAACGATGGAACATAGGCCTATTTGAAGGGATTATTTGGCAGGGTTCTGATTCTCTTATAAACAGGGGCTTTGATATCCAGTACCTGAACCCCATAATTTTCCTAAGACCAGTAGAGTATTCCATTGGTTCAGCGGACAATGCTCTTCTTGGAATGACCATGAGCTACCGAATTATCAAAGGAATAAAGGCCTATGGGCAATTCATTTTGGATGAATTTCTTCTGCGCGAAATCCGGAACAATAACGGGTGGTGGGGAAATAAATTTGCTACTCAATTGGGGCTCAAGTATTACAATGCTTTTAACATAGAACGACTTACTTTACTCACCGAATGGAACCTGTCCCGTCCATACATGTATAGCCATGACAACCCAGTTCAGGCTTATGGGCACTGGAATGAACCTTTGGCTCACCCATCAGGGGCAAACTTTAATGAATACATCATTGCCGGCAACTATTACATCAACCATTTCGTCTTCCAACTTCGCTATAATTATCTGGATCAAGGTATTGACAGGGTTTTTAATAATGTGGACGGAGAAACAGAAGTTCTGAACTATGGAAGCAATATTTTCAGATCGAATGACACCAGAGTCAATGATTTTAATAATACCATCGGTCAGGGAATAAACCGGCAGATGCACACTACTTTCCTTAAGGCTTCATGGCTTGTTAGCACCAAAGCCAATCTGTGGCTTGAGGCAAGCTTCACGTGGAGGTATGAAAATGTTGATAGTTCAGAAAACAATTTATTCTTTCCAACCATTGGTATACGTACTGGTTTGTATAATCAGTATTGGGATTTTTAATCAAAAACGCCTCTTGGTTGGATAATGAATAATTTTAGATTTGCACACGCTCAAGCGCAGCAGATGCTTTCCCGTATTTTAAAAGGACAAGACGTACTCACCTTAATTGGTGCAAAAGCTTCAGTTTATGCGGCTTTTACCAAGCTTAGGCTGTCATCACTGGTCGTATTTAGTGCCGTAATGACTTATTTTTTGGCTGCGGAAAATATCAGCTGGGTTGTACTATTTGCTCTCACTGTTGGCGGTTTTATGATTACAGGAGCCTCCAATGGAATGAATCAACTTCTTGAAAAAGACTTTGATGCTTTAATGGACAGAACTAGAAACAGGCCATTGCCATCGGGTCAGTTGTCGGTATCAGAAGGCCTTATTCTCTCGGTAATCCTTGCCGTAATTGGAGTTTTTCTCCTGTACTTCCTTGTCAATCCATTATCAGGACTTTTAGGATCTTTAGCGGTTTTGCTTTATGTTGGAATCTACACCCCGATGAAGCGGATTTCATCGTGGTCAGTGATTATCGGAGCAGTTCCTGGAGCAATTCCCCCAATGTTAGGAGCAGTTGCAGCAACAGGCAGCTTTGGCTTGCTTCCCGGGATGCTTTTTGCACTTCAGTTTGCCTGGCAATTGCCTCATTTTTGGTCCATTGCGTGGAAAATAGATGAAGACTACAAAAAAGCGGGTTATAGAATGTTGCCCATCTATGGTGAAAAAGACAGCGCCACAAGTTGGGTGATTTTGGCCTCCTCAGTAGTTTTGGTATTTACAGGAGTTCTTATCTATGAAATGGGTTTTTTCTCAATAATTGGGCTAACTACTCATGTATTCTTTAGCGGTTTAATGCTGTATTATAGCTTTTTACTTGTCGGCCGTAAATCTGAAGAAGCAGCAAAAGGAATAATGTTCGGTTCATTCGCGTATCTGCCTTTGGTTTTGATAGCAATCTTATTAGATAAAATCTGGATGTTATGAGCGCTCAAAGTGAAATGAAATTAGAGCGAGCAGCGATTCGGGCTCGTGCCAGCAAACCCATGCTATGGATAGGCCTGGTCAGTATTACCATGATTTTTGCGGCTTTAACGAGCGCCTATATAGTTCGTCAGGCCGACCCTGATTGGTTATCGCTACAATTGCCCCAGCCCTTTTTTGTTAGTACGGCTATAATTGTTTTAAGTAGTATGACTTTATGGGCAGCAGCCTATTTCATCAAACAGAACAACTATGCTCAGGTGACCAATTTTGTAGGATTGACCTTGTTGTTGGCCGTAGGTTTTGTGTTTGCACAGTTTTATACCTATTCCTATATGGTTGATGAGGGCTACTATCTTACAGGCAGTAATATTTCCTCCTCATTCCTGTATATCCTAACAGGTTTGCACCTGGCCCACTTGTTTGGGGGAATTATTGCACTTATCGTAACAATGGTTTATGCCCTTAGAAAAAAGTACTCCAAAGACCACAAATTAGGTTTTGAATTAACTGCTACTTACTGGCATTACCTCACAGGTCTTTGGATATATTTATTATTGTTTCTGTTATTTGTAAAATAATCAATCAACCCAAGCATTTAACTCATGGCAGGCGAAGCTACCAAAGCAATACCAACAAAAGAACTCTGGGGAGGTGGAAGGTCTCCCTTCAGTGTGAGCTACGGAAAGATGATGATGTGGCTCTTCCTTATTTCAGATGCATTAACATTCAGTGGATTTTTAGGGGCATTGGCATTTATGCGAATAAAATATGCCGACATCTGGCCTATTACTGAGGACATTTTCTATCACTTCCCATTCGTGGGTCACGATACACATTTACCACTGCTCTATGTAGCGTTGATGACCTTTATTCTCATCATTAGCTCTGTAACCATGGTCTTAGCGGTAGAGGCAGGACACAGAATGGACAAAAAAGGAGTAACCAAATGGCTGGCACTAACAGTTCTGGGTGGTGCTATTTTCCTGGGTTCACAAGCCTGGGAGTGGAAAACATTTATACATGGAACAGATCATGGATCGTATGCCTTGGCCGATGGCACCATGGCGATTGCAATGGAAAATGGAGATCTGAAGATGAGAGATGGCTCAATATTAACGGGTACTGAAGCACAGAACGTTAAAGAAACTTCAAAGTTTGTGCAAGGAGCCAACCTACATAAGAATGAATACGGGCTTCAATTGTATGCGAATTTCTTCTTTTTCATTACTGGATTTCACGGGACTCATGTACTCAGTGGAGTCATCATTAATTTGATAATTCTCATGAACGTGCGTAAAGGAGTTTACCACGAGCGAGGGCACTATGAGATGGTGGAGAAAGCTGGACTTTACTGGCATTTCGTAGACCTAGTATGGGTTTTTGTATTCACATTTTTCTATCTGGTTTAAGCTGTATCAATATGGAACGCGACGATATTATTGAGTATTCCCTCGACACACATCATTCGGAAGAGGAAGGCAGGAAAATCCGTAAGAACATTTATGTGGTAACGGCTATTTTGTCGATAGTTACCATAGTAGAGGTGGCCATGGGGTTAATTTTTAAGAAGAGTGTATATGGGCAAACCCCGGAAATCTGGGATTCAATCAAGACAGCTTACATCATTCTTACCCTTGTTAAGGCCGGTTACATCGTCATGATATTTATGCATCTAGGTGATGAGCGCAAAAGCTTCAGGTGGATCATTCTTGCACCCTATATACTCTTCATACTTTACTTGCTGTTCATTGTGCTTATTGACTCTGTTCAGGCAATGTAAGTATGGCTAAAAATTCGAGATGGAGAGCGGTCTTAGTGGTGCTCATCCTCATATTACCTTCTCTTATTTACGTTGCACTTACTACAGGTAAGCACAATACGGATGAAATGCCAATCTATGGAGTAAAACCGGATGGCAGCCTGCATGAAGTGAAGTCATTTTCTTTTCAGGATCAGTTTGGAAATCAGATTGACGATCAACTGATGGAAAGCCACATTACAGTTTGGAGTTTTTATTGTCCCGATTGCAACGATAGCCTTTCGCGGGTTGCTACATTGATCAAAGATGTTTCAGATCGATTTTTCGATAAAAAGGATATCCGCTTTTTATCCCTGAACATCTCAGATACTATAGATCAGCAGCCTATAGCAGAGTATATTCGGCCGTTCGGAGCTTTAAATGATCGATGGCATTACCTTAACAATTCCACAGAGGAAGCTATAGAATTTGCACGTGAATCCCTCCTGATCGGAGGGGCAGATTATCCGCTAGGGCTTAAGGAAGAACAACAATGGGCGACAATCGTTGTAGTCGATAAGAAAGGAAGAATACGAGGGTATGCAGATGGAATCCAATACCTGAGTGAAAAAGAACTTATCGACATCATTAAATATGTCCGACTCGAAGAATATCGCGCCAACAGTAAATCCAGATCAGAGCAGTTTGAACGAAAAAGGTAGCCGAGTGAAGAAGCTAATTATTTCAGTGTCTATTGCACTTCCTTTGGCTGTAGCAGCTTTATATCTGATGCCCAAAGCGGGTGCTAACGCTTCCTGGATCAAAGCTATCCCTCATTTTAATGCGGTTCTGAATTCCATAACAGCGCTCCTGCTGATGGCTGGATATTGGGCCATTAGATCAGGCAAAAAAGAACTCCATCGCAGAATAATGTTTTCAGCATTGGTACTTTCAGCCTTGTTTTTGGTGGGCTATGTTATTTATCATGCCAATGTGGAAAGCGTAAAGTATGGTGGGGAAGGACTTATTCGCAGTGTTTATTTGTTTATTCTGCTTACGCATATAGTTTTAGCGGCTGTAATAGTTCCCCTGGTACTGATCAGTTTCTCCAGAGCACTTGCACAAAAGTTTGACAAACACCGCAAAATTGCGCGCTGGACATTGCCCTTGTGGCTTTATGTGGCTGTGACAGGTGTTATTGTATATTTCATGATCTCACCTTATTACTCATGAAAAAGGCCTTGGTAGTTCTGGCAATTTTACTTTTTATCATGGTCGATGTCCATGCTCAATGCAGTATGTGCAGAGCAGTGGTGGAAAGTGATATTTCCGGTAAAGGAACCGGAATCAATAATGCCATTATATACCTCATGGTATTTCCCTATGCAATAATCGGGTTGATGGGCTATTTTTTAACCCGTCATTATCTCCGAGGTCGAAACGAACAGCTTAGTTCTTAGCCTTTCATCCGTATTCGAAACCTGTCATCTCACTCCTGTTCGGACGATGTAATTGTACTACCTCAGAATTGTGGGAGGGCTAATTTTGTTGATCTTCTAAACTTCATAATATGAGGATAGCCGCAACACTTCTAATTATTACTGTCTTTTTTCAAACCGGTAATACTCAGGAATACTGGGATCTTTCGAAGTGTATCAATTATGCCCTGGAAAATAATCTCGATATTCAATCGGCAGGATTAAATAGGGACCTGAGCGAGAGAGGAGTTCAGCTCGCTAAAGGTCAGTATTTACCAAGTTTGAATGCTTCGGCTTATTACGGTTTCAATTTCGGTCAGGCCATTGACCCCTTTACTAACCAGTTTGCAGTCAACTCGGTCCAAACCGGTAACCTTAATTTGGGACTAAACTGGACCATTTTTAATGGTTTACAGCGGTTAAATCAGCTCGAACAGAGCAGATTGGACCTACAGTCCAACGAATACGCTTATACTAACGCTCAATATATCGCGAGCCTGGCTGTTACGACCTCATACCTGCAAATCCTTTTTAACATTGAGAACCTGAAGGTTGCAGAAGAGCAAATAGCCATTACCCGTCAGCAGGTAGACAGAACGGAAAAATTAGTTGAGGCAGGTAGTGCACCACAGGGTCAGCTCTATGATATCGAAGCTCAGTTGGCCAGAGAAGATTTGGCAAAAGTTGATGCTGAAAATGCCATGACGCTCTCTTATTTAGACTTAAAGCAACTTTTACGGCTGCCCGGGGATACGACTATTCAAATATTGGAACCTACCGATCTTGATGAAGAAGAACTCAAACTACCTGAAAGCTTGCAGGGAGTCATACAGAATGCCTATAACAGTTATCCCAGTATCAAGAGTCAGGAATTCAGCCTTTTGAGTGCTGAAAAAGGAATCACCATAGCCAAGGGAGTTTATTATCCTACCCTCAGCTTATCCGGATCTTTAGGAAGTGGGTATTCGCAAAACCAAAGGGAAATAATAGGTGCAACTCCTGCTGGAACTGAGCCCATAGGATTTGTAGAGAATAGTCTTGAAACTGTAGTTGCACCTACCTTCAACACCACCTCCAGAGTGCAGGAAATGAACGTACAGCTCGAGAACAACTTCAACCAAACCTTTGGTTTTGCTCTGAGTATCCCAATATTCAATAGATTCCAGAATTCTTTTAATGTCAATCAGGCTAAGATTAATTATGCTCAAAGCGAAAATGCACTTGAAAGGGAAAAACAACAGGTTAGACAGGATATTGAACGCGCATATGCCGATGCCGTGGCCGCCTACAAGAGGTATTATTCTACAGAAAAAAGTATGGTGGCACTACAGGAAGCTTTTGACTATGCCGAAAAGCGATTTAATGTGGGAATGATCAATGCAGTAGATTACAACCTCGCTAAAAATAACCTGACCAGGGCCAAGAGCGATTTAGTTAGGGCAAAGTACGAATATGTTTTCCGCAGGAAGATTTTGGATTTTTATCAAGGCATTCCTTTAAAATTATAGACATGAAAAAGTCGACCTGGATTTATATCGGAGCTGGTGTATTGATAATAGTTCTCATAGCGTTGGCCATCTTTAAGAACAAAGAGGGTCATTCAGATCATGAGGTTACTACTGAAAAAGCCAGTCAAAGATCTATTGATGAACTGGTTACTGCAACTGGCCAGATACAACCTGTAATGGAGGTCAAAATATCACCTGAAGTTTCCGGAGAGATTATAATCCTGTCGGTTGAAGAAGGGCAGAAAGTCAATGAAGGAGATCACCTGGTAACTATTAATCCTGACCTTTTTGAATCTATCGTAAATAGGGCCGAAGCTTCATTGAATTCGTCCAGAGCTAACGTGGCCAATTCAAAAGCGAGATTGGAACAAACAAAAGCAAGACTGATCAATGCTGAAGCAGAGTATAAACGTCAGAAGGAGCTTTTTGAAGACAAGGTGATATCTCAATCCGACATGGATCGGGCGACAAGTGATTATGAAGTGGCTAAAAGTGAGGTTTTAGCGGCCGAAGAGAGTCTTAAAGGGGCTGAATATAATGCTAAAAGTGCCCAGGCCAGCGTGACGGAGGCTCGAGATAATCTGAAAAGAACTACTATTTATTCCCCCTCAGATGGAGTTGTTTCGATGCTCAATGTCGAAAAAGGAGAGCGAGTGGTAGGAACCGCACAGATGGCTGGAACGGAAATGATGCGCGTTGCCGATCTCAAGGAAATGGAAGTAAATGTTGAAGTAAATGAAAGCGACATTGTAAAAGTGAAAATTGGCCAAAGTGCTGATATTGAGGTCGATGCTTATCGCGATCGTAAATTTCGGGGAACGGTAACCGAAATTGCGAATTCTTCATCATCCAGCCTGTTGCAGGGATCCAACGATATAACGGTATTCAATGTTATGGTGCTGATCGACCGTAACTCCTACACGGACTTGCTCAATGAAGAAAATCCACACCTCTCACCCTTTCGACCCGGAATGTCAGCAACAGTAGACATTGAAACCAACAGCAGATCTGATGTCATTACCGTTCCAATTCAGTCAGTGACGCTGCGCCCCGATTCATTGATAGAAGGAGAATCCAGAAGTCGAAGGAGCATTAGTTTTGATGATTACGAAGACGACGAGTTAAGCGAAGTCGTTTTTATCAGGGAGGGTGATCAAGCGGTGAAGAAGAAAGTGAAAACCGGAATTCAAAACACCCGTTATATCGAAATTCTAGAAGGGTTGGATGAAGGAGATGAAGTGGTTTCAGGTCCTTATTCTATCGTATCCAAAAAACTCATGGACGGAGATGAAATCAAAATCAAAGAAAACCGGGATGAGTGATCCTGTTTTTCTGCTGATTGAAACTGCTACCGAAGTATGCTCTGTAGGCATTTCAAGGGGTAAAAAAATCACTGTAAAACGCGAGACTTTTCAGGGCAATTCACACGCTGAGAACATCGGAAGATTTGTGGTGGAACTACAGCAAGAGCTCAAAATAGAACCGGAGGCTTACGATGCTGTGGTAATTTCTGGTGGGCCCGGCTCCTACACCGGACTGCGCATTGGAACATCCTTTGCTAAGGGGATGTGCTTTGGAAAAGACCTTCCTCTGATCGCAATAAACACCCTTGAAGGGCTCTCAAGAAACCCTCAGGTCAGAAATCTCAAAGGTTTGCGAATTCCCATGTTGGATGCTCGCCGAATGGAGGTTTATGCTTCATGTTACGATGAAAATGACTCCTGTATTCTTGAGCCGGCGCCGCTCGTTCTTGACAACGAATCTTTCGGTGATTTCGATGGTAAGGAGCTTCACTTTTTTGGAAATGGTATGCCGAAGTTCAGGGAGATTTCGAAAGTTAGGAATGCGAAATTCTACGATGAAGTTAACCCTAATGTAGATGGATTAGCTGAATTGGCCTACACAAAATTCATAGCTGGAGAGTTTGCGGATGTGGCGTATTTCGAACCGGAGTATTTGAAGGCATTTATTGCTGGGCCTCCCAAAAAGATGCTTTGAGTTGAAGCATATGAGCTGATAAAGCAGGTCTTTCAATTCAGGGGGTGGGAATATTACTAAAGTTGGACGACTCTAAAAAACTATCTACAACAAGTAATTTCAATTGACCGTGCCAACATTGGGACAAAATGTTTTTATTGAATCGGACATGCCTGTAACACTATGCTCCAGCTTTTAGCTTGCGAGGCTTGGCAATGTTAGTGGCTGTAGTGAGCTGGCATAAATTGAGTTTTAAAACAGCCTAATTTGATTCTCAATCTTCGGATGGAAGGTTCCAATAATGATAAAGGGGTTGTGAGAAACGTAGTGGTTTTTTTGTGTAGTCCCCAAATAGAAGTATAAGTCTTTGTTCATGGCAAAATCGTCAAAGTATTTTTTGTGAACATCCTCTATTACCTTTTGCTCATTCCCTTCTTGCCTGGCCAAACAGTTCCAAAAAAGCTGACCTGTTTCCCAATCTTCAATCATCATGTTGCTTACTTTCCCTTGATTGTCCTTAAACTTGAATTTGAATTTGTACGGTAGTTTCCTGACCACTTCAAATTCACCTTTCTTATTGGTCTCAAAAAGGTTTAATTGAGAAAGCGCATCTAATTTCTTTTGACTCCAATCCCGATCTACGGGTTCAGCATAAAAGTCCAAAATCTCGGTTGGTTTGAATACTGCTAAAGAAGTGCCGATATTTTTGTCCTTTGCTTCTGCGATGAGTTCAGATAAATTGTAATAAATCTTGCCCAAGCAAAGCTTCTTTCGTTCTTCCCAATTTCGGGCGGTATCGATATGTCCAACAACATTAATCTCCGTTTCTAAAGCTGCTGGCCTGAAGCTCTCCGGACGGAAATCACTTTTGTTTTTAACCAAGTCTAATTCAATCCAATCGTATTTCTTGTATTGCTCGGTGTAGGCTCGTTTGCGAAATGGTACTGGATAAATGCGTACCCAAGTTCCATCTTCCCGAAATCCAGCGGTACAAACTAATTCATCGTATTTGGCAGAAATGGTCGGGTAGGTTTTTACGGTGATGAGCACTCGAGTCAGGGCCATTTTACAGATGTTTTAATGGGAATCCAAATGTATTTGACTGCTCAAGTGTCTCAGCCAAATGCGAGCGATGACATTTACATGGTTCTGCTTCAAAACAAGTTAAGGCAATGCGTTTGTTTTTTTTTAGCAAATCCAAAATCTGCTTTTGATGATCATTTGTTTCAGATAATGTCGTCTTGCGGTAATCGGCAAATAGTCGGTCGTAATCTGCTTGAGTTTCTAGCTTCTGGCGTTTGTCAGAGTTGATACCAACTTCGGGGATATGCAAATACTCAATTCCCAAGCTATTGCAATAACGTTTCAGCAGCGTTTTGCTAAAACCGAACTTCATGCTCAATGGGTTCTTCCGCACGTCAACCAAAAGTTTCACATTATTTTGGACGAGCTTTTGTAAATATTTCTCTAAAGAAATGCCTTCATAACCAATGGTAAACAAAGTGGCTTCTTCTTCTTTGGGCCTTGCTTTTTCTATACGCTCATACAATTCGCCTGGCAACATATCCTTGGCGATGGAACTACGAATGGCATAAAACGGAAAATTCAAATACGTATGCTTTATGAGCGAATTGTTGCTCATTGACCCGTAATCTGTTACCACTTCTTGTAACAACTGACGGTCCGAAACTTTCAACTTTTGAAAATAGCTGGCAGTATCAGATTTACTGTATTTGTTTTCAGATTCTGACACGAAACCTTTTTTGACCATGGTGTTTATATCTGCTTTCGCAGAATAGGAGTAGCAACCAAACCTATAAGGCACAAAGTCATACTCAGGATTCTGCTTTTTCATAGCATACAAAAACAGCAATTTTTGGAAGCGTAGCTCTTCCACTTCACTACCAAGTAATTCAATTAATCCCAATATGACTTTTCGTCTGTAAAACACCGCACAAATTTAGAGTTAGTTTTTATGCCATCGGCTTTAAACTTTATGGACTTATTTTGTTTGCATATGCGGTTATCGCGTTTCTGGATAGAAAGAAGACTAAAGACAGTTTTAACTCGGGTATTAGAGTAGCCTTCTTCACCATCCTTTCAGTCTTAATCGTTTATTTGGGGTTAATCTTAATCGGAAAAGCGACTCTGGATTTAGATGCCTTGCTTCTGGGCATTTTAATACCGATGGTAGCGGGAATTTTTGTGAGTTTGATTAAATCTACATGGCTTCAGAGTGTTAGTAGCTTTAAATTGTGGTTGATTCTCGCCCCTTTCGTTCTTCTAGTTTTGTTCTTGCTTCAATTATCCTAGCCTTCTTTAATATCAGAGTCCACATTGTCTAATAAAACTTATAGGTCAACTCCATAATTTCAATCCGGCCGATGTCAACTTGTCTGCGAAGGATGTGTTCGAGAAGTCCGTTTTTGTAGAGAAACTCCATGTGCCAGACCAAATCGCCGTTTTCATAATAATGATGTCTTTGCAGGGTGTCGTTTTCATACACCGCCACGTAACGTAGGTCTGATATAATAAATTCGTTAGTCACATCAATAGAGGAGGATAACTTACAAAATACTAGAGAGCTTTGCTTTCTCGTGAACCACTAGTTTTTGATCAGTTTTACGCATTCAATTTGATCTGCTATTTTGATAAAGACAAAGTGAATACCCTTTCCTAAATGGTCAATGGATATCTTACGAATATTGCCGCGTTCTTCTTTTTCCTTAACTCCTGTAATTGAATATATTACTACTTCTTCTATCTCCTCTTCACATATAATTTCAAAATAATCTGTTGCGGGATTAGGATACAACTGAACATGTACCGTTCCTTGCTCAAGGTTGACATTCTGTGTTGATAAAGGGTTAACATTGATGAACACGAAAGGAGGCCCCTCACTTTCACAACCCATTGAATCTGTGACAACCACAAAATACTCGATACTTGTATCTGGCTTAGCCCAGAAATTGGCAATTAAATTACTGTCACTCAGACCATGCGTAGAGGCTGCCACAGAAACGTTTCAGGTGGAAGCCCACCTCCTATATTTACCCCCATATCCATCCAAACACTATCTCCTGCATTTATTATATAAACATAGGACTTTAGAGTAATACCAAAATTTGAGAATGTCACAATACATGAGTCTAAAGATGTACTACCATTACTATCTGTAACTTTCAAAAAGAAGGCGATGGTGTCAGAGGCGAAACGATCAATGATCAATGGATTGGCAATAGTAGAATCCGTCAATATATCTGAAGCATAAAAAAATAATCCAGAGCCTGGAAAACCAAGCTCTATCGGTTCTATACTCCATTCATATGTATATGGTGCAAAACCTCCACTTGCGGTAGGCATTCCTCCTATCATTACGGAATCCGAATTAGCATCACCAGGACAACTATGGAAACTATTCCCAGCTTCAGCTGTTACTTGTGCATTTGACCTTAAACTGGACATAGTAAAAAAAATGAAGATTAAAACACAATTGAACCTTGCTATCATGTACCTAGTTTATAATCAGACTCTTAGCATCCCAAGCCTTACCATCACAGATCAAAATAACGGTGTAGATGCCGCTTAGGTAATTTGATAGATTTATGTTTATCAAATTGTGTTCAGTTGCAAGAATATAATTGTTAAATACAGTTGAAGTTTGGTTTAGAATCATAAGGTATGCAGAAGAAGCTCCCTGTATAGCGTAATCGATTTGAACATTAGATGTGGCCGGATTCGGTGACAAAGATTCAATCCAATAAGGGTTCACTTCAACTTGAACTTCATCATAATCTTTAAACCCATCGACATCTGAAATAACTTCGAGTTTATATTTCTGAGAAATTACTGGAGATATGGAAAAGCCCACTCCCTCAAAGACAAAATTTCCCTCCTGATCGTACCAATTGTAAGTTGCGGACTCATTGATAGGTACTGCACTCAAAGACACGGATTCTCCAGATAGAATAACTCTATCCAATCCAGCATCTGCGTCAAAAGGTGTTCTGTTATATCTGTTTATATCAAAGTGGACTCCACCTAGCAGCTCATCACTAGAAGTCAAATATTGCCTGAAATGAAAGTCAAAACTTTGATTTCCTGAAATTTTCTCCACTAGAAAAGTGAATCCTATATATATGGGTATTCTAGTATTTGGTGGAAATTCCACGCCATCTATTCGTGCATTCTCAGCTAAGAGTAAAACCTCTTTATCTCTTAAAATCTCAAAGCTTGAATTTCCTTCTAGTGCATCCTTCACAATGAGCCATCCATTGTCATCAAATAAAAGTCGAACTTCAGCCTCATCGTTCAATGATTTCAATGTTTCATTCTCCGACATTGTAAAAACAATATCAATCTCCTGAATATCACTCAGAACATTTCCGGCAAAGACATACTTACCGTGGGGATAATACAGCCCGCCTATTTCGCCAGGAGGAGGAACACCTGGAATAATATCCGTAATAACAACATTCCTCATTGCAATGTTGTTGTTATAGAACACATCATCATCTAGCCTTCCGGGGTGAACTGTGATTGGGTCGACCGATGAGTTCTCAATTCTCGCCAATAAACAAGAACCCCAGTTTTGATGAATGTAAGGGTTCAATATATTCCATGTGAATTCATATATGTCCTCTTGTCCCGCCTCTAATGTTCCTATGCTAACTGTTCCAATTTTGTTTCCAATAGTACTCTGGCTGCCATCCCAATTCTGTGGCCATGAACTCCATCCAGATGACTTGCTCCAGTATAAACTTAACTGTTCACTGCCACTGGCATCCGAACAGCTTTTGTTCCTCACTCTTACATATACATAGACAGGAGATGAATTCTGAAACTCAGGCTCTTGATGTTCAAAATTTGAAAAACCATCTGGTTGATTCCGCACCCATATATCTACACTTTCATCCCGATCTGCTTGCCAATGATATGGATATTGTTCATTGCCAAAATCTTCGTCTCTATCCTTTATAAACAAGTCCAGAGAATTGCTGTAAGATTCCTGTGCGCCTTTTACGGCTTTGAATGCATTTAATCTTCCAGTTCCAACTAATCCAGAATAATTTGATTCGTCTAATATAGGATCAGTAGAATTCTTCAGTATGTCTTGAACTCTTTCTGGAGTGAGGCAGGGATTAACTGCATACATCAGTGCAGCTGTGCCTGAAACGAGCGGTGTGCTCTGAGAAGTACCATAATAACACCCATAATATGGCCAAGTATTCTGGCCTCCATTAGTTGAAGTTCCTCCCATAATCTCATACCCTGGTGCACACAAATCAACTTCAGCATAGTGACTATTAGAAGTATTAGTTGTACAAGTTTGAAAAGTATTGGCATGCTTATCATCCTTTCCAGTGCTGCTTACCACAATAGTTCTCTCATCCTCTAATCCTGAAAAAGGATATACTCTATTCCCTCCACAGTTATTGTTCCCATTACCGGCAGCTCTAATAATGGTAGTGCCGTTATCTAATATCTCTTTTTCTTGCAACAACCAAGAAGCTGTTGGACTGCAACTGTAATACCAGCTCAGAGAAATAATATCTGCTCCCAAAACGGAGCTAGCATAGTGGGCAGCATCAACACCTTTATTTCCGTAGAACGTATTAAACATGACTTGTGTATTGTATCCAATTAGAAGCTAATTTGGCCATTACCTGTCATACCTGCATCTACCGTTTCTGCTGCAAGAATCGTAGCTACTGAAGTTCCGTGACCTTCAATAGGAAATGGACTGCCGTCCATAAAATTATTCAAGGGAGAAACTTTCCCAATCAAATCCGGATGGTTCGCATCTATTCCGTTGTCGATAATTGCTACTTTGACATTAGCGTCTCCTTTTGTCAAATCCCATGCGAGGTTTGCCTGAATTCTATCCAAATACCATAACCAGTCATTGTTGGGATCATTTTGTAACAACCACCACATCCAATCTCCCGGATCGTAGAGTAGAACAGGCATAGGACATTTTTCAACTGTTAAGAATAGGTTTTTTTGTTGATTCAAAGCGACTAAATCTGCATACAAGCTTTCTTCGCTAAGTGTGGTATTCAGTTCATAAAGCCGCTGTAATTCCGGTGTCTTTGCAAAAGGCACCACTTGTTTAATATCAGTTATCGCATAATTGGACAATATCTGATTGAAATCTAAATCCGAACCTTCAACTCCGGGAGCAGGAATTAAAGCTTGATCATTTACTATAATTCTGATCTTTCCAGGGTAATTTGAGGTTTGAGATAAAGTAAAGGATGAAAGAAAAAGGAGTAGTGTAAAGGTTATAGTGTGTTTCATAATGAAGAGTTTGAGTTATGACAACTAAAAGTAGCACATTCATATCCACTTTCCAAATAAACGAAGGGATTGTTGTTTACACTGTATGTCTGATCATACCTCTGATATGTTAGTAGATGAGCCGGCCGTCCAAGTGCGGTGGATCATATGTTTGTTTTCTGGTGAGCGGGAATTATAGGAAATATATGTATATCCGCTTTAGTG
>DNTB01000006.1 GCA_003499525.1 Flavobacteriales bacterium
CGACCTTTGGGTTATGAGCCCAACGAGCTACCAACTGCTCCACTCCGCGGTATACCTTTTTTGTAAAGGGTTACAAAAGTACGAAATAATACTTTCTTTGCAACCAAATGCACAAAGCAGGATTCGTAAACCTAATTGGCAATCCCAATGTGGGCAAGTCTACCCTTCTCAATCAGCTTGTAGGAGAAAAATTGTCCATAATTTCCTACAAGGCCCAAACCACAAGGCACAGGATATTAGCTATTTCCAGCACTGACGATTATCAAATCGTTTATTCCGACTTGCCTGGAATTGTCGAACCCGCGTATGAACTGCATCAAAGCATGCTCAAATACGTGAAGCAGTCACTGGAAGATGCTGATGTATTTCTTATTGTTACTGAAATGGGTGATAAAGGGCTGAAAAATGAAGAAATAAGCAAAGCCATTGCGCAAAGAAAAACTCCCACCATTGTTTGCTTGAATAAAATAGACCTTTTTAAGCAGCATGAAGTTGAAGCTGAATACGAACGTTGGATTTCGTATAAAGAAAATGTAGAGGTGATTCCATTATCAGCATTGCACGGATTTAATGTCGATACCTTACATCATACTATACTTAAGCATTTGCCGGAATCACCTGCATATTATCCAAAGGATCAAATCACGGATCGATCAGAGCGGTTTATCGTTTCAGAAATCATCAGGGAAAAGATCCTACATTACTACGAAAAGGAAATTCCGTATTCGTCGGAGGTTAGCATCACTGAGTTTAAGAGGGAGGAGCGTCGAATTCTCATTAGATCCGTAATTCATGTGGAAAGAGACAGTCAGAAAGGGATTATTATCGGGCACAAGGGGAAAAAAATTAAACAGCTCGGAATTGAGGCAAGGAAGGATATTGAGCAATTCTTTGACAAAAAGGTGTTTTTGGAATTATTTGTAAAAACCATGAAAAACTGGAGAAACGATACCAATAAATTACGGTTCTTCGGTTATGAGAATTAGAAATGGCAGTTATAGCAATAGTAGGTAGACCCAATGTTGGGAAGTCAACATTTTTCAACCGTTTAGTTGGAGGGAGAGAGGCCATTGTGGACAGCGTGAGTGGAGTAACACGAGACCGGCACTATGGCAAGTTTTTTTGGAATGGATGTAGCCTGAACGTTATTGATACCGGAGGATATGTTTCTGGTTCTGAAGATGTTTTTGAGAAGGAAATTAATCAGCAAGTCAGTTATGCCCTGGAAGAGGCTGACCTTATTCTCCTTGTGGTGGATACCCGGGAAGGACTTACCGATTTGGATAAGGACATTTCAAGAATTCTGAGAAAACTGAGCACCGAGGTACTGGTTGTTGCCAATAAATCGGATACGAGTGGGCAGGCATTAGATCATGCTGAATTCTACCAATTGGGAATGGATGAAATTTTTCCTATTTCGGCCATCAACGGTAGTGGTACTGGTGAACTACTGGATAGAGTTGTTGAGATTGTTGATATTGAAGGCAATGCAGATGACGATTCCGATGAGGAATTAAAGATTCCGAGAATTGCAGTAATCGGCAGGCCGAATGCTGGAAAATCTTCCATGGTGAATTTCCTGACAGGAAGTGAGCGAAATATTGTTACTCCAGTAGCAGGGACGACCCGAGATGCTATTGATACTCATTTCAATGGTTTTGGTTTCGAGTTTTTGTTTGTGGATACTGCCGGGCTGAGAAAAAAGGCCAAGGTCACAGAGCAGTTGGAATTCTATTCGGTAATACGAACCATCAAGGCCATTGAGGAATCAGACGTTTGTCTTCTGATGGTTGATGCTGAAATAGGTTTTCAGGTACAGGATGTCAACCTATTTGGGTTAGCTCAGAAGAATAAAAAAGGGATCATTATTCTGGTTAATAAATGGGACTTAGTAAAGAAAGAGACCAACACAGCTAAGCATTTTCGTGCGGCAATTGAAGAACGGATAGCGCCCTTTACCGATGTTCCCATTCTTTTCATTTCTGTTATGGACAAACAAAGGGTTCATAAAACACTTGAAATCACTCAAGAGGTTTTTGAAAACAGAACCAAGAAGATTAAAACTTCAAGGCTTAATGATGATTTGCTGCCCATTATAGAACGTCAGCCTCCACCTGCATATCGAGGTAAATACATTAAAATCAAATACATTACCCAAATACCTAAACCTTTTCCCATGTTTGCGTTCTTTGCGAACAACCCTCGCCATATTCGTGAGGATTACAGAAGGTTTCTGGAGAATAAGATAAGAGGTCTCTATGATTTTAAGGGAGTTCCCATCGTGATAACCTTTAGAGATAAATAAAAAAACCCCGGAATTCCGGGGTTTTTAAACTCTTTCAAGATCAATTTATTTTATAATGATGGGTTGAGAAACGTTCTCTCCGTCCACTATTGCATTGAAGATATACATTCCTTTCGACAAGTTGCTGAAATCGAATGTGTATTGATTTCTTCCCAATATCGACCCCACTCTTTGTTCAAAGACCATCTGACTATTGACGTCAAAGAGTCTTATTTCTAGTTCACTATGTTGGTCAATTCCCATATCCAATGTCACTACTCCATTGCTCGGATTCGGGAATAAATTAAAATATGAGATAGATGGAATTTCGTCTAACCCAGATGCAATGAGGCTTATGGACTTAATTATGGTTGCAGCATTACATTGATTTGAAACTTCCAGGGTGACGTAATACGTAGTATCCACATAAGTAGTGTCGTACACGTGTAGTGGCGACTTGACATTGAGCCGGATATTTCCATCTCCAAAATCCCATCTTTGCAAAACACTGTGCTGTGAAATATCATTGAAGAAATAATGCCATCTCGTAAGAGTATCTGTTGCCTGGCTTGCCGTGAAATTAGCAATCGGGTTAAAAATCTCAGTAACCACAGCAGAATCAACGGATACACAACCGGTATTATTCTCGGTAACGGTTACGTAGTAAACCCCTGATTGTGTTACAATTATTGAAGGAGTATTATCTCCGGTGCTCCAGGTATATGTTCCTGCAATGTTAGTATTTAGCAAAAGGCTACCGTCATCCTCGCAAAAGGTAGGGTTATCAGGAAGTGATACCCCGTTTGAAATACTGACAACGGAACTATCTGTTGAAACACATCCTGCCGAATCTATTACGGTAACGGAATAAACCCCGGGGCTAGAAACGGGGATAAACTGAGTATTCAATCCATTGTTCCAAATATATGTGGCATTACTTACGCCTGCATCGAGGACAATAGTGGAACCGTCGCATAAAAATTCATCCTGCAAATCTGCTCTATCGTTTTGAGTAACATCAAAGAAAACAGTATCGCTACCGCAACTACCCCTAACGCTGAGAGCATAGTTTCCGGTGGAAGTTACCTCAAAAACATTCGAGGTATCGTAAAAATTCCACACTACAGTTTCAAAATAGTATTGTGTTAGCATAATGGTATCTCCAAGACATAAAGAGAGGTCCTCACGATTTTGAAAATCTGCAAGATTTTGGAACTCATCGGCTCCAATGCATGGAGGGGTATGCCTCGGATCACCTTCATAATCAAATGGCTCAGGCGAGACAGGGTCATTAATTCCTGTTCTATAAAGAGCCTGATTACAAACGATAAGATTAGCTGTATCTACAAATGCATCATCTACAGTGAGCGAGTTAAGGTCGTACCCCGTATTAGCGTTCCAGTCTGTTAATGTTGCCCTGTCGGTGCCATCGTCATCACCTATGTTGGCTCCATTTGGAGCACTAAGGTTATTGAAGTTCAAGAATGAAAGAGACGCTCCAGTATTGATCATTCCTGCAGAATATCCGCTTCCACCAGCATTTTGAAAAATATTCGAAACTACTGTGGCGTTGTCAATATTATCTCCTAAGAAGGCATAGGCACCGATACTGGAAGTACCGATGAACACCGAGTTAAACGCTGAAGAAACAAATTGAGAATTAGTCAGAAAGATTCCCTCAACCGCGTTCTGGTTATCCATGAAGAGCCTGTTATTTCGAACGAGAATATTATTTGACTGATCAACAAGAATTCCCGTTGAGGGCCATTGATTCAAACCCTGTAAGAGATTTGAACGCACAGAAACTGAAGAACAATCAAATAGTGATATTGCACCTGAGTTTGATGGATTCGCGCTTGTTGAACTGAATTCATTTTCAAGTAATGAAACATTCTGTGAGTGACCCACTTGCAATGCAAATGAACCCTGATCTTCGAAGGTGTTTTCCTGCACGATAAGCGAATCAATATAGTTGGCTCCCGGAGCGACAAGCTCGGTAGACAGGCCCATGCTTCCTCCTTCAAACTTGTTTTCAGTAAAGGTGAAATTGGTATGATCAGAACCTTCAACCAAAATCAAAGCATTTGCAAAAGTGTTATTAGATAAAGTGGGAGAGCGAAAGATGCTATTGATAAAACGCAATCTGCTTGATGGTCCTGCCCCGGATACCTTAACTGTTCCGTGAAATCCGTTGGTTGCCGGATTTTCAAGAGTAATATCTTCAAAAGTAACGTTGTCCTGATTGTCAATTTTTACTACATAATTATTTGAGAGCCCTGTTGGGTCATGCGTAATTACTACAGCTGATCTGTTTCCGCTCAAGGATGCAAGGGTAAGGCCTCCTTTGGTTGTATTTATTCCTGTAATCTCTAATTGTTCAGTATATACCGTATCTAAGGCTTTGAATTCTACGTTGCCACAAACTCCTTTGTCCTGGGCTTCTGCAAGAGCACTGGAGAAGGAATTGAAATCTCCACTACCCTTTTGGTCAATGATATAAACTCCGTTCAGTCCCTGCTGATAGTCTAAAATGGCGGTATCATTGCCATTGACAGAATCTATAACCATATTTGGGTTTGAGCACCAAACCACATATTGATCGCCAGGTGCACTGAGGGGATAAGTGCCAATATTGACAACGGTTGAAGCTCCAGGTGCAAGGTTTCCGGTCCAGCTCGACCCGACCTGGGCGAAACCGTTTACTGTCCACCCGAAATCTACGCTGGTTAATGGTTGTAGACCGTTATTAAATAGTTCCACTTGAACATTGGGTTCTGGTCCACACGCTGGAAGCGAAGGAGTTACAACCCGACTAACTGCTGCGTCATTCTGAAAGTTTATGGTATCGATTTGTATGTCGTCTAATGCAATATCGTTCAGGATGGCAGGTGATCCATTCTTTGTTACATTAAATCTAAATTGAACATTGCCTCCGGTAATGGTATACCCCAGCACAGGAGCCGACAAATTCTGCCAGTTTCCTCCCGCTGTATTTCCTCTAAAAACGAGAATATCGTCGTGCCAAACCGCACCATCGTAAAAGTCTACCGAAAAGGTATTGTGCAATGAAATAGATGCATTACTTCTCAGAAAGAGCGAGACCTCAAAGTTCGTTTTTCCAAAGGTTGGAATGGGGCCTGTCTCAAGGCTTACAGATATTCCAGTAGGGCTGGAACCGTCTACCCAACCGAAGGAGCTGCCGTTTCCTGTATGATCGACAGTGTTGGACATTCCTCCTGAAAGAACTCCGGTGAACTTCCAAAAACCATTTGGATTGGTAGTTCCGGTGTTGTTAAAATTATTCCAGGCTACAGGTGGGTTCGGCGGCATGAAGTCTTCAACCAGAATTTGTGCATCGAGCACCATCCAGGAAAATGAAAAAACCAATACAGTTATGACACGGTAAAATCTATTCATGTGCGGATTTTTGAGCGGATAAATATATAATTCAAATAAACGGAATCATCCTCGATTCTTGTCAGCATTAAGGTTAGAACTCATTTGGGCAAAGTAAATAATATAACCTTCATGTTCAAATATTTAACAATCAGGCTTTCACGTAGCTCTTAAGCTCACCCACTTTGTTCAGGTTTTCCCATGTGAAAAGCTCCACCTCAAACTCTTTTTTCTTTCCTTCCGCTGAAGTAAAAACTTTCTTCTTTTTGACATAATCTCTTCCCATATGTCCGTAACTCGCGGTTTCGCTGTAAATCGGGTTGCGCAGTTTTAGTTCTTTCTCAATTATACCCGGACGCAGGTCAAACACCTTCTTCACAATATCCGCAATATCAGAATCGCTCAACCCGTTTTTTGCGGTTCCATATGTATTGACATTGACTCCTGTTGGCTCTACCACACCTATGGCATATGAGACCTGAACCAAAACCTGATCGGCAATTCCGGCGGCAACCAGATTTTTAGCTATCCATCTCGAGGCATAGGCGGCTGAACGGTCTACT
The DNA here is from genome assembly GCA_003499525.1 of Flavobacteriales bacterium. Lineage (GTDB taxonomy): Bacteria > Bacteroidota > Bacteroidia > Flavobacteriales_G > Salibacteraceae > UBA10426. Next base: position 6,244 of record DNTB01000006.1, read on the forward strand.
TTACTGGGGTCTTTCCCTGAAAAGGCCCCACCTCCATGTGCACCTTTACCGCCGTAAGTGTCTACAATAATTTTTCTACCTGTTAGTCCGGCATCACCGTGGGGTCCGCCGATGATAAACTTGCCCGTTGGATTAATGTGGTAGGTGATTTCATCATTAAATAATTCTCGAATTTTAACAGGCACTTTTTCTAATACCCTTGGAATTAATATGTTGCGGACGTCATCGGCGATTTGCTTCTGCATTTCCTCTTCAGCTTTAGTTCGATCATTTTCGAAGGAGGTTTTTGGAACAATGAATTCGTCATGTTGTGTTGAAAGCACAATAGAATCAATGCGCTGTGGAACATGATCTTCGCTGTATTCAATCGTGACCTGACTTTTAGCATCGGGTCTGAGATATTTTATTTCATTGCATTCTCTTCTGAGGCCAGCTAATTCCTGCAATAAGAGATGTGACAATGAAAGAGCCAACGGCATGTAATTCTCGGTTTCGTTCGTGGCATAGCCGAACATCATTCCCTGGTCTCCCGCACCTTGCTCTTCAATTTTTCCTCTGTCGACACCTTGATTAATGTCAGAGGATTGCTCATGTATGGCACTCAATACGCCGCATGAGTCACCGTCGAACATATACTCAGCTTTGGTATATCCTATTTTGTTAATGGTTTCTCTGGCTACTTTAGGTAAATCAATATATGCTGTACTCTTTACTTCTCCTGCCAGAACTACTTGCCCGGTTGTTACCAGCGTCTCACAGGCTACTTTTGAGCTAGGATCAAATGCTAGAAAATGATCTAAAATGGCATCACTTATCTGGTCGGCGATTTTATCGGGATGACCTTCACTTACCGACTCTGAGGTGAATAAATATGACATATTTCGAATTATCTATGAATTGGGTGAAAACAAACTCTCTAACAAGATTTGTGGCTGGCAAAAATAATCGAATTGAATTCACGCAGTCTTTTTTCGTATTATTGCGACAGTTCTCTGAAAAACTTATCGAGAAAAAGGTGGAGGGACGGGCCCTTTGAAACCTTTGGCAACCTGGCCGAATTCTAAAAGGAAAAGGTGCCAATTCCTGCTCTCATATGGAGAGAAAGATGAGTCGAAGTTTTACATCGATATCTTATTCTAATGGCCCGTTCTTAAGCGTAAATACGTTTATGAAAGATATTAAAGAAATACTCAAGGAACGGATCCTGGTTCTGGACGGTGCCATGGGAACAATGATCCAGAGATACAACTTATCTCCTGAAGACTATCATGGTGACCGATTCAAAGGGCATTCCATATCTCTTAGAGGAAATAACGATATACTCAATATTACTCGTCCCGATGTCATCAGTGAAATTCATGCTGCCTATTTCGAGGCTGGAGCTGACATAGTTGAAACCAATACATTTAGCGGAACTTCAATTGCTCAGGAGGATTATTCACTTGCCCATTTAGCATATGAAATTAATAGAACAGGAGCCGAATTGGCAAAGCAGCAGGCCGAACATATGATGCAACTCATCCCGGATAAACCTCGCTTCGTTGCCGGTTCCATCGGCCCAACAAATAAAACCGCAAGTCTGTCGCCGGATGTGAACAGACCTGGATACAGAGCAATAAGCTTTGATGAATTAAAAGTGGCCTACCGAGAACAAGTTGAAGGATTGATCGATGGAGGTGCAGATATCTTACTTGTTGAGACCGTATTCGATACACTCAATGCCAAAGCGGCTTTAATGGCTTGCACAGAAGTTTTTGAAGATAAAAAGACGGAACTGCCGATCATGGTATCAGGAACCATTACAGATCAGAGTGGCAGAACGCTTTCGGGACAAACCGCTGAGGCTTTTGCCATTTCTGTTTCTCACATTCCATTACTTTCAATTGGATTGAATTGTGCTCTTGGAGCACGGCAGCTAACGCCGTACTTGGAGATTCTTTCTAAAAAAGCTTTCTTCAATATTTCAGCACATCCGAATGCAGGACTGCCCAATGAATTTGGGGCGTATGATGAGACGCCCGAAATGATGGCTGAGCAAATAAAAGATTACCTGGATAAAGGACTAGTAAATATCATCGGTGGATGTTGCGGTACAACACCAGACCATATTGCAGCGATTAGCGAGCTGGTTTCACAATACAAACCACCAAAGAGGGCATAGTATGAGCGCGAATAAAAATTTCCATCCAGTGCGGCTCACACTTAGTGGTCTTGAACCACTTGTGGCGACAGAAGAAAGCAATTTTGTAAATGTCGGTGAGCGCTGTAATGTTACCGGGTCTCGAAAATTTTTGAGGTTAATCAAGGATGAAAACTTTGAAGAAGCTCTTGAAGTTGCGAGAAATCAAGTAGAAAGTGGCGCTCAAATTCTCGATATCAATATGGACGAAGGTTTGATTGATGGAAAGGAAGCCATGGTAACCTTCCTCAACCTCATTGCGGCCGAACCAGATATCTCCAGAGTTCCCATAATGATCGACTCATCTAAATGGGAGATTATTGAAGAAGGGCTGAAGTGTGTACAAGGCAAAGGTGTCGTAAACAGCATTAGTTTGAAAGAAGGTGAAGAGACCTTTTTAAGATTGGCCAGAAAAATTAAAAACTATGGCGCTGCAACCGTTGTTATGGCATTTGATGAACGCGGGCAGGCAGATACATTGGATCGTCGAATCGAAATCGCCAGCCGCTCTTATGACTTACTAGTCAACAAAGTTGGATTTAATCCTTACGATATCATCATTGACCCGAACGTTTTTCCTGTTGGAACTGGCCTTGAAGAACATGCAAACTATGCCCTGGATTTCTTCCATGCCACTAATTGGATTAGAACCAATCTTCCGGGGGCTAATGTAAGCGGCGGCGTCAGCAACGTTTCCTTTTCCTTTAGAGGAAATGATGCCATTCGTGAGGCCATGCACAGTGCCTTCCTCTATCATGCTATTGAAAATGGGATGAATATGGGCATCGTGAACCCCGAAACCTTAACTATCTATGACGACATTCCCGAAAAACTTCTTCAGGGCGTAGAAGATGTTCTGTTAAACCGAAGAAGCGATGCAACAGAACGTTTGCTGGACATGGCTTCTGAATTTGCAGGAGATTTTGCCAGAACAAATCAGGATGAAGAGGAATGGAGAAAACAGGATGTTGAAAGCAGACTTGAGTATGCCCTGGTCCACGGCCAGGTGAAGTACATTGACGAGGACACGGAGGAGGCGAGACTCAGGTATCCAAATCCAATTGAAGTAATTGAAGGCCCCTTGATGAGAGGAATGAACACCGTAGGAGACCTCTTTGGTTCCGGCAAAATGTTCTTACCTCAAGTGGTGAAGAGTGCACGGGTCATGAAAAAAGCGGTGTCATGGCTGTTGCCATACATTGAAGCGGGTAAACAGACCGGGAGTTCTTCCAATGGCAAAATTCTTATGGCCACAGTAAATGGAGATGTGCACGACATTGGGAAAAACATAGTATCCGTGGTACTCGGATGTAATAACTATGAAGTTGTTGATCTTGGAGTAATGGTGCCGAAAGAAAAAATCATTGAAGCTGCAAAAGCACATAAGGTGGATATCATCGGCCTAAGCGGGCTTATTACTCCTTCCCTGGAAGAAATGGTTGATTTAGGTAAGTCCCTGGAGGAATCGGGCCTGGATGTACCATTGCTCATTGGTGGGGCCACGACATCAGAGAAACACACAGCGGTAAAAATTGCTCCTGTATATTCAAAAGCACCCACTGTGCATATTACAGATGCTTCTCGTGCGGTAGGAGTGATAGACAAACTCAGAGGAAAAGAGGGAGTTCAGTTTAGAGAAGAGTTGAGTAAAAAATATGGGCGTATCCGTGATAATTTCAATAAGGGAGGGCATAAAAAATCAGTATTAGCCTATACGGAGGCGATACAAAACAGGCTGGTCATAGATTGGGATAACTATGAAGTGACCAAACCAGTTAATCTCGGCATACATTATGTTAAAGATTTGTCTATCAGGATATTAAGGCAATATATCGACTGGACTCCCTTTTTTAGTTCATGGGAAATCAAAGGGAGGTTTCCTGCAATTTTGGAACACAAGACTAAAGGCGAAGAGGCCAGTAAACTCTATCGCGATGCCAATGAAATGCTCGATCGTATCGTTGCAGAAAAATGGCTTACAGCAAATGGTGGATATGGGCTTTTTCCAGCGCGATCACTGGGAGAAGATGTGGTCATCAAGAACCCTGAAAAGAATGAAGAAATAACCCTGAACATGCTTCGCCAGCAGGTGAAACATGGTAAGGGAGCTCCTAACCTTTCCCTGGCAGATTTTGTTTCAGATCGGCCCAATCAGGAACACTACATGGGGATTTTCGCCGTTACCGCAGGGCTCGGAATCGAGAGAAAACTCAAGGAATTTGAACGTGATCATGATGATTATCAATCCATTATGCTCAAGGCAGTGGCCGATCGATTGGCCGAGGCTTTTGCCGAATGGATGCACGAAAGAATAAGACGCGATTTCTGGGGGTACGCTGCAGATGAACAGCTCGCTCAGGCTGAAATTATTGCGGAACGTTATCAAGGAATTCGGCCGGCTCCCGGCTATCCGGCCTGCCCTGACCATACGGAAAAGCTTAAAATATTTGCGCTGCTAGAAGCCGAAGAGAATTTAGGAATTGGACTAACGAAAAGTATGGCCATGAACCCTGCAGCAAGTGTTTCAGGATATTACTTTGATCATCCTGAGTCGAAATATTTTATGGTCAAAGACCTTGGAAAGGATCAAATTGAAAATTACAGTCAACGAAAAGGGATGGATCAGGATCAAGTTGAAAAATGGCTCCGTCCTTATCTAAGCTATTAGTATGAAAATTATAGAGCATCTGGCGTCAGCCAATGGAAAGACCTTATTTTCATTCGAGGTACTTCCGCCTTTGAAAGGCGAAAACATTGAGTCGCTTTACAATATCATAGATCCATTGATGGAGTTTAAGCCACCCTTCATTGACGTGACCTATCACCGGGAAGAGTATGTATTCAAAGACCGGGGAAACGGCTTGCTCGAGAAGCGCAGCATAAGAAAACGCCCGGGAACAGTGGGCATTTGTGCAGCTATCATGTATCGATACAAGGTCGATGCGGTGCCACATATTATCTGTGGTGGATTCAATCGTGAAGAGACTGAGAATGCTCTGGTTGACCTCGATTATCTGGGAATAGACAATGTATTGGTGCTCAGAGGAGACCCAATTCGCTCCGAAATATATTTCAAGCCAGAGCCCGATGGTCATGCATATGCTATTGATCTGGTAAAACAAGTTGACGCCATGAACCATGGAATCTATCTCGAGGAATCCATTGGAGATACCCACCCAACAGACTTTTGTATCGGCATTGCCGGGTATCCGGAAAAGCATTTTGAAGCACCCAATATGAAGAGCGATCTTCATTGGCTCAGGAAAAAAGTAGAATCTGGTGCTGAATATCTTGTAACACAGATGTTTTATGATAATTCCAAATATTTCGAATTTGTGAAGCAAGTGCGTGAAGCAGGTATCGAAGTGCCTATCATTCCGGGACTAAAGCCAATTGCTACCAAAAAGCACCTTAACCTATTACCTCATCGATTTAACATTGATTTACCGGATGACCTGGTCAACGAAGTGAATCAATGTGAAGACAACAAAGCAGTTCGGGAAGTGGGGATAGAATGGTGCATCCATCAATCGAGAGAATTAATGGATGCTGGAGTACCCGTACTCCATTATTACACCATGGGCAAATCGGACAACGTCTACCGCATCGCACGCGAGTTATTCTGAGAGTATAACATTTGTATCACCTTTGGCCTATGGAAGACTTTATTTTTTCAAGGGATTTCGTCCTTCAAATGGATGCCCGGGATCCCCTCTCGTATTTTAGGAGACACTATCACTTTCCTCACCACAATGGAGTGAATGCGCTCTATTTTGCTGGAAACTCATTAGGGCTTCAACCTAAAACGGCCCGTGCTAAATTGGAGCAGGAACTTGACGATTGGGCTGATTTTGGAGTAGAAGGGCATTTCAAGGCAAAGCACCCCTGGGTGAATTACCATGAGATGTTTTCCACACCTCTCGGAAGAATAATCGGAGCTCATCCTGAAGAAATTGTAGTTATGAACGGACTGACTACAAACCTCCATTTACTAATGGTTTCTTTCTATCGGCCAACTCCAGATCGTTTCAAGGTTTTAGTGGAATCCAAGGCATTTCCCTCCGATCAATATGCTGTTGACAGCCAGGTAAGATTTCATGGTTATGATCCCGAAAAAGCCATTATTGAAGTGTCACCCCGCGATGGAGAACATACGATTAGAGAAGAGGATATCATTGAGAATATTAATAAACACGGCGATGAGCTGGCCCTGGTTTTCATAGGAGGAGTGAATTATTATTCGGGTCAATACTTTGATATTCAGTCAATAACAAAAGAGGCAAAGCGTGTTGGAGCTCGTGTAGGATGGGATTTGGCACATGCAGCCGGTAATGTACCCCTTAGAATGCACGACTGGGAAGCAGATTTTGCCGCATGGTGTTCCTACAAGTATTTGAACTCCGGACCCGGCAGCATCTCTGGAGTTTTCGTTCATAAACAACACCATGGCCAGACGGATATTCCACGTTTTGAAGGCTGGTGGGGGCATGACAAGAACAGAAGGTTCGAAATGGAGCCAAAGTTTTATCCCATACCCACCGCAGAAGCCTGGCAACTAAGCAATGCACCGGTTTTCTCAATGGCGACTCATAGGGCAGCACTCGATTTGTTTGATGAGGCGGGAATAGAAGCCCTAAGACTAAAGAGCATGAAGCTTACAAATTATCTTGAGCAAATGCTAAAGGAAATTAGTCGTGACAACGATGTTTTTGAAGTTATAACGCCTGAGGATCCGGAAAGAAGAGGAGCGCAACTATCCGTTCTTACTCATGGGCATGGAAAGGAACTGTTTGATAAACTGACTGCAAAAGGAGTAATTGCAGATTGGCGCGAACCCAATGTAATCCGACTGGCACCCGTCCCCATGTACAACTCCTTTCAGGATATCTTCGATTTAGGAATGATTTTGAAAGATTTGGTTTCATGAAAGATATCATGCTGATTTTCGCACTGCTATTGGCGGGTGTTGTTATTGCAAGATGGAGCATCCGACGCTCTGTTAAACGACCAAAAGGAGGAAGGTACTTCAAGCGTAAACTCGAAGATTAGGTTCTTAATCCATTTTGCACATTCTCCATTATTAGGTTTGATTCGAACGAACTTAAACCTCAATTTTTATACTTTCGGCGATAAGGCATAATCATTAACGGATATGGAAAAAGTAGTAATTGTTGGTGGTGGACTGGTGGGATCTCTTCATGCCATAATGATGGCCCGAAAAGGTTTTGAGGTAGAAGTTTTTGAACGCCGGCCGGATATTCGTAATGTTGAGCTGGCCGCGGGAAGATCGATAAACCTAGCCTGTTCGAACCGCGGTTGGGCGGCTCTCGAAGCAGCCGATATGGATGAAGAAATTCGCACCATCTCCATACCCATGTACGGCCGCAGTATTCACGCTACAGATGGAACTATTTCAAATCAACCTTATGGACTTGAAGGAGAGGCCATTTATTCGGTTTCCAGAGGGGACCTGAATCTCAGATTGATACGAAAAGCAGCAGAGTTTCCGAATGTCCAGCTGTATTTTAATGAAAAGTGCCTGGATGTTGACCTTGATACCAATGATCTGAAATTTCAGAATACAAAGAATAATCGTCGAAGAACCATACAGGCCAATAGAATTTTCGCAACAGATGGAGCTTTTTCTGCAGTTCGTAATCGAATGATGAGGATAGATCGATTTAATTATTCTCAGTACTTCCTCAAACACGGCTACAAAGAATTACTGCTACCGGCAAACGAAGACGGCACCCATAAACTGAATAAGAATGCACTGCACATTTGGCCAAGAGGGGGATTCATGCTCATAGCTCTGCCCAATCTTGATGGCAGCTTTACCTGCACTATGTTCAATCCTTTTGAGGGAGAGAATTCTTTCGGATCGTTAAAAACAAGATCAGATGTAACCAGGTTTTTTCGAAAGGAATTTCCTGATTTTTTTGAAATTATGCCCGAGGTAGAGGAAGAATACTTTAGAAATCCAACATCGTCACTCGTCGTGGTCCGCTGTGAGCCCTGGAACTATAAAGATCAAATCCTACTTCTCGGAGATGCCGCTCATGCTATTGTTCCTTTCTATGGACAGGGAATGAATGCCGGCTTTGAGGATGTGAGAATATTCTCTGAAATGCATGATTCTTTCAAAGGGGATTGTGGGGTAATATTCAAAAAGTTTGCTGAGCTGCGCAAACCGGATGGGGATGCCATTGCGGATTTAGCATTGAAAAACTTTGTGGAAATGCGGGATTTGGTTGGGGATGAAAAGTTTTTACTAAGAAAGAAGATTGAAAAGAAGCTTTTTGAAGCACACCCGGATAAATGGCTCCCCCAGTATTCTCAGGTTACATTCTCACACATACGGTATTCAGAAGCCTGGAAAGCAGGCCTCGAGCAGGATGCCGTGATGGAAAAGGTTATGAATATGGATGGAATAGAAAATAAATGGGACTCTGACGAAGTTATGAGAGATATACTTAACCAAATCAATGAAAAATAGTCCACTCTTTGCCGTCCTTTTTATTCTCCTCTCCTCAATCACCTTTGGACAACGGAACATGTATAAAATGTCCGGTGGCAAAATGAAGGAAGAGCCCTACCCTTCGTCCAAACACTTTAAGCCATTGGGATTCACTTTTACGGGAATGATACCGGTTAGCTTCAGTCCACAGGGGAAGTATACCGACAATGTTCCACCAACACTACCAAGCGAGAGAGTTGCTGAAGAAATTAGCCCGGGAATACGTCCGTCAATCCAAATTCAGGGAGGGGTGTTCTACTCACCCTCAAGATTTCAGAAATTAATTCGCTTTGTTGAAGCCGAGCTCGGTTACAAATCACTTTGGTATGCCCAAGACTACACAGGCCCTACTCCCGTTGATGGTAGAATCGAAATAATGAGAAATGCCATATCTCATAACCTCACTCTGGAACTGCGCTTCAATAATACCATCAGATTATCAAACCATATGTATCTATTAAACGGTATTGGTATCAATGCAGATTATCGCTTCCTCAATCAGTACTGGAGTTCTGAAGAAGCTACTCAGGGATATGATCCAGGAGATGTTGTGGCACAGGTGAACTATAGAATTGGAATAGGGTGGATAACAGATGCCGATCGGACATGGACAGTTTTCCTGCAGGCGCCAGTTTTGAATATTACTCCATCACAAACCTATTTTTCTCAGATCGATTATTTCAATTCCTCTTTTCAGACCGTGTCTTTAGGAATGAAGTATATGATTTTCAGACCAGCCAAAAACCGGTGTCCTGAGGTTATAAGTAACGATAAAACCCCGGGTTTCCAGAACGGTTACAATAACTAATCGGCTCGCACAAAAGGATTGGAATACTTTTCGGCACCAATAGTTGTAGCCGGGCCATGACCGCAGTAGACTACATAATGGTCCGGTAATGTATACAGCTCTTCCCTGATAGAATTCTCGAGAGTGGCCATATCACCTCCGGGTAAATCTGTTCTGCCGATGCTTCCGTTAAAAAGGACATCTCCGGCATTAACCCAGTTTTCTGTTCTATCTATTATCGCAATATGTTCCTTGCAATGTCCCGGAACATGAACGATGTCCAAAAATTCACCATCGAGATCAAGCTGATCACCATGTGCTAAGAGTCGATCTGGAGATTGGACTGGTGTGAACCCCTGAAAGCCATACATTTTAGCTGCTTGTTCATTAAAAGAGAGCGTGAAACTGGCAAGCTCATGCCCAAACAGTGGAATATCCCACTTTTTTTTGCAATAGTTTATTCCAAACACATGATCCAGATGAAAATGGGTGTTGACTACGGCTATAGGAGTCAAACCGTTATTCTCTATGAGATTAACAAGTTCTTTTTCCTCGTGATGCTCCAAACAACCCGGGTCAATGATAAAGCAACTCTTCCCTAATCCTTCCAATACATAGGTATTCTCCTGAAACGGATTGAACGTCAACGAATGAACTTTTGGCATAACTAAATACTTACTTCTGCGTTACTCAGTCGGAAAACTATTGGTATAAATGCTAAATTTACCACCTTTCCATTGAGGGCAAAGCTAAGATGATACGAGTCGCTGCACAATCAATATCAGTTATTGCTACCCTGCTGTTTTTAACATCAGGAGCTTCAGCTCAGTTCTACAGAGGTACAGAGATGGAGTTTGGAAAAAACCGCTTGCAATTCGAGATACCTAACTGGCAACATATTGATTTTCAACAGTATAACGTATATTTCTACGGAACAGGAAAGGACCTGGCTCACTTCACAGCCATAGAAAGTCAGAAGACTTTAAAAAAACTGGAGAAGGTTTTAGACTACCGCATGAGGGGTAAGGTTTATATACTCGTGTTTAATACTTATGGTGAATTTAAAGAGAGTAATGTCGGCCTGTCAATGCCTGAAGGCAACAATATTGGAGGGTCAGCGCAACTGCAGGGCAATACATTATTCATCTATTTTGATGGAGATCATACCAATTTTAAAGAACAGATCTGGGGAGGCCTAACAGAGGTTATTGTCAAACAAATGATGTTCGGCAATAGCTGGAAAGAAATGGTCAAGAATTCAGCGTTGATGACTGTTCCTCAGTGGTACATTGATGGCCTGGTATCCTACGCGGCTCAGCCCTGGAGTGTGGAAATTGACGATCAGCTTAGGGATGTGGTTCTCAGTGAAAGGCTTAACAAATTCAATAAACTTGTTGGAGAAGAAGCCCGTTTTGCGGGGCATGCATTGTGGTATTATATCGCTGAAACATATGGTCCGGATGTCATTCCCAATATAGTCTACATGGCCAAAATCAGCCGAAGTATTGAAAGTGGTTTTCTTTTTGTACTCGGTTTTTCATTGAACGATTTGGTTGAAGATGCACGGGAATACTATCTTAAAAAATATGAAGCAGATGAGAAGTACCGGGACATGCCGGACGGAGAACTCCTGAAAATAAAAACCAAAAAACGCCGCAGCTACCATCGCCCTGTGGTCAGTCCTGATGGGAACTATGTGGTGTACACCTCCAATGAACTTGGTCAGTACAAAGTCTGGCTCTATGATTTGAGCAAAAAGAAAAGGAAAAGGCTACTTCGCGGCGACTTTAGATTGGATAGAATAGTGGACAATAGCAACCCCATTTTTGCATGGCATCCGGATTCAGAAAAACTAGCCATCGTACGCGATCACAAGGGGAAAAAGCAATTGATTATTAGGGATATAAGAACCAATAAAAAAGAGATTAGGGAATTTAGAAGGCTCGAGAAAGTATTGAGCTTCAACTATTCTACAGATGGACGGTACATGGTGTTATCAGCTCTCAAGGACGGCCAAACTGACCTCTTTACATATTCACTTGCCACAAGCTCAATGATTCAAATAACCGACGATATTTATGATGATCTGAATCCGAGTTTTGTACCGGGGTCGAAGGAAATCATTTTTACTTCCAATAGAATTTCAGATTCCGTTCGAATACGTGATGATTTTAATTTGATTAGTGAGAACAAGGATGTATTCCTGTACGACTACAAGGCTAAACCAGAAACCTATAAACGGATAGTAAGTACAAGCAGTATAGATGAAGAACTTCCCTACGCTGTAAACGACAAGCTCTTTACATTTTTAAGTGGCGAAAGTGGAATTATCAATAGGTATGTCGGAACGGTAGACAGCACAATAAGCAGAGTGGATACTACCATTCATTACCGATACTTTACTAAAGTTCGACCTATCTCCAACTATAAAAGGAACATTTTGCACCACTCTCTGGCGCTGGATGCAGAGAAATTTGTGGAACTTATTCGTTATAAGCGCAAATATCGGTTCTATTTGGAAGGTTTTGAGGATGTACATGCACAGGATTCCATATCGCAGACATCATATCGACAGGCTGAGGATAAAAGGGAAAGACTTCGTGCGCGCTCCCAGAGGAGCACGGTGCGTCAATTGAGCGTAACTCCTGTAATTGATAGGGCGCCACCTTCAACTGATCCGGATGAAGTGGTAAACATCCACAACTATCGATTTCTGAATGAAGCCCCACCAACGGATAAAAGAGATCCGGTTGAGAATTCCAAGGCGGTAACACTCAAAGTGCCTAAGGCTATACAAGCGATGGAGACCAGCGAAGATCAAAAGCTGAAATTTCCAAGGCAGGAAAACTATCGGGAAGCATTCAGGGCTACTGAAATCATTACCCAGGTGGACTTCAATTTTGCAAATCAGATCTATCAACCGTTTAATGGAGGACCTTATATCAACCCTGGCATGGGAGCAGTAGTTAAGGCTGCCGCTTTTGACCTAATGGAAGATTTGTACATTGAAGGTGGTGTTCGCATTGGGTTTAACGGTGAGAATTCCGAATATTTCATAAAGTACATCAACCGCCGAAAAAGAATGGATAAGGAAATAGGTTTCCAAAGACAGGCACTTCAACAGGAGTTCAATCCGAATGAGTATGTTAAGTCGATCATTCATCAGGTAAAAGGGTCTCTAAAATGGCCGATCAACGATGTATTGGCTATAAAAGGTACGCTCAACCTGCGTTACGACCGCAATGTGGTCCAATCTACCGATGACCGAACACTTGCCATTCCGGACTCCAACATTTACTGGACCGGACTTAAGTTTGAGTTGATCTACGATGATACACGCAAAAGAGGTTTGAATCTATACAATGGAACTCGCTTCAAAATTTTCGCCGAGAGTTACATGGAGGTAGATTTTCAAAACAGTTTCGGTCCCGGTCAAACGGACATACATATTCTGGGATTTGATTTTCGCAATTACAAACGAATACACCGCAGTATCATTTGGGCAAATCGTTTGGCAGGAAGTACCTCCTTTGGGGGAAGAAAGTTGGTGTACTATTTAGGCTCTGTAGACAACTGGATTGTACTCTCAGATCAACCCAGATTTAACTTCGATCAGAATATAGCGAGAAACCAGAATTACTATTGGCAGGCTTTGGCCACCAACTTGAGGGGCTTTAATCAAAATATAAGAAACGGAAACAGTTTTGTAGTGTTGAATTCCGAATTGCGAATTCCAGTTTTCCAATACATTATTCAAAAACCCATAAAGTCAGATTTCATTAAAAACTTTCAGATTATCGGATTTGGTGATGCAGGCACGGCATGGAACGGATTTGATCCCTACAGCGATGAAAACGCATTTAACACCAAAACGATCACAACAGGACCGGGAGGAAACCTGGTCGTTCGAATCGATAACAAAAAGGATCCGTTCGTTGGAGCTTTGGGATTTGGACTCCGAACTAAGCTCTTAGGATATTTCCTAAGATGGGATTATGCCTGGGGGATAGAAGATGGAATATTTCAGCAGCCCATGGCTCATTTTTCAATGGGACTTGACTTTTAGTCAATCCTCCTGATACTCCTACATTTGCCTTCTCATGAATCTCAAATTCAGTATGTACGAATTAGTTGTGTTAATGCTTATCGGCATATCCGCTGGAATACTGAGCGGTATGTTTGGAGTAGGAGGAGGTATTTTAATTGTACCGGCACTGGTCTTTTTTCTCGGCATGACCCAGCATGAGGCCCAGGGAACGAGTTTAGGTCTGATGCTATTACCCATAGGAATTCTGGCCGCCTACAATTATTATCAATCAGGAAACCTCGACATTAAAGCCGGATTGATCGTCGCGCTCTTCTTTGTCATTGGTGGATACTTTGGCTCTAAAATATCGCTCTCAATTAACGAGCAATTTATCAAGCGTTTGTTCGGAATACTAATGCTATTGGTATCGTTGAGACTAATTTTCTTCGCTAAATGATCTCTATTGATGAAATAAAGAAAAGAGTATCAGATTTAAGCAATGATCTGGTTCGAATTCGTCGTCATTTACACCAGCACCCCGAATTGTCATTTCATGAGCATGAAACTGCTGCATTTATTTCAAGAGAACTTGACAAGAGAAGCATTGATCATGAAAGAGGAATAGCAGGAACAGGTATAGTTCTCCACATTAAGGGTAAGAACCCGAAAAGTAAAACGATTGCGCTAAGGGCAGACCTGGATGCATTGCCCATTTCAGAGATGAACAATGTCGCGTACAAGTCGGTGAATCAAGGTGTTATGCATGCCTGCGGGCATGATGTTCACAGCACCTGCTTATTAGCCTCATGTTTTATTCTTCATGATTTGAGGGACATGTTTAACGGAACAATTAAGGCAATTTTTCAACCCGGAGAAGAAGTCCTTCCCGGTGGAGCGTCCTTAATGATCGAAGCTGGAGTGCTAGAAAACCCTGTGCCTGAAACCATTTTGGGACAACATGTTTATCCTAATCTTAAAGCAGGTAAAGTAGGATTCAGGCCGGGCAAATACATGGCCTCAGCAGATGAAATCTACATAACCTTTAAAGGCAAGGGAGGCCATGCGGCAGAACCTTATAATCTTATAGATCCGGTTTTAATTACTGCTCAAGCTATTACATCGCTGCAACAGGTTGTAAGTAGAAAAGCACCCATTGGAGTGCCTACGGTATTGTCATTCGGAAAGATTGCGGCAGATGGAGCTACTAATGTTGTCCCTAATGAAGTAAGAGTTGAGGGTACCTTTAGAACACTCGAAGAGAAATGGCGCTTTGAAGCGCATCAGTGGATTGAGCGTATTGCCCAGGAAACAGCGAAATCGCTCGGTGGAGAGGCTGAAGTGAACATTAAAGTGGGCTATCCCTTTTTGCATAATGATGAAGAATTCACCAGCGAAATGAAAAGTGGGGCTATCGAATTTTTAGGTGCCGACAATGTTGCTGATTTAGATGTACGCATGGGTGGAGAGGATTTTGCCTACTACAGCCAAAAGATGCCGGGCTGCTTCTATAGACTTGGGGTCAGCAGTTCTGATGAACCCTCAGCAGGACTTCACACGCCTTATTTCGATGTAGATGAAAGAGCTTTAACCACAGGAACAGGATTGATGACATACTTAACTTTGCGACAATTATTTCAAAATGGGTAGACTTAGTTTTTGTGCAATTTTTATTCTGATAATCAGCAGTATATCATGCTCGATTCAGCGTAGTGATGAAGTTCAAAACCTGATAAAGGAAACAGACCATGTACATGATGAAACGATGGTTTTAATGGATACAAGCAGCGCTATTCAAAACAAGCTGACCAGACTTATCCAAGCTGCAGAAAGTGACAGTACCATAGGAGCATTTCAGCATTTGGATTCGCTAAAATACCTGAAATCAGAACTGGTCAGCGCAGATCACGAAATGATGGATTGGATGGCGACCTATTCAAGACCTGATGGCAATATGTCTGATGATAAGGCCATTTCATACCTCAAAGGGAAAATTAAGCATATGGAATCCATCCATAAGAATATGTCGGCAGGGATGGAACAAGCGGAAGGATTTTTAAAGCGTGTGGAATGAAATACCTAATTTATTTCGGCTTACTTCTGGGATTTATATCCTCTTGTATTCAACCTGTAGAGGAAAAGGATGAGTTACCAATTTTAGGAAACAAAGAGCGTGTAACGACAGATATGGATGGAAATCCAGTTTTGGACACCATTGAATTAACCATTACGGACTTCGAATTCATCGATCAGGACAGCAACAAGGTGGTTTCAGGTCTTTTCAAGAACAAAATTTATCTGGTAGACTTCTTTTTTACGCACTGTCCTACCATATGTCCAACCATGACAAGAAACATGGCTGGTTTGTATGATTTCTATGAGAATGACCCGAATATTTTGTTCCTCTCACACAGCATTGATGTTAGAAACGACACGGTTCCGAGGTTGAAAGAATATGCCGGTAAATTAGGAATTTCATCCGCGAAATGGCACATGGTCACAGGTGAAAGGGATGAGATATACCGAATTGCAGAGGAGTATATGGCAACTGCTGATGAAGACCCCAATGCCCCGGGGGGATTTGTACACAGTGGTGCATTTATTCTTATGGATGGAAAACACAGAATCAGAGGCTATTACGATGGAACTTTGGAAGAAGATATGCTCCAAATAAAAGCGGATATAGAGGTTCTGAAAAAGGAAATGTACGGTGAAGCTGGGGATTAGGGTAATTGTACTCGCGGCATTTGTCATAACTATTCTTGTACTTATTTCAGTTCGTTCGTGCGAAACCCCGGCCTCTCGCGGCGAAGAGCAGTATTTGGCCAAATGTGCGAAATGCCATGGCAAGAATGGTGAGGGCTTAAAGCAACTTTATCCCCCTTTGAACGACCCCATGGTTTTGGAACAATATGCTGCGCAGATGGCATGTATTATTGCTTATGGTATAGATGATACACTGATAATCAATGGCATAGAATATAATCAGCCCATGGAGCCCATTGCCGATATAAATTCCATTCAAATGGCCAACTTGCTAAATTTTATGCTGAATGAATGGGGAGCAAAGGACACTGCCGTCAGCCTGATTGATATAGAGACTCAGCTTCAAAATTGCCAAATCCCTTAGCACAATATTTCTGGTTTTATACTTTTGCGCCAAATCAAAATAACAAAATGACGTCAAACGATTTTAAAGAAGAAGAAGAGTCATTGCTTGCACAGATGTTCGATTCATCAGTAAAAGGATTCGGCTTATTTTGGGTGCTACTGGTTCTGACCATCATCTTCCTCGTTCTCATTGGGGTGATGTAGTTACTTCCTTAACTCTGCTCCTAGTTTTTCCTCTAGCTGGCTTGTGATTTTTACCATTACCCGGTCCACTTGCTTATCAGTCAGTGTCTTTTTAGGATGCTGAAAAACCAGCCCAATACCGTACGATTTCTTTCCTTCAGGTAGCTTTTTCCCTTCAAATACATCGAAGAGAATAATGTTTTTAATTAAATGATTATCAACACTCTCTATTGACTTTTTAATATCGGAGAAGGTAGTGTTGGTGTTAATGAGTAGTGATAAATCACGCCGTACTTGTGGATATTTAGGTGGAGCATTGAACTTGATCTGGCGGTTGTGCGCCTTGGTATAGAAAAGGTCCCAGTTTATTTCAGCATAGTAGACATCTTGTCTGATGTCAAAGTGATCGAGTAAGTCTCGCTTAAGAATTCCTCGATGAACCAGAAATTTGCCATTGAGATTTTCGGTAAATCCTTTATCATAGATGTCCACGGTCTTAGACTGTTCAACCATTCTCAGATTGCCGTAGTTCAATAAGTTCAAGATACTCCGAGCATACCCGTTCAGATCAGAGAAAGAGACATCCAGATGTGGTACTGCCCAGGTTTCAGAAAACCGTTTTCCGGTAATGGCCAGTGCCAACCTGTTCTGTTCATAGGTTTTTCCATTATCCTGCCAGTATACTTTGCCAAACTCATACAGCTTTAAATCTGGATTTTGACGGTTTTGATTTAGAGTAATTCCCTCGAGTAGACCGAAGAGAAGTGTTTGCCTCATTACATCAAGATCACTGCTCAGTGGATTTTTGAGTTTTACTGTTTGAGAATCTGAAAAAACGGAGGAATCCGCATAGTACTTTGACGATGTGAGCGAATTGGCCTTACATTCCAGAAAGCCAAGGCTGGTAAGGTGATCAGATACTTTGTTCAACATACTTTCATGATCTGGTCCTGTGAGGTAGTTAACAGAAGACCGGTATTGATCAGGAATAGGAATGTTGTTGTATCCATATATTCTTAGGATTTCTTCAATTACATCGATTTCTCGCTCCACGTCAACGCGATAATGCGGAATTTTGAGCTTGAGAATGTTTCCATCATCTCCAATGATTTCGATACCTAGTGCTTTGATAATCTTGCGGAGTAGTAATCTATCGATCTCAATTCCGATTATCCGATCCGTTTCTTCATATGAGAGTTCAAGCTCCCGCTCCGGTATGGGATCGGGATATACATCTACGATTTCGGAAGATATGTTTCCTCCCGCAATTTCCTTAATGAGTAAAGCGGCACGTTTCAGGGCAAAAATGGTAAGGTTTGGATCCACTCCCCGCTCAAACCGGAATGAAGCATCTGTATTCAGACCATGACGTTTTGCCGCTTTTCTGATCCAGACAGGATTAAAGTTTGCCGATTCTATAAAAATATTGGTGGTAGTTTCTGTTACTCCTGAAGTCAATCCACCAAATACCCCGGCAATGCACATTCCTTCCTCAGCATTGCAAATCATTAAATCATCAGCGTCGAGCTTGCGTTCAGCTTCGTCCAGAGTTGTGAATTTAGTCCCCTCTTTTTCGGTACGGATAACTACCTGATTTCCTTTGATTGCGTTGGCATCAAATATGTGAAGTGGCTGCCCTGATTCATGCATCACAAAATTGGAAATATCGACCACGTTGTTGATTGGGGATAGTCCTATGCTGCGCAATTTTCTTTGCAACCATTCCGGGGACGGGCCCACTTTAATATCGGTCATGGTCAGTCCGCTATAGCGGGGACAGGCCTCTGTATTCTCTACCACAACCTGAATAGGCAGGGCGTAATTATCCATCGCAAAATTTGAGACATCTGGCCAATTGATTCTCTCAACATTCAGATCATCCATGACCACGGAAAGTGCAATTAGATCTCGACAAACACCAATGTGCGAGGCACTTTCAGCTCTGTTTGGAGTTAAACCAATTTCAATGGTCCAGTCTTCACCAACATTATATATTGTGCTCAAGGGTTTCCCGATCTCGGCATGATCAGGAAGAACCAATATTCCGTCATGATCGGTCCCGAGCCCCATTTCATCTTCAGCACAGATCATACCCTCAGAAACTTCTCCCCTAATCTTTCCTCGTTTAATCTTAAAAGGCTCACCCTTAGTAGGATAAAGTATTGTTCCTACTCGTGCAACTGCTACCTTTTGACCTACCGCAACATTAGGAGCTCCACAAACAATAGGAAGGTCATCTGCCTCACCTACATCTACTGTTGTGACCGTAAGCCGATCAGCATTGGGGTGTTTTTCACATGTTATAACCTCACCGATGACGATACCTTCCAGACCTCCCTCAATAGCCTGGAATTTTTCAACCCCTTCTACTTCCAAACCGCTATCTGTAAGAAGTTCTGACAGGCGGTTTACGGATATGTTGAAGTCGGCATATTCTTTAAGCCAGTTGTATGCAACTTTCATGTCTAAATGATAAGCCGCAAAAGTAATCATTGAATGTTCAGATCATTTCTATGATTAGAGCGAACTCAGGAAATACTGCTCCAGTCGGGATGCTGCTTTTTGTAAGAGTTGAGATAGGCGAATGTGTACAAATGTGCCTTTTGATTCAATTCCGGATCAATTTGAAGAATTTTCCAGGCCTCTTCACGAGCCAGGTTCATGATTTTGGCGTCTTTAACCAGGTCGGCTATGGTAAAATTGAGCACCCCGCTTTGTTGCGTCCCCATCAGATTACCGGGCCCACGCAGGTTGAGGTCAACTTCTGACAGTTCAAATCCACTGTTTGTTCTCACCATCGCCTCCATACGCGTTCGGGCTTCAGCACTCAACTTAACGCTGGTCATTAAAATGCAATAAGCTTGCTTGTTTCCTCTTCCTACACGTCCTCTCAACTGATGCAGTTGAGACAATCCGAATCTTTCTGCACTTTCGATGACCATCACACTGGCATTAGGAATATTTACCCCTACTTCAATCACTGTAGTGGCTACCAGAATTTGAGCCTGACCCGAAGCAAATCTTTTCATCTCAGACTCTTTATTTTCAGATTTCATTCTGCCGTGCACGATGGCAACTTTATATTCGGGTAAGGGAAAAGCTCTTGAAATGCTTTCATATCCGTCCATAAGGTCCTTATAGTCCAGCTTTGATGATTCTTCAATCAGTGGAAAGACGAAAAACACTTGTTTACCCTCCTGAATTTGTTGTTTGACAAATCCAAAGATTTTGAGTCTGGTATTATCGTAGCGATGTATGGTCTTAACCGGTTTCCTGCCCGGGGGGAGCTCGTCGATCACGGAAACGTCTAAATCCCCGTACAACGTCATCGCCAAAGTTCTGGGAATCGGGGTTGCAGACATGACCAGAATATGAGGAGGTACTTTGCTTTTTCTCCATAATTTAGACCGTTGAACAACCCCAAATCGGTGCTGTTCATCGATGATCACCAGTCCCAATTGTTTGAGTTTAACCTTATTCTCGATCAAAGCATGAGTACCAATAATCAAGTTGACCTTGCCGGATGCCAGATCTGGCAATAGTTCTTTACGTTTTGATGCTGGAGTTGAACCTGTAAGTAGTTCAACCCTAACGTCCATGTTTGAGGTAAGTCTTTCCAATTCTTCATGATGTTGTTGAGCGAGTATCTCTGTTGGAGCCATTAGAGCAACCTGGTAGCCATTATCCATGGCAATAAGTCCGCAAAGCAGGGCCACAATGGTTTTGCCGCTACCGACGTCACCCTGCAACAGACGATTCATCTGATGTCCACTTTTCATGTCCCGACGCATTTCGCGGATGACTTTTTTCTGTGCTTCTGTTAGCTCAAACGGGAGGATTTCATCATAAAACTGATGAAAAAGACTCCCAACGTGGCCAAATATCTGGCCAGCAAGTCTTTGTCGTTTGCCTTTGGCTTGAAGTATCATGAGTTGAACGAAGAAAAGTTCTTCGAACTTCAATCTGAAACGGGCTTTTTCAAGTGTGATTTGATCGTATGGAAAGTGAATGGATTTGTAGGCTTCAGACCTTTCAGCGAGCTGATAACTGGAAATGACCGAGGCTGGAAGATTCTCGATCATTTTGATCTCATTGGTTTCGAATAGATTCCGAATCAACCTCTCCAATCCTCTGCTATTCAATCCTTTAGAAGTTAGTTTTTCAGTAGTGCTATAGACGGGTTGAATGGGTTTCTCCTGGATTTTCTGATGAGACTCCATTAGATCCAACTCTGGATGTGCAATATTCAGGGTATTCTTATACTTTGTTGGTTTACCAAAAACGATGTATTCCTGTCCCTCCTTCAGGCTTTTTTCGAGCCATTTTATTCCTTTAAACCATACCAACCCCAGTTCACCGGAGTCGTCTTCGATGTAGGCTTGAAGGACCGGTCTTCTTGGAGGCCCTGACTTTCGGATTCCTCTTAGTTTTCCTTTGAATTGCATGTGTGCCTGATCGGGAATGGCTTCGTTGATTTTATGAAATTTTGAACGATCTACATACCTAAAGGGAAAATGATGCAGCAGATCATTAAACGTGCGCACGTGCAATTCATCGAACAACAATTTTGCTCGGGCGGGGCCTACTCCTTTGAGGTATTCAATCGGGGTGTCAAGGAAAGATTTTGTCAATTCCTGGTATTTTAAAGAACCCTGGACTTTTGTATTCCTGTTTCTGGATAATATTGCAAGTTTATTACATTTCGTCCACGACAATTGGACAATCAATGGAGATTATCAATACAGTATTAGGTTGGACAATGCGCAAACGGCTGCATCAAATTGAACTGTTTACCAAGTTCCCAATTGATGTACAGAATGAGTGGTTTGGCAATCTCATCAAGGCAGGCGCAAAGACCAGAATAGGAGAGAAGTATGAATTCAGTTCGATTAAAACAGTACAGCAGTTCAAGGAACGCCTTCCTGTAAAGGAATACGACGACCTCAAACCTTATATAGAAAGAGCCATTCAGGGAGAAAAGGATGTGCTTTGGCCGGGAGAAACCCGTTGGTTTGCAAAATCCTCTGGCACAACCTCCGATAAGAGCAAGTTTATTCCGGTAACCAGAGAATCATTGGAAGAAAACCACTTTAAAGGGGGTAAAGATTTATTGGCACTTTATTTCACGAGTAACCCCAATTCGAAAATTTTTACCGGACGTGGACTGGTATTAGGAGGTAGTAGCGAAGTAAATCAGTTTCAGAGTCAATCTTATTGGGGAGATCTTTCAGCTGTTATCATCAAAAATCTCCCGTTTTGGGCCGAATTTCATCGAACCCCCTCTCGTAAGATTGCATTGTTACCGGAATGGGAGGAGAAGATTGAGAAGATGGGTGAGATTACTTCTCAGCAGAATATTACCACCCTTACAGGGGTGCCCTCCTGGACCTTAGTGGTTCTAAAAAAGGTGCTTGAAATAACTGGCAAGACAACTATAGGGGAGGTGTGGCCAAATCTTGAGATGTATACGCATGGGGGAGTCAGTTTCATTCCATACAGAGATCAGTTTGATGAAATCATAAACCTGCCCAATCTTAAATATCTCGAAACCTACAATGCCTCTGAAGGTTTTTTTGGAATACAGGATGTGTTTGATAATCAGCGCAGTGCGTCGCTATTGCTGATGTTGGATTACGGAATATACTATGAGTTTATGCCCCTTTCTGAAAGGGGTAAAAAGCACCCCAAGACTTTGGAGCTTCATGAAGTTGAAATTGATACCAACTATGCTATTATAATTTCCACTAATGGAGGTTTGTGGCGGTATTTAATCGGAGATACTGTTGTTTTTACTTCGTTAGATCCATTCAGGATCAAGGTCACCGGAAGGATCAAACAATTTATAAACGTTTTTGGTGAGGAACTCATGGTAGACAATGCGGAGAATGCTTTGAAGATTGCCTGTGAAAAGACGAATGCACGGGTCTCCGATTATACAGCCTGTCCGGTTTTTATGGAGGGCAATGAAAAAGGAGCTCACGAGTGGGCGATTGAATTTGAAAAGAAGCCGGATAATATGGACTTTTTTTTGGAGGCACTAGACAATGCCTTAAAATCTATCAATAGCGATTACGAAGCGAAGAGGTACAAAGATTTTATTTTAAAGGCTCCAATCGTACATGTTTTGCCGCAGAATACGTTCTATAACTGGATGAAAAAGCGAGGGAAGCTGGGTGGACAAAATAAAGTCCCTCGACTTTCTAACGAAAGAAAATACATGGATGAAGTTCTTGCACTCTAATACGATTTTGATTTATTTGCTGTCATTCAGCTCACTTTTTGCACAGGATACCATTCGGTTTTCACATTCCTTCCCGATCAAAGGAGATTTTATTGAGTTAGATAACATCGGTAATATTTATTTGGTCAAGGGCCAAAAACTGCTTTCTCTGAATATTGATGGAAAGGTCACCTATGAAAACAGTAACCTCGCCCTGGGTGAGATTACGTCTTTGGATGCTTCCAATGCCCTGAAAATGCCTGTTTTTTTCAGGGATTTGTCGCAGGTTGTTTATGTGGATAATAAAATTGGTCAAATTGGCGAAAGGGTGCAATTGGATGTTGCCGGGTTTCCTCTGACGTATCTTGTTTGTACATCTTACAACAACGGATTGTGGATGTATGATCCTTTCGCTTTCGAATTGATCAGGCTTTCCGAGCAATTTCAGATAGCTTCCAGAACGGGAAACCTGAACCAAATACTCGGAGTACCCATAGAACCTGAGTACATGAGAGAGTACAACAATTTTCTCGTTTTGGCCTTGCCGGAAGAGGGGATACTCATCTTCGATAGGTTTGGAACTTATATTAAGACAGTACCGGTAAAAGGAGTAAAAAGATTCCAGATCCGTTCTGATCGGATTTATTATTTGGAAGATGATGGATTGGGTTACTATGATTTGAAGTTTAGTACCTTAGGGTATCTCAATTGGGAGGTTGGTCCCCATAAATCTTTTGCAGTTTGGAACGATGTCCTTGCTGTGCTCAGGGAAAATAGGATCGATGTGTATCATATTATCGAAAGGTAGTTTACATTTGGCCTTCATCAAATTTCTACTTTACAAGCAACCGTATACATGCATATTGCAATTGCCGGCAACATAGGATCAGGAAAGACAACGCTTACAGAATTACTTGCAAAACATTATAAATGGGAGGCCCATTTTGAGGATGTCGATCAGAATCCTTACCTGAATGAGTTCTACAATGAGATGCAACGCTGGTCTTTTAATCTGCAGGTTTATTTCCTGACGAATAGGTTTAGTCAAATCCTATCAATTCGAGAAAACAAAAAAGACGTCATTCAGGACCGGACGATTTATGAGGATGCCTACATATTTGCACCCAACCTTCATGCTATGGGGTTGATGACTACTCGCGATTTTGAGAACTATTTCTCATTGTTTCGTCTTATCGAGCAGTTTATTCAACCTCCGGATCTACTAATCTACTTAAGAGCTACTGTACCAACATTGGTTCGACAGATTCAATCCAGAGGGCGGGAATATGAAGAAACTATTCGTCTTGACTATCTGAAGAGTTTGAACGATCGTTATGAAACCTGGGTATCTACTTATGACCGGGGAAATATGATGGTCATCGACGTTGATAAAAACAACTTTATTGAAGATAAAGAAGACTTGGGTGAAATCATCCACCGCATTGACACAGAGATTCATGGCTTATTTCAATAAGCTAACAAACGCTCTATTTCTTCTTTTACTTTTTCTGCATTCGGAAGCATGGTGGCTTCAAGTGTGGAGTTCATCGGAATAGCAGGTACATTTTCAGAAGCTACCAAACCAATGGGTGCATCGAGGTATTCGAAGCAGGTTCTTTGAATAAAACCAGCCAGTGCAGGAGTAAAAGATTGCCCTCTTGATTCTTCAGTAATAAGCAAGCACTTACCATGAAGCTTGACACGCTCAATTATAAGATCTTCATCAAAGGGTGCAAGTGATCTAAGGTCTACAATTTCGACATGGTCTTTGAGTTTTTTCGATGCATTTAGTGCCCAATGAACTCCCATTCCATAAGTGACGATTACCAGGCTATCTCCTGATTTAACTAAATCATTATCAGCATATTGCACTATACGTCCTTTGCCAATTGGAACCCGATAATTTTCATCTGGTTCGATACTCATGGCATACTCCGTTCCCTTCACCTTGCTCCAATACAGTCCTTTGTGCTCAAATATTACTACCGGATTGGGGTCATAAAAAGCCGCCTTCATTAATCCTTTGAGGTCAGCACCATTCGATGGATATACTACCTTAATCCCCTTAATATTAACAATGATAGATTCCACAGAAGAGGAGTGGAAAGGCCCGCCTGAACCATAGGCTCCAATGGGAACCCGTATTACCGACGAGGTGGGCCATTTGCCATTGGATAAATAATAAGATCGGGCTACTTCCGTAAAGAGCTGATTGACTCCAGGGAAAATATAGTCCGCAAACTGTACCTCAACAATAGGTTTGCATCCTGCCACCGACATTCCGGCTGTACTTCCAATAATAAAGGCTTCCTGAATTGGCGTGTTAAAAACACGATGATCTCCAAAATCCCGCGCTAATGTGGCGGCTTCACGGAAAACCCCACCTAATCGTCCACCCACATCTTGTCCATAGAGGAGTGCTTCAGGATGTTTCTCGAGAATCTCACGTACCGCAAAAAGAGCGCAATCTACCATCACTGTTTTATCCTTACCTGCTGGCTCGCGTTCACCGGTTTCTTTGGTTATCTCAGTGGGGGCAAACGTATGATTGAATAAATCCTGCGGTATAGGATCGTCGGCTTTTAGTGCCTCTTCATAATCTCTACGAACATGCTCCGCAGCTTCTTGTTGAATTCGACTTAAATCTTCTTCGTCGATGTCTAACTTTAGAAGTTGATTGCGAAATTTCGGGAAAGGATCTCTTTTCTGATGTTCTTCTAAATCATCACGATACCATTCTTTGCGCACTCCTGAGGTGTGATGCCCTAGCAATGGCACATCTACATGAAGGAGAAACGGGCGACGCTGCTCACGAATGATATCAAGAATTTCATGAAGTGCTGAGTAGGTTTCAATGAAGTCGCTTCCGTCTACTCTGCGTATTTCAATACCCTTAAAACCACGTGCATATTCAGAAGCATCCTGCAATCGGATTTCATCGGCTGATGCACTAATATCCCATTCGTTGTCCTGAACAAAATAGAGTATTGGTAGCTGTTTTAAGGCAGCCATATGAAAGGCTTCCGAAACTTCTCCTTCTGTAATAGCCGCATCTCCGATAGAGCAGACTACAACGCTGTCAGAGCTTCCCTTGTTGGGTAAATCCTGCAGCTCTCTATATTGCACACCCATGGCTAGTCCGGTAGACGGGATAGCCTGCATGCCGGTAGCGCTGCTTTGATACGGAATTTTTGTTTTGTCCGGATCATTGAGCGATGGATGAGAATAGTATAGCCGTCCACCTGAAAACGGGTCATCTCGCTTTGCCAGTAATTGCAGCATTAAATCATACGGCCGCATTCCGATACCCAGCAAAATGGAATCGTCTCTGTAATAAGGCGAAACATAATCCTGAGGCCCAAGCTGCATCCCAAGAGCGAGTTGGGCAGCTTCATGTCCCATGGAAGTAGCATGGACGTATTTTGAAGTTACTTCTTTGTTCTCCTCAAAAAGGTCGGACATAGCTCTGGCTTCGCACATCAGTCGCCATGCCTTGAGCAAGACCTTTTTTTTGGGTTTAAAGTTTTCGTCCAATCTATCTCAGGCTTTAGTAGGTCAATGAGATTCCAACTCCAACCGTTTGTTTGAACTGAACGCTTGGCCCTGACCGTAATGCATTTCCATTTTTGTCAGTCTCCAGGGGCATAATAATGTCTTCATCATAGATCAGGTTGGTTGTAATAGAGGCAGAAAGCCATTTGTTGACTTTTAATAAAAGGGCAAGATCCCAGAAAACGTCAATGCTTCCGAAGTTCTCCGCATAGTTGGTAAAGAATTCAGCTTTGGTATCGAGCAAAACGTTCTCGATGATTTCTTTTTTGATGCTAATTTTAGCATAGGCTCCGTACTCAACACGTGTATTTTGCCCAAGATCCTGACCATAACGACCTTTTGTCTCTTCGAGATTCTCTGGATCAGCTCGAAGATTGGCCAGAGAATCGTCGTTGACGAAAGTGATTTTTGAAGTAATGGGTGAAAGGTTTAATTGTAACCAGTCTGTTGGTGAGTAGTTGGCGGCCAAACCGTATTGCAAATACCCCGGTGCCATCAGGTCAGAAATCCTGAACGTAAGGTCATCCGGATCAAAACCTTCCTGAAATTGAGATCTTAAGTTGGCAAAAGCATTCAGATCCCAATGGCTCGAAACTTTTCTACCCAATTGAGTTCCCACTTCCCAGCGGTCGTCCGTTTTTTGGTCGTTGCCTGTTTGAACGAGTTGTCCATAAGCCAAATCGATAAAATTGTTCCAATAAATATTGTCTTTGGAATAGTCGAAAGTTCCGCGGTAAAGGAAGGTGTAGGACATACTGTTCACACCACCCCCTTGCCAACGATAAAGGCCGACCTGATTAAAATTTAACCCTACCGCTCCTTGAATTTTCCATAGTTTGGGGAGCGTGTCAGCCGGAGCTGCATCCTGCGCAAATCCGGGAATGACGATCAGGGTTACTATAAAAAGAGTAAAAAATTTTTTCATTTTAGTTTGTTTAATGTTGATTTTAGGATTCTTGTTTTCTTTTCCAGGTTTTCTTTGATTTCTCGTTCTCTGTTGAGCTTTTTTTCAACTTCGGCCTTCAGGGCCTGAGCACCTTTACCGTGCCCGAAAAATCCCATGTTATTCTCGTATTGCAGGATGGTGTGATTTATTGATTTTATTTTTTCGTTTATTGCGGCTAATTCTTTTCTCAAAGCTTCTGTCGGTTCCTGAGTGTTTTTTATTTCTTCAACCTTGAGTTCAAAAAGTGCCTCCTCTGTTTTTTTCTTTGTCAGACCAAGAGTTTTGTATGCATTGCGCAATGCATTGTGAAAATCCTGAGAAATCTTTTGCTTGCTTTTTATGGGTACGAAACCGATCTCGTTAAATTTCGCTGCTAATCCGTCTATGGTCGTTTTGTCTGCTGAGGGATCTTCAGTGGGCTTGAAATTCCGCAGTTGTTCTATGACTTCTTCTTTCAGATTCAAATTGTTATCCTGCTCACCCTCAAGCTTTTTGAAATGCTCTTTCTTCTTTTCGAAATAGGCATTACACAACTCTCTGAATCTTTTCCAGAGTCGCTGTTCATCCCGATGATGCGTTGTGCCGACCTTTTTCCAATCGTTTTGAAGTTGAACAATATCCCGGGTATTCTTATGGAAATCGGCTGCTTCCATTATAGCCGAAGTCTTCTCTATGATTCGCTGCTTTGCCTCTTTGCGTTTATCATGTACTTCTTTTAGGCTCAGAAAATACTTGCTCTTCGCTCCAAAGAAGATATCACCTTGTTCTCTGAAGTCATTCCAAATGCGCTCATTCTCTTGCTTTCCTGCAAATCCAATGGTCTTCCATTCTTTTTGTAGTTCAATGACTTTTTGAGTCGCTTTGTTCCATTTTTTCTCAGAATCCCGTTCTCGTTCGTTTATCTCTTTCAAAGCTGCTACCAAGAGTTCTTTTTGCTTGAGATTCTCTGCTTGTACCTCCTTTTGCGAATGGAAAAAGTGTTTGACCTTGTCGTAAATCTCATGATGAACCTTCCAAAACTCATCTCTAACACCTTCCCATAGGTTATGAAATGTAGGCCCAACTTCATTCCATTCATTGGTGTATTTGCGAGCCATCTTTTCCATCTCTCGGATATCGTCCAGATTCATTAAATCCTTCATCTTTTTGATGATATCCTGCTTGACCTGAAGGTTTTTCCGAAGATCATTTTCCAGCAGTTCGCGGTAAATGTGCATGGTATAGAAGAACTCATCCCGAACCCGCGAATACTCAGATTGAAGATCTTTTAACTGTGCTGAGGGAACGGCCCCGATGGAATTCCACTTTTCCTGAAGAAGCTCAAAACGCTCGTAGGATTTCTTAATGTTCTCTTCGGTTTTTAGTTTCCCGATTTCCTCAATTATGGCCTTTTTAGTTTCGAAGTTATCGCGTTGCGCGCGACGTAGTTTTTCATCGGCCTCGCTCTGCATTCTGGAAAAAGTGGCCCAAAGCTGGTCAAAGTTATTGTCGTCTTCGGTGCGAGATGGCCTGAAGACTTCGGGAGTTCCGCCATTTTCCAAAAAAGCTTCCCGTTCGTCTTTCTGCTTTTTTACACTAATGTCCTGATAGGCATCGAGAAGTTCCCGTCCTTTTTTTCTGAGTTCACTACTCCACTCGGATTTAACGAGTTCACCTAAGGCCTGATTTATTTCCTGGATTGTCATCTGTCCCCCCGCGAAAACAAGGCAAATTTATAATTCTAAAGATGCCATGACCGATTAGCACCTTTCTATTTTGCTTTGAATTTGGCGATTGCACTTCTGGTAAACTCAGAAAGCACAAGTTTACCGCTGATTTCAGCTCTTTGAATAAGCAGCGCATCCCAGTGATCATATCCTTCCCAAAGAGTTCTTTTGAGGTCGTGTAATGCCCGGGGATTGTAGGATAGTAAGGTATTTGTAAACTCTATAATATGCTGATCCATTTCTGAAACTGTTGGAAAGACCTCGGTAAACATTCCCGAATCTTTAGCCCAATCCGAAGATTGCCAGGTAGCTGGTGTTAAGGTAATTTGAGTCATTTTGGCCAGTCCAATTTTCCTTTCAACCGCTGGTCCTACCACAAATGGACCGATACCGACGGCAAGTTCGCTCAACCGAATTGCGGCTTTCTCGACCGCGAAGCAGTAATCCATGGCACAGACGAGCCCTACGCCGCCACCGACAGTTTTGCCGTGTACCCGTCCGACAATAATTTTTGAAGATTTGCGCATGGCGTTGATCACATTGGCAAACCCAGAAAAGAACTTCTTGCCATCCTCAAGGTTGCCGATCTCGCTTAGCTCATCGAAAGAGGCACCGGCACAAAATGCTCTCTTACCTCCCGATCGAAGCAGAATTAGATGCGTATCTGGATTTTCCCCTTCCTTTATTATGGCATTCTCGAGCTTTTTAAGAATGAATCCAGGCAGCGAATTGACCGGTGGATAATAGAACTCAATAATGGACAAGGCACCTTGGGTCTCGGTGCGAACATAAGCATCGCTCATCATTCTTGGTTTTTCATTTTGACCATGGTAAGAATTGTAGCCAGAGCAACGGTTTCTCCGGTTTCGTCGTAAACATCGACTAAGAATTTAACAATTCCTTTGGCGATATCATCCTCTTCTCGTTTTTCCTGAGCCACTTTTTCTTTTACCGTCAGCCGAACTCCTATGGTTGCTCCTGCATAGACCGGTTTCATAAAACGACATTCATCGAGTCCGTAGTTCAGCAGAACAGGGCCTTTAGCGGCATCGACAAAGAGGCCGGCTGCGGCGGATAAGACGAAATACCCGTGGGCCACACGTTGTTCAAATATGGTTTCGTCCAGAGAAGTTACATCAGTATGAGCATAGAAATGATCCCAACTGACATTGGCAAAATTGACTATGTCAGCTTCGGTAATGGTTCTTTTATGGGTAATGACCGTTTCTCCAATCTCTAGTTCTTCGAAGTGTTTTCGGAATACATGAACGGGTTTTTCCAGGTAAGACCCTCCAGGTTGATATACCTGTGTAATACTACCCAACATGGTAGGGTTACCCTGGAGAGCAGTTCGCTGCATGTAATGATATACTCCTCTTTTTCCGCCCATTTCCTCACCACCACCAGCCCGGCCCGGACCGCCATGCACCAACATTGGCAGAGGTGATCCGTGTCCGGTTTGTACTTTTCCATTGTGACGATCTAATACGAGAATTCTGCCGTTGTAGGGAGCGGCTCCCAGAACAAATTCTGTGGCAATTTGTGGGTCATTCGTGGCAATCGAGGTGACTAAAGATCCTCGCCCCAGCCTGGTTATCTCGATAGCGTCTTCAAGACTATCGTAAGGGAGTATAGTAGATACGGGTCCAAATGCTTCAATTTCGTGAACAGCAGTCTTTTCGAAAGGTGCGTCATTGTACATCAAAATCGGTGAGAGAAATGATCCTTTATTTGCATCGGCACCGGTAACGGCCACCTCTTGCAAGTCTCCATAAATAATTTCCTGAAATTCAGCGAGTTGCATTACATTTTCGCGAACTTCCTCTCTTTGATTGTAGCCTGCAAGTGCGCCCATCCTTACTCCTTCTACATTGGGGTCTCCGATGGTGGTTTTATTCAATTGAATACGAAGTGCCTCTTGCACTTCTCCGACGAGATTCGTAGGGACAATTACCCTACGGATGGCTGTACATTTTTGACCTGCTTTAACGGTCATTTCTTTTCGAACCTCTTTTATGAATAGGTCGAATTCAGGTGTGCCGGGAACAGCATCTTCACCAAGAATAGAGGCATTTAACGAATCGGCTTCAAGATTAAAAGGTACTGAATTGTTGATCACATTTGGATGTCCTTTTAACTGTCTGCCTGTGAAGGCAGACCCTGTAAAAGTGACTACATCCTGACTCTCGACGTGATCGATTATTCCGTTGGCCGAACCACAAATCAATTGTAGTGCTCCTTCGGGTAGTATTCCGGATTTATCTATTTCGCTGACGACTAATTCTGTTAAAAAAGAAGTTACTGTGGCGGGCTTTACCACTGCTGGTATGCCGGCAAGCCAGTTTACTGCCACTTTTTCGAGCATCCCCCATACGGGAAAATTATAGGCGTTTATGTGTACAGCAACCCCTGTTTTGGGTACCATAATATGTGTGCCCCCAAAGTTTCCATCCTTTGAAAGTGGCAGATAATCGCCCTCTACACAATATGTGGTATCCGGAAACTGTCGTCTGAGACTAGAATAAGAGAAAAGGTTGCCAAACCCACCTTCAATATCAATCCACGAATCAGCTCTCGTGGCACCGGTCGCCCAGCTCAACTCATAGAATTTTTCTTTTTTGGTCATAAGATAAAGGGCAAGGGCTTTGATCATTCTTCCCCTTTCATGGAAAGTCATTTTACGAAGGTTTGGATTGCCTACCGTGCGCCCATAGTCCAATACCTCTCCGAAGTTTATGCCTTGCGTGGAAGCAGTAGCAACGGCTTCTCCGGTAATGGCATTTAGAAGTGGGCGTCCTTCACCATCTCCCGTAATTTTTTTTCCCAGAATATAATTGTTGAGTTTTCGAGTCATGAGTTTTTTGATTTGATGATCGAATAGAGAGGCCCAAAATAAAAAAAGCTGCCTGAGCGGCAGCTTTTAATTCAGGAACTTCTAGTTAAGATTCAGGTTCGGGGTAGAGGTCATTGTACTTCATATTGTAGAACATGAAGGCCCATTTATCAGCTTCCTCTTCAATGATTTTGGAGGTTGGTTTTCCTGCGCCATGACCCGCCCTTGTTTCGATTCGCATCAAAACCGGATTCTCGCCTTGATGTGCTTCCTGCAGCCTTGCTCCGAATTTAAAGGAATGAGCGGGTACAACTCTATCATCATGGTCAGCAGTAAATACCATAGTAGCTGGATAGCTGGTTCCATCTTTGAGATTGTGTAAGGGTGAATAACCGTACAGGTATTGGAACATTTCTTCATTTTCTTCGCTGCTACCATATTCGGGAACCCATCCCCAACCAATGGTGAACTTGTGATATTTGAGCATGTCCATTACCCCTACATGAGGAAGTGCTACTCGAAAGAGATCTGGTCGTTGTGCCATACAGGCACCTACCAAAAGACCTCCGTTGGATCCCCCTTCAATGGCAAGTTTCTCAGAGGATGTGTATTTCTCTTTAATGAGGTATTCAGCAGCGCTGATGAAGTCATCAAAGACGTTTTGCTTGTTCATTTTCATGCCCTGAGCATGCCATTCTTCTCCAAACTCACCCCCACCGCGCAGATTGACCATGGCATATACTCCTCCATTCTCGAGCAAAATTATTCTCGATGTACTGAAATACGGAGAAAGGCTTATATTAAATCCACCATAACCGTATAAAAGTGTGGGGTTGGTACCGTCCATTTTCAAGTCTTTTTTGTGGACCAAAAACATTGGGACTTTAGTGCCGTCCTTACTGGTAAACCAAACTTGCTTTTCGACATATTGAGTTGGATCAAAATCCAAATCTGCCTGGTAGTAGACTTTCGAATTAGCGCTGGCTACATCGAATTCAAAAATGGTAGACGGATAGATGAATGAGGTGAAAGTGTAGAATAATTTGGTCTCATCTTTATCTCCATAAAAACCACCGGCGGAACCTGTTCCTGGAAGCTCTATTTTCGATCTTTCTGTACCGTCATAGTTCATCATGTAAATTTCGCTCGAAGCATTGATGAGATACGAAGCAAATAGTTTTCCACCGCCGGAAGATATTGATTTCAGGTTGTTCTCTGATTCGGGTATGAGGTCAACCCATGCTTCTTCTGAGACGTTTGCCGGATCGATGGCAACAAGTCTTTTCATCGGAGCTCCAATGTCTGTCAGTACAAGAAACTTTCCCATTTTATAGTCAACAACAGAGCTTTCTCCTCTGAATCCTGTAACCAAGGGTTGAAATCCTCCATTTTTGGTATCGGGTTTCTTAAACCGGAGATCGTTGTTATCAGTCCCTTCATTGATGTAGAGCACCAAATACTCTTCATCCTCTGTTACCCCAGCGCCATGATAGAGATTTGGGTGTTCTCTGTCCTGATAGATGATGACGTCTTCACTCTGATCTGTACCCAATTTGTGATAGTAAACGGTATGAAATTTATTGGCAGCCGATAATTCTGTTCCCTCTTCTGGTGTCGGGAAACCACTGTAGTAAAATCCATCTTTATACCAGCTGGCTCCTGAAAATTTAACCCAGTTGATCACGTCATCCAGATCTACATTTTTCTCAATATCCCGGACTTTTATCTTGCCCCAATCTGAACCAGCTTCGGAGTATCGGTATGCGATATACTTGTTGTCACTGGACTCACCAAGCAGTCCAATTGTGACTGTTCCGTCCTCGCTCATTTCATTTGGATCCATAAATACCATCCACTCACTTTCTTCACCTTTTTTGTAATAAATCACTGATTGGTTCTGAAGGCCATCGTTTTTATTAATGAAATAGTAATCGCCGACCTTTTGAGGAGCCGATACTTTTTCATAGTTGAAAAGGTCTGTGTATCGTTCTGCAATTCTATCCCTGAAGGGAATTTTATTCAAATAGGATTCTGTTACCTCATTTTGGCTCTTCACCCATGACTCCGTCTCAGATGATGTATCGTTTTCAAGCCATGCAAATGGATCGTTTACACTGGTACCGAAGTACTCGCTTACAGAATCTTGTTTGTTTGTATTGGGGTACTCCACTTTAATTTGACTCCATGCTTTCCCAGGTTTTTCACCTGTAGAGCATGCAATTAGAGAAGCAGCGGCCATAATGGAAAAGAAAACTTTAAAGGACATAGTTTATTAGTTTTATATGAGAAGCGCAAATGTAGCTTTCAGCGGCCGAGCGGCAACAAAAGACAGGATAAACGGAGGTTATTTCTTTTTTTCGCTGTTCCAGGTTTGGTAGTCGGAGGAGTGATTTTTTTTGAATTTTGGCTCCTCGCGTAAAGGGCTGCACTCTTTCAAAGTTTCAATGGATTCTTTGCAAAGCTCCTGGTAGAGGCTCGTTCCCTCAGTTTTCCAGCCGATCATATCGTCGGAGACCTCCTTTATCTTCTTTGCGGGATTTCCAACAATTAGCGAACGTTTGGCAAAAGTCTTTTCAGCGGGAATAAAGGTCATTGCTCCAACGATACATTCTTCATCAAGTAGTACATCATCCATAACTACTGAATTCATTCCAACAAGGCAATTTGAGCCGAGCACAGCACCATGCACTATTGCTCCATGTCCGATGTGGCATTTCTCTCCCAGTATGACGGTTTTACCTGGAAACATATGAAGAATGCAGTTTTCCTGAATGTTGCTTCCGTCGCCAACGACTATTCTGCCAATATCACCACGCAAGGATGCTCCCGAACCGACATAAACGTTTTTACCGATTTTAACGTCTCCAATGACACTGGCCTGAGGATGAACAAATGCTGTTGAATGGACTACGGGTTTGATGCCCTTATACTCGTAAATCAATGTAATTCCTTAGTTGGATGATGCTTTCTTCGGTTCTTTTCATGGTCAAAAGTGTCCGGCGGAAAGTTCTCGTACAAATA
Organism: Flavobacteriales bacterium; assembly: GCA_003499525.1. Lineage (GTDB taxonomy): Bacteria > Bacteroidota > Bacteroidia > Flavobacteriales_G > Salibacteraceae > UBA10426. Next base: position 41,323 of record DNTB01000006.1, read on the forward strand.
TTCAGCAATGTATTCCAGTTCCTTTTCAGAGGTACTTGCCTTTATGGTGGGCATTAGGCCAAACCTTTTTATCGCATGTGGTTCGCATAATGATTTGGTACTATCTGGATTGAGCGCATAGTCAACAATAAAAGCTAAGGCCTGATCTTTTCGATCTGACGGGTCCTCTATGTGTTCAAAGCCCTCCTTCACATGAGTCATGATGCCAAATACAGGAGGAGCTAACATAGACTTTCGCAGTTCTTTTGATGGAAATTCACTCAAATGACACACACTGCAACGCTCTTTATATAATTGCTCACCCACTTTCAATTGTGCTTGCTTTTCAGAAGTAACTGGTGTATCCGGGCTATCCGAGCCACAGGAAACAAGAAAAGCGAAAAAAACTGCCGGAAAAAACTTCGTCATAGTATTTAGCTTAAGGAAAGCAGGCCCGCTGCAGGGGACTGCCTTCATGTGATTACTTGTTATTTTATAATTGTAATTCTCCTGATTTCAATGGCTTCTCCACTTTGAATCCTAAATAGGTAAACACCGGTGGATAATTTATCGGTCGATACAGTGGTTCTTCCTGAAAGTTGAATATTCCTATGAACTCGCTCACCAGACAAAGTGAAAATATCCAACTCAGCCTTCTGTTTAACTTCAATATTGATGGCTTCTGTTGCTGGGTTAGGGTAAATTTCAAGCCCTTCAATTTCTTCCGTTTGAAAGATGAAAATATTGGTATCATTAATTGTGATAGAATCACAGTAAATATCATTACAGTTCAATCCATCAGTTACCGACAAACAAACATTGTAGGTGGAGTCATTGGAGTACATGTGAACGGGGTTTTGCTGTACTGAGAATCCCCCATCTCCGAAATCCCAGCTGTAGTTTAACACTCCTGAACCGTTGTAAACAGTAGCATCGGTAAAGATTATATTGAACGCGTTCAGACTATCAGGCATTGATGTGAAGAGTGCTATGCAGGTATCAATACCGGTAGTGTCCACAATTAGAATATCCTGACAAATAGAATCAGCGCAGCTGCCCCCATCGGATATGGATAAACAAACAGTGTAAAGGGAGTCGCCGGCATAGGTGTGAGCAGGATCCTGAATCATAGATCCATTGCCATCGCCAAAGCTCCAATTATAGGATAGTGTTCCTGTACCATTGTACATAGACATATCCGCAAAATTGACCAGATAGGGATTCAAGGTATCTATAGAATAAGCAAAGGCTGCCTGGCAGGTATCGACAACGGATGAATCCAGGATAGTAATAAACTGACAAACGGTGTCAGTGCATATACCACTATCAGAAATGGTTAGGCAAACTGAATACGTCGAATCAGCTCCATACAAATGCGATGGGTTCTGCAGGATGGATATATTGCCATCGCCAAAGTCCCATTGATAGGATAGAACTCCGGGGCCACTGTACGCGGACTGATCTGTGAATTGAATACTTCGTAGCATCATGGAATCGATGACAAAAGTGAAGCTTGCGGAGCAACTTTGAAGTCGAGGAACTCCAAATATCGCATCAATGTTCAGAGCAAACGGGAAAGAGATGGTGCCCAGCTCCGTCCAGCCTCCAAAAAAGTTGGTATATGCTGAGTTCGGTTGGTATCGCTCAGGATCGGTACCTATTGAAGCGCTTCCAGAGTTCAATTCCCGAACACCTATGAAGTAGTATTCACCGGCTACAACAGGAAAAAACAACTCACGTTCGTAGAACCTGTCAAATGGGCTGGATGTTGTGAAAGTATCACTCTCCCAGAGTATGGTATTCACCGGCCCTGAAGAGTTTGCCTGATATATTACAAATGAGACTTCCGCAAGAGTATCAGGGGAAACATTGTAGAACCTTACTGAGGTGAGCGTATCATCACTATGTATCTCATAAATCATCCCTAAAACTCCGCTGGAGCCCGCTCCAATTCCAAGACTCCCTGTTACTTGGAGAGAATCGGTATAAGCCATCACAGAGTCGGTGATAAATAAATCACTGGTGTCGCTATTATTCGTAAGGTCCATATCACCAGCAACAGGTACATCATAAAAAATCTCGTAATGCCCTGTAGTCGTAGGGGTGAGGTTGGGAAAACTAACAGATTGTACCGATCCGCTCGCAATTGGAATAGACAAGGATACGGAGTCTGCGTAGCCTACTAGAGGTATGCTAGCATATGATTTCACGGGAAATCCTATCGGGGCTCCAATATTAGTGACATCACTGCTCAAAGTAATTGGACTGATTTGACTTAATGGGGTATAATAGTACCGGTAATCATAACCTCCTGAATTGGCTAAATCGATATTTGTTCCTGCAAATCGTGCTTCGATATCCAGTCCAAATGGAAAACCTGCTGAACCAAGCTCAAACCATGACCCAAGGAAGAATGCATAATTCCTATCGGCAAAATACCGTTCAGAATCTCTTCCGACTCGGGCACCGCCAGTAGTGTCCTCCCTGATGCCGATAAGATATCGTTCACCTGCGGACAAGGGAAGATTTACCAATCTGCTGTAATACTGAGGGGTAGGGCTACTTATGTTAAAAGTGTCGCTCTCCCAAAGCTTTACACCGGTAGGCCCGTTAGAATCGGCTTCAAATACAACAAACGATACATTTACGGTAGCGTCGGGAGCCTGGTTGAAATAGCGCACTTCAGTCAATGTATCGTCAACCACGATGTCGAACAAAGATCCTATAATACCGGTGCTTCCACCTCCAATACTCAGACTTCCGTCCAGAAATGCACTATCTGTGTATGTGTAGAGATTGTCTGAAACAATAAGGGTTGCAGTGTCAGAATTATTGGTTGTGTCAATGTCTCCCGTGTCTATTACATTGAAGAATAATTCGTAGGTTCCCGTTCCCGATGGGTTGTAAGCAGGGCTAAATGTGGTTGTTACGGAAGTACTTCCCGTGAAAGGCACCGGTAGGTTAGATAAGGAAGAATAAGAGGCCGCAGGACTGTTTACCAGAGCTGTGGTAGGGTATGCAATATTACCACCATTATTGGATACTTCGGCTGAAAGGTTGAGCGGCACGAAATGAGGTTCAGGTATGGAGTAGTAAGGAGTATTCAGGTTTCCAACAATTTCCATATCTGAAGGCGCATTGGACAGGTTTGTCACGTTGACTGTACCCGAAGTAAAATGAGGTAAAGAGGGCCCAAAGAGGTCTCCATCACAAAACCAGCTTACAGTAATGAAGGGCGGAGCGGAAACCGGAGAGTTTACCACCACATAAAAGTAATGTGATGTCGGTTCGATACCTCCATAGTTATTGTCGTTGTCTCCCCATTCGATGGTGGGGCTGTTAATGGGCAGGTTCAGGTATTCCGGTGATTGACCTTCGGTGGTCAATGCGAAGGAGTCCTGACCGCCAACTACGGTAAATCCAGCCGGAAAAGTCATGGAAATAGAATCACCGTATTCAAAGTCCGGAGAGTTTAATGTAAAGATGAAATACAGCGTATCATTAGTAGTTCCGGCGGAGAATCCGTTCATTGAAATCATTGAGCCAAATATGCCTCTTGAGCCGCGCGCATTGGGCTTTGCGAGCTGATCACGTGTTAAATTCATCTCGTTAACATTGCTGTTCTGACCAAAAATGAACTGAACGGGAAGAAGAATAATGATAAGGGTTGAAAGGAGTAATTTTGTATTCATGGACTGAAGATTTTTTTTGCGGAGTGCAATTTAGCAAAGGTTGGACACCGAGTATATAACTTGCGTCATGATTCGGTGGTCAGATTGAATAAAATCCGGATTAAGAATGCTCGACTTGTCCAATCGACAATTGCGACTTTTTGAGTTGTACTGTCCTTTAAGAATAAATTCTCTCAATCTCTTCCTTATGCTTCTCTAGTATGACCTTACGACGTAATTTCAGAGTTGGCGTAAGTTCCTCATTATCAATAGTCCAAACCTCTTTGCTTAGTTCCATCTTCTTAGGGCGTTCCCAGGAACCCAATGTCTGGTTTACTTTTTCTACTTCTTGCCAAATCCGATCGCGAATACGCTGGTTATTGTAAATTTCATCAACACTTTCGCATGTCATATCATGACGAACACACCACTCTTTCAAAAAGGCGTAGTCCGGAACGACAAGGACGGCCGGATGCTTTTTCCCCTCTCCAATGACCATAGCCTGCTCGATGAAACGCGACTGCTTGAGCTGATTCTCGATCAGCTGCGGAGCGACGTACTTCCCTCCGGATGTTTTGAACATTTCCTTCTTACGATCAGTAATTCGCAAAAACTTTCCATCGGAACCTGTGAGCTCACCAATATCTCCGGTATGAAACCAACCGTCTGCTGTGAGCACCTCTCTGGTTCGCTTTTCGTCCTTGTAATAGCCCATCATTACGTTTGGCCCTTTAGCGAGAATTTCTCCATCTTCGGCAATTTTCACATCAACATTGCTGAGAATTCGGCCTGTTGTTCCAATCATCAAACCCTGGTTCTTTTCTTCATTCACAGATATTACCGGGGATGTTTCCGTCAAGCCATAACCCTCGGCAATAGGAACACCGGCTGCGTTAAACACCCTTGCGAGGCGAGGCTGAAGGGCAGCACTACCGGAGGCCACAACTTCAACACGGCCGCCCAGGGCTTCGCGCCATTTGCTAAAAATTAGTTTATCTGCAATACCCAGTTTCCATTCGTACCAACCTCCGTTTGCACCATAAGGCTCCCATTTTTCAGCAAGCCGCACTGCCCAAAAAAACAAGGCTTTTTTGATGCCGGTCAGGGCCTCTCCTTTAGCCATGATCTTATCGAATACCTTTTCTAAAAGCCTCGGTACAGCGCTAAAAACGTGAGGTTTAATTTCTCTGATGTTATCGCCAATAGTATCTATAGACTCGGCAAAATAGATACTGAGCCCTTTTGTAACGTAGACGTACATGAGCATGCGCTCGTAAATATGACAAACAGGCAGAAAGCTTAGTGCGATCATACCGGGTTCGGTAGGAAGCCGTTCAGCGCTTGCACTGGTATTGGCTGCAATGTTTTTGTGGCTGAGCATTACACCCTTAGGAGTACCTGTCGTACCGGAAGTGTAAATAATAGTGGCTAAGTCCGTATCCTTGATATCGGTCTTGATTTTTTCGACCTCGCTTTGAGGAGTGGTTCCAGCTGATTCCTTGATTAAAGACCAATGATTTGCACCTTCTATCTGATCAAAGGTATACACTGATTTTAAGGTCGGGACATCCTCAAAAATATGACGCACTTTTAACAGCAAATCTGCATCAGAAACCAAACACATTTTGATTTCTGCATGATTAAAAATGTAGCGATAATCGTCCTCGGAAATCGTGGGATAAATGGGAACATTTATAGCACCAATCTGACCGATTCCCATATCGCAAATATTCCATTCCGGCCTGTTGTTGGAGATCATTGCTATTTTATCTCCAGGTTGAATTCCAAGACTCAAAAGCCCACGGCTAATCAGGTTTCCCTGATCGACAAAAGATTGTGTAGAGGTAGTCACCCACTTACCGTCGATTTTAGCCGCCAGACTGTTCTCCAATGGAAAGTGCTCTAACTGGTGGTATGGAAAATCAAATAGTCTTGTTGGTTCTGTCATTTCTACTTGTATTAAGAAGGAAGCGGGCTAAAATAGATAAATTTGGTACATAAAGTTTCAACCCTTATGCACAGGCAATTCGCTCAGATTCTGTTATTCATTGGTATAACCTTAGCGTCAATCAACTCGTTCGGACAATTACTGGTCGTTGGATCTCTGAATCCTACGGAGCACATAATATTTCAGGGAGATACACTAGAATATGATTCTATAATAATCGTAAATCAAGGTCGGGTTACTATTTCGCAATCGCAGATTAGAACAAAAATGCTTATTGCGGTTCTGGACGATGGGCTGTTCGAATTAGAAGAAAGCAAAGCCTCTCTAATTGGAACCATTTATGGTGAAGACAACGCGGAAATCGTCCTTAAAGATAGTTTAGACCTTAAGGCCAATGTAATTATGACAAATCAATCTTCCTTTTCTATTCGGGATGCAACGATAGATTATGCCATGATTTACAAAGGCCAGCATGATTGGTTCTCACTGGATTCTGCAAGAATTGAAGTAACGAACTCTGAGTTAGATCTTGGAACGGGTGCATTAAGCGGTTTCGCAAATAAAGATGCCAGTTTTTATCTGGATACGGTTACGTTTAATTCAACATTAGGCATAGCAGCGACCTGGAATTTGTCTGAGAACGGCCGGATTGAAGCACATCATACCGGAGGCCTGGAATTGATTTCATCGAACAACTCGTATATCAATTTAAGTGAATCGGATGATTTCGTTCTTTGGTTTCGGTTAATGGATGGGGATACACTGAATTATACTTTTCCACCTTCAAACTCACCTTTTCCTTATGCCAGCGAGCTAATTCAATATGATTTCGTTGGGGGGACTCCTGGATTTGAAGGAGTGGATTTTGAGCTTCATGCCACCAATATTCAACGAGTTTATTGGGGAATACTTTGCGACTCTGCCTCGGATGTAACTATAAACCAATCAGAAATAATTGCGGCCGGATTTATTTTCACTGATCAAAATGAAACCATTGATGATTTTGTGAATGATTCTTTGTACGCCACATATTCAGCTCCTTTTTCTGATCGATCATTTAGTGTTGCTCAAACCCGCGTGGTAGCATGGAATTTTTATGGTTTTGGAAGTGCTGAACTGCATCTTTCCGACAACTTGTTTGGTGAAATTCTGGCACTGGAGGATACCAAAGCAATAATTAATAATAGTATTTGCGATGGCACTGGAGGCTATTTCGGTCCCGACCAGAATGCGGAAGTGGATGTGTACAACTCATTGTTGTTCAGAAAGTTTGGAACAGCGCATATTCTCAATCAAAAAGGAAACTCAATTCTTCGGCTCCATCATTCTCAAATAGATGGAACTTCTTCTATTTCAGGCAAGGCGGCCTTTATTGCTTTTCAATCGACACAAAGTGATTATCCCATTCTTCTCGATCAGAGCTTTTATGTCGATGCCATACTGGATTCTATGATGGTTTCGGTACATGATTCTATTTATTCCATAACAGGGGCCATTGAGTTTGCCAATGGCCCTGCAGGAAATAGATCTATTACAGGATATGAACTCGGTTTTTCGCGCGTTGATTCCACCGGGTATCAAATTATCAAAGATTCTTCTGGTATAGCAAATGGTTCGGGTATCGTTCTGGGAAATTGGAATGTTCACAGTCTTGCTCCCGACCAATATCTCATATGGCTCAGGTTATTTGAAGGGACAGATACGATCCTGGAAGGAACACAGAAGGTAATCCTGAATATTGCTCCGGGATATAACACTCCAACGGCTATGCCCATCATTATCTATCCTAACCCAACTTCTGGTCGGTTTAGGGTTGCAGGATATCCATCCAACGAGAAAGTGCATTTCGAGGTATGCAGCACAATTGGTACGATAGTAGCTGAGGGCCGTGCGAGTGGAGAAGAAAATCTCATTAATCTCGGACATCTTGAACCGGGAATTTACTTCATTCGTTTCTACACATCTTCGTGGTCACAAACAGAGCAAATAGTGCTTGAATTATGATGAAAAACAATCGAGCATAGTCAACTTATTAAACCATAAAACGCTAAAGGGTTGAAATCAAAAGCAGAAATCGTTCATAACTGGCTCACACGCTACACGGGGTTGCCTATCAATAAATTTGGAGAATACGTTCTACTCACCAATTTCGACAATTATGTAACTCATTTTGCCGAAGAAAATGGAGTTCCAATAATAGGTGAGGATAAAGCCATGCCGAATGCAACAGCTGATGGCATTACCATTATTAATTTCGGGATGGGCAGTGCTAATGCGGCCACCATCATGGACTTGCTAAGTGCGATTGAACCCAAAGCAGTACTCTTTTTGGGCAAGTGTGGAGGACTCAAGAAAAAAATTGAGATCGGAGACCTCATTCTGCCACTGGCAGGAATTCGGGGAGAAGGGACCTCGAACGATTATTTTCCTCCTGAGGTTCCCGCACTGCCAGCTTTTACCTTACAACGTGCGGTTTCTTCCACCATAAGAGATTTCGGAAAAGATTATTGGACCGGTACTGTTTACACCACGAATCGAAGAGTTTGGGAGCACGATGAAGACTTTAAGGAATACTTGAGGAAAATTAGAGCCATGGCTATAGATATGGAAACCGCCACTCTCTTTTCAGTGGGTTTTGCCAATCAGATTCCCGTTGGAGCGCTATTACTGGTGTCCGACCAGCCTATGGTTCCGAGTGGCGTTAAGACCGCACAAAGCGACAAAATCGTAACCGACAATTTTGTAACCGAACATATAAAGATGGGCATTGACGCCCTCAAAGAGATTAAGGAAGAAGGAAGGTCAGTCCGTCATTTGAGGTTTGAGTAGCGAGAAATGAGTCTCGTATCTGGATTAGAGCATTAAAGCTTAACATTTCAAAGGAATTCGTCGATTTCCGCTGCGCTCCAATTCAAACTTTTACCTTTCGCGATGATTCAGAACGAGCTATCTATATGCTATTTATGGTCTGGAATTGGGCGCAATACTAAATGAGAATGCGACAAATAATTCTGACATTAGCTTTTATTTTGACAACTGTTTTGTGTTTCGGACAAAAAGAACATTTGGAACCAGTTAAGGGCTTTAGCCAATATGAAGGAGTTATGAAGGATTATTATGACAATGTTTTTCTATTGCTGTATAGAGGATATTCTGAAAAACCAATTGCGAGATATACTTCAATGCCATCATTTTCGAGTGAATACTCATTTTCCATTGAAACTATAAATGGTAAAGAATATGTTGTGAGCAACAGACTGTCTGAAAGGTATTGGAATACAAAAAACAGAAATAGAGTTGAACTTATTTCAAATAAGACCGAATTGCAAAGTAGCTTATATCTCAGGATAGTTGACTTATTTGAACTATTAGAAGAACAGACGAAGAAACCAGAAAGTGACATGATAGGACTTGATGGAACAACCTACTATTTTGCTTCTACAGACAGAAATGGACAGATAAAAATTGGTAAGACTTGGTCACCCGATGACGATTCTTTACTCGGAAAACTGGTGGAGATTTGTGACAACATTTATTCATTGGGAAATGGAAACAATATTTCTCAAACGGAAATATTAAAGGATATTGACAAATTGGTACATGAATTAAACCAATGAAGTGCAGTGTACAAAAAAATCGATATGCATTACCCTACGGGCTTCTGCGCACAGCCAAACCGTTGTGAATAGCTTTGACTTAAAGAGATGTTGATTTTCAAAGGAATTCGTCGATTTCCGCTGCGCTCCAATTCAAACTTTTACCTTTCGGGGTAATTCGCAACTTGTTCATGAATCACAATCATTTTCAATTGACCATCATTTCAAATTGGCCTATGCAACATCACAAATATGTAGAAACAATATAACGACCTCTAATAGTTAGAATATGGAAGTTCTCATAATTAGAATAGGCAATTCGAGGGCTTTAGACTCAGTAAGAATTTGAAGAATGGAGTTAGAGCAATACCAAATCGTCTTGGTCAATTTAATTCCTACTATTGGAAGTGAGATCAAAAAGACAAGGCCAGGCGTTAACATTTCTCCAGATGAAAAGAATCGACATATACCCACCATTGTTATTGCACCAATGACCACCACCTCAAAAAATATCTCACTCAGATTGAAGTAAGGCGCAATAACCGAATCGGTTGGGTAGCCTCTGATCGGCTTTGAAGGAAACCTGTTTGGATTGAGGAGAGAGAAGCAAAGGATAACAGCGGACTAACTACACCAGAACTTCAGCGAATTCGTTCTTTAGAAACCAAACTTGACTATTTTAGTGAAAACGTATTGAATAATGAATAAACAAAGCGTGATAGATGCTCTGAATGATATGCCGAACTCATTTGAATTTGATGAATTGATTGAGCGGCTCCTTATACTAGAAAAGATTGCCAAGGGTAGAAAAGATGTAGAGCAGGGTAGGGTATTTTCACATGAAGAAGCTAAAGAACAAATTCTAAAGTGGCCGAAGTAAAATGGACTTCAAACGCACTCTCTGATCTCAATCAAATCGGAGAGCACATTGCTAAGGACTCTCCATATTATGCTCACATTACAGTTCAGAGAGTATTTGTCAGCGCAGAAATCCTCAGAACCTTTCCGGAATTAGGAAGAATTGTTCCGGAGAAAGCAGAGGAAACAGTCCGAGAACTCATTGAAGGAAATTATCGGGTGATTTATGAATACCAGCAGGACACGTGCTGGATTCTAACTGTACATCACAGTGCAAAACCACTGAAATAGGCGACGAAGTACAACACAGAATTTATCTCAAGCCATTCCGCCGGCAAGCCGGTTGATCACACCAGTGCTCATGGGAATTTGTGATTTAGAAACCAAGAATCGAGCTCGGAATAGCAAATGTGCAGTAGGTGGCTTCAGACAGCCGTGCTGGGCAAGGTTCGGTGGTGCTTGTTGCACGCAACGGCTGATCAATGGGCCGGGCGGGTGCAATGTAAGGAACACTGTAAATAGTTTAGCTCAGAGGGGGTTGATTTTCAAAGGAATTCGTCGATTTTCGCTGCGCTCCAATTCAAACTTTTATCTTTTACTATTTCAATGAGATGAACGGCCTGTAAGAATTTGTATGGAATAACTTTGACTCATGGTAATGTTGATTTTCAGAGGAATTCGTCGATTTCCGCTTCGCTCCAATTCAAACTTTTATCTTTCGAGATGATTCGCAACTTAGAATTCCGGCACCAAGCAATGGGAACTGTTGTGAATAGCTTTCAAACTTTTATCTTTCGAGATGATTCGCAACTGCCCCTGTAATATACCGACCAATAAATCAGTTGTGAATAGCTTTCAAACTTTTATCTTTCGAGATGATTCGCAACAACAAACCATTCGTCACGTGGTATTCGTCCGTTGTGAATAGCTTTCAAACTTTTATCTTTCGAGATGATTCGCAACTTTACGGACATTGAGCAGCCGACCGGAATAGTTGTGAATAGCTTTCAAACTTTTATCTTTAGAGATGATTCGCAACTCTGTCATCGACATTTGATTGCTGATTGGGTTGTGAATGGCTTTCAAACTTTTATCTTTAGAGATGATTCGCAACAACTAGCCCTGCCTTTTTTCCTCTTCTGTGGCTGTGGACGGCTTTCAAACTTTTATCTTTAGAGGTGGTTCGCAACTTGAAGAACTAAATCTAACAGAGATTGACGGTTGTGTATGGCTTTCTAACTTTTATCTTTAGAGATGATTCTCAACTTATTAGGTGTAGAGTGCC
>DNTB01000049.1 GCA_003499525.1 Flavobacteriales bacterium
TTACGTTTGGGAACTAATCCGTCAATCCGTTTATGGAAAATGTGAAAAGTTTGCACGGTGTTTACCCTTTTGAATTCTGTAGGAGCATACAAACAGCTTCACAATCAGAAACAGGTTGCAATGAGTACTCAGGAGGAGTTACACATCTTCCGGAAACCTTCCCGGGTGACAGGGCACTCAGGCTCCCTACCGCTTCACCACCCTCTTTTGCTCGATGCTGCCATCGCTACGCAGGATGCGGATGAGATAAACCCCCGGCGCCACATTCCAATGAATATCATGGCGACCATTTTTGGGGAATGATTTGGTCATCAAAAGCTTGCCGTCCATGTTCAGGACATCTACGCGGTAGGTGTACCCCACGTCGGGAAGCTCAAGGGTAATGTAATCATCTGCCGTAATATCCATAGAAACAGGAATCATTCGTGATTGAAACACCTTTTTTGATTCCACTACCATACCCGTGAGTTCGGTAATTTGAATCGAGGTGTTCCCAAATGTAGCAACGAGATCTATAAAGAATTTTCCCCGTCACGAATCAGCATCACATGCTGAAGTACTGAAGGAAGCAGACGTGCTTTGCAACACGGTCAGGTTGATGGTTATGAGGCTACCACTATTAAGTTCAGTTTTATCTTATTCTTTTTCTAATGTCCATTCGCTCGTGAAGTATTCTAACGATCTCAACAACACCATCACTGGCCTTACGGTAAAATATCAAATGCGATTTTACCTTCGACACTCGATAATTCTTTCTTGTCATTTCCGCTGACTTTCCGGTCATGAAATGATTGGAAACAAACCTGATCTCTGCCATTATTAGCTCATAGTACCTATCAGCCTGTTCTCTGGACCAGTTATTAAGGGTATAAGCCCAAATGCTATTTAGATCTTTAATCGCCTGTTGGCTTATGCGGTATTGTTTCTTGCTCATAAGTTACGAGCATGCAACTTTTTCAGGTTCTCATTTGGATCAAAATCCTCTATAAATCCGCTTTGTTCTCCAATTTCAAGAGCTTTTATCAATTCAATTTCTTTCTTCTCCTCACGCTCTAAAAGCCTTAAGGCAGAGCGAATTACTTCACTTACTGAACTATATCTACCTGATTTTATCTCTTCTTTTATAAACTCTTCAAAATGATTTCCTATAAGTATTGACGTGTTTTTGCTCATTTGAATGCTTTTTGCAAATATACCAAGTCTTGGTAACTGAGGCCACTTGAACACGACGCCCTCCTCTCTACACCCCAGACACCTGATCAAGGCGCAGCTTGCAACGGAGGCTGCAGTACATGCAGCTTTTTCAAAAGTGTCCAACAAAACAAGAAAGGATTCAACCTCTCTATCCGAAACTCATTGTTCAAATAGACTTTTATCGCTTGCGCATTTGCTCTGGCGGTTTCTTTGTATTGAAGGTTATTGACCTTATTGTTTAGGCACCTTTTAAACTGTTCCAAAATTCATTGGATGAAACTGTCCTTCCTTCACCTATGTCCGTAAGGCCATTAAGAATAATCGCTTTATGTTCATCAATGGTCATATCCCATCAATGTTCTTCGGTTTGATATTCTTTGACTCCCTGGAGAAAGGTTAACATCTCTGTACCGGATAGTTGATTTATCCAGGTAATTAAATTAAGCTTAATACTATTTATTTCAGCTGTTGACATATTGGTCCGAAATACAAAATGCATGATCTACATCGGTTGTAAATGGGTCTATACCAAGTCTACTCATACCACGTAGGCTAGAATGGTTTTCATCTTTACTTTTTCGGATGGACAAAAATAGTGTTTGAAATCGTTTCTGCTTATGTGCCGCTGAATGCCTGAGGGCTTTGTGCTCGATCGATGTTGCCGGGCTTCGCAGAGGAAGGGCTGTGGCATCTGATTTTTGATATCATCGCAGCTGAGCATGGACATGAAGTTTTGTTTCCTGAAATTAAACTGTTGGTTTAATGCTGAGGTTGGATGAAACCCCTTTCAGACAGGCTTCTATTTCTGCTTCATGGAAGCGGGCTTTCTAAAAATTGTTAGACAGAGAGCTTGTTTTTTATTAGAACAATAAGAAAAGTAAGTAACGTTCCCATAGATCCCACGATAAGAGCCAGCAAAAGGGCACCAACAGTATACTGAGCTATTTGTGTATAAACGAGTTCCCAGGTAATGTCATCCACCATTATGTTCTCATCTGGGTTTGAGAGAACAAACCCGCCAATTTTATAGCTTCCATACAAAATAAAAGGGATCATAGGTGGAACGCTGATATTGGAAAACAGTAAGACGAGAATTCTATTCAGTTTAAATATGCTCGCAATACCAAATGCCGCCAACATTTGATAGCCCCATATGGGGGCAATCCCAAAGAACAAACCCACACCTATGGAAAGCGAGAGTTTTACAGGGTCAGATTCTCCTCTTCGCCACTCGTTGAGGAAGGTTTTTTTGAGTCGGTCCACCGATGATTTACTAAGCCACATTTTTGGACGTTGGTAGAGAAGCCCGATGGGAACAAGGAAGGTATTTAATAAGCTGACGCGCATAAAATCCTGAAATGGCCTGAAATGACTAACTCTGTTTTCAGGATATTCTACCGCTATGGGGACCTCTAAAATAGGAACCCCTTGCCATGCTAACCGCACCATGATCTCTATTTCAAACTCAAAGCGATTGGTATACCAGGTAATGCGATGAATCGGTTCTAACGGATAGGCACGGAAGCCTGTTTGTGTGTCACTTAGTTTGTAGCCCGTGGCTACCTGAACCCAGAAATTGGAAAAACTCCTGCCGAAGGAACTTCTTCTAGGAACATCCTTTCGTTTCATATTTCGTGATCCCAGAATTAAGACTTCATTATTCTCTTTGAGTAAAGTGTTGAATTGTGCTAGATCAGCAGGATCATGTTGGCCATCGGTGTCGAGGGTTATTGCAGTTTTATATCCCTTTCGGTAAGCCTGCTCAAATCCATATCGCAGAGCCATACCTTTTCCTTTGTTTTTGTCGAATGTGTAAGTTTTGACGTTTCTGTATGCGCTGAGAATAGTCCCGGTATGATCTGTTGAACCATCATTAATAGCAATAATGTCAAGGTCTTGTTTTTCCAATTCCATGAGGATATCAGCGAGGGTACCAGCATTGTTATAGGTTGGCAAGAGTATCACCCAATCTCTCAGTTCACTATTTTTTACAGGGTTCGTACCGGGCATCAGATTTGAAAAAAATAGAATTCTCTTTAACGATTTTAGATTTAATTCTATAGATATCTTCTGTGGGTTCAATGGTCAGCTCAAGAGAGAATGTTCTGTCGCTCAGGGGATTAATTACTTTCAAAAATTTGAAATTCAATCCCTCGACCATTTGTAGGGGGAGTAAAAGGGCCATTTCTGCAGCATGTTGAACAAGATAGATCATGGTAGCTCCGGGCAGGATAGGAACTTCGGGAAAATGACCTGTTAAAAGGTCTGCATCAGGATTCACGAGAAAAGTGAAGCTCCATTGATTTCCGTCTTTTTGGATCGAATCAGTATCAATGGAAATGATATTATTAAAATCTCGTTCATTCATCGGGAATCGCGAATAGACTGTTTTCGAGGTGATTGATTTGATGTTCTGTAAACACAATTTTGATCTGTTGCTCCGAACGGTCTATGAACCTCAGTTGCATCAGAAAAGCGCTTTCACGGTCAAATGTAAGTTCTATTTCGCGAATAAGTTTTTTCATTTTTCCTTTTGGATCAGTAATTCTGTAATGTATTAAATCACCCTGTTTCCATACCTCTGCCGAATGATAGCTCTCGCGAATAAATGTACCGTTGACCACATTTGTGATGAGGTTCTGAAATTGCCTGAAGGTGCCCGAAATAGGTCTTTTTGATGCAGTCACATCAGCCCGATATTCATACATAGAATCTTGGTTCAGTATAAGGATATGAGCAACAGGCTTTTGTTGTTCCCATCGAATGTTTCGGTCTTTCTTGAAGTACAGCATTCCGGAGGATAGCAGATCATCTTCGAGAATAGGAGATTTTTTGGTCTGGGCAAATCTCGCCTGGAAAGAAACTAAGAATTGATTTTGAGACCGTAGTTTTTCAAGAAAAGCATCATTTTGAGCGTAAGATGAAACCGTTGGTGATGTAATCGCCAGGATCAAGAGGGGCCACAAGAAAAGTTTTCTAGATTGCATGGTCAGGAAATAATCCAAATTTCAAGCCCTTATCATGAATTCCGTCAATAATATCAGGCAAAGCTTCTGCGGTAGTGCTCAATCGGTCGTGGAGCAGAATGATGCTTCCGGAGTGAGCTTTTTTTACCACTCGGCTAACCAGTCTTTTTTTTGATTTCGCCAGCGTATCAAAAGAACGAACAGACCATCCAATGATATTCAACTCCAGTTCTTTGCAAACCTTTGCAATGATAGGATTGGTGACGCCAAAAGGAGGTCGAAATAATGTGGCATCATACCCGGTTATGGAGGCGATAATGTCCTGACATGTTTTTATCTCATACATGACATAGGATTTTGATCTAAACCCTATGAATTCATCATGGTTTTGGGTATGTCCACCGATCAGGTGACCTTCAGAAAGTATCTGATCGACAATTTCCGGATTTTGTAGTGCCTTCTTACCAATTAAAAAGAAAACTGCATTTACATCTTTATCCTTCAAGATACTCAGGATTTTTGGCGTATTTATGGGGTCTGGCCCATCATCGAAGGTAATCACCACTTTTCTGGAAGGATTGACATGAAGTGCTTTCAAATAAAAATTCAATCTTGGAATCAATGAACCGACTGCCAGAATGACTGCATAAAGTAGGGTGAGTAAAAAAATACTTTTTGGTTCTAAATAGTCAGAGATGGCCAGGGCAATAGCGCTGGCTATATAAAACACCACTGTTATTTTAAAACCCATGACTCGAGGTTAGAATAAGACCGACTCCATCAACATCCAGATTAACATTGAGAACCCGGCTTTTAGGAAATATTTTATGATATCTGTGTGCGAAATGCAAGCCCAGGGCTCCTGAAGAAAAACTCAATCCCACAACGGGGTCTATTTCCATTCCCGAAATTGAAAGATTGCGTTTTAGGGGATTTCGTATTATGATTTGGCTCAATACACTTGTTGAACATCCATTTCTAATCAAAAAAAGTTCTATAGCCTGTTCAACAGGCATATTTTGATAGACATCTACATCATCAATTCGAACGTTATTATTGACCGAAGCAGATGGTGTCAGAGCATATGCAGACGCGTGAAAAGTTATCTGACCCGCCATTTTCTCGGACCATCCGTATTTCTTAGCTATTTCGGAAAGGATCGGGATGTCTTCATCAACCGACCCGACAAGAGCAATTTCATCGTCTGTGTTTAATGAAATGGAGGCATCTATTAGAGCGAACTCAAAAGACAGTCCTTGTTGAAGGTGAGTCATATTGTATCCATCGTTCTGTAACCATTGTGCAACTATTCCTGAGATGGTGTTATGCCCTCCCTGGATAAATGGAGTTGGGGAAATCAAGGAGTTGTTAGATCGTGAAATAGAGGTTAGGAAGGTTTGAGTATCAACAAGGGCTCCCAGTCCAGATGCCATTATGATGGAACTAACTCGTTGTTTATCAATGGATTTGCAGCACTCATGTAGGCAATACAAGGCAATTTTCGCACCAGTGCTTAGTCTTCTTAAATTGATTCGGTCAATTACTGGCATTTTGACTTCCGGAGGAGAAATAGAGTAAGGTTTACCCGAAAGCCAGTTGTCAAGTTCCTGATCCTTTAAAGGACAAACGGTACTGGAGTCAATGATGAATAATTTACGCATGCTTCTTAAAGATTAAGCTCGTACAATTTCCACCAAACCCAAAGGAATTGCTCATGACTGTATTGACCAGAACATCCTTTTTTGTTTCTCCTATTGGATGCATAAAACCGTTGTCTAATAGCGATTCATCTGAAAGGTTGGCGGGCATAAAACCTTCCTGAATAGAAATGACACTAACAACGGCTTCTAACGCACCTGCAGCTCCCAATGTATGACCGGTAAAACCCTTGGTTGAGCTGAACGGGATTTCAATACCACTTAACAACCTTTGCAAAGCGTTCAATTCACTTTGATCGTTGTTCACCGTTCCAGTACCATGCGCATTGATATAGTCAAGATCTGAAGGATCTGTATTGGAGTCTTTTAGAGCACCTTTCATTGCTTTTAATGCTCCTCTCCCGTCGGGAGAACTCGCGGTAGCATGGTAGTGGTCATTGGCATTCCATCCGCCTGTGAGTTCCGCAAGAATGGTATTGTTAGACTTTTTAATGCTCGACTCATTTTCCAGAAGTAGATAGGCAGCGCCTTCACCCAGATTAAGTCCGTTTCTGTTGGTGCTAAAGGGCTTGCAGCGTTCTTCATCATAGATCATTAGGGATTTGAACCCAGACACAGTTAAAGCTAAGAGAGCATCGGATCCTCCCACTAGTGCCCGGTCTATTCTTCCACTCCTTATGTACTTCATGCCGAGAAGGATACTATTTGCCGCTGAAGAGCATGCGGTAGAAAGCGTATCTTCATATATAGGAGTGCAAACAGAGTTCGCCACAAAAAAACTCATCTTTCCTAGGTCATGCAGCCGTGTCTTCAGAAATCCAGATAAGTCGGATTGGGTGATATACGACTTAAAGAACTGTTCGGTAAGATCCATGCCTCCTGTTGTGGTGCCATTAAAGAAACCGAGGTCGCGACCCGTGAGATGATCATTCTTTAAAGCCTCTCGAGCTGCTTTTATGGCCAGTAAAGCTGTGCGGGGAATATTCCCGTCACCAGGGATACGGAGTTCTGAAAGGAGTTCATCGTTTTCCAAGGGCACAATACCGGCCATGATGGGGTGGCTTGATAATCCTTCGTTTTCCACAAGACGAATACCGCTGGTGCCTTGCCACAATGATTGAAATGTATCTGTGACATCATTTCCAATGGCTGAAACCATACCCGTACCCGTAATGAAAACCCTCATTAAGACTGTTGACCTTCGATGTATGTTGCCAAAGAGTCTATCGATTGAAAGATTTGTTTTCCGTCTTCAGCGTTCGTAATAGTTATTTGATAGTGATTATCCAGGAGTACAATCAACTCTAAAGCATCTATTGAATCCAGACCGAGCCCTGATCCGAATAGAGGCATATCGTTTTCTATGTCTTCGGGTCGAAAATCAACGAGGTTTAGCTGCTCGATGATCTGATGCTTAAGCTGTTCTCTCAGTTCCATTCCATTCGAGATTTTTGCGGTTAAGGTTGACAAAATTTATCAAGAATTATTAATTGCAGGGCCATTTCATTTTGGTAATATTCAACCCACCCTCCAATCACGTGATCCACTGCATTATTTTCTATCCATGATTGTGCCATGTCCAGCCATTCCGATCTATCGAATTTATTATCGATCATGAAAAGGTTTTCTCCATTCCAACCGAAGTAGATGCATAGTTCACCGATTAATATATTGGGTAAAGTATAAACAAATACGGACGGGCTCGGAGCCGTATTCTTTGTATCAATGAGTTTTTGGTGGTGCATATCAGACTCCAGGCTTCCCCATGAATTGATAAATAGTAAACCGACACGTTCTTTATTCCAAGCGCGGAATATACCCCGGTTATCGAGGATTGAAGCACCGGCAAAAGCTAATTGGCTCAGCGCGTCCATCTTGTAAAATTTGGGATAAGTGTTGCTTTCCTCCTTGTAGATATTCCTTAGAATTTCCCGATTCTCAATTTCATGGTTCTTTCGAATTATAATGGAATCCAGTATTACGTGTGGCTTGGAAATAAGGAGTTCATTGCAGGGTTTCACAATTCCGGGTTTAAAAGGACGAGCGCCGCATTGGTTCCACCAAAACCGGAGGCCGTTTTGAGCACTCGCTTAATTTTACCTGAACGGTTTTTTTCAATAACATTAATATCCTTAACGGTACCGGGTTCGCGGAATCCATGAGATTTAACGAGCATTCCTTCTCTCATGGATTGTATAGATAAAATGATTTCTAAGATTCCCGCAGCACCTAAAGTATGCCCAAAATAACCTTTAAAACTATTCAGTGGGACTTCATGGAGCCCGGTGTTAAAAAATGCCATCGACTCCATGTCATCGTTGTATGATGTGCCCGTACCATGAGCAGAAATAAAATCAATATCCTTGGGATCCAAACTCTGCATCGCTTTGCGTATAGCCCTTGCTAAACCCGAACCATCTCTCGAAGGCCCTGAGATATGATTCGCGTCATTGGATGTTCCTCCTTCGTGAAGTATAAATGGAGGCTTATCATAGATTTCCTTCTTGTTAGAAATTACAACGGATGCAGCAGCCTCTCCCAATGAGAGCCCGCTGCGCATCTTGTCGAAAGGCATGCATGGAGTCTCGCTAAGCGCAAGAAACGAAGCAAATCCACGGTATGTGAATTCTGAGAATACATCTGCACCAATAACGAGTGCATGATCGTATCGGTTTCTTTGAATCAGTTCTGAGGCTATGAGGACAGATTGTACCCCGGAAATACATGCATTCGAAATAACCTTTCGATCACATTTAATATCCAATTGATCTGCAACGACATCCGCCAGGCGAAACAAGGCTGCTTCTTTGGGATTGTCGCTTTTAATTTTTTCAATATCCCCTTTCGTTGTGCTCAGGATAAGGACCCATCGATCGGACTCATTCGCATTTACTTGCTCCAAAGATTTTGACGCTTGCAGCAGACACATTTGTTCTATCCTTGAGAATTTGGAACGATGGATATCAGTAATAATTCCCACTGGATGATCTCCAAATGGGTTATCGGTTTTTTTCAGAGCACCTTGTCCATTTAAAATGCTGTCGAATACATGGGACAAACCGGCTCCAAGAGGTGTAAGAATGCTTTCCGCACCGATATAGGTCATTTCGTCTTCCAATCCAGTTGATCACACCAGGAAGCATACATCTCCGGTTTGTATAATTCCAGTTCACGGGTATCTCTATTTATAAATACCTGTTCGCTGTATGCTGCACATGCGAGCACGTCAGTAGTGCGATTCCATATGTTATAGTGATGAATAATCTTAGCTGCTTTCGAGTATTCCAGAATGATTTGAACACCTACATGATCGCCGAGCTGAATTGGTGCTTTGTAATCGAGATTTACACGTACTATAGGAACAAAATACCCCTGATTGTACACTTCTAAATAGTTCATTCCTAATTCTTTACCCAGGAATTCTCTGGCATCTTCCATGTACTTGAGGTAGTTCCCGTGCCAAACAATTCCCATAGAATCTACCTCGGAGAACCGGATGTCCAAATTGATTCTTGCATCAATATACTTCATTGGGTTTGCTCAGCAACGATTTTCATTTGACAAGTCAAGCAGATTTCGTTTTCTCGGCTTATGATGCCTTCGATCAAAGTAATACCAAAGACCTCCTGGAGAACAGAAATTCTGGTTTGAATAACAGTTCCAATTTTAGGAAGTTCATTGATCGTTAATTTATTAACTGCACCTATAAAACCTCTTGGCACTTTTGAACCGCTGATATGATAAAGATAACCAAGATTTGCCGCTGCTGTTTGTGCTATATTTTCTATCGCTCCTTCAACGGTGAGTTTACTATTGTCGACGAAGGCATGCTTTTGCGGAATCTTAAAACTACTAGATGCTGTTTTTTCGTGGCTTTCAATCAAGCGATCAACGAGAACCATAGGATGTCGATGCGGAATCAGCTTGATTATTGGAACTTGATCAGGACTGGGATATTTGGTCATCGTGGAAAGGAAAATAGTTAAACCATTGTTCAGGATAAGCCCTAACTTTCTGTTCGAGCAAGGTTACAAATTCAGTTGCAATATCTAGGCTGGTACCCTGAGCTTTTTTTGGTTTTGTTGCGGACAAATGATAATCGAATTTGCCACTTTTAGTTGCAAAGACAATGCTGTACGGCACATCAAATTTTTCGCATAATTCAAAAGGACCTCGAGGAAACCTAGCCATCCCATTTAAAAAGTCAAATTGAAATGTTTTATTACGGTTTAAGTATCGATCGCCGTGCATACAAACCAGATGTCCCTTTTTTAATGCACTGTAGATTTTAAAGACGTGATCAAGATCATCTGTGATATGAATTATTTCAAACTTTGGTTTTAAGCCTGCAGATTCGTACAAACGCTGTATGCTCTCTTTCTCATTCTGATACATAACTACACTTATTTCTGGACGATATTCAGACAAAATTCCACCTGCAATTTCCCAATTACCAAGGTGCGCTGAGAGAAGGAATGCGCCTCTTTTTGAATTGACCAGATTGAGGAAATGGCTTTCGCCAACTGTCGTATATCCTATCTGATGGGCCTTATTGGCCATATAAGCTGTTCGGTCTACAAGTGATTTCCCGAGCAGATACATATTCTTACGAATGGTAGGGTTTGTTTTTTTAGGACTCATCTCCAAATGCTCCTGGTAGAATTGAGCAAGGACTCGTCTGACATCTTTTTTAGTCAGATAATAGAACCCACTAACAAAATACAGCACAAAATAGGAGGTACTTAAACCAAAGTTACGGATCAAATAGATGAAAATCCGAAAACCGAGGGCAGAGCCTACAGAGCGCCCGGACCATGATCTCATTGGTCACAATTCACTTTCTCGCACAAAAAATCATAGAAATCCTGAAAGGTAACAATGGATTGAAAATCTTCTCCTGTAGCTTTGAACCCGAAATTACTCTCAATTATAACGACCAAATCAACATAATCCAGACTATCGAGATCAAGGGCCTCCTGCAAGTTGGCTTCCGCTACAATTTCATTTTCGTCTACTTCGAATTCATCTATTAAAAAGGCATTGACCGTTTCGATCAATTGGCTCTTATTCATATTTCTTGAAAATTAAAGTGGAATTGGTTCCCCCGAATCCAAACGAGTTGGACATAAAACAGTTAAGTTCTGTTTTTGTGGTTTTACGAATCACATTAATCTTACTCGTCTCCATATCGGGATCGACAAAATTAATATTTGGAGCAATAAAGTTTCCATTCAACATCAGCAAACCATATATCGCTTCGCTTGACCCCGCCATCCAGCATTCATGCCCGGTCATTGATTTTGTTGAACTAACGGGCACTTCGTCGCCAAAAATATTGGAAATGGCTCTTGCTTCTTCGATATCTCCACCCGGAGTGGAAGTGGCGTGGGCATTGATGTAGTCTATCGCTGAAGGCTCTATTCCTGCCATTTGTAAGGCCATTTTAATGGAGCGTTCCTGTCCTTCGGTATCTGAATTGGAGATATGTTTTCCATTTGAGCTGAATCCGTAGCCCACAATTTCAGCGAGAATTTTTGCTCCTCGTTTTAAAGCGGACTCCAAAGATTCTACAATGAGGGTTGCACCACCACCACTTGTAACTATGCCGTCACGGTCTTTATCAAATGGCCTGCTAGCCTTTGTAGGTTCTTCTTCCCGTGAAGAAAAAACCCCCAGTCCATCGAAGCTTCCAAAAGTGAGTTCATTTACTTCCTGTGCGCCTCCGCACAAGACCATGTGTTCCAGCCCTGATTTTATGAGATGGTAACCAATGCCAATTGAATGAGACCCGGATGCACATGCTGCACTCACCGTAAAGTTGATTCCTTTTAACCGAAGAATAGTAGCCAGATTCATGGTTACTGTGCTGTTCATGGATTGGAATATGGATCCTGAACCAACCAACATGGTGTCTTTCTTTTCTCTAATGATGTCGACCGCTTCGATTACAGCCCGTGCGCTTGAATCGTTTCCAAATAAAATCCCAACCACATTCTCATCGAGGTATTCCTGATTGACTCCAGCCATTGCCAACGCTTCCATCGTCGAAACATAGGCATATTTGGCTTGTTCTGACATGCCAACTCGTTGCCTCCTACTTAGCATGCCCATTAAATTGGGTTCTTCAACAATTCCAGTAAGTGCAGATCGGTAGCCCATTTTTTTACGAACGGGGTCTATCCCGATACCGCTTCTTCCTTTCAAAAGCGAATCGGTTACTTCTTTAATATTTTGGCCAATGCATGAATAAACTCCGATGCCTGTGATCACCACTCGTCTACTGTCGGATATTGAACTCATATTATTCCTCCGCTAATATTAATTACTTCACCAGTAATGTATGAGGCATCTTTGGATGCGAGAAATTTAACCAATTGAGCTACCTCTTCGGTTGTCCCCATTCTTCTCATTGGAACTAAGTTCTTCACCAATTCTGGATCGACCTCATCCGTCATTTCACTTTCAATAAAACCCGGAGCTACGGCATTGACGGTAATGTTTCTTTTAGCTACTTCCCGCGCTAGTGCCTTAGTTGCGGCGATGACCCCTCCTTTGGCAGCAGAATAATTCACCTGTCCTGCCATGCCTTTAAGTCCTGATATCGAAGCCATGTTGATGATTCGACCATAGCGCTTACGAACCATGTGCGTAAGCACGCTTTTTGAGACGTTGAACATACCATTCAGACTGGTCTGGACTACATGATTGAAGTCACCTTCGCTCATGAAAACCATGAGATTGTCGCGAGTTATGCCTGCATTATTTACCAAAACCGTAATTTGATCCTCAGGATTCGATTTGAACCATTGATCCATGGTATTTGCGACCTCTTCACTATCCGACACATCAAACTGAACTAATTCAGCGGAACCTCCATTTGACTGAATAGATTCAAGCGTTTCCCTCGCTGCTGGTTCGTTGGAGATATAGTTGATCAAGATATGCAGACCGAGGTCGATCGATAATTTCTCAGAAATAGCCTTGCCTATTCCTCTGGAAGCACCCGTTATTAAAGCACACTGTTTCACAGAAGTTTAAAGTTTTATTTGAATTGGATAAGGTTCTGTTCAATGCGAATCAAGCCGCTAAAATATTAACTATGAGGTCAACTATTGATCCAACTTTTTTATAAGTTTCCTGAGATGGACTGAATAACTCGTATCCTCCTTGAAATCAGGTATTTCCTGTCGTATTTGTTCAAGCAATGAGATTCCAGCGGATGACACTTTTTCATAATTCCCCTTGATTTCCAGAGCATGTGCCAAAGTCAACATTTTAATCGAAAGTATTTCAAAACCATTGTCGATAACGCGCTTCGTCATCCATGATGCATTTGTTCCCATGCTTACTACATCTTGATTATCCCCATTGTTCGAAATGCTGTGTATGGATGCGGGGAAAGAAAGGCTTTGATTCTCAGCTGCGTTAGAAACTGCGGTGAATTGCACTCCCTGAAGACCATAATTTAATCCGGGAATGCCTTTGTTGAGAAAGGCTGGGAATTTACCATTTAAAGCAGGATTCAGCAGATAATTAATCTGACGTTCAAGAAGTATGCTGAGCTTAGTAATACCAATTTTGAGTTTATCCATTTCAAAACTCACATAGTCTCCATGGAAGTTTCCACCATGCAGTACATCACGTTCTGACATGCAAACAATGGGGTTGTCACTTGCAGAGTTGAGTTCATTAATCACTACTATTTCTGCATTCTCAATAGCGTCATAGATGGGGCCAATTATTTGTGGTACGCATCGCAAAGAGTAATATTCTTGAATTTTATCTGTAAAGAAATAAGTGTCTTTAATTTCATCTCCATTGAACAAATGCTCTGGGCGCTTCCTGATTAATTTGCTATCGATGAGAAGTTTACGCATTTCTCTTGCCACTTGATGCTGTCCCGTATGTTTTTTTGCAGCGTTTAGCGTTTCTGAAAATGCATCGCTATATGACTCTGTGATTTCATTGAGCAATGAGGCCGCCGCGATGGACCATTTCATTAACCTCTTAGCTCTGATGACGTTCAGAATACCGATTCCGGTCATGCATGATGTGCCATTTAGAATGGCCAGCCCATCCCGAAGTTTGAGGTCCACAGGAGCAATATTCAATTCTCGTAATAGTGTTTTTGTGTCTCGCTCTTCACCACGATATCTGACTCGGCCTTCTCCTATGAGCGCTTGACCAAGATGGGCCAGCTGAACCAAATCTCCACTAGCCCCAACACCACCGTGAGCCGGAATAAGGGGATAAACACTATTTCTAATAAATGCCTCAAGACTTTTAAGAACATCGGGACTTGCAGCGGAATATCCCATGGATAGGGAGTGAAGTCTTGATATCATTGTAGCATGTGAATAGAGGTCGGGAAAGTATTCACCAAGCCCATTGGCATGACTTCTGATTAGGTTATATTGAAGGTCTTTCAGTTGATCTTTTCGAATACGGTATTGTGCCATGGGGCCAAAACCTGTGTTAATTCCATAGATGAGTTTGTCTTCGGAAAAGTGTTGAAGAAAATCAAATGACTTCTGGGCTTGCTCTAGTTGATCATCATTGAGCTGGTATTTTTCATCAGAGTAGAGGTTTTTTTCTACTTCGATAAGGTCAAGGTTTCTCAATCGTCTTGGATTTCAAATATTTTGCAAATAAAACAACCCTAATTTTCTCTGACAACAGATTCTTTTAGTCGCTTTCCCGAGCGATCATTGAATTAATATTGTGGGTAAGGTAATACGGTGAAGCCATCATACAAATCCATATTGGCATTTAGCTTTTTTTCTCTTGTGATTATCCTGGGAGGGCTAAGCGTGAAAAAGCTGGATGTCAGTGAAAATCTTTCTCAGTTTTATCGCTCTGGAGATGACGAGCCCCTGGACCATTTTATAGATCAAAATAAGAATCAGATCTTCTTTTCTATTGCTGTTAAAGATACCGCGTCTAATGACGGTCAGGCGGAATTAGCGGAACTTTTATCGGCAAAGCTCGCACAAACATTTCCAAAAGCTCTGGGCAATTTTCAATTCAGGATGGATCTTGATCCAATGGAACTCTATCCGAGATTAGTTCATGATCTGTATGCATTTATGGATTCATCGGACTATATCTACCTCGAAAGATATCTGGATTCAATCGATATTTCAGAGATTCTTCGCAGAAGAAAACAAGGAATGTACGGAATCAATAGCTCAGTTGATGCTCTTATTCTTCGCATGGATCCATTGAATTTTTCAGGAGCTCTATTGGCTCGAAAATTTGACGGAGTGTTTGATCAATTCTACAATGCTTCAGGGCTATTCTACACAGCTGACCGCAGCCGTATTTTAATTCGGGGGCGGTTAAAAAGGTCCTTTGATGATAGTGGTTTGGCCGAAAACTTGGTTGATCGTTTGTATGCCTTTAAGACTGCCTGGGATAAGGATCATCCTGAAAACGAGATGGATTTCTTTGGGCCTGTGGTTATTGCTGCGGCAAATGCCAAACAAATAAGAAGAGACTTGAAGGTCACACTCACGGTTGCCATTTCCATTATTGTTCTCATTCTGATCTTGTACTATAGAAATGGCCTGACCGTTCTGCTTTTTCTTTTACCGGGATTATTTGGAGTTTCTTTTGCGCTTACATTGATATACCTGTTCAAAGGCGACATTTCTGCGTTGGCGCTAAGCGCAGGAGCTGTGGTCTTCGGTATTATAGTAGATTATTCCTTCCATTTTTTTACGCATTTGAGATCTACAGGGAATGCCTTTCAATCCCGGAACCAGCTCTTTTTACCTATGATCTCTGGCGGAGCAACCACAATTGTTGCCTTCGGCACTCTGTGGTTTGCGGACTCCGGAATGCTGAATGATTTTGGTCTTTTCGCGACATTTAGTTTGGCAGGATCACTGTTTTTTGTGTTGGCCATACTTCCCTATATAGTTGCTCCTTTAGAAAACCATTTTCTAGACAAAAGAGCTCACTTTCTTTCGCGCCTTACCCAGAAATGGAGGTTTAAGAATTTCACATTGAATCGAGAATTCGGAGTGCTTGTGATTGCATTGACTTTGTTTTTTTTCGTGCAGTCTGGCACGCTGAAATATGAATCTGACTTTAGCAAATTGAACTTCTATCCAGAGGAACTTAAGAAGTCAGAAACAATCCACCAGGGGATAAATCCAGATACGGATCGGCGTCTTGCTTTAATAGCTCAAGGTGAAACCCAGAGTGAGGCAATAAGGGTAAACCATCGCATGTATCAACATCTCGGGAAAATAGAGAATGATTTCAACATTAAGCAAGTTCAGTCCTTTGGGATTTTGCTTCTACCGGACGAAATTCTGGAGCAGAATATGCTGAAATGGAAGGAGTTTTGGAGAGGGTATCCCGATATATTTACTGAAATAAGTAACAGATCTAAAGCGCTTGGGTTTACAGAAAATGCATTTGTTCCATTTAAGGCCTGGATACAAGAGGACAGGCCTCATAGCGCATTGCGATCGTATTTTTTTGAGTCCAGGTCTTTTTCTTCTCTATGGTTTCAAAATGAACGCGGGTATTTCTTACTCAGCTCGGTAGTTCTAAATAAAGCGGGCGCGTCTGAGGTTAGTCGGGAAATCAATGAAATTGACGGCGCTATTGTAATCGATGGTGCCGGAATAGTGGAACAATTTATTGATGCAGTAAAAAATGACTTTGACTTCCTTGTTATCTCGGCGGGAATCATTGTGTTTTTTGCAATGCTAGCGCTGTATGGAAGCTTTGGTCTAACCGTAATTACTTTTCTCCCCATGGTTATAGGTTGGATTTGGATCACAGGGCTGTGTGCAACTCTTGGAATTCATTTCAACTTTGTAAATATCATATTGGCTACGTTCATCTTTGGTCTCGGAGATGATTTTGCCATATTTATGACTGACGGATTGGCTAATAGATACCTCAAGGGAAGGGAGGTGTTGACGGAACATAAAACGGGGATCATTCTCTCATCATTGACCACAATTATCGGAACTGGAGCCTTGTTTTTTGCGAAACACCCGGCAATTAATTCAATTGCTGCAGTCAGCGTGCTGGGAATAGCCATTATATTGTTCATAACTCTGGTCATACAGCCCGTTTTGTTTAGAGCTCTTATAGGTACTCGTGTGGCCAATGGAAAACCTCCATATACCTTGCTTGGAGTGTTACATAGCATATTAGGGTATTCCTTTTTTGTGATTGGCAGTTTATTGCTAACGCTTTTGAGCCTATTAATTCGATTCATACCTTTTATTTCAACTTCTAATAAGAAGAAATGGATACGTCGTATTCTGTCAAAAATGGCGGCCGTTCAGTTGGACAGTATCTTTACTGCACGAAGGCGTTATTACGATCTGGATCGCCTGGATTTTGAGAAGCCGTCTATCCTTATTGCCAACCACAGTTCATTTTTTGATATTCTGGCCCTGCTGCGTTTAGACCCAAGAATATCGATTATGGTTAATCAATGGGTATATCGGTCGCCACTCTTAGGGCCACTGGTTCGATATCTGGATTATGTTCCTGCATTTCTCGATATGGATGGAAAGCTTGAACGAACACGCCGGGCTTTAAAGAACGGGCAGACTCTTGCTATTTTTCCTGAAGGTACGAGATCGGTCGATGGCCAACTGCACAGATTTCATCAGGGTGCTTTTTATCTTGCCCGCGAAACAGGTGTTCCGCTAAGGCCCATCGTTCTGCAAGGCTATGGCGAGGCAATGCCCAAGAACAGTTTTTACTTCAATACGGGAATAATGTCCATGAAAGTATTACCGGATCTGACATTAGAGAGTGAACAAAATGAAAATTTTCGGTCTCTAGCCAGCTCTGTACGTAGGGTTTTTGAAAGGGAAATAGGAGTGATGGAGGATCAAGCCAATACGGGGTATGGAATGTACACCAAACTTCTTAAGGCATATTTATACAAGGGGCCGGTATTGGAATGGTATTTTAGAATTAAATGGAAGCATGAAAAGAAAAACTATGATTGGTACAATGCACAACTGAGAGGACATGCCAAAATGTTGTATGATTTAGGCTGTGGGTATGGTTTTTTATCGCATTATCTGGCCATAAGAAACCCTGAGATGAAGCTGATAGGTGTCGACTATGACTCTGATAAAATTGATATTGCCGGAAATACGTATTTGAAACGTCAGGGATTAGATTTTATATGTTCCGACATCACTACGGTCAGTATTGAAGGGGCAGACTCCATTATCTTAGGAGATGTGTTGCACTATTTGCCTGATCATTCGGCTCAGTTTAAATTATTGGATCGATGTGTCGCTCAATTACCTGAGGGAGGCAGGATTATCCTTCGAGATGGCTTTGCGGACCTTCCAAACCATGACTGGACTCTAAGGTCTGAAAAGTGGAGCACTTCAATTATCAAGTTCAATCAAGTCCGTAATGAGCTCGTATTCCCTCTATGGGCTGAACTTGAAAAATGGGCTGCAAAGAATGGATGCCAGATCATTCAAGGACCTTCTTCTGAAAATTCGTCAAACCGGGCCTTAGTGCTTGTTAAACAGGCTTAACCTTGCAGTGAAAAAGGGTGTGACTCATGCCTATGGGGAAAACCTCGTCGATGATCTGCAGACCCGATTCATTAATAAGTGCTCTCAATTTTTTCGCACTGAACATCTTACTGTTTCCGTTCGCCATGGTTGTAAAGTAAACCGAAGTAGCAGCAACGGAGAAAGACGAAGCAGGATGCTCTTGCTGGTCCCAAAGTGTTTCTATTATGTAGACATTTGTATTTAAATCAATCTGCCTACCCACATATTTCAGAATATCCCTTACTTCAGACTCCGAAAAGCAATCCAGAAATTGGCTCATCCAGACAGCGTCGGCTTTGGGTAGTGGCTTATTCTCTTTCAAAATATCCATGGAGATATATTCTATCCTCGAGTCATAAGGTGATCCCTCAATTCGGCTCTTGGCCATTTGTATCTGTCCGGGGAGATCAACTATAGTTATTTGAACTTCTGGGTTGTGCTTACAGCAATTCAGGGCAAACCGTCCGTCGTTTCCCCCAATGTCAACTAGGGTTTTCGGAGCAGAGGAGAAGAGAAATTGCAACAATTCGGGACTAGAGTCTGTAGAATAGTAATGATCAAATGCAAGCCAGGATTTTTGAGCTTGTTGATTCATTTCCGACAGCCCCTGATAAATAGTCTCCCAGTGCCCGAGTTCTTTAAGGCCTTCAGGCTTCGATTTTAATATTGATTCTTCGAGATGTGCCAGTCCTTTGTAGCAGATGTCATTGATGAAATCAAAATTCACTTTGGTCAGTGGATCCAGTTCAATGTACTTGCCTGTTTCGGTCAATATGAAATGAGCATCTTCTTTTTGCTCCACAATCCCAGTTAGTAAAGCCAGTTCAAGAAGAACACTAAGCCCATACTCCGATATTTGTAATTGACGCTTAAGTTGGGGAATGCTCAATCCGAGTTTTCGAGATTTTCGCAAGGCATCGAGCACGCCGAGATTACGAAGAGAAAGTGCCACATGAAAAACAACCGGCGCAAATGCTATTTTTTGAGCTTCAAATCTCGGGTTGAAGTAATCATCTGAATCTCGCATATTATGATCTTATCTTCGCCATTCTCTCATCCTGTATCTCAGTTGTTTCAGTGCTCTGTGATAGCTACCTAACCAGTAGTTTCTTAGTCCAAACCCACCGGGATCTGCCGAGACTTTTTCTACAAACATCAGGCGCCCACTGGATCTGTCGATTACTACGAAATAGAAGGTCCCTCGCGGGATGGTCTTGTTAAACGAAACAACGTACATCATTACGGCTAACTCATCTTTACCATTTTCATATTTACTTACATCTTCTTCCAGCTTTTCCAGTGTAAGGAGCTCTTTTTCTTCACTAAAAATCTGAGCAGGGTCTATTTGCTCATTGAACGCATTTACCTCGGTCAAGGAATAAGATATATTCTCGTTCTTCAAAAATTTGCGAATATTATACTTATCGGGTTCAATAATGATCATTTCGTTCCATCCCGGCATATACCGACGCTGCAATTCCTCACCCGGTGGGAAATCGAATGGGTTTTTAAACTGAGTTAAAGTGAAATCAAGTCCTAGCCAAACAACAGGTTTGGAATAGTATTCTTCTTTAGGGAAATATTGAGCTGAAAGGGTGAGTTGGAGTATTAGAAGTAGAGCGATTAACTTAGCTGTTTTCATTGTGCAAAATATCGTGCTAAGATAAAATCTCCTGCGAAAGAATATTCGAGTTGATTTAAATGTCAAAGGATAACATGCACAGATGATCTGTGGTTTTTAGATACTATTGTGTCCAAACAATTAACCTATTCAATGAACTACCGACGAATGATATTCAGGCTTATTTTACCTGTATTGGTTTTTGTTTCATTGCTTTTTTTGGTTAATGATATTCTTTATAAATCTCCTGTAGATCAAGAAGCCATTGATGGTTTGGAGCTCATCGTAGAAGCCGATGGTACGCGGCGCGTAGGCGCTAACTGGTTACGGTTAAATGAACACGGAAACTACGAATGCTACATAGAAGGAAATGGCTACCAGCGTGGTCAGATTCAAGGGAAACTAATGGAAGATCTATTAAAGGAGCAGGAAGTTTATTTTATCGATGAAGTGGAGCGACATGTTCCTTCCTCGTTTTTCCGGCGAATACTCTCGATTTTTATATCCCTAATAAACAATGATTTAGATGAATTAATTCCTTTGGAATTCCGACAGGAGATTTATGGGGTATCGAAATACTTCAGCGACGATTATGACTACATCGGTCCCAAATACAATCGAATAATTAATTACCACGCAGCTCATGATATTGGGCATGCTATGCAAAACCTTCATCTGGTAGGGTGCACGGTTGTTGGTGAATGTGCGTCTGCGCTCAAAGGCGAGAGAATGATCATCGGTAGGAATTTTGATTTTTATGTTGGGGAGAATTTTGCGAGTAACAAGATGATCCTATTCAGCAACCCTGATTCGGGTTATAACTCGATCTCTGTTTCATGGCCTGGCTTTGCAGGAGTAGTTTCAGGTTTGAACGAAATGGGCCTTGGAATTATGCTCAATTCGGATAAAACGGATGTTCGAATCAGTTCAGGAACCCCTGTTTCGATCGTTGCACGAGATGTGCTTCAATACGCCTCCACAATTGAAGAAGCACGTGCCATATGTTCCCGGTACCAAACGATGGTTTCTGAATCGTTTGTTATATCCTCGGCTATCGATGGAGCATTTGCAGTTATTGAGAAAACACCAGATCAGTCAGGAGTGTACGAAGTGGATTCCGGAAACCTTATTGTGACCAATCATTTTCAAAGCAAAGCGTTAAAGAACCTCCCTATAAATATGGAGCACATGAATCGTTCTGAAACAGTACCCAGATATAATAGGGCTGCCGAACTGTTGGAAAGCGCAGATACTATCGATGTGGTTTCATTGGTTGAAATTCTTAGGGATCAAAAAGGACAAGATGAACTTGATATTGGCTATGGAAACCCGATGGCAATAAATCAGCTCATCGCACATCATTCTATAATTTTTGATAATCGCAAGCTCATAGCCTGGTTAGGATCTCCACCTTATCAGCTAGGAGAATATGTCGCTTATAATATATCAGGCATGGAAAAATGGGGCCCAAATGGGCTCAGAGACCTCTATGTAGTCGACTCTTTGGCTGTCGAGCCGGATGAATTTTTGGAAACTGAGACCTGGAAAAATGTAATTAAGTTCCGGAAAATGCATCAAAAGATAGCTGAAGATGCTACAGATGGAATTGAGTGGACTACTGAACAAATTGACGAATATTTACTTCTGAATCCGGAGTATTATGAGTCGTATTTATCTGTTGCGAATTATTATTGGAGCAGAGGCGAAAGTAATGAGGCGAGAATCATGTATGAGCGTGCTTTGAAATGTGAAATTCCATATATGGAGGTGGAAGAGTTTATAGCTGAAAGATTGTTGAAAATTGAAAATAATGATTAAAGGGCTGGGAACAGATATTGTGGAAGTTTATCGCATTGCGAAGAAAATGGGAAACCAAAAGTTTCTTGATCGAACATTCACCTCGCATGAACAGGATTATTGTAATGCACAAAAATATCCGGCACAGCACTTTGCAGGTCGGTTTTGTGCGAAAGAAGCCTATATGAAGGCCTTGGGCACAGGGTGGTCGTCCAATGCTGATTTCAAGGATATTGAGATTGTACATTCATCCAATCATGAACCCAAAATTGTCCTTCGAAATGCTTCGAAAACCTTGTTTGAAGAAAGGGGCTTAAAACAGGTTAAACTCAGTATTAGTCATACGGAAACCATAGCCATGGCCGTAGTGGCCATAATGTAAAAAAATAGAATGACCGGATTCTTAGAACCTTCTAACAGAGGACTAAACGGAGATGCAAACCTGGACTTGTTACTTGAGCAGGTAAACTATTCGTACTCAAATTCACCCTTTTTTAAGAATCTGAGAAGATCCTTTAATGGAAGGAAAGCTGCGATTGATTCTCTGGAGTTGTTTAAGCAACTTCCGACCGTTTCCAAAGATGATCTGAATCGAGCAAACGAAAGCTTTGTGGTTAAAAAGGGAGGTCGAATAGTAGAATATGTAACGACCTCAGGAAGTCTCGGAACCCCTTTGTCCATTGGACTCACTAGGAATGACCTGGAAAGGCTTGCCTACAATGAGAAAATGGCCTTAGGAATATCAGGTTTGAAACCGGATCATTCGGTGCTCATAACCACCACTCTTGACAAGCGCTTTATGGCGGGTATGGCTTATTATTTGGGAGCAGTTTCTATTGGAGCTACCGTGATTAGAAATGGCATAGGGAGTTTGCATTTTCTCCTGGAGAACCTGCGCAATTACCAACCCGAAGTACTTATTGGCGTGCCATCATTGCTTGTCAAATTGATTGATTTCGCCCGTGAAAATGAGATTGATCTCAATCAGTTGCCTTTAAGCAAGGCCATTTGCATTGGGGAACCCCTTCGAACCTCAGATCTGAAGCCAAATAATCTGGCAAACCGAATAAATCGTCATTGGGATATCGAACTGTTTTCGACGTATGCCTCATCAGAAATGATGACTTCTTTCGCGGAATGCGATCAGCACCATGGAGGTCATCTTATTCCTGAATTGATTTGGATTGAATTGCTAGATGAAGAAGGTAATGAAGTGCTCCCGGGGTATCCTGGTGAGTTAACGATTACTCCATTAGGTGTAGAGGGCACGCCGCTGGTTCGTTTTAGGACTGGAGATATCGTCCGAATGCATACTAATAAATGCTCATGTGGAAGAGATACGCTGCGCCTCGGTCCTGTGGAAGGACGTAAAAGTCAACAGATCAAGCTGAAGGGGACGACGCTATTTCCGACTCAGATCGAGAATATTCTTCACCAAAGTGAGTTTGTCGATGATTTTATCATAGAGATTTCCAAGTCTGAAATGGATACCGATGTTGTGAGGATTTATATGCCAAATTCCCTTAATACCAGCGAAACCAAAACGATAGCCGAACTTCTCGAAGCTGGTTTGAGAGTGAGTCCAGTCATTGAAAAAGTTCCAAAAAGTGTGCTTCATGAAATGGTTTTCCCAAAAGGGGGACGTAAACCGATAAGAATTAAGGATAGACGTTATGAATAATCAAAGCGCTGACAACCTGGATGTTGCAATAATAGGATCGGGTCTTGGCGGGCTCATTTCTGCCTGCATACTTTCCGAATATGGATACAAAGTGGCCGTATTTGAAAAAAACGCTCAAATAGGCGGCACATTGCAAACCTTCTTTTTCGATGGAGTTAAGTTCGATACGGGAGTGCACTATATCGGAGGCCTTGATAAAGGACAACCGCTGTATCCTTATTTCAAATATTTAGGATTGTTTGACGATATTGAATATAAAAAACTAGATCCCGATGGCTATGATCATTTCAGTTTTGAGGGCGATGATCAAACCTATCCGCACGCACAGGGATACAATAATTTTGTAGCTAAGCTGGGTCATTTTTTTCCAGAAGAACGAGAGGGAATTAAACGTTATATCCAAAAGGTTAAGGACGTTTGTAGTGCCTTCTCTCTTTACTATTTAAAGTCAGAGCCGAATATTAATAAGGAATTGGAATTGCTGTATGAAAGCGCCAAGGATGTTATTAATAGCTGTGTATCAAATAGAAAACTACGGGCTATTCTAGGTGCGAACAACCTGCTCTATGCTGGAGGTAAAGGTAACAGCCCATTTTATGTTCATGCTCTGGTAAGTAACTCATATATAGAAAGCGCCTACAAGGTTGTGGGTGGTGGAAGCCAAATTGCAAGAGTTTTGGCGCGAAAAATTAAAGCCAATGGTGGAATTATCTATCGAGCCAATGGAATTCGAGAATTTTTGATCGAAGGGAAAACCATTAAGGGAATAGTGACCGACAAGGCCGAAGTAGTTCGGGCTAAAAATTACATTTCGAATATTCACCCTACGACAACGCTCAAGATGATGGATCATTCAAAACTGCGTAAATCGTACACCAACAGATTGCTGAATCTAAGCAATACTATTTCGGCTTTTGTTGTATACATCGTCTTGAAAGAGCGGACTATGAAACATCGTAATCAGAACCGGTATCATATTGCGGTAGAGGATGTTTGGGATTCTGAACCGAAAAATATGCAGGATTGGGGTAAGAGTTTTGCAGTTTATTTTACTGAAAGTAAGAAGCATAAAGGCTATTGCAGAGCTTTGGCATTGATTACCTATATGAAATGGGAAGATGTGGATAGATGGGATCAAACGGAGAATCATACGCTAAAACCTGACGAACGCGATGAATCATATCAAAAATTTAAGGAAAAAAGAGCTGAAACCCTGATCGAAAATGCAAGTAATATTCTACCGGAATTAAACGACAGCATAGAGAGCTATACTACCTCAACCCCACTCACCCTAAGAGATTACATTGGCGGTCCTGAAGGGAGCCTATATGGGGTGGATCGATCGTTTAAATCTCCGATGAAATCGCATGTTAACTCCCGGACTAAATTTAAGAACCTGTTTTTTGTGGGTCAAAACACTACCATGCACGGAGTACTTGGTGTAACCATAGGTGCAGTAAATACATGCAGCCATTTAATCGGAAGAAAGGAACTCGTCGATCGCATTCGAGTGGCCTCAGAATAATTTATTTCTCTGGCTCAAATGGGTAGATTCTATTCCAGTCCTTGGCCATATCGATAAGCGTCCAGTTTTCATTCAGCGCACGATCCAGTGCAACGTCAAATTTCCCTATGTGCGAATCCCGATCATATGCCCATTCACGAACGCTATCCGTGTGGTGAACATAAATTTTTAAAGAAGAATAAGCATTGGAATGGGTCCACTCCATCATCTGCAGGTCACCGTCCGAATTACCAACGCAGATCACGGGTTTTATTCCAATTTGTCGATAAATGCCAACGGGTTTGCCTTCTTTATCATCGATGAAATCCATTTCTGAAAGTCTTTTTATGGTAGGCACGCCATCAACTACCTCATAGGATGTTTTGATGCTGCTCCCGATAATCTGATACGACGGAATACCATAGACTTCGGTCGCCCATGGACGTATGAAATCCTGGCCACCTCCAGACACAATAAAGACTTTGAATTGATAGGCTTTTAAAAACTCGATTAATTCCAGCATAGGCTGATATACCAGTTGGTCAAAAGGTCGGTTAAGCGTTGGATGACGATCTGCTTTAAGCCAGGATTCAACTTCCGCCTGAAATTGCACTGAAGTCATATTCGCATGCGTAACCATTATTATTTCAACCAGGTCTTTCATATCCATGTGACCTAGTGCCTTGATACCTTCGTCAAGTACCGACTTAAATGGCTCATTTTCTTTCCACTCGGGGTGGTCTTCAGCCATTTTTTTAATCTGATATACAGCGAAAAAAACCTGAAAATATAGAGGTTGCTCGCTCCATAGTGTACCGTCGTTATCGAAAACAGCTATTCGATCAGCCTCGGGTATATAATTGGCACTGTCTTTATGAGAAGTGCTGAGAACAAAATTGATTATATCCCTCTTGTTTTTGCCATCATTCCAGGATTCAAGTGGATCGTGAAAAATAAACTTTTTGTTCTTTTCTTTAAGATTACTTTCTGGCTCCTGACAAGAAAATGCAATTGCTGCCAGGACTATAATTAGGGTAAGTCTAAACATGCGGACAAGGTAAGGTAATGCAGAAGAACAAGCTAATCTAGCTATTGGCTTCTATAAGGTCAAAAATTTTAGAGAGCAGCTCTTTTTGCTTTTTCCACTTTCCGTTATTCAGCGAATAATTCTTCTTGACTGAGTCAGTACTTAATAAAACAAGATCTCCCGGATTCTCATCCGTTAAGAATACTTGCAACTCATTCAGAGGGATACGGGCTGAATAGCGATGCTCCCATTTGTTTTTGACGTGATCTACAAAGAGCTTGTTTACTTTGGCCCGTGAAGTGCTCGTAGCATTGATGAATAAGATGCTGTCAATCTGATAAAGTTCTTTGGTGAAGTAAGTGAAGTTGAAGGTAGCAGAGTCATTATTGGCCAAATAGGTGATATCGTATTCAAGTTTCGATTTTTCACCTTTAAAATCAATCAGCGGATTAATGAAGTAAAGGGTTCCTTCATCTTGAATTTTGGTGACCAGATGACGCTTTAGACTTTGGGCTTGGTTGTTGGTATTCAGAAGGAGTAGAGAAAAAAGGCACATGGCCAAAGTTGGTCCATATGCCTTTTTTATTATGCTACTCGCCATATACGTAAACTGTATATCGGGCGTAGAATGTAAATATCTTGAAGGACTGTTCATCTACGTGATGAATTTTAGTAATTCCGGCTTGCTTGGCAGCAGCTTCAATGCTTGCATCACCCTGAGCCACAATACCAAGTATTGACGTAGCTTCCGCAGTTCCGACTTTGGAAGACCCAGAGTTTGATGTAACGGCAAATGGAGCCTTCACATCGGTATAAATGACCCCTGATAAAGGGGCTTTAACCACTGCACAACTGGTAGCCATTGCACCAATAAAAAAGAAAAGAGAGATTTTAACTAAGTTTTTCATTGACATATTATTTCTCGGCGCCCTACTTTGTTATAACGGAGTGTTCAGGTCATTTTTTTCTCCGTGAACAACTAGATTTTGCTTTGTTCATCCTGCGTGTAGTTGGTAATCTGAAAAAGTCAGTTCTTTTAGCAGGTTAGGTAAGCTCGACCTAGCTCGTCAGGCGGACGAAATTAGACTAATCATTTTAAAAATGATACTGATAACTTTCAAAGATTTTTGGTAGTGTTTTGTTGATTAGTTATTCCTTTTTTGAGGATCGACGAATTCTGAGATTTTTAGAAGCCCTTCCTGTAAAATATCCCAAAGTGAAAGGGATAAATAGAATCACTGCAAGGAGTATTATTACATACAGCAATATGCTCTTGATTGTTTTGCGAAGCTCCTCCATCGCTACTCGCGTAAGGTTTTCAGAAGTTGCATCAATATCTTTCATAAGAGCCTCTCGTTCAACCCCTAAGCTGTCTCGGAATAAGGATAGTTCCCGCTCGGCCAGTCGCGAAAGACTATCTACATTGGTATTAAAACTATAAACTATGGATTGCACATCTTTATGTAGCTGATTCATACTTTCACGAAGGGCAGATTCAGCAGATTCAAGAGCGGATACGATTATCATTATTTTCTCATCCACCGAGTTCGAAATTCCCTGAATATCAATAGAATCCAACTCATTTTCCAGAACGAGTAATTGGCCATTCCATCTCGCTTGCAAAATGGATTGCTCCGTATTAATTCCTACTCGCGTATTCATGTCGGACATGACCTGAGGTAAACTCCCAATAACAGGCTGTATCAGGCTATCCGGAATTTGCTTATGCTTGTTCCATGCAGCAAAAACGGACGAGTATTCGGTTTCGAAATTCACAAAAGGTTCAGCCTTTCTTATTCCGTTCACAAATTGATATGCGTTGTTATAATCTTTACCAAAGTAAATGCGACCAATAGTGTCAATTTTAGCTAGTAAAATATCAGAACTCTGCACTGCTATTGGCTGTGAATGGCCAAAAAGCGTATCGCCCGGCCCCTCATTAAAAAAGTCGTACATGCGACCAGCAAGCGCCCAGGTGTCAATTATGGCCATCTCCGGATCGCTCTGAAGTACTTTTTCTCTGCCCAATTGTGTGGCGTTAATCTTCCATAGCAATGCCCTTATTCGAATATCCCGATCTTTTTCAATATCCATTATTGAATCAGATGCATTCATGATTTCGCTTAAATAGGTTTTCAGGTAGTTGTGCGTTAGAATTCTGGCGTTTAAGGTATGCTCGTCCAGAGGCTCTACATCTGTGGCGACCTCCACCTTCAAAAGGGAACAAGAGGATAGAATGAGCATTGCTACCCAGATTAGTTTTGCTCTGTTATACCACGCCATATCCAAAGTTTAATCGATAAATGTAGAGAGTAGACTTAAAACTAATGCTTCCTGACTATGATTCCTTAATTATGCTATCTGTAAATTATCAATCGCTGGGTAAACTGAGCTTTGTCAGAAGTTAGCTTTAGCAAATACATGCCGTTTTCCAAGGCACTGATGTCAAGCTTGTATAGGTTATCCTGAACTTGAATTCTTTCAATGGGCAATATCGTTTTTTGACCTGTGATACCTGTTACGGATAATTGTACAGCCGTTGACGAATGGTCTTTAGGCTCAATGAAAACTATATCTCTCGCTGGATTAGGGTAGATGAGAAACTCTTCTTCTGAGCTAATATCTTCAATATCAGTATAATAAGACTGAAACAGCCAATTGATTGCAGGTTCAAATTCCCGTGCCCAAAACCATTCGTTGTGCTGTCCGTCAATATGTTCTTGGGATATTATGGATGAAGAATCAAGCCCAGCGGCGATAAGTTTATTTTGCATTCTAAACATATCCGCAACCATGGTTCCCCCCTCTTGAGTCCCCACATTTTGGTAAAAGCGAGAAACATAAGACGAAGGAATTCCCGTGGAGTCAATGTAGTCAAATATTTGTGGATCATTGAACCAGTATGCCGACGAGAAGGCACCGATTCTCCCAAAAACCTCCGGATTTCTTATTCCGGCATAGGTGGAAATCAATGCGCCTAATGAACTTCCCATAATACCTGTATTATCTCGATCCGTTAGCGTTCGGTAGTTGAGATCGATATAGGGCTTCAGTGTGTTTACGATAAAATCCAGGTAGAGATCTCCTTCGCCTCCACCGTATGCCGGATTTATCCAAGGGGCATATTCATCTGCCCGAAAACCGCCACCATTGTCTATTCCAACGACGATGATCCCTGGTTTTCCTGAGGAATACATAGCCGTTAAGGTTTCATCGACTTCCCATTCGCCTGCAAATGAAGTGTAAGCATCAAAGAGGTTTTGTCCATCGTGCATGTATAAAACGGGATAGGAGTTTCCCGAAACATCATAGTCTGGAGGTAGGTAAATTAGTATTCGCCGATAGCGATTCAACTGGGGCATATAAAATGTGTCGGAAACGATGTGGACATTTGAATCCGCTGTCGATTGGCCTGGATTTCCACCTCCATTTAGGTCTTCCCATCCTTCAATTTGCAAATAAATGGTGTCGTTTGGTGTAGCAACTTCGGTTCTATTTGGAATGAATTGCCCCGTTGCATTCGGTTCGACTTTGGACCAATCTCCTCGGGTGAATTTGAACTCAAT
The DNA here is from genome assembly GCA_003499525.1 of Flavobacteriales bacterium. GTDB lineage: Bacteria > Bacteroidota > Bacteroidia > Flavobacteriales_G > Salibacteraceae > UBA10426. The sequence goes on from DNTB01000049.1 coordinate 29,575, forward strand.
GTTTCCAAACACTCCGTTTAATGTGATTTGATGAAACCCGGATACTGAATCCAGCATTAGAATATGCTGTGTACTTCCCGGATCCCATCCCTGAAAATCACCCGCTATATGAATGGGATCACCGTTAGGCGTATTGGGTGGAATAGAATCGAGGATAATGGTGAATTGTGCTGAAATACGTATACTAAGAAATAATACGGCCAATAACAGTATAGCTTGCCTCATACATTATGTTTGAGGTCCGAAGTTACGAATAGAATAAAGATTATTTGAAAAGGAATGCCCTTCTCACCTGCATATCTGGTGTGCCTATCAGGTTGTTTAAGTAATCACTTTTTCGAATCAGCTCTCCTTTTTTGATATAGCCATTTGCCATTGGCATGCACACTCCCCAGGAACCCGATTGTTGACAATCTTCAAAATCGGTAATACTCAAAATTGTGTGATCGTCAACCGTAATAATGCAATGTGAAAAATCGCGAGCATCGAAAAGCACTTTTCCAATATTATTCTTATTGAATTTTAATGATTTATCGGCCTGATTTTTAGCTACTTGCTGAAAATCAACAATGGGGTTCTGAGCATCAGATTTCTCGAGTATAGTAATGTCATTTAATATTTTATGTACATCCAAATTTTGGTCGGTATTGTGTTCATTGGAACCACATGCAACAAGAATCAGGGAAAGTGCAGTGGAAATGGCTAAAGATTTCATCGATTGAGAGTTTAAGATTAATAACTCACAATGATATTAAACCTCTTGCATTTTTCGAATTTGGGCAAGTACCATTTTTTTCGGTGTCAATGGAATGGAAGCCATCATCAATCTGCTCATTGCAGATAATCCGGCCATTACGTTGAGCTTTCCTTTCATCATACCGTCGTAACCAGACATAGCGACGGATCTGGCGTTGGCAGTTTTGCTGAACAGGCTGGTTTTGTCCATGCCTGAAGTTTTGGCAAAGCCGGTATCGGTTGCTCCGGGTAGGAGCGCGGTTACGCTGATGTTCGTATCGTGCAATTCTTCATTCAATGCATTGCTGAAGGAGGTTACATAAGCTTTAGTAGCATAGTAAACAGCCTGCAAAGGCCCTGGAACCAGGCTCGCTGTTGAGGAGACATTGAGTATTTTACCGCTGTTGCGTTTAACCATTTCTGGCAGGAAAAGCCTTGTAAGAGCAGTGAGTGCTACAACATTTAGATTGATCATGGCTAAATCAAGGTTCCAATCGCGTTCGTGAAATTTACCGCGTCCGCCAAAACCTGCATTGTTGATCAAAAACTCGACATACACTCCAGCTTTTTGGATTTCATCATAGATTTCCTTAGCTGAAGTTGGTTGTGTAAGATCCTTTACAATAACCATCACTTCTCTTCGATACTTCTCTTCTATTTCTGATTTTAATTCAGAGAGTTTATCCGAACTGCGGGCAATGAGTACTAAATCGCCTCCCTTCTCTGCATGAATGAGGGCAAGCTCTTTTCCAATACCGCCTGAGGCTCCTGTTATAAGTGCAACTTTTTTCATATTTATGATTGATTTAATTGATGACTCTGTATTGCTGAGGTGTAATACCTGTTTTTAATTTGAATAACCTGCTGAAATAGTGAGGGTAATTGAATCCCAGTTCATAGGCAATTTCACTCACCGTTTGATTACTGTTGAGCAGCATGGTTTTAGCTTTTTCGAGAATGAATCCGTTAACATGGTCTTTTGTGCTCCTCCCTGTTTCTTTTCTGAGCAGGTCGCTCAGGTAATTTGGAGAGAAGTTCATTGAACCTGCCAAAAATTCCAGAGTTGGGATACCTTGTTCTTTGAGCTTTCCTTCATTAAAGTAATCCTTCAGTATGTTCTCGAATTGACTTACGAAATCTTTGTGGTGATCAGACCTCGTATTGAATTGTCGCTCATAGAATCTACTGCAATAATTCAACATCAATTCGAGACTTGAAATAATGACGCTCTGGCTGTGCTGATCAATTCTCTGTTCATATTCGTCTTTGATTCTTAAAGCAATGTCCGTGATGATCTTTTTTTCTTCTTCGGACAAATGAAGTGCTTCATGCGCTTCATAATCGAAAAAGCCAAATTTGCCTATGTTTTTGCCCAGGGGCGATTTTCGAATCAAATCAGGATGAAAAAACAACATCCAGCCGGCATCAACTTCCGGTTTTATGTTGCTTGTCGTTGTAATAACCTGATTAGGAGCCACAAATACCATGGAGCCTTCCTGAAAATCATAATTGTTCCTGCCATAGAGCATTCCACAATCGTACTCTTTGAGGGCAATCATGTACAAATCAAATGACGTTTTCAGTCCTGCCAAATCCTCACGCATTGGCATATCTGCTGTGCGAACCAGCAAAATTTGTGGGTGTTTAGGTTTGGGGAGTTCAAGCAGTTCAAGGAACTGTGAAATGGATTGGATATGCAAAATCTCCTGCGGCATGACTTATTTTTTGTCTTTACAAAGTTCTTGTATTTCTTCAACCGACCCTAACACTATAACCGGAATGGAAGGCACAAAAGGATGATAGACTCTGCATTAGATTTCCATTATTGTCATTCCAACACCCACTTCCAATTTGCGATATAGAAGGACTTAAAGCAGTACAAATTTGAAGATATACGTGGTATCATATTATTGTAATAAACACATATTCAGTACTTTACATCTTCTCTCGTGAACGTATTTTGATTTAACCGGAGGTGCAATTTAATAGATTCAAGCAGTACTTCTTGAAGAGAGCAACTACGACTATTTCTGTTAGGAATATGAACAAAAACAATAGTTATACTATTATTGTAGCGATTAAAGCATTTTTAGATGAGAGAATTACTTCAGGCATTTCGAATTCAGGTGAACGACAAGGTGTTCATCAAAGACCCTGAATCTTCAGAGTTAGGTAAGAAGATTATCAAAGGCAGTATCAATCTCATGGATGAATCGGGGTACAGCAATTTTACTTTTAGGAGACTTGCAGAAAAGATAGGGTCAACAGAAGCCTCGATCTATCGATATTTTGAAAGCAAGCATAAACTTCTGCTTTACCTGACATCCTGGTATTGGAGTTGGATGGAATACAAGCTTGCCTTCACTTTGGCGAATATTAATTCACCACACATACGACTAGAGCGTGCCGTGAGATTAGTAACGGGAAAGGTTCAGGTAGATGGGGCTTTTGCCTACGTTGATGAGAGCAGGCTTGAGCGAATTATCATTGCAGAGGGTTCAAAATCCTTTTTGCATCCCAGTGTTGACAAGGCAAACAGGGATGGTGCATTCCTTACTTATAAATCTTTGGTAGCCCAAATAGGGAATATTATTACAGAAATCAATCCGGATTATCCCTACCCTCATATGCTTGTAAGTACTGTAATAGAAGGGGCTCATTTGCAGAGGTTTTTTAGAGAGCATCTGCCGAGATTAACCGATAAGATAGATGGTGAAGACTCCATAAGTGAATTTTATAACGAAATGATATTCAAAACTATAGCCCCCAAAAACTCCAAAAATTATGGCAACAATCAGTGAAGGACCAACTCCGGTTCAAAGGTTTTGGCGTTTGTTGAAGCCCGATGCAAAGGAGATCAGAGATGTGTACACCTATGCTGTGTTTAATGGACTGGTGAGCCTGTCGTTGCCATTGGGCATACAGGCTATTGTGAATTTTATTCAGGGCGGAGATATAAGCTCTTCCTGGATCGTTATGGTAGTAGTTGTAGTGTTGGGTGTGGCCATAACGGGAGTGCTACAAATTTTTCAGTTGAGAATAACAGAGAACCTGCAGCAGAAGATATTTACGAGGGCAGCCTTTGAGTTTGCATATCGCGTACCGCGAATCCGTATGGAAAAACTGTATCGACATTACGCTCCCGAGCTGATGAACCGATTTTTTGATACTCTTACCGTACAGAAAGGCTTGTCTAAAATACTACTTGATTTCTCTGTAGCCACATTGCAGGTCATTTTCGGATTGATCCTTTTGTCATTATATCATCCTTTCTTTATCATGTTTAGTCTTGTCCTGGTAGTATTAGTATATCTGATTTTCCGTTTTACTGCCAGACGAGGGCTGGAAACGAGTTTGCAGGAATCGAAATACAAGTATCAACTTGCCCATTGGCTGGAAGAACTGGCTCGATCATCCACCACTTTCAGATTGGTTGGTAGCACACCACTACCGCTTGATAAAACAGATCGAAATGTGGGTAACTATCTTAATGCCAGGGAGTCACACTTTAAGATTCTCGTCCAGCAGTACTCTTTAATGGTTGTTTTCAAAGTTATTGTAGCAGCCGGACTGTTAGCCATTGGAGGTGCATTGGTAATGAGGCAATCCATGAATATTGGTCAGTTTATCGCAGCAGAAATCATTATTCTCCTGGTGATGGCCTCAGTTGAAAAGTTGATTTTAAGTTTTGAAACGATCTACGATGTATTAACTGCTTTGGCCAAAATAGGGCAGGTCACGGATCTTGAGCTTGAACATGATGAGGGGCTAGACCTGAAACACGAGTGCACTGAACTTGGACTTGCTGTGCAATTAAGAGATGTGAGCTTCACTTTTCCTGAAGGCAATCGGAAAGTTTTGAATAAACTCAACATCACTATTGACCGGGGAGAAAAGATAATGATTGCCGGACGAAATGGATCCGGAAAAAGCACTTTATTACAGATCGTGGCAGGACTGTATGAAAACCAGGAAGGTCAGATTATCTACAATGGGCTACCCAAAGGAAATCTAAAGCTCAGCACAGTGAGAGAAGTTATAGGCGATATTTTGAGTCAACAGGACCTTTTTGAAGGTACGCTGCTAGAGAATATTACAATGGGGAGGGAACATGTAACTTTCGAACGTGTGAAATGGGCTGTGGGTCATATGGGACTTGCCAAATTCATTGAAGAACTTCCTGATGGATACAATACCCTGCTCGGCCCAATGGGAAGTAAACTCCCGAGAAGCATTATACAGAAACTGCTCCTTGCCAGAGCTGTTGCCGGAAACCCAAAAATTATACTTCTTGAAGACGCCTTTGAGCATATTGATCTGAATGATCGAAAGCGGATTATTGACTTCATTACCGATAAAAACCACGAATGGACATTGATAGCAGTATCTTCTGATCCGCTTGTTGCTGAGGCCACCGATAATATCGCGGTTATGGAGGATGGAAAAATTGCTCAAAGAGGTGGATTTAAATTGTTCAACGAGTTAATGAATCAAAATGCTTAATATATCACCAAATAGTATAAATGGACAAATAGAAGATGCCCGTTATGCTTCTTTTGCCAAGCTCTATTCGAGAAGTACTGGAAGAGTGCTATTGCAACTGCTCACCGCTCTGTTCGGAATAGGATTGGTAATACTATTCATACCGTGGACCCAGAACATTCGGTCTATGGGAACCGTAACAACAATACGGCCAGATCAAAGGCCTCAAACCATTCATTCGGTTATCGCCGGAAGAATTGAGAACTGGTATATAAAAGAGGGTGATTTCGTCCATCGGGGAGATACCATCCTGCGTATTTCTGAGATTAAGGATGACTATTTTGACCCAAACTTACTCGGACGGACTCAAGAGCAAATAAAGGCTAAAGAGATGTCGGTGAATTCCTACATGGAAAAAGTAAAAGCCTTAGATAATCAAATAGATGCTTTAGTTCAAACCAGCCAGTTGAAATTAGAGCAAGCCACAAATAAACTACAACAGGCTTATTTGAAAGTGAAAAGTGATAGTATTGATTACAAGGCCTATAAGCTCAACTACAAAATTGCCAAAGAGCAATTTGACCGTATGGAGAAGTTGTATAAAGATGGACTCAAATCCCTTACTGACCTGGAGAACCGCGAACTGAAGATGCAAAAAGCCCAGGCAGAAATGATTTCCGCTGAGAATAAGCTTTTGACCAGTCAGAACGAAGTTATCAATGCACAGGTTGAAATGGTTTCAATTCAGGCTCAGTACCGCGATGAAATTGCCAAAGCGGAAAGCGATAAGTATACTGCTATGTCGAGTATGTATGATGCTGAAGCTATTGTAACCAAGCTGCAGAACCAATACATGAATTACTCGGTCCGGTCCGGGTTATATTTCATTACGGCCCCACAGGATGGATATGTTACCAAGGCTATTCAAAGCGGTTTGGGGGAAACCATTAAAGAGGGAGCAGAGATAGTAAGTATCATGCCCTTCAATTATGATTTGGCCGTTGAAATTTATGTGCGTCCTATTGATTTACCTCTGGTAAGACAGGAACAAAAAGTGCGCATTCAATTTGACGGATGGCCAGCCATTGTGTTCTCGGGATGGCCTAATACCAGCTATGGAACTTATGGCGGCAGGGTGTTCGCCATTGATAACTTCATCAGTGATAATGGTAAGTACAGAATACTGGTGGCTCCGGATCCTGACGAACACCCTTGGCCGGACGCGTTGCGCGTGGGTTCAGGAACAATGAGCATGATGTTGCTGCAGGATGTGCCCATTTGGTATGAACTGTGGCGACAGATCAACGGTTTTCCTCCCGATTTTTATCAGGAAAACGGGGAGAGTTTAGCATCTGAGGCGAAAAAGTAAGATCATGAGATCAACCCAAATAATCCTGTTGTTTGCATTATGTAAGCTTCTTTTGATGATTGACGCTTACGCCCAGACAAATGTCCTGACCTACGAACAATTCATGAATCAGGTTAAAAACCATCATCCGGCTTCAGTAATGGCTGAGCTGAGAATAGAGGAAGGTGAAGCGAGCTTATTAAACGCCAGAGGTGCCTTTGACCCTAAGGTCTTTACCGATGTAGCTCAAAAGTATTTTGACGACAAACAGTACTACAATATGGTGGATGGTGGACTGGCTATACCTACCTGGTTTGGTCTTGAGTTTAAGGCAGGGTACGAGAATTCCGGAGGCGATTTTCTCAACCCGGAAAGAACCTTACCCGGAAACGGACTTTATTATGCTGGTGTTTCAGCTCCTATAGGTCAGGGACTCTTTATGGATAAGCGAAGAGCAGAATTGCAAAAGGCGAAAATTTTTAGGGATATGACGGTTCTGGATCGTGAGGTCATGTTGAACGAGCTGTATCTCGAAGCCGGTAAGGTGTACTGGGATTGGTTCATGGCATACGAAACCATGCTCGTTTTTGATAGTGTATTGATCGTAGCCCAGCTGCGTCTGGATGCTGTAAAACGAGGTGCATACCTGGGAGATTTGCCCAACATCGATACTCTTGAAGCGGGAATACAGGTGCAAAACAGGCTATTAGCTTTACAACAAGCTCGACTTGACTATGCGAATGCAAAAGCACTACTTGCGGTTTATTTATGGGCCGAGGGTGTGGTTCCATTGGAGATTCCGGAAGAAACAAGACCGATACGTCTCAGCGAGATAGAAAAAATTACACCGGATGAATACTACTTATCCAGGTTAGATACAATCATAAATAATCACCCCATACTGGGTCGTACAGAGTTTAAGTTGGAACAGCTGGATTTAGATCGCAGGCTGAAAGCAGAGCAGCTCAAACCCATTGTTAACCTCAAGTATAATGCACTTTCTGAACCGATCGGAAATTCGCCGGTTGAGGCCTACAACATAGCCGATTATACCTGGGGACTACAGTTTGAAATGCCCCTTTTTCTGCGAAAGGGTAGAGGTGATTTGAAGCTGGCCAAGCTTAAAATACAAAGCACTACCCTCGACTTCTCTATGAAGCAGGCCTCGCTTTTGTTCAAGGCAACCGCAGCAGTGAACGAATGGTCTACAACAGTAGAGCAAATTAACTTGTACGAACGAACTGTTCAGGATTACAATGGTTTATTAAATGGTGAATTACAGAAGTTTAATGCAGGCGAAAGTTCCTTGTTCCTGGTTAACGCACGTGAGTTAGGCTTTATAAATGCCTACATCAAACTCATTGAGTTATTAACCAAGAACCGTAAGGCAGAACTCAAAGCCAACTACGCTTTCGGTATACTAAATCAACAGATTTGATACAGTTAAGAATTTCCTCATACAGTACTACTCAAATAGTTGAAATAGCAGAATTACTCCTCAAGGATCATCTGGCAATCGATGTTAACATAACTAGAGATGTTGAACGTTTAACCCTCGAAGGAAATGAACTGAAAAGAGAAACAAAAACACTATTGACCGCTAAAACCAAAGCCCTTCTTTTTCCTCATATCGATCGGCTTTTGAGAGAACTATATCCTCAAAACCTGCCAGAAATTTATTCGCTTGCTATTGTTCAAATGGATTGGGACCAGGCGAATAAATTACGCAAGGACGTTATAAAAACCTGAAAATCAACAAATAGCATTTCTCAAATCATATAAGACTGGGCATTTATGGGGCTTTGATATAAAAACCGTTTACGAGCAAATGCAGAATGCCAAAGCTGCGGTGGAAAGGAGATAAATTATCTTTAAAGGCATCCCAATACACTTTTCAAAATACACCAGAACCCACCCAGCATAATCGTGCTAATTAAAGCACCAAATCCGTCAATTTGGAAAATGTGATAGGGTGTTTTTAGTTTTAACCGCACCCAACGAATCTAGAAAACATCGACGAGTGTAAAAGCTTTTCCGGTCTTTCCAGCCCTTCCGGTTCTGCCTACTCGGTGTATGTAGCTGTCCATTGTACGGGGAGCCTGATAATTGATGACATGTGATATATCATCAACGTCGATTCCTCGTGCTGCAACATCTGTAGCTACAAGAACATTGATTTTCCCCTTTTTGAATTTTTCAAGAGCCTTACTTCGGTAGGCCTGAGATTTATCGCCATGGATTTCGTCAACCCGAAAACCTGATTTTTTCATTTTGTTGGCCAGGCGACTAACCCCTCTTTTGGTTTCGTCAAAAACCAATATTTTTTCTGCTGCATTGGAGCGTAGAAGTTCAGTAAAAACTTCAAACTTGTTTTCATTCTTAGAAATGCGTACCACATCCTGATCGACGCTTTCTGACGGAGTGCTGCCAGACGAGACCCGAATCATTTCGGGTTGGTGAAGCAATTCCTGAATATATTTCTTCAGCTTATCGTCTTCCGTAGCTGAGAACAGCATGGTCTGTTGTCGCGCTTTCATTTGTGAAATTATTCCCATAACCTCATCGCGAAAACCCATATCAAGCATTCGATCAAACTCGTCAAGAACTAACATGCTTGTCTTACTCAGATTGAGAGCTCTTCTTTTAATGAGATCATTGATTCTTCCGGGTGTACCTACAAAAATATGGTGGTGCCTTTTGAGTTTGTGTACATCCCGATCTACACTTGACCCACCGATCAGGCTTATAGAGAATATGCGCATACCATAAGAAAGAGAGTGAATTTCCTCCTGCACCTGGACGGCGAGCTCTCTTGTAGGTGCAAGTATCAATGTCTGGTTTTTTGATGGTTGCTCGGCAATTTTCTGAAGCATAGGAATAGCAAAGGAGGCAGTTTTTCCTGTACCAGTTCGTGCAATACCCAACAGATCTCTTCCTTGAAGAAGTCCGTCGAAAGAACGATCCTGTATCTCTGTCATGAATTCGTAATCCTTCTTTGCAATATTGTTGAGTAGTTTTCGGTCAAGCCTTAGTTCAGAAAATTTTCGATGCACCACTGGGCTCCCGGACTTGCTCGTTCCTGAGGCTCTGTTGACAAACATCTTCGGATTGATTCCTTCCTGTTTAAACTTCTTTTTGCGGCCCCGGTGATTCTTACTTTTACCGAAGCCTCTTTGATTTTTGTTTTTATATGTTGAGTTCATTTTATCGTTTGTTTGGGTTGTTTCCTAATTCATAAAGTCCTCTTGCATGCGCTTTAACAGCCTCTGCGAGAGAAGGTTGTGAGTGGTATTTAATGTTGTATTCCTTAGCGGTTTGAACCACTATCGGAGCTATTTTAGGGTAGTGTATGTGGCAGATATTAGCGAAAAGGTGATGCTCGACCTGAAAGTTCAAACCACCGACATACCAGGTTAGCATCTTATTGTTGGGAGCGTAGTTGCTCGTGGTTTTCATTTCGTGCACGGCCCAGTTCTCTTCAATAATGCGGTCCTCTCTTGCTTTTTTGTGATCCAGGTCAGGCATAACATGAGCAGTTTGGAAAATCATGCTCATGATACTGCCGGCCACCACATGCATCAAGAAGTAAGCTCCCAACGTAAGCCATGGCGAGAAAGAGTTGAAATATATGGGAAGAACAAGGAGATAAGTGAAATGAAAGATTTTCCAAAAAATGAGGTTTGCCATAATCTTCGCGAACTCCTTCTTTGATTTTATCAGACCATTATTCCAATACCAAAAAACCTGCACCGGATCGCGAAGTGTGACTCGTGTAAAAGTTGAAATTCCGTAGAAAAACCATACATACAAGTATTGATACTTATGGGCTTTCATCCATTTTTCATGCGGGGAAAACCTCAGTATGGGAGGTGTGTTGATGTCGTCATCCATCCCCAGTACATTGGTGTAGGTGTGGTGCAATACATTGTGCTGCATCCTCCATACATCGGAGTTTCCGCCAATCAGATTCATCGCATTCCCCAATAACTGATTTACCCACTTATGTTTAGAATAAGCACCGTGTATGGCGTCGTGCATAACCGAGAGTCCCATTCCAGCCATCCCGAATCCCATAAAAACATATGTAGCCAAATACAGCCAGGGACTAGTTATGGTTCCGGAGACAATAAACCCGAATGGCACGAGGTAGATCGCAAGCATAAATGCCGTTTTGATGTACATTCTACGATCGCCAAAAGTTGAAATATTTCCCTCCTCGAAATACCTTCTAACTCTTTTTCGGAGTACTGAGTAAAACTCTGAATCCTGTTCAGAAACAAATTTGTGTGCTTTAAAAGTTTGTGATGCTGCCATATATGGGTAATACTTCCGTAAGAGGAAATGGAATTAATTAAATGTTGATTTTTAAAGAAATGCTGTCTAAATGTAATCGGCTCTGAAAAGGCCCGAATACATTATGGTCCGTAGACTAGCATCCTGCCCGATCGGCGCTGCGAATGTACGATAATAATTGACTGTAAATGAGTACGAAAGAAAAAGAAAGCATGGAGACCCAGTTTTTAGATCGATTAACTACCGTTCACCATTTTTGCATGCCAACTAGAATCAACATTCTTTATAAAGATACCCAGCTATGTAAATATGGATGAACCAGCCGTTATTATACTCCATGGCATCACAGTCCTGGGTGTTTTTTAGGTCGGGTCATGCTTGACAAAAAATCCCATTGCTCATAAAATGAGTCCTAAGTGATAAATTCTCTATGGCTTGAAAAAATATCGAGTTTTTATTCCCGAATCCACTTCTATTTGAAAAAGTTACCCGATGGAAGATCGGCAATTGAGAAAGATATCTCTTTAAAATGATTATCGGGTTGGCTTTACTATCGCTTATGCTCCGGACTGCTGAACCCGGCCTGACAACCAGCATCCCATTTGTCCGGTTGATTGCCATGGGCGGGAATTCCGCCCTGATCTTTCAGCATTCGAGCCAGGTGTAAAGTGTTCCAGACCAGAAAGGTGGTATTCCTATTCGTGAAATCGTTTTCCGGACCTCCCGAACCTTCATCGCGGTAGGAGGGCCCTGGACCTGCTTCGCCCATCCAGCCGGCATCGGCTTGAGGAGGTACGGTATACCCAATGTGCGATAGGGAGAAGAGTATGCTCATGGCGCAATGCTTTACTCCATCTTCATTTCCTGTGATGAGCGTTGCACCGACTTTACCATAATCGCGATACTGGCCTTTTTCGTTAAACTGATGGGTATATCCGTACATGCGCTCCAGAGTGCGGTTGCAAACGGAAGACTTTTCGCCTAACCATACTGATGTACAGATGATTACAATATCATGGACGTCAATTTCCGCTTGTATCTGTGGCCAATCGTCACGGTCCCATTCAGGCGTTTTTGACATATCCAGTCCGAGGCCAGCTGGTATCTCGTAGTCCACCGGTCGAATGATTTTGGATTGTACTCCTACCGATTCATATACCTTTTGAGCGACATTAATTAAGCCTTCTGTATGAGACAAAACGGGAGTTCTGTTCAGCGTGCAATTGAGGAAAAGGACCTTGAGGTCATCGTATTTAGCGGGAGGATGAGCGCAGAGCTCCTCTGTCATTTTGTTGTGTTGTTCGGTCATGATAGATAAAATTGATTGGCTAAGATAGGTGAAAGGTATCGGTAGAAATTTGTTCAACCAAAATCTTGTAGTTTAAAAATATTACATATCATTGCAAACGAAATATAGCAAATATTTAGTATGAGTTACTCGTTGTCGTTTTCGAAGGCTCTTCTGGTAGTCATTTTTGTGTCGGATAAAATTCGTCAGGGACAATATGAATACCTTTCCACGGCATCGATTGCCAAAGTGCTCAATATTGCCAAACCGACTTTAGTGAAGATTCTACAAGGATTGAATGCGGAGGGGATCATTGAAACAAAAGAGGGAAAAGCAGGAGGAGTTCGATTACTAAAGCAACCCGGTGAGGTTACCGTATTGGACGTTTTTAACGCTATCGAGAAGGGAAAGTCATTGTTCAATTCATCCTTTGATATGCGGGCTCAAGGTCAAAGGCCAGATAGAGCTCAGGAAATTCTGGCAGAACTTTTTCAAAAAACGGAGCAAAGTATGAAAACAGAATTGGCTACAAAGAACATCGGACAGATTTTGGATGAAATGAGTTCGTAAAAAAATTTTCACTTAAATATATAAACAAAATATAAAGAATAAATATTAACAATTAAAACCAAGTTTCATGTTTAGTACTATTAAAATCGCAACAATGACATTACTAATCAGTTTGTCAGGCTACCATTCTTTCGCACAAACCGAAGGAACCTCTGAGAAGAAAACCAAAATCTCTGTTGAAATCGATCCCGCGACTTTTGCGTTCGGTGGCTACTCCGCTCACCTTCGTTTAAAACCTGCCAATTGGGATCATATCCAATTGGGTGCTGGAATCTATGCAATGAACTTTCCCGATTTGTTTGTTGGGTTGAATGATAACAACAAGGATAAGGGGTGGGATGTCCGCTTGAATTTGGGAGTAGGATTATTCGGAGAGTATTTCTTTAAGGAGGTCAATAGAGGATGGTTCCTCGGTGCTCAGGCCAGTATGCAGGAATACAGAATTGAGAATTCAAATGCTGAAGGTCAAAGCACTTTTACCAATGGCTTAATCATGGCATATGGAGGCTATTCACTCCAACCTTTCTCTTTTCCTCTTTACTTCAAACCGTGGGCAGGAGTGGGCTATACGGATAAGATATCGGGAAAGAACACCGTCGGGGACTTGACCTATGACATTTCACCAATATCCATGTTTGCAACCTTGCATATTGGGTATACTTTTTAATCATAAATATCTAATAATCAATAAAATAAATATCATGAAATTCATTCAATCAATTAAAAAACTACCGCTGAAAATGTTGAGTATAGTAATCTTTACTTCAACGGTTTTTGCAGCTTGTCAGAAGGATGAAAATACTGACCTTCCTACGACTCGAGATTTGCCGGAAGAGATACTGCTGAAAGAAACAGCACTGTACCCTGAAGGGATTGCATACAGTTCAGGCTTAGACAAGATTTTGGTGGGGTCGTACTATAAAGGAAAGATTGTACAGGTGGATTTGGAGGGCAACATTACCCCATTTGCATCAGATGACAATTTGGTATCTGTGGTAGGTCTTGCAATAGACGAAAAGAACGAAAGACTTATTGGCACCAATTCTGACAGCGGTTTAGGAGAAAAGTCACAGTCCTCAACTACAGGAGTTTTGGCGGAAGTTTTCGCTTATGATCTCAATTCCGGCGAGCGTGTTATGTCGGTTGATCTCAGTGGACTGTACCTCGGCGGACATTTTATCAATGATGTTGCTCTCGATGAGGATGGCAACATCTATGCGACCGATAGTTTTTCACCGGTAATTTATAAAATTGATGAACAAGGGAAAGCTTCGGTCTTAGTGTCTAACGATGCCTTCATTCCACCCCAGGGAGCCTTTGGGTTGAATGGTATTGTCTATCATCCTGACGGATACCTTATTACAGGCCTGGCATACAATGGTGAACTTTTTAAGATTCCCCTCTCTGACCCCGGCCAAATTCAGTCTATCGATGTGAACCAATCGGTAAATTCACTGGATGGATTATTACTGATAGATAACCAGACGCTGGCCTTGGTTAGTAATAATTTTACGGGAGCTCCATTTAACGAGACGGTATATCAACTAAAAAGTGCGACAAATTGGGAAACCGCTACCGTACAATCAGCATATCTCGCGGATGAAGGGTCTTTTCCGACTACACTTACTTCTATTGATGGGTCGGTTTATGTTAACTACGGATACTTTCAGGGTTTGGTCTCAGCTGGTGATCCGGTAGAGGTATTTAATATCAATAAAGTCTTGTTTTAGATTGACCAAAATCAAATAATAATGGAAAGCAAAGCGGCCCGAATTATTACGATATTATTGAATTACCTTATTGGAGGGGTATTGATCGCTACCGGAATTATGAAACTGCTGGGAGTGGAAGAATATGTGAAGATGCTCATGGAACTCCACCCGAATTACGTCAATAATCTTTCACTTATCGGAACAGTTGGAGTGGTATCCGGAGTGTTTTTTATCATCCCAAGAACCTTTACCTATGGATTTGTATCTGTGTTGGTCTATTTCGGAGGAACTATTTCAGCTCATATGCAGCACGGTGATCCATTTATTGCACAGGTCGTTTTTGTTTTGCTAACGATTGCGGTTGCCCATCTAAGACATCCCGAATGGTTTAATGGAAGAAAAGGTAGATTGACTCAGTAAAAATCACGAGGCAGAGGCTAAAGGAGAATTACATTCTCTGGGTATCTGCCTTTTTTTTATTGAGATTTGGATAATTAATGCGATTTCTATGTTACGATTCGCGAGATTTTTCAGTAAGGTTCAGGAGACCGAATGGTATGGCGATTTTTTGAGTCCAATCGTGGATGAAGTAGCTCGTGGAGCTAAAGTTCTTGATATTGGAACCGGTTCAGGCAAATTGCTTCAGATGATGATTCATAAGAAATCTATCCAGGCAACTGGACTCGATACCGACCAGGACATGCTGGATGAAGCAAGACAAAAGCTCAATGGGCTTAAATCCCGTTTGGTTAAAATCAATCCGGAAGAAGATCTTCCATTTGAAGACGGTTCCTTTGATGCTGTATCTATATGTAATCTGCTATTCCTATTGGATTCCGGTGATCGGGATCGCTTATTGCAAGAAGCGAATCGGGTTACCCAGCCGAATGGAAGAATATTCGTGCTTACCCCAACAGGCAAAGGATCTTTCTCAACCATGATAAAATACGGGCATTACAGTATTTTCATTTGGTTTTTAGCGACGCGTTCACGCGCTTCCAGGTGGAGACAAAGTGGGTATTTGCAAGCCTACGCTCTAAGTCACAACTTAGATTATCACTCCTTTGATGTGCTCAATGGTATGGGAATGTTCGAACTGGTTGAGGCAAGAAGTTTCTAAATACCGAGCTCTTCTTTGCGTTGGCTGATCAGCTCTGGGACATCTATTTTTTGGCCTTTCTGTATGTTTTCATTCACCACTAGCAGTAAGTATTTCTTCCCGTTTTCCTTAAAGAATATCTTTTGTCCGTATTTCAAGTTCACCCCGCTGTTCGACATTGGTGATAAATTCGGATTCATCACATTCGGTATCCAAAGAGGAATCGACTTATTAGAACTATTTCTTAAAGTGAAATTCACCACTACCAAATCATTTCTTGTCTTCTTTGGCTTATGCTCAGAAGTTTTTACCTCGACTTCGGCAGGTTTTCTGGAGGTATTTCTCAGTACAAGAACCGAAGTTTCTTCCACATTTATGGTAGCTTTTCCATTTGATGCAAGGCCAAATCCCCTGAGCTGTTCTCCTGACCTTTTGTCCAGTACAGCAACCATAACGTCTTTCTCGCATGTGCATTTCAATGTTACTTCAGTTTTTTCATATTCGTCGTATTCCAGAACTCTGTCTTTCTTTCCTGGAATTTCGATGGTAGATTGAGCTTGAATTCCCAGACCAATAAGAATTGAGAATAGAATGAATATAGCTTTCATATTTGTTGATTGATTGTTGAATTGGTTGAACAACGAAACAAAGGATCCTATTGTTCTGTGGCAATATCGTATATTCTGATCAAATGACGACTTAAGAAAATTCTGCCATAGCGATCTTCCACTTTTACTTCGATGACATGACTGCCAACGGGCCAGTCAGAGCCAATATTCTCCATCCAGATATGTGTTGACTTTTGGATATATGGCAGTGGTTTTCCGGGTAGAGGTTCTTTTCTTACCAAGGTGTCTGAAGTCCAATCATCAAAAGTTCCGTGATTTTTGAAGTACCTCCAGCGTTGGTAAAGTTTCTCAAAGTAGGGATCATAGCGTGGTTCCCTTCTCATTTTTTTCCAATCGGTAAGGCCTGAAACCCTGTAGAACACTTCGGTCTGCTCCCCTCCATTAAAAAAATTGACGATTAGAGGAACCGTATCCATCGATCCTTTTTCAATCCCTCTTGGGGTATGGATATTCATCTGATAATCTTCGGGACTTCCTGCTACTTTCCAATCGATGATGTACTGTGTACCCTTGAAATGAATGATGGAATAACCGTTGGGAGTTCCATCTCTCATCATGGTGTGGGGTATGTCCGTCTCTCCTTTTAACCCTCGCCACCAGCTGCCGGAGGTTGTCCCAACATTGTAATGATGGTGAGGTACAGGTTGCTGCCAATCCGAAGAATCAGAATGAAAATAGGTATTGTTCTGAGTGTGGGTATGTGCTGATATTGATAGTGTGTGTGGAAACTCTTTAAGTAAATCGAATAACTGTTGTTGATCTTTTTTTCGAAATGTATCATCGTGCTGGGCGAGCGGAATATGCATGTTTAGCACAATCAGTTTGTTCTTAGGAACGGTTTTCAGATAATTCTCCACAAACGACAATTGATCTTTTCTCAGGCCACCTATGTATCCGCTTTCTTTTCCATCGCTGTGGTAAAGGACATCGTCAACTACAATGAAATGGACTTCTCCATAAACAAAGGCATAGTTTGGGGGACCATAAACTCGCTCGAAAGTCTCATCTGAAAGTTCATCAGATTTTACATCAAAGTTGATGTCATGATTACCGAGTACATAATACCATGGAATGCCAATTTTGGCTGTAGCCTGATTGAGAGGTTCAAACAAATCCAAATCATCGCCCACTATATCACCCATGGTGATTCCGAATTCAAGATCAGTGCGCCCGAGTAGTTCTCCTATTATTTCTTCAGAGTAATAGTCTACTTCTTCAATATTGTAAGGCTGAGGATCTCCGAATACAACCATTTGATAATCAGTTTTGTAGGTGGAAGGATACAGTGGGAAATCTATACTCTCGGGTAGTTGGCCTGTAGGTTTCACACCTGCGTATTCCAAATGATCGGGTGAACCTGAAGGTTTATGGAGATAGTAGAATTGCGGAATAAAATTTTCATCAACTGGAGTCATCCAGTTTTTTGGTTTGATGACAAATAGAATATTATCATCACCAACAGGTAAAGCGTATTTTCCTTTGTCGTTTGTAACAACTACCTCAACACCATTTGACACCGCAATGCCCCTAATGCCTGGCTCGTTTTCATCTTTTTTGCGATTCTGGTTTTTATCGTGAAAAACGATACCACTTGCCGATTGCTGACCTTTTTCGGGCTCTATTTTCCAGGGAATGTTGAGATCACGATCAAGGTTATTCCCCTCATTTTGACAGGAAATCATGAACGTCAAAAGTGCAATTGACAAAGTGATTCTTATCCAGTTCATAGTTTCGAAATGTAGCATATTCCCATTGCTAGTTGATTAAGGATATGTTAATTCATCGCACCTTAGTCTTATAAACCAGACTCAACAGCGGCAATTGTGATGCAGTAGCGGCTTTTTATTTTCTGATGCGGTTGAAAGCTAAAGCGCTTATCAGCCATTTTGGAAGGTCTTTATTTGCGGGTCTGTTTTTGACATTAATGTACAGGCCTAGTTTTTCGTAAATGGGAATTTTGTGAGTCTCAACAAATTCTATTAGTGTGCCATCCGGATCTTCAATGTAAGAGAAATGACCTTTTGCGGTCCCCATGTCAAAACCGTTGAGGCTATCCACCGTAAAGGGGAATCCTTTGGATTCACATTCCTTTTTTAGGGAACTCATCCCTTTGACATCAAAACATAAATGAATGAAACCGAGCTCCCCCCAATCCCTGTTTTCAAATACCTTTCTGGCCTCTTTACCAGGAACATGGATTAATTCTATTTGAGAGGGGCCAAACAACCGGCTGAACCCCCCTTTTCTTTCAGCTCCGTGTTTTAACAATACCCGTCTACATTGTTGATCTCCTCCGTGAAGATTCCTGAAATCTTTAAAAACCGCTGATTCATCATAAACAACCTCATCATATTGAAGAATATCCGAGTACAGCTCACGGGCTTTTTCAATGTTCGATACCCCAATTATGCCTCCGGCTATTCCTCCGGTTACTGATTTTTGTTTTTTGTATGCTATATGTTCACAAACAACCTGAAACGTATTGCCATAAGGGTCTTGAATGAAATAATCAAGGTTTCCTGATGGATCGGTTTCCAGATCTCCCAATATATTCAGCCCCCTTGATTTATGGGTTTCAAAAGCTTTTGCAACATCCCGGGACTTGATTTTGGCAATGTAAATGCCTAAATCCCCCAATTGAATTCTAAAATTGGCACCATTGGCTTTGCTTTTTTCAAGTCTTTGCCATATTTCGAAGCCACCTCCACCTTCCATGTTCATGGCCAGCGCTGCATATCGTTTTACCGGTTTCCCATTGGTGTAGGGAAGCATCATAGAGGCTTCTCCTTTTTCCTCGAAAATATTGATGTCCATGCCAAAGTGCTCGCGATACCACTTCCAGGCCTGCTTCGCATCATGTACCCCTATGCCAATCTGTTGTATGCCAAATATTTTCTTTCTCATCGTCCTCTAAGTAGCACTAACTCGCAAAACCATTCGATGATAAACCGACGGAAAAAAGCGCCTTAGGAAAACCATTACCAGCTCCTGACGACCTACGAGAAAATCTTTTTTATTTCTTTTTATCCCTCTCACAATCCTCTTTGCGCTCACGGTTACGTCCATCCCTTTTTCCTGGCCAGGATCCATCTGTCCGTGAGGTTGTCCTTCTTTAGTTAAAGCATTTCTGGAAACCTCTGTTCGAATTCGACCCGGAGAAACGATAGTAACCTTGATTTTATAAGGATTTAATTCGGCTCGCAATGATTCGAAATACCCCTGAACAGCATGTTTTGAGGCTGAATAAGCCGTTCGCATTGGAAACCCGAATTTACCCACTACGCTACTGATAACTACTATGTGCCCGCCTTTTTTTGAAATCATGGAAGGCAGCAATTGTTTTGTCAGTGCTACTGCAGAGAAAAAGTTAATCTCCATAATCTTTCTATCGATCTCCAATGGGGTTTCTTCTGCAAGAGAGCGCTGACTTATTCCTGCATTGTTGACCAGGATATCTACCTTTTCCGTTTTATTTAAAATCTCCTTAGAAAGACCTCCTAGTTCTTCCGTTTTCGATAAATCAAATGGAAATATAAAACAGCGGGAGGTGTACCTGAGGCATTTAGATTGCACCTGTTCCAATACTTCTTTTCTCCTTGCAATTAAAGCTAAGGTTGCACCTTCCTTGGCAAATTGATAGGCTAAAGCCTCTCCTATTCCGGATGAAGCTCCTGTAATACAAACTACACTGTCATTGTAATTCTTCAAAACTGCCGTGGAGGTTATTTTTTTGGATTGAGCTTATTTCGTTTTTTGCATCGTGCTATCGATGTTTTTGAAAAAGCGAAGCAAGAATAACCTAATTTATTGTGATGACTGAAAACTGGGTGCTTCTGATGCTGATCAGGAATTCATGATAAGAACATTCAAAAGGGAAAGACCAACAGTTTTCTTTTGCATTCTTTTTGGTATAAAGTATTGCTAATCAATAAGTTGATTAATGCTCTCGGCTAGGAGAAAGTCCTTTTCAGTAATTTGATTTTTATCATGAGTGAAAAGCCTGACGCGAACTTTACGATAGGAGTAGATTTCGATGTCAGGATGGTGATTCATACCTTCAGCTAATGGCACTATTTTATTTACAAAGCCAACAGCTTCGACAAAGTTTTCAAAAGTAAACTCCCTGACAAGGGCTTCCGGGTTTTCATTCCAATTATTCATTTCTAATAGCTTGTTTCGTCAATTTGTACTTTTCCTTTAAAGGTATAATAAACAAAAGCTGTATATGCCAGAACCAAAGGAGCACCAATAGCAGCAATGGTGAGCATAATACCCAGCGATTTTTCTGATGATGCGGCGTTATATATGGTGATGTTGAACTCAGGGCTAATGGTGGAGATAAGAAGAGTTGGGTAGAGCTCTACTGCCACCATCATTAGAGCAAAGCTCATCGTCAATGATGAAAAAAGAAAGGCATACTGGTATTTCTTTTTGCTCACCAAACGTGGAATATTGGCCAGGCTTAAAAAGGTAAGCAAGGGCAGAATAAAAAGCACCGGGTTTTCTTTGAATCGATCTGAAAGATGAGGGAGGTAAATGAGCGTGTAAATTGATGTGATTACAAAGGAAATAATGAAGAAAATAATCCCTCTTCGAACAAGGTCTTTCAACTTTTCATACATGCGTCCTTCAGTTTTCATGAGCAGGTAGATTGCTCCATGGGTCATGAAAAGTGAAAGGGTTGTAATGCCTGTCAGAAGAGGATAGGGGCCAAGGAAGGAAAAGAATGGCCCTCCTTCATACTCAAAGTTATTTCCGATATCGATACCCTGAAGCACATTGCCAAGCACTACTCCTAGTAAAAATGCCAGCATAATACTCGATATGGAGTACAGAATATCCCACATTCTTCGCCACCATTTCATAGGTTCTTTTCCGCGGAATTCAATGCTTATTGCACGAAAAATAATGAACATTAAAAATAGAATGAAAGGTAGGTACATAGCAGAAAAGAGGCTAGCATAAAGAATAGGAAAACCTGCGAAAAGGGCACCTCCCCCGATGACCAGCCACACCTCATTGCCATCCCAAACCGGACCGACTGCATTCATGGCAATGCGCCGGTTTTCTTCTTTCTTAAAAAACAGATGCCATGCACCCGCACCGAAATCAAAACCGTCCAATATAGCATAGCCTGAAAATAATCCCCCAACGACCAAAAACCATAGGGTAGGGTAGTCTAAACCTAAAACTGTCTGCATATCCATTAGTTTGATATTAAACCTGCAATTTCTTTTTGTAGAGGACGATCCTCAATGGATTTTTCGTCGTAGGGGCCATGTTTGATTTTTTTATTGAGCAGATAGAGGAAAAGGGCAAGCAGAACAGCGTAGATAATAAAGAATAGGATTAGCGAAAACAAAACCTGGTTCGCGGTTACAGCTTTTGACAAGGCATCTGAAGTGCGCAGTAAGCCGTAGACCACCCAGGGCTGACGACCCATTTCCGCGGAAAACCATCCCACCTGATTAGCAATTTGAGGAAGGATGACTGAAAAGGCAAATATCGTAAGTAACCATTTGGAATTAAATAGTTTACCTCGAATCCACATAAAACATCCGACCAGGGTTAGCCCGATAAGGAATACTCCAATGGCCACCATTAGGTGATAAAACTGAAATACTGCATTAACTTGAGTCGGGCGTTCGTCTCTTGGAAATGCCTTTAAACCTGTGACTGAATGCTCCGTATCGTATTCAAGCAAAAAGGAGAGTCCACCAGGAATGGCTATGCCTTGAGTTTCTTCTTTCTCTTGATCAACCCAGCCGAATATATATAGATCGGCAGGGGCATTGGCATCAAAATGACCTTCCATTGCGGCCAATTTTGCGGGCTGATTTATCGCCACACCATCTGCTGAGGCATGGCCTGTGAGCAGTTGTCCAACAGAAAAAACAGTGGCTACAACTAGAGTTATTTGAAAAGCCTTTTTCGAAATTTCGATAAAACGTCCTTTGAGAAGATAATAGGCATGAACGCTAAGCACTAAAAATGCTCCTGCCAAAAAAGCTCCGAGCCAAACGTGTGAGAGACGCTCAACACTGGAAGGATTGAAAACCATGGCCCAAAAATCCGTTATCTCCGCCCGGGCATTTACTCCCTCACCCATGATATGAAATCCTGCCGGTGTTTGCTGCCAACTGTTTGCAACGACGATCCAAACCGCGGAAAACATGGAACCCAGAAAAACACCCACTGTGGCCACAAAGTGTACCCATGGTTTGACGCGATTCCACCCAAACAGTAAAATCCCCAAAAACCCGCTTTCCAAAGCAAAGGCGAAAATACCCTCTGCAGCCAAAGCACTGCCGAATACATCACCTACATATCTTGAATAAGTGGCCCAATTGGTGCCGAATTCAAACTCCATCACGATGCCTGTAGCCACACCTATTCCAAAGGTGAGCGCAAATATTCGCGTCCAGAATCGTGCGAGCGTTTCAAAATCTTTGTCTCCTGTCCTTAAATACAGCCCTTCGAAAATGACCATAAGTAATCCAAGACCTATGCTTAGTGGAGGGTAGATGTAGTGGAAAGCTACCGTAAAAGCGAATTGTATACGAGCTAATATTTCGACGTCCATGGTGTAATTTGGTTCTGTTGGATGTACAAATCTAAGGGGTACGTTCGGAGAATGCAGATATCGATAATATTTCTTTGTAAGAGGCTTTAGCCTTTTCCTGTTTTTCGGGACGGTTTAGAAAATGCTCGAAAGTGTAAAGATTTGATCCGCTTATTTCGGTTTATACTTGCCAATACCTTTATTTCGAACCCGAGCTAAAAGTATATTTCCAAAAGTGTATGTTCTCAAACATGAATAGCATTGCAGTTCTATTGCCGGTATATGGAGGTGATAATTCTGAGTATTTAGAAAAAGCCATAGAAAGTATTCTGAGCCAAACCTATAATAACATTGACCTGATCATTTTAGCAGACGGGCCATTGAATCATAAGCTGGCACGAGTTATTCAGGGGGTTGAGAAACAACTCAAGATTGTAATCCGGAATGAAAAGAACAAAGGACTTGCCCACATACTCAATCGAGGAGTTGAGTATTGCCTGGAGAGGAACTATAACTTCATTGGCCGGATGGATGCCGATGATTTAAGCATGACGGAGAGGTTCCAAAAACAGATCGAGTATTTGTTGGCTCATCCGGAGATAGATGTGGTTGGGGGAGCTATAGAAGAAATTGATTCTCAGGGAAATAGGCGAGATAAAGTCATAAAATATCCGATAGCGCATGAAGAGTGTTTTCGTTTTTTTGCCAAACGCGACCCGCTGGCACATCCTGCAGTATTATTCAGAAAATCTTATTTTGAGAAAGCCGGGCTTTATGATGAAGGGTTTCGGAAAAACCAGGATACTCAGCTCTGGTTTCATGGGTTTAAAAACCAATGTCAATTTGCCAATATTCCTGAGGTTGTCCTGCAACTCAGAATGAATGATGATTTCTTTAAGTCGAGGCGTGGAGGCTACAAAAGGGCGCTGAAGATTTTTAAACAACGATCGCATATTAATCGTGAATTGGGATACGGAGTTGGTGCAAGATTATTTGCTTTAGGTATGTTCCTGCTTACCATTTCTCCAGCAGGTATAAGAAAATTGGCCTACACCTACTTAAGGTAAGTGCAAGATTCGTTTTAGTGTATTTCACTATCTGGCGTTAGTGAACAACTTCAAATCCGGCACGGGTACCTTTACCCTCGTAGATGAGTTCATTTTGGCGAGTGCAAAACTTTATATTGACCTCAGCATGAAGCGTTTCGAGAATATCTCGCTTCATTTGACCGTCTACTGGAGCTCGAAGTATACCACCGGTATCGCCGTTTGCTGAAATGTCGAGCACGTATTTTGAGGATGTTATTCGGATTTTAAGAAGTCCGTTTTTATCAGAAAAATGGCGAACCCGGGCCGTTGTATAGGTGGCAAATAAATAGGATTTGCCGTTGCAGATTAACGTGCAAATAAAACCACGAAACTTTACTCCCGCCCATACTACATCGCCTTCGCTGTACATTATCGAAGCTTCATCCATACCAAAATTGTTGCACTGGAGCCATATCCAGCTGTTTGGAAAGCTTCTGCCGTAGTCCTTTTCTATGTATCCGTGCCCTTTGTTGAAGGTGTAGGTATTTCCATTCAGCTTAACAGTACCCTTAACATGATGAAATGGACTTACTACCAGGTGATAGCATTGCATACCAGGCAACCAGGAGTACCAATTTACCCTTCCGGGCGATATCCACCATGAGGGATCCACTTTTGGAAAATCGAACGACAGTTTCGCCTGAAAGGGAATTCCTTTTTCGGTGAGATCAAGCTCTAAGCCATCGAACCTAAATGTATTGGACCCAATGCGCCCTCTAAAGGTATTCAGTTCAAAATCAAAGTCTGACAATTCGTACCGTATATATTCTGTATGATCCGATTCCCCTTCAATTAGCTGGATAAAAGCATGACCATTTCCATTTTTATCGAGTGCAATACCGGGAATTACAGCGAAATAGAAGGATCCATCATCGCTCACCTGTTTCATGTACCATCCTTCAAAATAATTTCTTGTCTGATTTCGACCCTGAAACACAGCGGTATTCAAGTGTCGAAGAATGAAATAGGGGAACTTCAGGAAAGACATAGTTGTCAAACATAGTGCGTAATGGGGATGTTCGTAAATATAACTTGAGAAATAGAGCAGTAACGAGACTAAACCTTCTTCTTGTAGGTGATTTTATTCGCCTTTAAAATCTCATCCTCAGAAAAAGAGAATTTTAAAAGGCCGTGATTCAGGAGTTCTTCCTTCAAAACAATGGTTCTGTTTTTATCTTCAATAGTTCCCTTGTCAAAGGCAATCATAAAGGTATTATATGGGGTTATTTTGAAGGTGCGCTCGAAATGAAATATGGCCGGATTTCTGGTTAAACCTTCCTGTTCCAACTGGATGTTCTTTTCCATTCCAAACGCCAGAAATGAAATGCGTTTATCATTATCTACCGGATCGCCGTCCGAATAATTGGTCAGGTCTTTTCCGTGCTGATTGATATTGATTCTCAGCATGTAGTATTCCAGCTGGCTATACTGTTGTTTGAGCGTATCAAAAGGGATATCCATATCAGACATCTGTTGTTCTTTCCATGCTAAGAAATCACCAGGCAGATAAATCAGATCGTACTCTACGCCTTCGATATTCTTGTGTCTTCGGGGAAAGCCTTTTGGTTTTTCCTTGCTGAAATTCAAAGTGTAGCCCTTATCGGGATATATTTCAGATGGCAGAATAAAGTCTAGTTCTTCATGCTGGCTGCTACGATCATCATCATTTGAGCAGGAGATAAAGACAAAGAGGATAAAGATAAAGGCAGCTGTTTTTCTCATTTTAAACCCTGATATTTCATGTTGACGTATAGAGTAACTTCTTCAGTAATATCCTGATCATCAGATGCGTACAGTAAAGAGCTCGAAGGGTCCAGGACGTGGATATAGCTGAATTCATTAAGCTGGGCAAACTCCTTTATATATGCTCTCAACTGCATATCGATTTGTTCGTTCAGCTTAGCTGCGAGCTCGTCGTATTCATTCTCGAACTGACTTTTTTTGAATAGATAAGCGTTTTGAAGTTGCTGATATTCTTTGGAACTCTCTCCTTTTCTGGCTTTCTGGTTTAATTGACCTTCAAGATAAGCCAGGTCGGATTGGATACTCCTAGACTTCTCTTCAAGCTGTATTTCCAGCTCTTTACGCATTTCTAAGTCTTCCCATATTTGATTCATGCGCACGAAACCTGTTTGATGCTGGTGCTCCTTAATTAGGTGAAATAGGTTAATTACCGAACTCGCTATAACCAGGGTGAAGAGTAGGATCAAAAAACTCTTTTCTTTTTTCATTTTGTTTCTACCATGTTAATGCCACTCCAAATTCAAATCTGTAAGGATAGGAGCTGCGTCCGTTGTCCTCGAGGTTGAGTAAAAATGGACCAAATGCCTGTTTACCCCATTCTGCAGACAATTTAAACCGATTTAGAGTATAATTCCCAGATATTCCAGCGCCCCAATCGGATTTTACAAACTCAGAGTGAAAATAATTTCCGGATACTGCCAAATTCCATTTCCCGGCCGAGTATTGCGTGCTAATACCGACGTGCCCATAATTATTGGAGGATAATGATGCATTTGACCTGAAGAATGACCCATTAGCTCCCAATGTCACCTTTTTAAATGGAAGGTTCAACACAGCATTGACATTGGTTGCGCCTTGATTATTAAGACTCTGATTAATCTGGTAATGGTTTATATTAAAAGAACACACGGGACGAAATCGGCCAATTTTAGGGCTGTATACTGCGACAAAGTTGTACAGATTGTTTTGATAAGTTGCATCTTGCAGAGACTCCTTTAAGAACTCCGTCGTGATAATCAAGGGCAGGAACTCAAACCTGAAAGAGAGGTTTTTCATCGGTTTGATTTTGGCATATCCGCCTAAGGATCTCAAGCTCGTCCGTGAAATGCCGGTATTGAAAATGTTGTTATGCTCAAAGCGGTATTTGATTCCAATGCTCAACCCGTCTAGTACTCTTTTTTCTGCTGTAGCACGAAGCTGTCTTATGTCGGACCTTAAGTTTCCCATTCCAATGGATTGGAATAGGGGGTTTCGCTGTTCGAAATCAAAAACCACCTTTAACCCAATTTTTTTGAAAACGCCTCTGTATTTTATGAAATAAGCATTTTGATCATCGTTTTCAAATGGGTTTAGCAGGTCTCCGGAGTTCTGTGAATTTTCACTGATATTTCGCAGGACAGATCTGCCCAATGTAAAGTCCATTACATGATTCGGCGATAATTTTACCCTGGCATCCACCTCCATGACCAGATTGTCTGGATTTTCGTTTGGTGAGAACGGGAAGAGATTATCCCCCCACTTTCCGCTCAATAGACCTAAATGGAGATGAGAATTTTGCTTTTCCCCATAGCCGGCTTTCAGACTACTTAAAGTAGTACCGCCCTGGTTCATGTTTCGTGTGTAGAAAGGATCAGCTGCCATATTCACATTGTCATCCAAGGTATTTATGAAATCAATATTGTTACGCACGCTTTTTCCATGCGCTGCGGATAGATAGATATCCCGATAGGTGAATGCAGAATAAAATCCGTTCATCGGAGTCCCATATATGAGGTATCGTGAATCGTTTGGGCTCACTCTTCCTATCTGCAGAGCGCGTACCGAAGACAAAACTTCTTCCCACCTTGTGATTTCTCCCGTATGACTTTCGGGCATCACAGTCATTAGGTTTAACCTCTCCATTTGTTCTATTTCTGAATGAAGCTGGGCGAGATGAGATACGAATTCTCCACGTCTTTTGAGCAGAAGGTTGTATTTATGAATGGTTTTTAGATCTTCAGTAGAGAATATGTCTGAGTTTAATTCGGTGCTATCGATGAATGAGATTCCTCTGTGGTCTTCGTATAGAACACCTGCTTTTTTGAGCTTGTCGATTATTGTGCTATTCTTAAGTTTAAAGCTTCTGAGTTGCATATCTACGTAAGCAAGCTTTTTATAATCAAATTGTTCTATGGATCTTAAGGAGTCTATTTTCTGCTGGTTGACCTTTAAATCTCGTAGATGCTTATCCCTCAGGTTTTTTTGAAATTGATGAGGATCGAATGAAACGGTAAACAACTGAGGTATACCCGAAACAGGAGTTAGCGTATTATGCTGCCCGTGAACTTTTATAGGTACCAGCCCCATATTAAAGGTGGCATTTGCATGAATTCTAAAGTTCTGAGCCGGATATGTATCACTTAGATAAAAAGGTAGATTTCCGTATTCCCATGCGATACCAACGGTACCACTCGTTCGAATGGGGTTGCGAGAATTGGCTTGGGCATTTTTCTGTCCGTACAGAGGCGAGCCGCTTACACAGAATAAGAACAAAAGCCAGAATGGGAGTAGACCTTGATTCATATGCAGAGAGTGCTCCAAAAAAGTACATCAGTTTAAGCTCTTAAGAACCTCTAAAAATTGGAGGTTTTTGATGCTTTTTTCGCGAATTATGGAGAAAAACCTCCAATTTTTGGAGGTTTTGGCTCAATCAAGCGGCCAAAAAAAAGTTTAGAGACCGTCTTTTAGGTCCACTTCGTTTTTCGATTGTTGTTGAATCAGTGCACTTGTTTGAAGAAGAGAAGAGGTATTAGGGGGCAGCTTTTAATACTCCGTAATCATGGGTACGTCTCTAAAAATTAAGACGATCTAATTCTGAAATGATTAAAAAGTAGTTTTCAGATGGACAGTTGTGAATTTAACCCCTGGTTTTTAAGTAAGCTTCCAGCTCATCAATTCTCTTATTGAGATCAAAATGGTCTTTTACATATTGTCGACCTGCCTTGCCATACTGCATTCTTAGCTTCTTATCGTCCATTAGTTCGATGACATTCGCGGATAAGGATTCTACATCCGGATACGGAACCAAAATACCTGTCTTTGCATGCTGTACCACTTCTGGATTGCTGCTAATGTCGAACGCAACAACCGGTTTTTCTGCATACATGGCTTCGGCCAAAACATACCCAAAGCCTTCCCACTCTGAGGTCAGAACAAACAAGTCAATTTGATGCAGAAAACTCTTGATGTCCTTTACAAATCCGAGAAGCCGTACTTCATTGGTCAGTTTTCGTTCCTGGATGGCTCTGGTGAGCTCATCTTCCATTTCTCCTGTACCTGCGACGACGATGAGGATTTCCCGGTTTTCTCTTTTAAGTTTTTCTGCCAGATCCAGTAAAAGCACTTGCTTTTTCTGCTGGGTCAACCTGCCAATATTTCCTATGACAAAGGTGTTCTCTTCCCTGTTAAAAACTTGATTAACAGGACTTTCATCAATGAATTTGAGGTCAAGTCCGTAGTAGATGACCTTGGTTTTAGACTGAATTTTTTTTGAAAAATATTGTATTGCCAAATGAGCCGTTTCCTGAGAATTTGCAATGATATCCGTGACCACATTGGAAAAGATATAGCGGTTAACCAGATGGCTTTTTATTGGTACTGCAAGTGCTCTTAAATATACAATTCGAGGGATCCCGGCTTTTCTTGCAGCCAGGGCTCCGGTTTTTAAGTCCGCGCTGTCAGAAAAGAATATAGTATCTACCTCAAGTTGATATAGAAGTTGAGCAATACGCTGTCGCAAAGACAAATTCAGCCATGAAAGGTTCTTGATGTTGAAGGTGAATACCTCAAAGCCTCTTTCGAAACACTCTTTCTCCAGCGGACTGCCTGACCTGGTTATGACGGTTACCTGATACCCTTTGGAACGAAATTGTTCTGCATATTCCAGATGGACTTTTTCTCCACCTCCCCAAAAGGGGGTCGTATTAAAGAAACAGAGATGTTTCATCGACCCCAAAACTAATCCTAAAGATGAATAGTATTACTCAGTTGGATATTCACCAGTGGTTTTTTAGTTCCTCTGTATTCTGGAGTTTAGATAATTCGTAAGATAAACCATTTCAGTGGCGATCTGAAAAGTTCGTCGCGCATAGACTTCTTTCTCTTCCGCAGTGCCGTCGGCATCTTTTGGGTCCTCATAGGTAAGTGCAATTCTCTTTTCCGCTCCAATTACCATGGGGCATGCTTGATCAGCTTCGCTGCATGTCATAATCGCGGCGAAATTGGAAGATGGATTGTTTGGATCATTATAAACTTTGGAAAAGACCTCAAGTTCATTTTTTTCATCGATAGAAATGCGATATGTGGGGTTTTCTCCCTCGGTAACCGTATACTCGAAGCCAAACGATTTCAATGCTTCAGCCGCTCTCCAATTGAATGCGGTGGTTTCTGTTCCTCCCGAAAAGATACCGAATTTGATAGGGATCTTATGATAATGAACAGCGCTGTGGAGTAAGATATGAGCCAAATGACTTCGCCTGCTATTGTGGGTACAGATAAAAACAATATTGGACTCGACCTGATTCGCATTGCTCTTGAGAATATAGTCGGCAATTTGTTCAAGTAATACCACTCTGCTAGCGGGCAGCGCTGCCATGGCTTTTTCAGCCTTCCTCAGAAAGGATTGGATTTTACTAAACACTGTATTTATTTTTTACCGAATACGGTGATGCTTACTACTCTTACGCCGGATTGCCTGTAAGCATCAATGACATCTTGAGATAAATGCTCAAGTAAAAGTTCATCCGGAAGATCGATTGGTTTTTCTTTTTGAATAGATACTTCTTTAAATCCCTGATTAGCAATATACTGCATATATTCTTCTTTTTTTATTGCCCCGGCTACACACCCAACGTACAGCTCTGCACTTCGGCGAATATTCTCGGGAAGGTCGCCTTCAATTACGATATCTGAAATGCTAAAATGCCCTTCATGACGCAATACTCGATGTATTTCTGAAAACACTTTAACCTTGTCAGGGACCAGGTTTAATACGCAGTTGCTAATAACTACATCGATTGAACCTTCATCAAGAGGAATGCTTTCAATATCACCCTGTATGAATTCCACATTTTTATAACCCAGCTTCTGAACATTCTTCTTGGCCTTTTTAACCATGTCTTTGGAAAAATCCAGTCCGATAACGCGTCCGTCTGATCCTACAATGCTTCTGGCTACAAAGACATCGTTGCCCGCACCTGAACCTAAATCCAAAACAGTATGGCCTGCTTTTAGTAAGGCATATTCTGTTGGCAACCCACATCCCAGACCTAGATCCGCTTCGTGGTAATGACCATCTATGTTTACATAGCTGTCTTGCATGAGGTTATACTTTTGTTCGGGTGAAGAGCAGCAGCTGCACCCCGGACCAAATAACGAGTTACTATTCCTTGCAATTGAGCTGTATTTGTCTCTTACTACTTCTTTTATTTTTTCTTGAGTACTCATGGTATAAAGTTGATTTTGAATTAATTAGCAACAATCCATATTGGGTAGATTAAACCTGTCAAAGAACTGATTCAGCAATCCTTTTACCTCGTTCCACTTTTTGGGATTAATGCAATAGCTCATGGATGTACCCTGTACACTTCCGGAAATCAGGCCACTGGCCTTTAATTCTTTAAGATGCTGGCTGACCGTCGCCTGAGCCAATCCAACTTCGCCAACGAGCTCTGCATTTACGCATGCATTGGCCTTAATAAGACATTCCAGAATGGCAATTCTGGCGGGATGTCCCATGACTCTTGCAAATTGAGCGAGCTCGTTTTGTTCTTCTGTAAACAGATCTGTTTTTGTTAGTCCCATCGCAAAAAAGCTATAATGCAATATTACGATAAAAAGATTTTCAAAAACAAGTTGCGACGGTGAATGATTTAGAAATTGATTCGGTATTCAAGGTTAAAGATGGTACTTCTGGTTAATCCATCCGGACGGTTTTCACGAACTATCAATGGGGCTCCAATGCTGAACTGGAGAGCGCTTCGATCGCTCAGAAAATAGTCAACAAAGAGGTTAGTATTTAACGTTAACCCGGAAGAACCCTCGATATTTCTCTCTATTCCGGTGGCGTCCGTGTATTTGTCCTCACTCAGGTGGTAAATAGGAAGAAGGGCAGGTGTAAGGGTCCAGTTTCCTAACTTAAAGACATAGCTTGCCCGGAGAAGCACATCTCCTGATCGGATGAAATTATTTGTGGATTGAAACTTCGTCAGGGGTGAGTCTTCAGGATATAAAAGGGGTTCGAAGGTATTGTTGTTTTGCGCCAAGGGCTGTTGCAGAGCGGCAACGAATTGAAGGTTGCCAATGTGGTAACCAATTCCAGCTAAAAGATCGAATGTTCCTAAACTCGATTGATAGTCCATGGGCAAGGGAAGGTTATCTTTCGATCCATCCGCAGTGTTAAACGGTACCTTTATGCCAGCCGTGAATACCACCTTGCCCGTCTTGTAATTAGTGTTGAGGTACAGGTCAGAAAGGCCAAAAACACTGATATCGTTTCCCGTTTGAGCCAGGGAAGTAAGTCGGGCATCCAGACTCCACCTGACTGTGATTTCTCTATGATACTCCACGTATGCGGCATATACCAGAATCTCATGGTCGGCTCTACCGTAAGAGGATCCAACTTTGATCCTGTTTTTAAATGTACTATCCGAACCTTCGGTTTGCGGCTTGAAACTATCTACAGTGCAGAAGCCCGCGTCGCTGCATCCCTGACTATGAGCTAAATAGTGGACCAGTGAAATTGAAATCAACAACAAGAAATTGCGCATACAAAGTCAAAATTGAGTTTTATAAGGGCTAAATTATGGTCTTTATAAAACGAACAACTCTTAGTGTCCCGTCAGAGTTATAATTGACATGAGCATGACAATCGTAAGAATTAGATTAAGTTAAATAAACTTATGGCGTAAAAAATAATATAAGAATCAGTTATATTAAGTCTTGGATTTCTAATTGAAGAATTATCGGATATGTGCTGCGAATTGTCAATTTTGCCTCAAATATTCAATAACATGACAGAGTTAAAGGACGATATATTAAAGGAGATCATTGATAACAATGACAAAGTTGTGGTTCAATTTGGGGCCACATGGTGCGGAGTGTGCAGACTTATGAAGCCCAAGTTCAAAAGGATGAGTGCTGAGCACGAAGGGATAGAATTCTATTATGTAGATGCAGAAAAGCTTCCGGAATCGAGAAAGTTGGCACCTGTCGAAAATTTGCCAACGTTTGCTGGATTCAGTAATGGACAATTAGTAAAAACAAGATTTGGCAGTAAAGCCGATGTAATACAAGACGTAATCAATGAAGTTGCCAGTAATTAGACATATGCTTGCTCATGTTGAAGAACATGGTGAAGAGCGAATCAATGATGTAGTGGAGACCCTAGAGTTTTACGCTGAAGCGAGGGGACTGAAGGACGAGGAAGTGGAGGTAATCGGTGAGATCATTTCTAACCTGTTTGGTACAATAGAAGTGCAAAATGATATTGATGCTGGAACGAGAAAGTCGCAGGCGCTCAACAATTTCATGGGTAGAGTACTTGGTTCGATAGAGAATCAGTAAAAGTAAAGAAGCCGTCTCGATAACAA
>DNTB01000051.1 GCA_003499525.1 Flavobacteriales bacterium
CATGCTACATTGAGCATTGAAGCAAAAAATCAGATGTCATAAGACCAACTGAGCCCTCCGCTCTTTCCTATGCGACGTTCTCATTTGGCCCTTGTCATTGTTCTGGTGCTTTTATTGCTCGATCAAAGCAGTAAGATTTGGATCAAAACGCATATGTATCTTGGCCAGGAGTATCAAATTGCAGACTGGTTTGTCATTCACTTTACTGAGAATGCTGGAATGGCATTCGGAATGAAATTCGGCGGAGATACGGGTAAGTTGCTGTTGAGTCTGTTCCGAATTGGGGCAGTCATCCTCATCGGGTTTTATATTAGGAATCTCGTCAGGCAAAAAGCCCACAATGGTTTTATAGCAGCCATGTCCCTAATTTTTGCCGGGGCAATGGGCAACATTATCGATTCTGTTTTTTATGGTGAGATATTTACATCCTCCTCTGCTCAGGTGGCTCAATTTGTAGGGCCTGGAAAAGGATATGGCTCCTGGCTACACGGCCATGTTGTAGATATGCTCTACTTTCCTTTGGTTGAGGGAATAATGCCGGATTGGGTGCCCTATTGGGGTGGAGACTATTTCATCTTTTTCAGGCCGGTATTTAATATTGCCGATTCCGCCATTACTGTGGGAGTTTCCATGATCATACTTTTTCAGAAAAGGTATTTCAAATAGCTGGCAATGAACCTGAACCAGGTTACTATTCCCGTTCTGGATGTTCCGGAATCTATCGCATTTTACAAGACATTCGGTCTAAAACTAAATGTGCACACCCATGATCGTAACGCCCGTTTCCTGAGTCCACAGGGAGATGTCACTTTGTCACTGCATCGTGTTGGGGACAATCTAAAAGAACTGCTGTGGGCCTAGAAAGAATATTTCTTGTAAAATGTTGATATATTTGCCACATGAGCAAAGCGAAAAAATCACCGAAAAAGACTGATAAGCAGTTCATTAAAGAGTACAATGAACTGATGTCAACCCCTTCTTTCAACACTGATTTAACTCGTCAATGGTCAGAAAGTGGTGATCAAATACAGAAGTTTACCATGTATGAGAACTATACCCCTGTCAAGACTTCCAGTGGATCCGGCACAATAGTCTAGATCTTATGCCAAATTGGAGCGAGGTATTAAAGGAAATTCAGGATACGCATGCCGCAAACCCTAATGAGAACGCGATAGATAAGGTTCGAAGAAAGTACCTAAAGCTAGTCTCAGACCTCACTCAGCGAAATGTCATAGCTTATTATTCAGGCTGGCTTCAAAAACCGAAGTCCCCCGATACGGCTGTCAACGATAAGGACAAGTCAGGTTTCATGCTGACAATTCATAGAATGGATAAGTCCAAGGGACTAGACCTAATCCTTCATACTCCTGGAGGGGACCTTGCAGCGACAGAGTCAGTTGTCGACTACCTATATTCCATGTTCGGCCATGATATTCGAGTAATCGTTCCACAAATATCAATGTCTGCAGGTACTATGATCGCTCTCTCTTCAAAGGAGATAATTATGGGTAAGCATTCGAACCTTGGGCCCATAGACCCTCAAATGGGGGGACTTGCATGTCAAGCCGTACTTAATGAGTTCGAGGACGCGAAAAAGGACATTAAAAATAATCCACAGGCGGCTCCCCTTTGGCAAGCCATCATAGGTAAATACCATCCCACCTTCTTAGGGGCCTGCAGGCAAGCAATCGATTGGTCTGAAAGCATGGTCGAAGACTGGCTAAAGCAGAATATGTGTTCAAATGACGCCTCTAAGGTTAAACCGATCCTAAAGATGTTTTCTGATCACAAACATCAAAAATCGCATTCCCGCCATATTTCAAAAAAACAATGTGAGGATGTCGGTCTAAAAATTGCGTCCCTCGAAGATGATCAAGACTTGCAAGATGCAGTTCTCACTACGCATCATGCTTTTATGCATACTTTTTCTCATACAGCCGCTGTAAAAGTCATTGAGAATCAAACCGGGGTTGCATACATAGAGCAATCAGTTCCCAAAGCCTAATAAAGAATGTCCCCTACAAAAGCTATAATTCATATCGCTCTGCGCCACGCTTCATAACCAATCCGTTGACAAAATGCCACAGGGAGAAAGTTTTATTATCTATTTCGAAACAAAAAATCTGGATGAAGAGGTCAGCCGTTTGCAGGGACTTGGGATTCCATTTCTGCACGAGCCAATAGATCAAAACTGATTATGGCGTGAAGCAAGATTAATGGATCCCAGCGGCAATCCAATCATCCTCTACTTTGCGGGAAAGAATAGAAAAAACCCACCCTGAAAACATAAAGAATCATGAGCGAGAAAGAGTATCTACAGCACAACAGAGATTCCTGGAACAAGAGGCTACAATCTCACCTGGAATCAGATTTTTATGATATGAAAGGATTTCTCAATGGGGCCAATTCTTTGAGGCATATTGAACTCGAACTATTGGGAGATATTGCGGGAAAATCAGTATTGCATCTGCAATGTCATTTTGGGCAGGACACCCTCTCGATGAGTCGAATGGGAGCCAAAACAACGGGTGTTGACTTATCCGATTTGGCAATAAAAAAAGCTAAAGAACTCAATGATACCCTAAGTTTAGATGCAGAATTTATATGCTCCGATATATATGAGCTCGACCGGCATCTCGATAGTCAGTTTGATATCGTTTTTAGTTCTTACGGCACTATTGGCTGGCTTCCGGATCTCAAGCGGTGGGCGAAAATCTTAAATCGCTTTCTCAAACCGGGGGGCAAATTTGTTTTTGTGGAGTTTCACCCTGTAGTTTGGATGTTTGACAACGATTTCAAGGCTATTGCTTACAGCTACTTCAACGAAGAAGAGATTATTGAGACATACACCGGCACGTACGCCGACCAGAATGCGGATTTTCAGACCACCACAATTTCATGGAATCATCCACTTGATGAGGTTTTGGGAAATCTGCTCCAAGCAGGGCTTCATATCGTACAGTTCAAGGAATATCCATATTCTCCCTACAATTGCTTTAGAGGAATGCAAAAAATTGATAATGAAAAGTTTACTATCAAGTCGCTGGCTAAACAAATTCCAATGACCTATTCACTGACTGCAATCAAAAATCTCTAAAACAAGTTCATAAACCGCTACACAGGGGAACTCCCAATTCCTCTTCAAATCCATTAACAGGTATTGTGGAAAAGTTGGGGCATATGGCCTTTTTATCCGCACTAAAACTCTTTTCTGATCGCTCAATATTTCCTATCTTCCACGGGATACAATTTTTTGGGGGAATCTATTAACTTATTGTTTTTCAGGGTTTAGCAGAACCGCTATTTCGTAATCAATGGTTAATTCACTATAAAAACGAATGCGTATGTACGATAAAAAGCAAGATTTAGCAGGACCTGGAATTAGCACTTATGAAGAAGTAAGTAAAATCTTACCAAACAATTATCAGGCTCCTTTAACTCCATTGAAGCGCATGGAGGCCCTTTACATGATCAAAGAGTACATTGAAAAGGGCATGGCAGAAGCTTTAAATCTCCAAATGGTTCAGGTACCCCTCATTGTGAGTAAAAATAGCGGGGTAAATGATTATCTAGATCGCGATGGATCCAGAACTCCAGTAGATTTTCCAGCTGGTCTGGGCTTGCCAAAAAGAATAGAGGCACAAGTGGTGCAGGCAGCCACCAAATGGAAAAGAATGGCCCTTGCCCAATTCGGATGTGATATCGGGCAGGGAATTAATACCGATATGCGTGCGGTAAGAAAGGATTACTTCTTAGACCATGACCATTCCTCGTATGTAGATCAATGGGATTGGGAAAAAAGAATTACCTCAGAAGATCGAAACCTCGATTACCTTAAAGATACGGTAAAGAGAATCTGGAAAGTGATTTATGGAGCAGGCCAATTGGTCAAAGAAAAATTTCCCGAACTTAATGATCCTAAATACCCTGACTTCCCAGAAGAACTCAAGTTTTTTCATGCTGAAGAAATTCTGGAAATGTATCCCGACCTTCCTCGAAAACAACGTGAAACAAAACTCATACAACAATATCCTGCAGTATTCATCATTGGAATTGGATGGGTTCTTAAAGATGGTTATCCTCATGAAATGAGGGCTGCTGATTATGACGATTGGGTGACCCCAACTGTCGAAAAAAACGAGCAGCTTATGCATGGACTCAACGGTGATATTTTGGTGTGGAATCCCGTTACAAAAAGACGTCATGAGCTAACTTCAATGGGAGTTCGTGTAACCAAAGAGACGCTTGTTGAACAACTCAAAATAACAGGTCAGGAAGACTTCCTTGAAATGCCTTATCATCAGGCCATATTGAATGATGAAATACCGCTCAGCATTGGCGGAGGCATAGGCCAGGCAAGAACCTACATGTATTTGTTAAGGACTGCCCATTTAGGTGAGGTAACCGTAACTATATGGCCGGATCAACTAAAAAAGATTTGTGCCGAAAAGAACATACATGTACTAGAGTAGTATACCCCCTCAATTTCAATAACCCGTTGAGCCTGATGTTCTTCAATCATCAGGCTCTTCTTTTTTCATGCCGTCTGTTAACATTAAGTAGAAAATCACTTAAAGTAGATCACCTTGTAAGGTAGACTTATCGTAAACATTGTTTAATTCTTTCATCACCTTATTGAGAAGGCCAAAACGGACTTTTGTTTTCACAATAAAAAATCAATTCCGTTATGCGAAAACTTCTACTCTTTGCTCTTGCAATGCCAGGTGTGCCAGTCAATCAAGCGTAGAATTCAATCAATGTTCAAATCAACTCAAGTTCTGACGATGCAAAACAGGAAGCTGCTGCGGGCACGATGTAACTCAATAGCTCCGATATTGAATTTTCAGCTCTCTACTTCATTACCCATATTGACTTCCGCGCAAGCAGCCCTTCAATCTTGATTATAAAATAAAACCCCATAGGAATATTCATATGCGGTTTTTTATTCTTTGCACCATGAAGCCGCTCGTGAGCATAATAATGGCAGCCAAGAATACCGAACCCTTTATTAGCAGTTGTTTGGATTCTATTCAGGCTCAGACCTACACAAATTGGGAGCTTATTGCGGTGAACGATCATTCAACAGACCGTACTGCGGACATATTGAAGGAATACGCAAAAAAAGATTCGAGAATAAAGATTATAAACAGCAAACGAGAAAAGCTGATTCCTGCATTGAAAGAGGGAGTTCCTCATTGCACTGGAGAATTATTGAACCGGATGGATTCTGACGACAGAATGCCGAAATATAAATTAGAAGTTCTTGTAAATGAATGGATGAAATACGGTAAAGGACATGTCATTGCGGGGGGTACAAAGCACTTTGTAGAAAGCGGGGAGGTAGGAGGTGGATTCCTGAGATACGACGCCTGGCTTAATGAGGTAGCTAAAAATGGAAGACACTATGAAGAGATCTACCGAGAATGTGTTATTCCCTCACACTGCTGGATCATACATAAAGACGATTTCGATAGGGTGAAAGGGTTTCAACCTGAAGTTTATCCTGAAGATTATGACCTCTGTTTTCGGTTTTATAAAAACAATCTCAAAATCATCGGTATTGATCGTGTTCTTCATTATTGGCGCGATCATTCCATTCGAATTTCCAGAACCTGGGATGAATACAAGGATAACCGGTATTTTGAAATGAAGCTTCGATATTTTTTTGAGCTCGATCGAGACCATCGACGTCCATTAGTACTATGGGGAGCAGGTAGGAATGGAAAAGATTTTGCCCTTCAACTATCTGATTATGAGGGAGATGTGATTTGGATCACCGATAATCCCAAGAAAGTAGGTAAGGATATCTATGGCATTCGTTTGCATTCCTCTGATCATATCTCCCAGCTCATCAACCCCCAGATAATTGTAGTGGTCGCCTCACCTTCGGATCAGGTTCAAATACGAAATAAACTGGATTGTATGGGGAAAAAACCCATCACTGACTATTGGTTTTTCAATTAAATACGAGGGAAGGCGCTCTCATACCTCTGTTTCACTTCCAGGACTTTTTGTACGAATTTTTTGTTCAGCGAATCGGGCTTCAGGAACTTGACAAAATTTCCCTGAGCATGAATACTCAGCTTATCCGTTTTGAATATACTCAGGTGGTAAAATGGAATGGGCCAGGAATACGTTTCCAAGCCTTTGTTGAACAAAACAATAATGCCTTCTGGCCTGAGTTCAAGATTCCCTTTGGGAAGTTCATCACCCTCCGGCAACAAGCTGTTCAGGTTTTGAGATACCGAATGGATGACCATTCTGGCGGAGCCCACCCCTCCCATTCTGATTCTATCCATCAATGAGAAAGATTTGCCTACAATATCTTCAATCTCTCTGTTTACTTCCTTTTCCCTGTGTGTAGTTCTAAAAATGTCCATTGCTTTTTCATCTACCTTGTTTAACAACCATCATGAAATAAGGTTTAAACAAAAAAGACCCCAATAAAGGAGTCTTTTCTTAGTGTCTCGAATAATAGAACTAAAAGTTCACCCTGTACTGAAATACCGGAAATAATCCTAGTTGGTAAATATACTCCTCTTCACCTGTTTCTGGATTGAAATTGAGTGCATAAGGGTTTTGGCGGTTGGTTACATTCTGTACATCAAGGGCAAATTCCTGGCTCCATTTCTTAAACATCATCTTATAGCCCACACGTAAATCCAACCTCATATAATCATCCAAACGTTCGGAAAATGCATTGTCAAAATCATAATGCACCTCCCCTGATGCGATCGTACGCTCTTTGTCAACAGGGATATAGGGGTTGCCTCCGGCCCAGGCAAATTTTCCGTCGAAGGTCATAAATTGCTTAAATCTTCCCTCGCTCTTTTTTGCTAATTGCAGTTCATATCCTCCAACTGCATTGAAAATATATCTTCCATCAAAAGCAGTACTGCGCTCCACTCCATCACTGCCGGTATACCTTGATGAAAACAAAGATCCTGTCAGCATGTAGTAGAGTCCATTCTTGAGAAATCTGGAATAGGTTAACTCCAAACCGTAGTTATATCCGGTTCCTCCGTTGACAAGGGTATCGGGAAATTCTGTAAAAAAGGAGCCTGAATTCAATTGGGAGTAATAAAAGGGATGATAGCCCACAATGGCATCGTCAATCAACTGGTAATAGGCCTCAGCCCGGAAATGTGCATTTTCTGTAGTCTGGAAATTATAGCTCAAGACGAAATGTTGACTCTGTGTAAATCCAAGGTTTGTATTGAACTGTTCAGTCTGTCCGTTTCCAATGTAGGTTTCAGCAAACATCAGGCTTACCGGAGGAGCTTGAGTATGCAGCCCGTACGCAATTCCGAACCGATGACGAGGTAGAGCCTGATAACTGAGACTCAATCGTGGTTCTACTGCCAACTGTTCATTTTCAAACAAAAAGGATCCGTGAACCCCGGCATTGGTGGTTAGTTTTTCTGTTATTCGATACTGCCATGTCGCAAATGGTTGGGCGAAATAAGTTTGACCGTTGGCATCAGAGAATTTTCGGTATCCCACTTCGTCGCTTTCGTAAATGGTCTCATCCAAATCGTAACCAAACTGGGTAAAGTAGAATCCGGCACGGAAAAGATGGCGGCTATTGAGTTTGTGGTTAACGAAGGCTGTAGCTGTCAACGTTGTATTGGTCTGCTTTCCATCATACCAATCAAAAGTTTCTCTGATATCTGGGATGATTGAATCAATATCATTTTTGGTTTCAATGAAAGAGCCAGATAGTATAAACTTTGTGTAGGTCTTTTTTCCCCAGAAATATTTGTGCGTCAATCCCGCTGCACCCATCCTCGATCGTGCCCTGAGGTCTTCTTCCCGGTTGGAATAAAAGTCTTGCTCAATCTCGTCTTCGCTCAAATTGCTCTTGATGAAGTCAATGCTGGAGTTCCCAGCAATTCCGAAAAGTGAGAATGTACCAGCCTTCTTTGTTGGGAAATTGAACTTAAAGGTAACATCTTGGTACTCAGGGACTGCAGTTCCCGTTCCAAAATTAATTCCCATAGCATCAAAAACAGCAAGCGTAGAATATCTGGCATTTACCAAATAGGATGATCCATTGGCTTTTGAAATCGGCCCCTCTGCACCTAATTCAAATCCATTAAATCCTATTTGACCCATGAATTCATGGTTTTCATCGTTTCCATTGCGCATTCTCAGATCAAATACTCCGGACAAAGCATTTCCATATTCTGCCGGGAACGCTCCCGTCATAAAATCTGAATTACTCAATACATTGTTGTTCAAAATACTAACAGGACCTCCTGCTGCACCGGCCTGACCAAAATGATTTGGATTAGGAATATCTACGCCTTCCAGACGCCACAACAAGCCATTCGGTGAATTTCCCCGAATCACGATATCATTAACAGCATCATTATTCGAGGCGACACCGGCAAAGTTGGTCGCCATTCGCGCTACATCATTTCTTGCTCCCGCAAATCGCTTGCTCTCCTCTATAGAAAACTGTGTGGCACTGACCGCAGCTAATTCGTTGATGGGCTCATCAAGTCTTCGTTCACCGGTCACCACCACCTCATTCATTTTGGTGACATTCTCTTCGAGCTCAACCTCCACAACCGTTTCTTTTCCGCTCTCCACTTCCAGGTTTCCGAAAAAAGCCTCCTTATATCCAATGAAAGTAATCTGAATGGATATCCTTCCGACGGGTAATCCTTCCAGTCGAAATTTACCATTAATGTCCGTCGTCGTTCCGATAACAGGGCTTGAACCCGGTACGATGACGTTGGCTCCTGGTATGCTTTGCTGAGAGAATTTATCTATAACAGTACCTCTAACAGTGCCTGTTATATTCTTCTCCGTTGCAAAAAGAAAAGTGGGTATTAGAATTATAAAAAGTAGCAATGTTTTTTTCATGATTTCAAAGTTTGACACAAAAGAACTCATGTACACTCTAAATACTCTACAACTGCGGAGTGAACCCGACATATGCGGGAATGAAATGGACTGTTGACCCGATGGGTATAATGGATGTACTTTTGAATCATGAGATGGGCAACCTCAATTGTATTTTTTTTCACTCTGATACCCTTAGTTTCCTCAGCTCAAAATAAGAATTTCATCACAAATGAAATTGCGAAAATGGAGCAAAAAAGGCACCAACAAT
This sequence comes from Flavobacteriales bacterium, assembly GCA_003499525.1. Taxonomy (GTDB): domain Bacteria; phylum Bacteroidota; class Bacteroidia; order Flavobacteriales_G; family Salibacteraceae; genus UBA10426. The sequence continues at coordinate 9,122 of DNTB01000051.1, forward strand.
TCGCTATTGGCGAAATTCAGAATGAAGCCGACCCCACTTATGATGTTCATCATTATGCATTGGATTTTGAAGTAAACCCCGCTATCAGGGCCATAAAAGGAACAAGCACTATTAGTGCTCATATTCTGGAAAGTAACACAGGTCAACTCATTGTCGATTTACACGATTCTCTAACTGTTGATTCGGTGATTGCAGAAGGAGAACCATTGGCTTTTACTCACGCTAATAATCAAATAGTCATCCAGCTTCCACTTGAACTCCGAAAACCTGAAGTGCGGTTTACTGTTCATTATCAGGGAGTGCCCCCTCAGAAGGATAAAAGGTCATTTACGACCTATACCCACAATGGTGTTCCGGTACTTTGGACCCTATCTCAGCCCTACGGAGCCTTGGACTGGTGGCCTTGCAAGCAAAGCCTTAACGATAAGGCTGACTCCATAAAAATCAGCATTACCTGTCCGCGAGAATATGTGGCGGTGGCCAACGGCAATTTAGTCAGTGAACTGCCTTTAGGATTGTTCACCAAATATACCTACCAACACAAGCAGCCCATAGTGCCTTATCTTGTTGCCATTGCAGTAACAAATTACGATTACTATGAAATTGAGGCAGAGCTAACCTCCGGAAATATCCGGGTTCCCAACTGGCTCTACCCTGAGGACCTCGAACGCTTTAAATCACGGATCGACATTACCGTTGACCTTTTGCATCTTTTCGATTCACTTCTGATTCCCTATCCTTTTCCCGATTACGGCTATGGCCATGTTCAGTTTAGTTGGGGTGGTGGAATGGAGCATCAAACCAGAAGTTTTATGGGGAATTTTCATTTTGAACTCATTGCCCATGAACTCGCCCATCAATGGTTTGGTGACTACATAACCTGTGGAACCTGGAAAGACATATGGCTGAATGAGGGCTTTGCCACTTACTTTAATGGTCTACCCTATGAAACCTTTTTTGATGGAATTTATTGGCGTATCTGGAAACGCCTTCAGGTAGAACGAATCGTTTCAGAGCCTGATGGCTCAGTTACAGTATTTGACACTTCAGATGTTTCCAGATTGTTCGACAGCAGATTGACCTACCAAAAAGGTGGAATGGTTCTTCACATGCTGCGCACTATACTGGGCAAAGCTGATTTTTTTCAGGCACTACGGGAGTATCTTCTGGATGACGAACTCGCTTTCGGTTTTTCAAGAACAGATCAATTATTCTATCACTTCGAGAATGTATCCGGAAAAAACTTAGATGACTTTAGAGAGAATTGGCTGGTGAACGAAGGACACCCTTCGTATGAAATAAGTTGGACTCAGGGCGATGATCGTGCTAAATTCACCTTCATTCAATCCACATCACACCCTTCGGTCAACTTTTTTGCCCTACCGGTACATATCCGTGTAAAAAGTTCGCAGGATGATTCGCTCGACTTCATTTTCGAAAACAGCTACAACGGCGAAGTATTTGGAGTAGAAATACCTTTCGAAATCGATGAGGTATTGATAGATCCGGATTACGACATTATTTCGGCAAATAATACAGCTTTTCGAAAGGACTACAGAAATGAATTAAGAACCTATCCCAATCCGGTTGCACATAGCCTCTTTATAGAATTAGACGACCCTGTTGAGTATATTAAAGGGATAAGGTTGGTGAATCAAGTAGGGCAGCTGACAGAGATAACCTCCAATGAAAAAGACTATAACTCCAGGATACTGGACATCACAAACTATCCTTCAGGGGCTTATATTCTCGAGGTAACCACGAATAAGAAAGTTTTTTACAGAAAGATTCTAAAGCTGTAACTATGATTAGCTGTTCAGCCATTTTTTGAAACCAGAGGAGCGCTCAATACTCACAATAGCGTCCTTTGAAGAAGGTGGGTTCAAATCAATCTTCACGCGCCCTTTTGGATAAATATGCATCATGCTTACCCCATTCATACTGACAATGAATTGTCGGTTTATACGGTAAAACTTCTCCGGATCCAGAATTTCTGTGAGCCTGTCTAAGGTGAAATCAACGACATATTCCTTTCCGGTAGTGGTAAAAAGAAAGACATATTTACCCTCGGCAAAAAAATATGCCACCTCTTCGCTGTCCACGGTTCTGATTTTGTCCCCGATGTAAACAATAAATCTTTTTTGCCATTGATGTTCCTTCTTATGATAAGCTTCAAGAATGGATTGAACATCTAAGTTCTCATTGCCAAATAGTTGCTCATATTTTTCAATGGCATTGCGCAGATCTTCTGTGCTAAAAGGTTTCAAGAGATAATCTACGCTGTTTACTTTAAATGCCTGAATGGCATATTGATCGTATGCCGTGGTAAAAATAACAGGGCATTTCACCTCCACTTGCTCGAATATTCCGAAGCTCAACCCATCAGCCAAATGTATGTCACAAAAAATCAGGTCAAATTGCTCTTTTCCAAACAGCTCAACCGCCTCTTTGATGCTGGATGCGGCATGCTCAGAATGAATGTCAGGTTTGATTTTTTTCAGTTGAGCCCTTAACCTTTGAACAGCTAAATTTTCATCTTCAACAATGGCTACTTTCATGATAATCAGTCCTTTATAAGTGGAATATGTGCCTCAAAACTGTCTTCTCTAGTAATGAATTGAGGAATTCTGTCCCCTAATAATTCGTAGCGGCTAACCAGGTTTTTCAGCCCTATTCCCGTAGAAGCTTCTTTATGCCCCTTATGAATTCTATTGTTGGTCACGTGCAGCCATTCACCATTTGCGCTGATCTCGATTCGAAGAGGGTTGCTTGCATGAATAGCGTTATGCTTGACCGCATTTTCGAGGAGCAATTGCAAGGTTAAAGGAGGTACTTTATGTTGCATACTTTCCCTTGAAACTGATATTTCAGGAATAAGACCTTCTTCAAATCTGTATTTCTGGAGAAAAAGCCACGAATCTGCCAGGTTGAGCTCTTCCTTTAAGGAAACCAAAGTCTTTTCACGTATCTCCAGTATTTTTCTAAAAATTCCGGCAAATTCCTGAATGAATGCATCGGCTTTGTCGGCATCGATGTGAACCAGCGAAGACAATGTATTCAGACTGTTAAACAAAAAATGTGGGTTGAGTTGGTTTTTGAGCATCTGGAACTGCATCTGAATATTTTCTTTCTCGAGCTTATTCTTTTCCATCAGTGCGGCTCTCCAGTCTTTAAATATCATGATGCTGTTGATGAACAGCATGATGACGGTATCCATTACAAAGGTTATGATGAGATTCGCTTTGAGCTCCATGCTAAAGGTTCCCTCCACGCAATACTGTGGAACCAATACATAGGAAAGCGCAGTCATTACGGAAAGTGCAACGACCAGGCTGGAGAGATATTCAATGATAATCTTACGTGCAATTCCATCCTCCCAGGCCAACCTTTTGCGAATCCACTCATAGGTCAGGGCGACTGCCATACCTATGATTACGGTATATGAGATTGAATACAGGAAGAACTGAAGCCCCTGACCCATGGAGTTTTCATAGTTCATGTTTTCGTTGGCGACGAAGTAGTTTATATTCTGCAAAATACCAAGGAGTATTCCTGCACCAATGAATATGGGGAGTACTTTTTTAACCAGAGCTTCCACAAACTGAATTTTGGACAAAAGAATTCAATCTGAGCCCACACTCATGAATAAAATAGGATGAGTGCCTCAAAAAACAGGATGAACTGGAAATTATTGGGATAACTTTAGACGAATTCGTCGAAAGCTGCCATTAGATTTTCAGCAATCCGTTCGGCAGGTCTGCCTTCGATATGATGTCTTTCCAGAAAATGCACCAGCCTTCCGTCTTTAAACAGCGCAATGGAAGGGGAAGATGGCGGATAAGGCAACATGTATTTTCTGGCTTGCGAAGTTGCGTCTTTATCCACTCCTGCAAATACCGTTACAAACCGGTCCGGGAGTTTATTATGTTGCTTGGCTATCTTCACGCCTGGTCTGGCATTTCCTGCTGCACAGCCGCATACTGAATTAACAACAACCAGCGAGGTGCCTTGTTTTTTCATTTCCTCATCTACTGCATCTGGTGTTTTGAGTTCCTCAAACCCTACTGTCGTGAGGTCATCAATCATAGGTGCTACAAGTTCTTCAGGATACATATCGGTATTTATTATTGATTATTGATTTCTGGGGCTCATTAACGAAACTACTGTCGAATTGGTTCAGCTGCGCAATTTTCTGAAAAAATCTTGAAGCATCACAACACTTTCGTCTGCCAGAAGCCCCCCTTCTAATTTGGTTTTTGGGTGCAAAATTGGGGAGTCTGCATTTCGAAATCCTCTTTTTTCATCGCTGGCACCAAAGACGATTCGGTCCATTTGGGTCCAGAATGCTGCTCCAGCACACATTATGCACGGCTCAAGAGTGACATATAAAGTACAGTCCCACAGATATTTACTGCCCATAAACTCCGATGCGGCAGTAAACGCGAGCATTTCGGCATGAGCGGTTACATCGTTTAGCTGTTCTGTAAGATTATGGGCTCTGGCGATAATGCGGCCAGCGCTCACAATTACCGCTCCAACAGGCACTTCATTAAGATCGTAGGCTCTCTGGGCCTCTATAAGTGCCATTCTCATAAAATGTTCGTCACTCTCTACAGTAAGCATAGCTTCCAAAAATACATGTGCACATCCATTGTTAAAGCATTAATTTCGCGCTTTTCTTAACTGTATGTACCGAACCCATACCTGTGGCGCATTACGCCCTAAAAATATTAACGAAACAGTAACCCTCTCCGGATGGGTGCAAAAATCCCGAGACCTTGGAGGAATGACCTTTATCGATATTCGAGATCGATATGGCATTACACAGCTCACTTTCAATATGGAAACCAATCCAGTCTTATGCGAAAAAGCGCGCCAACTAGGTCGTGAGGATGTAGTTCAGGTTCGGGGTCATGTTATTGAAAGAAGCAGTAAAAACCCCAACATGCCCACCGGCGAAGTGGAAGTGACCGTATCACAACTCACAGTGCTGAATAAGAGCAAGCTACCACCATTCACTATAGAAGACGAAACAGATGGCGGGGAGGAAATTCGAATGAAATTTCGATACCTCGACTTGCGCAGAAATCCGCTTAAAAACAACCTGATTTTACGACATAAGCTGGCCATTGAAACCAGAAAGTACCTTGATAATCTCGATTTTATTGAAATCGAAACTCCATATCTCATCAAATCCACTCCTGAAGGAGCCCGGGATTTTATCGTGCCATCAAGAATGCATCCGGGGGAGTTTTATGCCCTGCCACAATCACCTCAAACCTTCAAGCAACTGCTTATGGTAAGTGGCTACGACCGCTATTTTCAAATTGTACGATGTTTTAGAGATGAAGACCTAAGGGCTGACCGCCAGCCTGAGTTCACTCAAATTGATTGTGAGATGTCTTTTGTCGAGCGCGAAGACATACTCACTATGTTCGAAGGCCTTACCAAGCATCTTTTTAAATCGTTAATCAATATAACACTGGATGATTTTCCTCATATGTTGTATGATGATGCGATAAGACTTTATGGAAGCGATAAGCCCGATATTCGATTTGGGATGCAGTTTGTAGAGCTTAACCAGGTACTTCAGAACAGCGGGTTTAAGGTTTTTGATGAAGCGGAACTCGTCGTTGGAATAAACGTTCCAGGTGCTTCAAACTACTCGCGTAAACAACTTGATCAACTGATTGATTTTGTAAAGCGTCCACAAGTAGGCGCAAAGGGATTAGTCTGGGTAAAATATAATGAAGACGGTTCCATCAAAAGTTCTGTAGATAAATTCTACACCCCCGAACAGCTCAAATCCTGTTTCGAAATAGCGAAAGGAAAACCTGGTGACCTCTTACTTATTATGGCAGGAGAAACAAATTCGACACGAAATGCATTGAACGTATTAAGACTGGAAATGGGGGATCGCCTTGAGTTGAGAAAAAAGAATGAGTTCGCGCCGCTATGGGTCATTGATTTTCCCTTGCTGGAATGGGATGAGGAACACCAGAGATTTCATGCGATGCACCACCCGTTTACCAGTCCTTCCGGAAATACCATAGAAGAACTGAATGACAACCCCTCTGCTATAAAAGCAAATGCATACGACCTTGTCATAAATGGCATTGAGCTTGGTGGTGGATCGATTAGGATTCACGACAGGACTTTGCAAGAAAAAATGTTTGAATTGTTAGGTTTCTCGCAGGAAGAAGCAGAAAGTCAATTTGGCTTTTTGATGGGGGCTTTTGAATATGGAGCACCACCACACGGAGGAATTGCCTTTGGTTTGGACAGGGTAGCGGCGGTGCTTTCCGGTGAAGAGAGTATTAGAGATTTTATTGCCTTTCCAAAAAATAATGCCGGTAGAGACGTTATGATCGACACGCCATCTGCAATAGCGGAAGAACAACTAACAGAACTAAAATTAAAACATGATAAGAACTAGAACCCCCATTATATTTCTTGTGTTTATCAGTTTTTTAACCATTGGCTGCAGGGAAGACGAGCGCATCATTCAGGATACCGATCTCACTGACTTTATTGAGGGCAGTTACAGTGGAGTGTACACTTTAAACTACGAAAACGATCCTTCTCAAAATTTCACAGGACAGTTTATCATACTCGTTGAGAAGGTAGATAACACCCACGTTCGAATCGACGCTCAGGGTGGTGATACTTTTGAATGTGAATTATCCGGTAATTCGCGATCTTCACTAACACTCTTAAACATGGCCAATACGACTGGCGTTTATACCGCAGGAGAAACGCTGGAAGGAAACTTTACCCAATTCCAAAATGGGTCCAAGCAATTGGAATATACTATTAATGGCACATTTAACGGAGGAACATTTGCAGCGAGCTTTGCAACATTATTATAGCCTAATAATTCTTTTAATTGGAGTTCTTTTAGTCTCATGCTCCCCAAAGCAGGAGGTGGAAAAAGGCGGAATTGATGGTGAAATTCTGAATACCAAAACGGGGTTGGTTTTTCTCACAGAATCGATTTCTCCGTTTGAATCTGCCTGCGGAAAGTTTCCGGCAAAACAAACCTTCAAGCTCGATAGTCTTGATGTCTTTTTTCATCAGCAGGATTTTGATGAGGGCTACTATACTTTCGAGGCAGATGAAGTAACACTTCCGGTATACTTCGTGCCAGGTAAGAAGCTCTCAATTGATCTTGATGTCAGGAAACCTTATGAAAAACCGAGTTTTGGTGGAGGTATGAAGTACGAGGCCCGTTACCTTTTCGACCGCAAGAGAGAATTGGCCCGAATTCAGCTTCAATCAAAGACTGCTATTTCCTTTTCCGAGCAACAATACGTCTCATGGGTCACCTCTTTCAGGTCTGCTCTCGATTCCATTTTACTTCTCTACATTACCAATCACCCGAGGGGCAGCAAAACTTTTATGGAACAGGAATCCGTGTCCAATTACTATCTGGCCGCAACATATTTAGAGAGTTATCCTCGGTTGCATGCTTTGGCCGTAGACAGCCTGAGCTTTAAGCCTTCACCAAGCTTTTATAACCAGTTAGATGAAATTGAGTACCCCAATGATCAGGCATCCGACAACGCCCAGTATGTAGAGTATGTTTTAACCCGAATTCACGAACGCACCTTTTCACAAAAAATGACCGATTCCAAAACCTACTGGCTGGAGCAGAAACTTTCGGAAGCTGAGAATACGTTAATCGACACCACAATTTATAACGTTGCATTATTCAATATGGCCAGGGAAATGATGTCTATGGAGCCCTCCGCCAAACGAGATTTGCTCTATTCGAGAGCCCGCGGACTGATTTCAAGCAGAGCAGTCCGAGAAAACTTGCCTGATACGATACCAAATCTAATATCTGAACCATGACAATTATGACCATTGTATGGGATATGAATCCCGAGTTTCTTCCGGCTTTGTTTGAAAATCTGCCGATTCACCCACGATGGTACGGACTGCTGTTTGCATCAGGGTTTCTTATTGGATGGAAAATCCTTCAGCGCATTTTTAAACATGAAAATGCCCCCGAAAAGTGGATTGATTCTATTTTTCTTTATGTCATGGTCGGAACCATTTTAGGTGCCAGACTGGGTCATGTTTTTTTCTATGGATGGGACTACTATTCACAGCACCCCGGAGAGATACTAAAAATCTGGGAAGGCGGGCTGGCCAGTCATGGAGCGGCCATCGGGAACATTATCGCCATCGGGATATGGTCTAAACGGGTTGCAAAGAAAAACATGCTCTGGACGCTCGATAGGGTAGTCATTACTATTGCTTTGGCTGGTGCTCTTATACGTTTGGGGAATTTTATGAACTCTGAAATTGTAGGAGAACCAAGTGACCTTCCCTGGGCTGTACTGTTCGTTCGAAACCCGCAGTTTGGAGATGTTCCCCGACACCCTTCTCAAATTTACGAGGCCATCGCTTATCTGATCATTTTTGTCGGGCTCTATTGGGCTTATTGGAAACGAAATGCCGGAAAATACCTCGGCTTTCTTTTTGGTGCCTTCTTAACAACCATATTCGGATTTAGAATATTCGTTGAAATGGTCAAAGAAAATCAGGAAGCATTCGAGGAAGGAATGTCACTAAACATGGGACAGTGGTTAAGCATTCCTTTGGTTTTGGCAGGTATCTATTTCATGTGGCGAAGCCGCAGCCGAATTATCGAAGATTAACCCTCGAATCCGGATTTAGCATGACTACCATCGCAAAAAGGCTTATTTCCTGAGGCTCCACATCGGCAGAATGCCGTTTTTCCTTCTCCGGTACCCTTCTGTTCACCTAGCTCCCAGCTGATGTTTCCCTCAATGATCATTGGGCCGTTTTTCATCAAAACCACCTTAGTTGCATGGCCGGATTGTAAATCGGCATTCTCTTCCTTTTTTCGATAAGATAATGCCCCCGACGGGCACTGGTCAATCTGTGCCATAATGGAATTAGCGTCTGCACCGTCTGGGTTTACCCACGGTCTCTTTCCATACTGAAATACATCTGGTAGCCCTCTCCAGCATTTTTCGCTATGAATGCACAAATGCGGTTTCCATAGAACAGTAAGGTCGTCCTTTTGGTATTCTTTAGTTGTTGGTTTGATTTTCATAGTCGGAAATTATAGAGGATTAATGAAAATCACCCCATATTGTTCGGATTATTGAACAACCATCTTCTTCGCTATTGATTCCTTTCCCACATGAACCTTAATAAAGTATAAACCAGCGGTTAATTCAGCTAAATCTATAGCAATGTTAAGCCCGGGACTCTTAATAGATCGAATAATCTGACCTGTTAAGGAAAGAAATTCAATTCGATCAATGGGAATAGGTGAGCTAATATATACTTCGTCAGTAACCGGATTAGGATAAACTTTAAACGATTCACCTAATACATCATTTAATCCAACCTTAATGCTTGCCTGATCGAGATAAGAAAAAGACAATAATGACAAACTACCGTCGGTGTATTTAGTGAAAAAAGTAGCTATGGGCACCCTATTCCGAGCATCATAAAAAGAATACATAGTCTCGACAAAATCTTTGTCAATTCCAGCTCCTATATCAGTATAAAGTGTTGATGAAGTAACTTTTAATACATTTTCTACGGCTCCATATGGCAATACCAAAGTGCCAAATCCCTGACAAAAAATAGATCTTTGTCCAGTTCGATTGGCCGTCTGATTAAACGAGTTTGTATACGTTCCAAAATAGCTCGAACTCGCAGCATCTCCATAAGAAAAAGGAAAAGGCAAAAACATATATACTCCCGAGCTGTGGACAATCTGTTCTTCAAATCCACTTATTTCCGTATGGTCACCGAGAAACCTTATGCCGTTTTGCCAGACATCAAAGTAACCTGCAATGTCAGGAATATTCGTAATGGACATAATAGTAGCTCCGGGATACATGGGAGCATGTGCCCCCATGGAAGCCAGATCATAACTTTTAGTTTGTTGATTTGAGACTCCTATCGAAGAGACATCCCAAACTACATTTTGTCCATCCTGTTCTATTCCAGCGGGATGCACATTGTTTTTTACGTTGTACGTATAGCTTTCTCCGGCCAGTGGGGCATGTGTTGCCTCTGTTAATGTTATTTGGGCATTTGCCACACATAAAGGCAATAATGCTATGCCTATAAAAAGAGCATTTTTCATCTTACTGAATATTTAAATCTTTTGTAATTATCTGCAGCTTTCGGATTAGAAGCTATGACCTGCCTGAAATGATTGTGAAGCACGCGTCAACGTACTATGCGCCGTGCTTGGAGTAAATAGAAATAAGGAAATAGTAGAAAAAAGTAAAGAAAATCTCACGTTAGATGATTAATGTTGAATTATGCCTCAAATTTAGCTAATATTTCCGATACTCGAACACCTCTCGAATTTCAGTTAAAGTGAGGTGTTGCGTGAGTTTCCTATGTAAAGTAATTTGACCAGATACTTAGCCTAAGTCCTGCAAAATCTTCTTCGCCTCTTCCACGTGCTGTGTAGCATTCATCATAGAATCAAAGGTGTATTTAATGATCCCCTTCTTGTCTACTACGAAGGTTACACGGCCCGGAATTAACCCTGATTTGACTCCAAAAAGATCATGAACCATATCCTCTTCATCACTTAACAAAGTGAACGGCAAATTGTGTTTTTCTCTAAATTCTCTATGCGATTCAGGGCTGTCTCCACTAATTCCGATAACCACAGCATCTAAGTCAGAAAACGCTTCAAACTGATCACGAAAGGCACATGCCTCTTTAGTACAACCCGGAGTGTCATCTTTCGGATAGAAGTAGACTACAAGATTATTCTTGCCAACCAATTTCTTGATATTGAAATCATTACCATCTTGATCGGGCAATTCAAAAATGGGCATTTTATCACCTATCCTGAGTGTTTTGCTCTTCCCGTTGTATACAAAACGAAAGGCTAAGAAAGCCAATGCCGCAAGCGCTACTAAAACTATTATTCCGGTTTTCATGATAGAAAAACAGTAATTATCTAGATGTGTTCAAGCATTTCTACAACTAATTCTGAAATACCATACTTATGATTCCAGCCCCAATCTTTTCTTGCTTCAGCATCATCAATACTATGTGGCCAACTCTGCGCAATTATATCCCGGTTATCTGGTGCATATGAAATGGAAAAATCAGGAAGGTGTTTCTTAATTTCCTTTGTAAGTTCATCAGGGTTAAAAGAAGTGCCTGATAAATTATAGCTCTCTCTGACTTTGACTTCATTATCGGGCGCCTCCATTATTTCTATTGTGGCACGCACAGCATCTTCCATCATCATCATAGGCAAGGCGGTATGTTCATCCAGAAATGATTCATAACTCCCTGTTTTTCTAGCTTGATGAAAAATATCTACAGCATAATCCGTTGTTCCTCCGCCTGGCAGTGATTTCCATCCTATCAAACCCGGATATCTTATGCTTCGGACATCCACTCCAAATTTCTCGTGGTAGTAAGCATTCCATCTTTCCCCAGCCAACTTAGAAATGCCGTACACCGTATTCGGATCCATGATGGTTCGTTGAGGAGTTTGATCCTTCGGTGTAGACGGTCCAAAAACGGCTATGGAACTAGGCCAAAACAGCCTCTTTATTATACCCTCTTTGGCAAGATTTAAAGTGTTTAAATGTCCTTCCATATTTAACTTCCAGGCAAAATCTACATTTTGTTCTGCCGTAGCTGAGAGCATTGCTGCGAGATTGAAAATCCAATCTATTTTTTCATCAATTACCAATTTCCTTAGACCATCCTTGTCAAGCACATCAAGTTTTTCATATCTCCAGTTTGCTGGCGCTTCATCCCTAATATCAGAAGCAATAACCTGATCTAATCCATACTTTTCCTGAAGCACCCCTACTAATTCGCTTCCTACCTGACCTAAAGCTCCAATTACTAATATCTTCATCTTATTTAGAGTTTAATACAAACGTTCTTGGGTTCTGTAAAGAATCGAAGAGCTTCGAAGCCCCCTTCTCTGCCGACACCCGAGTTCTTCATTCCACCAAATGGAGTTCTTAAATCTCGCACTAGCCAGCAATTAACCCATACTATACCAGCTTCCACTTTATGAGCTACACGATGGGCTTTTCTTAAGTTTTCTGTCCAAATAGTAGCCGAAAGACCATACTCCACACTATTGGCCATTGCCAGTACTTCTTCTTCAGAATCAAATGGTGTTAGCGTTACTACAGGTCCAAAAATTTCTTCCTGATTCGTTCTACAGGAGTGAGCAAGCCCTTCTATTACAGTAGGTCGCAGATAGTAGCCATGCTCATAATCTCCGCCCAATTGAACAGGTTCTCCTCCTGTTAAGACATGCCCTCCTTCTTCTCGGGCAAGGTCGATGTACGAAAGGATTTTCTCGAAGTGTGATTTCGAAACTACTGCCCCTAATTTGGCATCAGGGTCTTCTGGATAGCTGACTTTAAGCCTTGAGACTCGATCGACAAAAGCATCTCGAAACTTCTCGTAAATAGCCCGCTCAATGAATATTCGACTGCCGCATAAACAGATTTGACCCTGATTTGCAAATGATGAACGAACTGTTGTTTTTAGGGCCTCTTCAAAGTCACAATCGGCGAAAATGATATTCGGGTTTTTACCTCCGAGCTCCAAAGAAAGTTTTTTAAACATGGGAGCGGCTGTTTGAGCAATGCGTTTTCCTGTGGCCGTTCCACCGGTAAAGCTTATCGCCTTAATATGAGGGTGTTCCGATATAGCCTGCCCTACTTTAGGCCCCAAACCATGAACGATATTAAGCACTCCGGCTGGCAAGCCCGCCTCGATACAAATTTTTGACAATAAGTAAGCCGTCATGGGTGTGACTTCCGATGGTTTGGCAACCACACAATTACCCGCAGCGAGAGCGGGGGCAATTTTCCAGGTAAAAAGATACAGAGGCAGGTTCCAGGGAGATATACACCCAGCAACACCTATGGGTTGCCTTCTCGTGTAATTTATAGCCACACCTTCCATCTCGTGAGCTTCCGAAGCAAAATGGAGAATGCCCGTAGCAAAGAAGTGGAAATTGTCTCGCGCCCTTGGAATGTCGACACTCCTTGCGAGCTTTATCGGCTTTCCGTTATCGCGGCTTTCCGCTGCTGCCAGCATCTCTGAATTCTGATCGATTAGCTCCGCAATACGCATCAATATATTCGACCTCTCCTTTGCGGGTGTCTTACTCCAAACCGGAAATGCCCGAAGTGCGGCCGCAGTTGCGTTCTCTATGTCCCGCTTATCGGAGTCGGGAATCTTGCTGTAGACTTCGCCTTTGGCGGGTTCAATATTTTCCAGATAGTTCCCTGATACAGGGGCTGCCAATTCGCCATCAATATAGTTCTGTATTTCAATCATTTGGTGCCTGTTGATCCAAAACCTCCAGCTCCTCTGCCCGAATCCTGAAGTTCCTGTGCCAGTTCCCACGAAATTTGCTCGTACTTGTTGATCACCATCTGAGCGATTCGCTCACCGTCAACAACTTCAAAAGGTTCATTACTTAGGTTTATCATAATTACCCCGATTTCTCCTCTGTAGTCTGCATCAATTGTCCCTGGTGTATTGACTAAAGAAATACCTTTTTTTAAGGCCAATCCGGAACGAGGTCTGATTTGAGCTTCATATCCCTCCGGGATTTCAATGTATAGACCTGTTTTAATGAGTGCCCTGTCTAGCGGAGCTAACAGCACAGGTTCATCGAGATTTGCTCTCAGATCAAGACCAGCTGCATGTGGAGTAGCATAATGCGGAAGATCGTGTTTAGATTTATTTACCACTTTGATTTTCAACATTTTATCTCAATAATTTAAGTAGAGTTTTTCGTTCTTTAATGGCTACAATAGAAACAAAAACTACCATGGCCATCAACTTCCAAATGTACAGCAACGTGGCCTGGTTTTGAATCCAATATCGATCAACAATGACCAGCAATATTGCCAATACCATGTACCCGAATATTGATGGAAGGTCATAGGAAATTTTATAGTGTCTCCGGCTCAGTGCGTAAGAAAGAACCGCCATAAATCCATATGCCGTAAAGGTTGCCCAGGCGCTTCCTTCGTAGCCCATACTAGGGATGAGGGCGTAATTAAAAAGAACGGTGATTCCGGCTCCCGCCAGTGCAATGAAACCACCAAATGCCGTTCTATGAATAACCTTGTACCACACGGAAAGATTATAAATCCAGCCCAGAAAAATATTGGCCATTAATAGAATAGGCAAAATGTACAGCCCGGTCCAATATTCCTCTGTTCGAATAAGTATTTTGAAAATATCCAAAAACAGAAGTACTAAAAGAGATGCTAGCAAGGCAACAATTGTGTACCACTTCATCATATCGGCATAGACTGTTTTTTTATTACTGCCTTCATCTGTTCTGAAGAAAAACGGCTCAGCCGCATATCGAAATGCCTGAGTAAAAAGGGTCAGGATTATTGAAAGTTTGTAGACCGCACCATAAATACCAACCTGAGCAAGCGCCTCTTCTGCGCCAAAAAGAGGTTGCAAAATAACCCTTAGCAATCTGCGATCGATGGTTTCATTAATTACGCCCGCAAAGGCAGCAACAACAAGGGGCAAGGCATACCTCAAGAGCTGTAAATTCAACCTACGGTTGAACTTCAGCCTGAAGTCGGAGTACGATGGAATCAAAAGCAGAAATCGAACCCCGGATGAAATAAAGTTGGCAATGAAAATAAACCCTACTCCTATATTCGGATCAAGCCATTGGAGCCAACTGGGAATATTTCCGTTTACCGCAGCACCAAGAAAGTACCAAACCAACAGTGCATTGAGTCCAATATTTACCAGAATGCCGGTAAGGTTGATTACGGCAAATTTCATCGCCCTTTGGCGGTGTCTCAGCCTGGCCAATGGAATTACCGCCAGAGCATCAAAGAATAAGGCTCCGGACATCCACAAAATATATTCAGGGTGATCCGGGTAAAGCATCCAGTTGGCCACCGGCTGGGTGAAGATCAAGATGATGAAGATGAAAGATAGTGCCGAGAGGGTTACAACTGCTAATGCACTTTGATAAACCTCTTTCTCGTTGTATTCTTCACGGGCTGCGTATCGGAAATAGGCGGGTTCAAAACCTAAAGGAAGAATTACAGCCACAAAGGCTACAACAGCATAAACTTCATTGACGATTCCATATTCAGCAGCTACGAACTGTCCAGTGTATAACGGAACCAGCAGGAAGTTCAGAAAACGTCCCAGAATACTGGGTAGACCATAAATCGCAGTTTGTCCGGCGAGACTTTTGAGGCTCATCATTCCTCAACAAAACAAAGAATCCTTGACAAATGACAGGCTAAAAGGCAAAACCGATTTGAACAACGAACCGTAATCCCGCACCCCAGTTTCCGAAACTACCTGAGGTTTCCAGTGTCTTTTCGGATACCAGTGTTTCCAGTCCGGGGTAGTTTTCATATAGAGCATCACGTAATGCTTGTATTAATTCATCCTCTTCATCTATGTTCAAATTGCCATCGAGTTCAAATTTTCCAGAATAAAACCCGACTCCTGGACCTATGAATATTAGATCTACGGTGAGTCTCCTTTTAATGACAAATTGATACCCCAGTTCTACTCCAACATTTAGAATATTAATTCTGCCGTCCAGAGTAAGGTTGGATTGATCAAATGTGTTTGAATCCGTGTAAATCCAGCTATTTTGGAGTCCCATAGTATAATACGCGATATATGGCCCCCAATACAATCCATCTGGAGCTAAGCCCCGGTTACGGGTTTTAAAATACCTCCGATAATCTGCTGCAATGCTAAACCCGCCTCTATCTTTTTGTGTTCCAACATTTAGGCTCGATAGATTCAAACTTACCAACTCAGGAAATTCGAGTCGACCAACATTTAAACTCACGCTTTGAAATTCGCTGATTCGTCGTTCATATCCCAAAGTGAAGTTCCCCCCGCCCCACAATATCCAGGGCGTCATATTCCAGCGCACCACATTTTTTCGGTCCATAGTGCGTGCTGTATCATATTGATATGCCTTCTGACCACGGCCAATATCGGGAACTAGAAAAAAGAGAATTGCAAATATTATTGCTGTGCGCATGTACTTTTTCATAATTATTCTATTTCATCTTCTTCGTGCACGACTCGCTCTTTTTCTATCTCAACAATCTCCAAATCATTGGTAAAGAGAATGTCTACTTCTTCTTCATTGTTTAATAGCTCAATACGATACCCTTCTAATGTTGTCGTTTTTGTCTCGAATACTTCAACCAATTCATACCCTTCAAAATCATCAAGAACATCTTTGAAAAAACCCTCAGGATATTCCACCATCTCTTTACTGGACTCTAACCACTGGCCGTCGGTAGTGAAATAGACCTCTACTTCTTTTCCTCTATCATCAAACTCAGCCTCCCATTTTCCGTGCTCGAATTCCCATTCCACTTCGATATCAGATCCGAACATTTCCTCAAATTTGGCTATTACAACCTCCTGAACCGCTTCTGGTTTGTCTTCCGGTCCGTCAACGACAATTTCTTCTATCACTTTATCCTTAACTTTTTTGTCGTTTTCGGTTCCACAACCAAAAACCAACATTAGGATAATCGACCCTGTTATATATCTCATAATCAATTAGTTTCCTGTAAATGCAGCCTTGCGCTTTTCCAAAAATGCAGAGGTACCTTCCTTAAAATCCTCTGTGCCAAACGCTTCTCCAAAGGCTTCGATTTCCTTCTGATAGCCTCTAGATTTATTCATCAATCCGGCATTGACAGCTTTGATGGCAAGACCGATCGCGCGAGGCGAATTCTTACAAATCTGACGTGCTATTTCCTCGGCTCGGCTCATCAGGCCTGACGGAAAAGTGACATGATTGACCAATCCCATTTGATGTGCTTCTTCTGCCGATATCATTCCTGCGGTAAGAATTATTTCCATCGCTCGTCCCTTACCAACCAATTCGGCAAGTCTTTGTGTCCCCCCATATCCGGGAATGACACCGAGGGAAACTTCTGGTAATCCTAGTTTGGCGCGATCTGACGCTATACGAATATGACAACTCATCGCAAGTTCCAATCCACCTCCAAGGGCATACCCGTTGATAGCAGCTATTACAGGTGTTTGCAAATTTGCGACGAGGTTAAAAAGTGTTTCATGCCCTCGTGCACTTAGCTCCTTGCCCTGGCCAATCGTGAAATCAGCGAATTCTTTAATATCGGCACCTGCAATAAATGCTTTTTCTCCCGAGCCGGTAAGAATAATAGCTCGAATGTCCTGATCCTCATCGGACAATTGAAAAGCCTCGCTAAGCTCGGCAATGGTTTCGACATTCAGCGCATTGAGCTGTTCAGGTCTGTTAATGGTAATGTACCGAATTCTTTCATCGGTATCGATGATGATGTTTTCCATTATGGTAATTTGGGTTGTCCTTCAAATTTAGTTAAACGAGGTAGGGCAATATCAAAAACTGAGTCTTTATGAGGAAAAAGCTATGGTGAATTTGGTTCCGACACCTTCCTCTGTTTGGAATTCAATGGATGCTCCAAACTCTTTTAGCATTTGATAAACCATGGCAAGCCCAAGTCCTGTACCGCCTGATTTAGTGGTGAAGTATGGTTTGAAAATCTTGCTTTGAGCGGACTCCGGTATTCCCATTCCATTATCCTGTACATGTGCCAAAACCCGATCTCTTTTCAACACGGTAGTAAGAACAATCTTTCCAGACCGCCCCTCAGGAATTGACTGTATTGCGTTGATTATAAGGTTATTAAATACCCTTTGTAGTTGTTTTTTGTCAGCCAGAACGATTAGGTCAGACTCTGACTTCTCAAAGACTACTTCTGCCTCCACCGCATTCTTATACAATTCAACCACTCGTTCAATTTCCTCACTCAGATCTAATTCCTCCAGAATTGGGGTAGGCATCTTGGCAAAGTCTGAGAATTCTGTGGCAATTCGCGATAAGCTATCAATTTGTTCTCCCATTATTTCTGCAAATTTCTCAAAACGCTCCGGGAGGTCTTCAGGATTATCTCTTAGTGTTCGCATCATGTGCTGAACGTTCAACTTCATAGGGGTCAGCGGGTTTTTGATTTCATGCGCTACCTGACGGGCCATTTCTTTCCAGGCAGATTCGCGTTCGCTCTGAGCCAACAATTCGGCACTTCGCTCAAGCTCATCGACCATGCTGTTGTATTGGTCCACCAGAGCTCCAATTTCATCCCTACCAGACCATTGAAGATGCTTAACCGACCCCTTGAATTTGACGCGCTCCAGACCTTCTCTGATCGTCGAAAGTGATTTTGTGATGTAGTTGGAAAGAAAATATGCAAGAATACTTGCTCCGATGAATAAAAAGATGAACACCTGGGCCAGGGTACTCAAAAAAGATCGCAATTCTTCCTGATTCTTACGACTATCCTTGAAATAGGGCATGTGAACGATAATCACCGGGGCCCCCTGTATGGATGAGACCGTGAAGAATGTCGACAGGTAATTTTCGTTTTGATGAAAGGACTTCTCAATTACCGGAACCGTATCGTTCAGAATGCGTCTTAACATCTCTTCATTGATCTCTGGCTCAGCAAGATTTGGTTTCAGTGATTCTTCTACGGTTGATTTTAAGAGGGTTCCCTGGGGGTTGTAGATATTAAAGTCGAGGTTATGTATATCCGCTAACTCATCAATTTTATGGTCAAGTTTGCTGTTGAATTCTGATATTTCGCGCTCTGTAACGTAGTAATTCAATGCAAGCATGATGGAGTTTTCCTTCCTCTGTAACCTGCCGAGGTGATAGTTTTCATTTTGATCTTTAAAGAAAATGATGGTCACAATACCGGTTACCAATAAAGAAATAATGATCAGGGCGATCATAGAAAGATAAATTCTGGATCCCAACGATATATTTCTTCTTACCGATTTACTCATGATAAACGAAGTTAGTTCAGCACATCAAACAATTGTTGCCGTATCTATTAGCTCATTTTATGAAACAATTAAATACCTGTGAAATCGTTGTAGTGGACACCATGTATACTGGCTAAATTCGCACGATAGCAGAAACTCCAGCTTGAACCGATTTCTTTTATTCATAATACTCTTTTCCTCTCTCCCCGGGCATGCGCAAACGGAGTTTTCCAATTTGAGAACAAAAACCATACAAGTTCTCGATACCCTGGAGCTGGACACTCTCTCTATAGCTCCGGGAACTTTTAAGGTTTTGAGCACTGACATTGCGGAAGAAGACTATTATCTGGATTGTGCAACCTCCACATTTTCATGGAGAACAAAGCCAAATATTGACTCTGTGAAAGTGGAATACCGGGTTTGGAATCTCGATCTTTCGTCGGAATTCTTCCATAAAGACACCACAAATATTCGTGAAGAATACTCCACTCAACCTTATCTACTGCGACAAAAAACGCAGGTCCAAAAACCATTTCAGGCCGGAGGATTGGATAAAAGTGGAAGTATATCACGAGGAGCACTATTTGGAAACAACCAAAATCTGGGGGTCAATTCAAACCTCAATCTACAGTTATCCGGTAAATTGACCGATAAGATCAACATAAAGGCAGTCATTTCAGACCAGAACATTCCTGTTCAACCGGAAGGCAATACGCAACAGCTACAGGATTTTGATCAGGTCTACATCCAGCTTTATGATGACAAATCTCAATTGACCGCCGGAGATTTTCAGATCACAAGTTCTGGAGGACACTTTATGAGGTACAACAAAAGACTTCGGGGAGGTGGTGCAACCACTGCATTTCGCATCAAGAAAGATCTTATCAATAGTGTACAGTTATCGGGAGCTGTATCGAGAGGGAAATTTGCACGAAATGTGTTTAACGGAACCGAAGGAAATCAGGGCCCCTACAGGCTTGAAGGCACTGAAAATGAAGGGTTTATTATTATTCTTTCAGGAACAGAAGTCGTTTACATCGACGGACGAAAGCTCGAACGTGGTCAGGACCGGGACTATATCATAGACTACAACAGCTCGGAAATAACCTTTACCGCCAGACAACCAATAACCAAGGACAAAAGGATTGTGGTAGAGTTTCAATACACCTCACAGGCTTATGCCCGGTCGCTTATACAGTTCTCGGATAACCTGAAGGGAAAGAACTTTGAGGGTTACATCAATGTCTACAGCGAACAAGACAACAAAAACCGCCCTTTACTGCAGGACATAACGGATGATAATATTCTACTTCTTGAATCTATTGGTGACAATATTGATGAGGCTCTTGTAGAGTCTTCTCGTACAGTGGATTTCAGCACGGATAGGGTACTGTACAAAAAAGTGCCAGGACCAGATGGTGACAGCATTTTCGTTTTTTCAACCAACCCGGATTCTGCCCGGTTTCAGGTGAGTTTCTCCAACGTAGGATCGGGTAATGGTGATTATGTTGAAAAACCTTCAACCGCAAATGGTCGTGTCTTTGAATACACTAATCGCTCCAACGGTGTTTCACAGGGTAATTATGCACCTGTAGTATTGTTGGTGACTCCTAAAAAACGCCAAATGGTCACTGCCGGCGGATCGATTAGAATCGGAAAACGCGGAAAACTCATAACTGAAGGAGCTCTAACGGTTTTTGACAACAACCGTTTCTCAGAAATCGACTCGCAGGATGATCTAGGGTTTGGTGCAATGCTGGACTATCAACAGAGTTTTACTTTCAATTTTCTTGGAAGAAAAAGTGAGGCCACTTCCAGTATCAATTATGAACAGCGCTCCGATAATTTTGGCATAATTGAACGCTATCGAAGTGTTGAGTTCGACCGGGATTGGAACATTAGGGGGCTTCCGGTTTCAGGTAGTCAGTACCTCCCTGGTGTTGGATTGCACCTTCGACAAGATAGCTCGTTGTCCATTCGCTATGACTTCAAGTCATTTATTGCTGGTTCTTCTTATGCAGGGTACAAGAATGGCTTGTCAACACAAGTAAAAAAGAAGGGAGTACGCGGAAATTATGTTGGAAGTTACCTTGTCAATCGAGGCGATCTTCAAAGCGCTGATTTTTATAGGCACAAAATCAATTTCCAGAAAGATATTGGCTTCCTGACTATAGGTTATCGCGATGACCTGGAGAATAACATGCAGCGCAATTCTAACAATGAAAGCCTTTTGCAAAGCGCTTACCGTTTTTACGAATGGGAAGCATACGTCGCAAATCGCGATACCACGGGTACTTATTACAAACTGGGATACATAAGACGAACAGATGATTTTGCCAAACAAAACAGCATCACTCCAACGACGCTGGGTCAAAGTATAGTGGGTCAACTCAAGTTCATGAAAGACCCTAAAAAAACATTAGTCCTCTTTGGTCAATACCGCACTCTTGAAGTATTCGACAGCGAATTGTACAATGGTACTCCGGAGGAAACATTTACAGCCCGTACGGAATATACCTTAAAACTTCTCAAAGGAGCTGTATCACTAAGTTCCTTTTACGAGGTAGGTTCCGGGCTGGAGGAAGAGCGCTCGTTTGTTTACATCGAGGTTCCTGCTGGAACTGGGGTCTACACCTGGATCGATTACAATGAAAATGGAATTCAGGAACAGGATGAGTTCGAAGTAGCTCCTTTTCCGGATCAGGCAACCTACATCCGAATTTTGTCACCTACCAATAATTTTAGGAAGGTGTATCGCACACAATTCAATCAAACCGCGCTCATTCAACCTCAGGTAGTTTGGAGGCGAGAAAAAGGGCTGAAAAAATTCCTCACATTATTTTCTGATCAGCTCGCGTATAGAATTGACCGAAATACAACCTTGAATTCCCTGTCTGAATGGATCAACCCGTTTAATACTGATATTGCAGATAGCTCCATTATTTCTATTAATTCCTCATTCAGAAATACACTGTACATAAACAGAACCAGCTCGTTATGGTCGGTGGACTATACCTATCAAAACTTGAGCAGCAAGGCTCTGCAAACCAATGGCTTAACAGGAAGAAACACCCTAAATCACCGCATCAATCTCCGATATAACCTGACCCGAATTTACCAAATCAACATAGAAGGTTCGCAGGGCACAAAAAGATCAGGTGCTGAAATAACATCTACCCGTGACTTTTACATCACTTCGCAAACGGCAAAACCGTCCATTACCTACTTGCAGGGTGCGGGTGTAAGAATCACAATTTCATACGAGTGGGCTAACAGAATAAATTCAGCTGATTTCGGAGGTGAAAGAAATGAAAGTCAAAATGCAGGGGCAGAAATACAAGTGAACTCTGCAGGTAAAAGCAGCATGACGATAAAAGTCAATTACATCAATAATGCTTATGACGGTGAGCAAAACTCCGCTGTAGCATTTGAAATGCTTCAGGGGCTCGATATTGGTACCAATGGAGTCTGGGAACTGGTTTATCAGCGAACCATCGCCAAATACCTTCAGCTAAATGTTACGTACAACGGAAGGGTTTCAGAAGGAAATAGTGCTGTGCATACCGGAGGAATTCAGCTCAGAGCGTACTTCTAGGCTATTCAAAGTTGATCAGCAGGTGATTTTTCTCTACTGCATCCCCTTTATTGATCTCGATGCTTTTTACCACCCCATCTCCAGCTGCCTTAATGACATTCTCCATTTTCATCGCTTCAAGAATCAATAGAGGATCTCCTTTTTTGACCGCGTCTCCGGGAGTAACGTGAACATCCAGCACTAGACCAGGCATAGGGGCCTTAAGATTAGTAATCTTTCTGGATTTCATCGAATTCATTCCAAGCTCTTCAAGCAAGAGGTCGAGCCTATTCTTTGCATTCAGCTTGTACTTGCGTCCATTGATGCGAAGCTCAATGTCTGAGCCTTCCTCCATTTTAATTAACTCAATGTCGTAGGACGAACTTCCATTGCTGATATGATAATTACTATCGTCAACACGCTGGATGTCGAGATCATAAGGTTTATCATTTATTTTTCCCTTCGATGTATTCTCATCTTCGGGTAACAGAGTAAATTTTTTACCGTTGATCTCAATTGTATACATTGCCAAAAATTTTTTCAAAAGTACGGTGTCCAAATAAGTTGATAATCAAAGAGCCGATAAAATAATTCCACATTTTTGTCGCTATACACCATGACGCGGTCAAGCACCCTTCTTTTTTCGTTCATCGCCCTGATAATTAGCGGCTTATACTCATGTAAGCCTGCTGAAAAAATGGTCTATGAGGCCGACGAAATCGTATTTCTCGATACCATCTCTGTTGGACAGCCAGTACAAAAAAAAATCTATCGTTCGGCTAACCCAAAAGTTATTGATATCCATCATACCGTGCTTGATGTGAAACCCATCTGGGATAAAAAAGAACTCCAAGGCAGAGCAGAGTTGTATTGCACTGCTTTTTATACTCCGGTTAACGCATTTAGCTTAGATGCCAAAGGAATGGTCATTCACAATGCCACAATCGAAGTCGGAGGTGAAATTGTAGATGTACCCTATAAATACGACGGGAGTAAGTTGTATTTCGAAGCAGAGTTTGAGTTTTCACGGCACGACACCTTTGTTGTAAATATCAAATACACTGCTCGACCAGAAGAGGTTATTTCTGAAAAAGGGAGTGCTATAAAAGACAGTAAAGGACTCTATTTCATCGACTATTTAGACATTGATGGAAATCCAAGGCAGCAATTGTGGTCTCAGGGAGAACCTTCATCTAATTCGGTTTGGTTTCCTACGGTCGACGCTCCAAACGAACGTTTCAGCCAGGAAATACAAATAACTACTGATACAACTGTAGTCACCTTATCCAATGGAGAGTTGATTCTTACCATTCTCAACCAGGATGGCACAAAAACGGACTACTGGGTGCAGGAAAAGAATCATGCAGCTTATCTGGCAATGATCGCTGCAGGACCTTTTTCGGTCGTTCAGGATACCAGCAAAACCGGATTGCTCCTTGAGTACTATGTAGATCCGGAATTTGAAGACTATGCTGAGCAAATATTTGCCCGTTCAGAAGAAATGATAGCATTCTTTTCTGAACTTTTCGATTACCCGTACCCGTGGAATAAGTTCGCCCAGATCGCAGTAAAGGACTACGTTTCTGGTGCTATGGAAAACACATCTGCAGTGGTCTATGGTGACTTTGTTCAAAAAAACGATCGAGAGCTATTAGACGATCCAAACGACTTAATCATAGCTCATGAATTGTCACATCATTGGTTTGGCAATCTGATAAGCCCTAAGTCATGGGCGAATATTATGATGAACGAGTCTTTTGCGACCTATGCTGAGTATCTCTGGCTGGAATACTATTACGGACTTGAAAGAGCGGAAGAACACCGATATAACGACCGTACTAAATACCTTAATGAGCATGATGCAGGACATGTAGAACCCATGGTTAGATACTACTATGATACTGAAGATGAAGTGTTTGATCATCATTCCTATTCAAAAGGTGGGCTCATCCTTCATATGCTACGCAAAAAAATTGGAGACGACTTATTCTTCGACGGAATCCGGCACTATCTTCATGAATACGAGTTTCAGGCCGTAGAAGTAGATCAATTCAGGTTGGCCATGGAAGATATTACCGGCCAGGACCTCAAACCATTTTTTGATCAATGGATCTACAGTCCGGGTCATCCGGTACTTGAAATTGAAACCCAATGGAACAGGAAAGAGAACACATTCGAAATATCCATTGAACAAGTGCAGGACACCACTAAAATGCCTGTTTTTCAATTTGATACAGAAATTCGAATCACTTCAAATGACAGCTCCATGGATTTCATCATTACCGTTGATGAGCCATTTGAAACTTTTAGATTTCCGCTCACCCAAGAGCCCACATTATTTCAATTCAATCCGGAGTCTGATCTTTTATGCACCTACACCATGAATACCACCTTTAATCAGGAGGCAAAGCGCTATTCGCAATCCAAAGATTATTTCCAGAGAATCTGGGCTCTGGAAAACATCAGTTCTTCGGGTGCCACAGAAGACCAAATCGACAGCCTTTGGCTTGCAGCAATAGATGATGCTGCCAAAAGCATCAGGAAATCAGCTATTTTCAGATCAGATCAAATTGTCCAATACGATTCAGCGGCACTTAAAGAAAAGTTGATAAAGCATGCTTTGGCAGATGAGTCTGGTGAAATAAGGGGGCTTTCCGTTTTTTCGTTGCACAATGTCTTCGGCGAGACTGATGAATTTACAGACTTCTTTGTAGACTGCCTATCTGATTCTTCTTATTATGTTGTTTCTGAGGCCCTTTATGGAATATCATTAAACCACGCCGAACTAGCCATGGAGTTGGCGGATCAATTAGAAAAGGAAAATAATGCTGCACTTCAGCAAGTAATTGATCAAATTTATGCTGATCACGGAAATTCAAAATCAGAGCAGCATTTTCTGCAGCGAAGGTCACGGGTAAAAGGTTATGAAGAAACACTTTTTGCCCGATCTTACATGAGATATTTAAAAAGAACAGGCACTACCGACATGCATCAAAGAGGCATTCAATATTTCGCGATGATGGCTGATCCGGATATTGAAGAATCCTGGTTCAACAGATACAATGCAGTTGACATTCTGTTTCAACTTCGAGACTTCTATGATAGTAAAGCTTCCACATTGCGCAATGCTTCTGCAGACATAACACCGGAAGATCATCCGGATGAGTCCATCAATCCAAAACAACTGGCCCAGCAATACAAATCTTTGGAGGCCTATGTGGAAGAGCTATTAGATAGTTACAAAACATCCGAAACGGACGGCAGGGTTTTCTTCAATCGCTAATCCAACAAGTCTTCAAACCCCTTATCAGCTGGGAGATCGGCCTGCATGGAGGCACGAACTGCAAGCTCATCGCAACGTTCATTTTCAGGGATGTTAGCATGACCCTTGACCCATTGGAACCTGATATTGTG
>DNTB01000068.1 GCA_003499525.1 Flavobacteriales bacterium
ACCGGATGGTAGCCACAGAAAATTGTATGGAAGTGTGCCTCCAGTAGCACTGCCTAAGAGCGTCAGATTGCTATCTCCGTTACAGAGAATAGCACCTAAACTTGAAAGGGTTCCGATTAGTGGATCAGGCTCACTTACCTCAACAGTGACAATGAGTTGACACAGGCTATCATCGAGGATGGTTACATCATAAGTGCCTGCACAAAGTGCAGTATCAGTCTGATTCTTATTACCAGAGGGCCATGTAATATCGTATGGAGGACTTCCTCCTCCCGGTATCACCTGGGCTACTCCATCACAATCACCGTTGCAACTAACCGGACTAACGATAACAGTATTTGCAACGATTGAGTCGGGTTCATCGAGGTCATAGGATACAATTTCCTGACAATTGTTTCTGTCAGTAATTGTTACAGTGTAATTCTGAGCACAAAGGCCAGTTTGAACAGTATCTGATGGAAGTCCATCACTCCATGCTATAGTGTAGCCAAAACCACCACTAAATGGGATTCCTCCGGAGATATTTAGTCGAAGTTCGCCATTACATTCTCCAGCACATCGTATGGACCTTGTTTCGGTTATTACACCTATCAGCTCAGGTGGTTCTTCAACGACAAAAGTGTCGACTACAACACATCCTTCATCGGTAGTAACCGAGACCGTATATTGTTGTGCTGTAAGGCCGGTAACAATAGAATCATTTTGTCCTGCGGCAGGTGCCGGATCCCAGTCGAAGGTGAAATCATTGGTACAATGACCAAAACGGATATCAGGACGCGAATTGGTAGTTCCTGAGGTGGCTCCACTAGAACAAACATTAGCATTATTTGCTGAAAACCAACGAGTTGAGACAAATGGAGTGTTGGTTAGTGCCATTACGTTGTTCCCAAAGGATTCGGCTCCAGCATTATTGAAGCACACCTCTACTACAATATTCGAGCTACCGTCCCAACCGTAGCTAACATCAAGATCATGGGTGTTCCACCCTAATGAAGTTGTGATTCGTTTTGAAAAGAAAACCGTATCCAGATTTGCTACGTACCCACCGGATAGGTCAGCAACACTAGTACAGCCCATTTTGATGGTAAATCCATCAAAGACATCCTGATTTCCCTGAGAGAGGATGTTGAATGCGATGGAGCTGATAATATCTTCTACTCCTGCTGCATCCAGCTCGCTTTTTGTGTAGAGCATCTGGTGTCGCGCTCCGGCATTGAAATTACCATAAATGGATGGATAAGTTGTGGTGGTATTAAATGTCGCCCCTGTTCCAATTGTACCGATGATGGCCGGCATGCAATCTTTGGTAGATGGTCCGCAGGATATGTCGAGTGATGTGTAAATAGCTCCGTCGTTTCCTCCAAAACAGGTAACGGAGTCAATACTGTCGAGGCTGAGTCCAAAGGGTGTTGGCCGTGTGATGTGAAAAGTTTCAGTCAGGACACAATTACTATCGTCTGTTACGGTAAGATTATATATTCCCGGGCATAGGTTTGTTCTCACTTGTGCCGTTGAGCCATCATTCCAGAGGTACGTCTTATTGCCGGATCCGAAAATCACATTTACGGTAATGGAGCCATTACATGTTGATGCGTCACAATCGTCGTTGACCATCGTTTTCTGCTGAAACTCCATTTTAGTGGGTTCTACAAAAAAGAAGACCGTATCAATGGTATTAGTAGAAGGGTCCGGGTCATTAAGATCAGTAACCTGCAATTGATATTGTTGCCCTCCGCAAACATTCCAAATGCTATCTGTACCCTGCCCCTGAAAGTTTTGATCTCCCCCAGGACTAAACTGTGGTTGCCAGTTGTAGGAGTAAAATCCGCTACCTCCGAATACATCTGCAACTATAGTTCCTTCGCAGTTCCCATTACAACGAATTTCGTTTACAAAACGCAAATTCAAATTCAGGGCAGGAGGAGGAGGAACAACAATTTGGACTGCCACGGAATTAACACCAGAAATCGGACATGCGCTATCTGCTGCCTGAAATAGAACTGTATTGTTGGTGTTGGTTCCTTGTGGAACTGTCCAACAAAGCGTTACGGTTTTTGGATTGATTCCAGACTCAGTAACAACTGAGCCGGGTAGTGCCGAATTTGCATTGTTAAATACAAATACTTCGTCGGCTGGATTCACGTCACTGAACGTCACATCAAAGCAGAAGCTAGAGCCCACTTCAGCGGTAATCTCGAGGGGGGCAGTTTGATTCACGGTTCCACCACCTACTGTAACATTTGCGACCGTAGCGGGAACAGTAGGTATCTGGTTGGAACAAGGCAGCACCACAAATTGGATATCCCTATGGATGCTACTGATCAATTGACCGACTCCATTGTACTCATCGACCCGAACCACTACGATATAATTGCCTGATGGCCCTAGCGGAGTAAAATTAAGCTCCCCGGTATTTGGGTTTATCGTGATTCCAGGAAACGGTGATGCGGCAGAATAAGTAGGTGCATTGTAGGTCACAGGTGTAGGGTTTCCACCAAAACCAATTCCTCTGGCTGCGACCAGGCTGTATGCCAAACTATCGCCATCGGCTTCTACGACACCATAATTGTAGTTAACAGTCTGATTTTCACAGACATAAGGGATGGGTGGAGATGTAAAGAAGGGAGTGCTGTTATTGGGGAATAGCGTTGTATTCAGGGTAGCGTCCACATAGAAAAACTCACCCCCTGCGCCAATGATGTTGATACTGGGATTTCTGGCGAATTCCTGATAGGAAAAGGTATAATCAGTACAATTGATGGGAAGGTTCACAATCCCCTGAAAAACGTACTCCTCCATTCCCTGAATGGGGCCGCCGTTACAAGCGCTGTTAACAATGTCGGCAGGGCAGACTTGAGAAACTTCAGTTCCTCCCGGATTGGTCAGGAATAGTGTTACGTTAAAGTCTGGGATACATGTACTGGTAACATTAATGGTAGCGGAGACATCGTTAAAAGGAATTCCTGTACAATCCCGATAAAAGGATAAGCTCAACAGGAATTGATCATTGGCTATGTTTTCAACGGTAATTTCGCCTCCAGCGACGTGCGTAGCATGCAGTAAATTATTGAATAGCGTTGAACCAAATAACGATATTAGAACCAGGCTGTTTCTGAGAATTTCTTTCATAATGAACTCTAATCAAGGGACTTGTAGGATGACGCTCTATTTTTCAATTAGTTGCTAAGGTAGTCGAATTATTTTGCGTGTTAAAATTATTTAATTCTACTTCCTTTAAAATCGTTTGATTTGACTTCTATAAAGGACAGATTGTTAGGCGCCTTTTCGGCCATAAGGATCATTCCTTCTGACTTTACTCCCCGAATCTTTCTTGGAGCTAAATTTACCAGAATAGCTACATTTTTTCCTATTACTTCTTCGGGGCTGTATTGTTGGGCAATTCCGCTGGCTACTGTGCGAACTTCAGAACCAATGTCGACACGAAGTTTTAGTAGTTTATCTGCTCCTTTAATTGGCTCAGCTTCAATTACTTCACCAACACGAATATCTAACCTTGTGAAATCGTCGAAGCTAATCTCTGGAAGAAAAACCTCCTTTTTTCCGATGCTCTTGTTACCGTCGGGTTTCTTTTTTAGTTTCTCAATTTGCTTTAGAATATCCTCATCATCCACCTTAGTAAACAAGAGCGAATGATCATGAATTATATGTCCAGGCTTGAGATGATTGGGTTTTCCAGCAGAATCGAAGGGTTCTGCATTCCAGTTCATCATTTCAAATATTTTATCACAAGTTCGAGGAAGAAAAGCGCTTCCTGCAATTGCAATATTAACTACTAGTTGAACGGATAAGTTTAAGATAGTTTCTACCCTTTCTTTGTCTGATTTTATAAGTTTCCAGGGCTCGGTATCTGCGAGATATTTATTCCCCAGACGGGCAAGTTTCATCCACTCGAACTGGGCCTCCCTGTATTTATGTGAACGTATTAGCCGATCTACTTTCATCGGAATTTCCTCCATTTCTGAGACCAGATTTTGGTCAACTTCGGTTAATACTCCATGTGGGGGCACTCTGCCTTCAAAATATTTATGGGTTAGAACCAAAGTCCGGTTGACGAAATTTCCCAGAATCGCAACCAGTTCATTGTTGACACGAGCCTGATAATCAGACCAGGTAAATTCACTATCCTTGGTTTCAGGCGCTATGGATGTCAGTACATATCGCAATTCATCTTCCCGATGGGGAAAATCCAATAAGTATTCATGGAGCCAGACTGCCCATTCCCGGGAGGTGCTAATCTTGTCCCCTTCGAGATTCAGAAACTCATTTGCTGCCACATTTACGGGTAAATTGAAATTACCATGTTTCTCTAGCAGAATAGGGAAAATAATACAGTGGAAAACGATATTGTCCTTAGCGATAAAATGGACGAGCTTACAGGAAGTGTTTTGCCAGTAATCCTTCCAGTTCTTACCATTATTTCTGCACCATTCCTGAGTAGCGGAGATATATCCGATGGGTGCATCCAGCCATACGTACAGGACTTTTCCTGCTGTATTTTTTAGAGGAACAGGCACGCCCCAATCCAGGTCTCTTGTCATAGCGCGGGGTTCCAGTCCGGCATTAATCCAGCTCATGCATTGTCCGATTACCTGCTTTCGCCAATTATCAGAATCGTGATGATACTCTCCCCGAAGATTTCCTTTAGTAATCCAATCCTCGAGCCATTCCGAGTCTTTCTCCATAGGCAAATACCAATGTTCTGTTGCTCTGAGTACCGGAGGATTGCCGGAGAGCGTAGAAAGAGGATTTATCAAATCAAGTGGGCTTAAAGAAGAACCGCAGCGCTCGCATTGATCGCCATAAGCTTGTTCATAGCCGCATTTGGGACATGTTCCCTGAACATATCTGTCAGCTAAGAATTGCTGGTGCTCCTCATCGTAGTATTGCTCAGACGCTTTCTTTTCAAAAACACCTTTGTCGTTAAGAACTTTAAAAAAATACTGTGCAGTTTGGTGATGGTGCGCAGCAGATGTTCGATCGAAAATATCAAAGGAAATCCCAAACTCCTCGAATGCTTTCTTGTTGATTTGATGATACTTATCAACAATTTCCTGAGGTGTGATTCCTTCCTTTTTCGCTCTCAATGTGATAGCTGCACCATGCTCATCGGAACCACAAATGAACAGCACCTCCTCGCCACAATTTCTGAGATGCCGAACATAGATGTCAGCAGGAAGGTAAGCTCCTGCAATATGTCCGATATGCAGCGGGCCATTGGCATAGGGCAGGGCTGCAGTTACTAAGTGCTTTTTGGCGTGTTTCATTTGAACTCCGAATAAGCCGCAAATATAGCCGTTCAGAAGGTCTTTGAACTACCTTTGCCAGCCTCAATGCGCAAAACACATTTTCAGGAAAACCTAACTAAAGGAGATCAGGTTGCACTCATCGCGCCGGCTGGTATTATTCCTAAAGAGGTAAAAGAACATGCTTTACAAATTTGCAGGAGATGGGGTGTGGAAGCAGTATTTGGTAAGCATATTTCTAACAATTTTTTCAAGTATTCCGCCCCTGATGAGCAGCGCAAAGCTGATCTTCTTGAGGCTTTAGAAGACCCAGAAATAAAGGCCATATGGTCTCTCAGAGGAGGGTATGGGGCCATTAGAATCATGGATGATGAAATCGTTCGGGCCATCAGTGACCATCCAAAGTGGTTTATTGGGTATAGTGATATGACTGTAATGCATTCGGTTTACAATACCCAAAGGCTATGCACTGTACATGGTGAAATGGCGGTAAAAGTGGAGCCGGACGAATTCGATACTGTTTCGTTGAATACATTACGAGATTTACTTTTTGAACGAAAAAATGAGTACGATTTGACAGCAAATCGGCTCAATAAAACCGGTATAGCCACAGCCGAACTTGTGGGTGGCAATCTTGCGGTACTATGTGGATTAATGGGAACTCCATTTTTTCCTGAAACTGAAAGAAAAATTTTATTTATTGAAGATGTTCGTGAATATGCCTATCGCATCGATAGAAAAATGCAACAATTGAAGGCCGCGGGTATTTTAGAAAAAATTTCAGGTTTGGTTGTTGGTGGACTAACCGATATTTATGAAGGTAAGGACGTATTTGGTAAAGATGCTGAGGAAATCATCTATGACGCAGTATCCGAATATGATTATCCGGTAATCTTCAACTTTCCCGCGGGGCATGTATCAGATAATCGCGCACTGCTTTTTGGCGGAATGTATTACATTGAATCCTCAACAGGGGTAAAAGTAAAGTTACTTTCATGAGTTCCTCCTACGGAAAAGAAGGAGAAGAAATAGCCGTGTCCTACTTGATATCAAAGGGTTACCAGATAATTGAGCGAAATTGGCGCTTTGGTAAAGAGGAGGTGGATATCATTGCAATTTACGAGGATGAGTTGGTTTTTGCAGAGGTGAAAACAAGAACAAATGCTTATCTGGGAAACCCAGAAGAAGCAGTGACTTTAGCTAAACAAAAGAGCATCATTCGCGTAGCAGCTCAATTTGTGGAACAATCATCAGAGGAGCGGGAAGTTCGCTTTGATATTATTGCTATCATTCGAAATTCGGAGAAAGAAGAAATCACCCACATCAAGGAGGCATTTTCGCCGCAATGGTAAACGATGAAAAAGAATCAAAATAAGGACGAAGAAATCCGCTTAAACAGGTTTCTTGCCATGTCTGGTGTAGCCTCCAGAAGGCAGGCAGATGAGTACATCGCTTCGGGACTTGTGCGAGTTAACGAAAATGTAGTAACCGAACTTGGAACAAAGGTTAAAAGAGCAGACAAGGTCTATTTCAGAAATAAATTGGTGCAGCCAGAAAGACATCAATATATTTTGTTGAATAAACCCAAAGATACCGTGACCACATCTAAAGACCCTCAGGGGAGACGCACAGTAATCGATATGGTGCAAAACGCATGTGATGAAAGAATATATCCTGTAGGAAGGTTAGACCGAAACACTACCGGTCTACTTCTGTTAACGAATGATGGCAACCTGGCAGCCAAACTCTCCCACCCTTCGTCTTCCGTCTCAAAATTGTATCATGTAAAAACAGATCGGCCGGTAAGTAAGAATGATTTAATAAGTCTTACTCGAGGGGTGAAGTTAGAAGATGGAGTTGCTAAAGCTGACGAAGCAAATTATGTAGACGAAGCTAGAGATGAAATAGGGATTCGGCTACATTCCGGAAAGAACAGGGTCATTCGCAGGATGTTTGAGAAACTCAATTATAGAATAGTGAAACTGGATAGAGTTGAATTTGCCGGGCTCACAAAAAAAAATCTAACTCGTGGTCATTATCGTTTCTTAAACAGCAGGGAAGTAAACTTTCTTAAACTCATGAGAAAGTAATGATTAGATTTTTTGCACGTTAACAGTTATTCGTAAAAGTCAAGGGGTGATCAGATACTTCAGATACATTTTCTACGGATTTCTGGCATTATTGCTTCTGGGAACCGGCTTCTTCTATGCCTATCAGGACCAGATTATGGATAGGCTCAAAAAGAGCCTTAATGAGCAGTTGCTCGTTCCTGTTCATACCGAAAAAATAGAGCTATCCATCATCCGGGATTTTCCGAATATCCAGCTCAAGCTAACAAATGTTACTGCACTCGAGAGTTCTTCATTTTCCAGAAAAGGTGACACCTTATTGCACCTTGAGGAATTAGGGGTGTCCTTTGATCTTTTCGCCATCCTAAGAAATGAAATTAAGCTGATAAAGTGCTCTGCCTCAAACGGATATATCGATTTGAAGATTAACAGGCAGAATCAAAGAAATTTTGAAATCTTAAAACCCGATACCAGCACCAGCGATTTTTATCTGCAGTTGAATAAAGCGACTTTTAAGGAAGTCCTATTTCAATACAGAGATGCAAGAGAGAATCAGGTTCTTGCCTTTGACCTGGAAAAAGTATCGCTATCAGGAAATATCGACAACGACAATTTTGAAGCGGCATTCTATGGAACTTTTCAGGTTCGTGATCTATTGGATCATGGTAATGATTACTCCTTCAAATATCCCCTCTATGTCGATGTAATCCTGTCGGGTTCCGAAGGAGGAGATGTGCTTTCCATAACACGCGGAATTCTTACGATAAATGATAACCTTGAATTCGATCTTAATGGAACCCTGAGCCAGAATTACTCACGTTTACAATTGAAATCAGAACAGCTGAATTTAGCTGACCTCATTAAAAAACTACCACCTGCATTTTCCTCGATAAAAAGGGACCGCATCAAAAAAGGATTTCTGGACATCGACTTGATTGTTTTAAACGAATCGGGCAAGGTCTCTTACCACGGCATGGCCAATCTTATCGGCGGAATGGTAAAGGTGGATTCATCAGACATTCCTTTAAAAATTGAATTTAAAAATGCTGATTTTCAATCTATTAGTCACTCAAACCTCAACTACCTCAATGCTCAGATTGAGCAATTTAATCTCAATCAGGTCGATTTTACAGCAGAGGGAAAATGCAGCTTTAGATGGGACAGGAGTTTGACCTTTCAGCTTGAATCACAGGGCAATATCGACCTCTCCCAAATTAACAAGAGGTTTGAGACCGTATATCTCGATGGAAACATTGCTTTTGATATTAAATCTAACGGTTACCTAAACCTTGAAGACACTCTTACGATTTCCTCATTAAACAACATAGCCATAGCTGGCAGTGCTTCGTGCATGGAAGTAAAACTCCATAGTCAGGAATTGGACATCAATCATCTAAGCTCAGAGGTTTTGTTTGACAACAAAAAGGCTGCCCTAAAGACCTTCCGGGCCGATATTAATGACCTGAGTGTAGAGGGGGCATTGTTAGTTGAAGGCTGGCGACGGATTATAGACGGGCATCCTTATGAATCTTCCTACAGCGGTAACCTCACCATAGAGGAGCTCCAGTTGGAACGTTATCTGGTATCCGACGATACGGGCTCTGTGGAACTCACTGATGTCCTAAATTATGATCTGAATATCCACACGAGGATCAGGCATTTTTCTATGGACAAGTTTCAAGGAAGCAACGCCCACGGATACCTGCGCACTGAAGAAGGGCGTTTGTTTATCGATGATTTTAGTATGGAGGCTCTGGAAGGGTTCGCCAGAGCTAATATTGAAATGTCCAGGGGTTTATCCGGAGGTGCCCGATTGCAGTCCGAAGGGATTCTCGAAGGAATTGACATCAACCAGCTGTTTTATGAAATGAACAACTTTGGTCAGCAGGCTATTGTGGATAAACATCTATCAGGCAAGGGCAATGCACTTTTCGAGGCCAGTCTGGAGCTTGATAGTAACTATCGTGTTATGTTGCCATCTATAGAAGTAGAGGCTGATATAACCATTGCCAAAGGAGAAGTTAAGGAGTATGCCCCTCTCTACAGCATTCCTAAAGCCATTGAAGAACAGCCCCTGGTAGGTTTATTCATCAAGCTAGATGATTTTGAACAAAAGCTACACCATATCTACTTTAAGGATCTAAACAACCACATCACCGTAAGAGATGAAGTCGTTTCGATACCGGCAATGTCAGTTTCTTCCAGTGCTCTGGACATAGATCTTCAGGGCAATCATTCCTTTACCAACCAGGTTGATTATTACATTCGCTTTAACTTGAAAGATGTGTTGATCAAGAAAAAAAATCAACAGACTGAGTTTGGCTGGATTAAAGATGATGGAACGGGCAATCAAATGATGTTTATTCATGTATACGGAGATGGTGATGATCCTAAGGTTGAATTGGATAAGGAGAGTTCAAGAAAATATCGCAACTCAGAAATCAAAAAGCGAATGGATGAAGCTCTGGATGTACTAAAATTTAAAAACTCTCAAACGGATACCGTCGATGTGGAAGCAACTCCAATTTCAGCAGAAATTGATACTACGCTCTTTTTCGAAGCATTAGATACAAAGCCAGATTCGGTGGATGTTCAACCAAAGGATACAGTAAAAGACAACAATCTGATAAGAAAAATACTGGGGCCCAAGAAAGATACTGCGCGCAGCAGCCTTGACGACTGGGATTTTGAAGAAGATGACTTATGAAATATCCCAGGATTACCAATAAAGACATTTACTCTCAAAAGACTTTCTACAAAAGGACATTGATCTTTGTAGCGCTCCTCATTGTTGGCGTCTCTTTTTGGTATTCAAGCAGGCTGGTCTCCCAACTTTCGAGAGAAGAGCGCAAAAAAGTTAGCCTGTGGGTTGAAGGAATAAACAGACGCGCCGAATTGGTTAAAACGACTTCCATATTGTTTCGCGAACTGGAAGAGGAAGAACATAAAAAGATGGAGCTTTGGTCGAAAGCCACCCAATCTATTGGGTCATCCAACAGCCTGGAACCAAATAGTAACTTCCTTATTCTAGCCCTTGACATCATAGGATCCAACAAAACGATACCTATAATCCAAACGAACGATCAGGACGAAATTCAGGTTTGGCACAACATCAGAGACCTGCTTCCAATCAACAAGGATAGTTTATCAAAAGCTCAAATTTCTGAATATCAACACATTAATGACAGCATTCTTTCCAGCATGCTTTCGATCATGAAAGCCAAGGGCAACCGGATTGATGTCAATTACTATCAGGATAAATTCTTGTATTTGCACTACGATGACTCATATACCCTCAATGAGTTACGTAATTCTTTCAGAGACATTTATCAAAACTTCATCAGCGAGGTCGTTTCGTTGGCGTCCTCTACTCCTGTTGTTTTTACCAATCAATCCCAGGACTCCATTATTGCGTGGAATCAGGTGGATACAAATAAACTGAAGGACCCAAAGCAACTGGCAACCTTGCTCGAGAATATGCGCTCTGAGAATCCTCCGATTACGGTTGATCTTGGAGATGGAAGCACCCAATTCGTATTCTACAGCGATTCCGACCTTCTTGTTCAACTGCGGTACTACCCTATCGTTCAGATTTTAGCCATTGCACTCTTTGTTCTTATTGGCTATTGGCTCTTCAGTATTTTCAAAAAATCTGAGCAAAACAAGGTTTGGGTAGGAATGTCCAAAGAGACCGCCCATCAGCTTGGCACGCCGCTTTCTTCACTTTACGGCTGGCTGCAGGTTTTGGAGACTAAAAATGTGGATCAGGATATTACCGATGAAATGGTCAAAGACTTAAACCGACTGAAAGAAGTCACCGAACGATTTTCTAAAATTGGTTCAAAACCAGACCTAAAACCGGAAATTCTTAGCGGCCGAATAGAGAGTTTTTTGACTTACTTCAATACGAGGGTTCCGAAAAAGGTAGATCTGCAATTCAAAGATGGATTGAACCTCAAAGAAAAGGCTCTTATTAATGCTCCTCTTTTCGACTGGGTATTGGAGAACCTCTGTAAAAACTCCATAGATGCGATGGAAGGAAGAGGAAAACTTACCATTACAACCGGAATCGACGGGCAACGAATATTCATAGACGTATCCGACACTGGAAAAGGAATATCTGTTAAGGACAGAGGCAAGGTCTTTCAACCGGGATACACTTCCAAACAGCGAGGATGGGGCCTTGGATTATCACTATCGAGAAGGATCGTAAAAGATTACCACAACGGTAGAATATTCCTGAAATCTTCCGAATCAGGCGCTGGAAGTACGTTCCGCATTCTTCTTAACCGAGTTTGATGGCCGGTTTGTATTTGCACATTCCATTTTGCCACAGTGCCTGTCACTATTGCGATTTTCATTTCTCAACCAATTTGAGATTTCGATCGGAGATGATTCGGGCGATGTGCAAGGAGATAGAACTTCAAAGCTCCAAATTCAGAAACCTGACATTTTCCACCATATACTTTGGTGGTGGGACTCCTTCAATCCTGACATTTGACGAACTGAAAGCACTCCTCGCTTCTGCCCGACTTAACCTGAATATTGAACCCGATATCGAGCAAACCTTGGAGGCAAACCCTGAAGATATCTCACCGGAGAAATGTGATCAACTTTTCGAGTTGGGGTTCAACAGAATCAGTTTAGGCGTACAAAGCTTCAACGACTTAATGCTGAAAAAACTAAACCGGGTTCATAATGGTATTCAGGCCTATAAAGCCATAGAATCAATAACTTCAAGCGGAATAACCAATGTTTCTATTGATTTGATTTTTGGACTACCGGACCAAACCCTCTCCAACTGGAATACCGAACTGAATTCTTTTTTGGAGTTGGACCTTCCCCATTTGTCTGCCTATAGCCTAACCATTGAAGAGGGAACTCACTTCGATTACCTGAAAAAAAGCGGAGCCATTTCCATTGCCGAAGATGAACGATATCTGGCGATGTTTCATCATGCCCAAAAGGTGATGAACAACAATGGAATACCTCAGTATGAGATTTCCAACTATTCCAAGGAGGGCTACAGATCGAAGCACAATCAATCGTATTGGAAGGGAACTCCTTATTTAGGAATTGGTCCATCCGCGCACAGTTACACTGAAAATCAGCGTTGGTGGAATGTATCTTCCAATACAAAATACATACAGTCTATTCAGCGCGGTGATTCATTCTACGATTCTGAAACCCTTAATCGTGTGGAGCAATTCAATGAATTTCTCCTAACCCGCTTGAGAACTATTGAAGGAATTCAAAGAAAGAATCTTGAAGAATACTCAGACATCCATGCAGATGACTTCTGGAAACAGGTCGAGGTTTTTGAGAATGACGGATTACTAGAAGTTAATGACCAAAATATTCGAATTTCGTCTTCCGGACTTTACCTTTCCGACTATATTTCTACCAGCCTATTTGCCGAATAAAAGAAAATTTTGTTCTTTTAATATCTTCTTAGGGCAATGATTATTAGGTTAAAACACCAGAATAACGAATATTATACTGATTTATCCAGACCTCTGGACATTTCCGTTGCTGTAGATTTTGATCGTGAGGATACACTGGCATGGTATATCGATCCGCCAAAACGAGAACCAGTACAAATCGATGGTTTTATCGGTTCTGTTCAAAAAGGTGGGAGTGTAAACTTTTTCAATCTTCACCTAAATCCACACGCGCATGGCACACATACAGAAACTTCCGGACACATTAATCTCATTCCACATAGTGTAAATAAGCACTTCAAAACCTACCATTCCATAGCCGAGCTGACCACTGTATATCCGGAAAAGAGGGGTGAGGACAAGGTCATTACAAAGAACAACCTCGAAAGGTCGATTAAATACCAAACGACCAGTTTAATTATTCGGACAGAGCCCAATACCAAATTGGATAAGACTTCTAATTTTTCCAACACGAACCCCCCCTTCTTTTCTGCCGATGCACTAGCGACACTTGCTCTGAAAAGGGTAGAGAATTTATTGGTGGATTTACCCTCAGTAGATAAGGAACAGGATGGCGGAAAACTTTTAGGGCACCGTGCGTTTTGGAACCATCCGTCTAAAGAGAGGCTTCATTGCACCATTACTGAATTAATCTACATCCCAAATAAAATTCCTGATGGTCTTTACTTGCTCAACCTTCAGGTAGCTCCAATGGAAAACGACGCAGCCCCGTCAAGACCCTTACTGTTTAAACTTAATCCGGCATGATTCATGGGAAACAAAGCAGACATTGATAAGATTGACAAAAAGATTCTAAATGTTCTTCAGGAAAACGGAAGAATCACCAACCTTAATTTATCCAACCTGGCGGGCTTATCACCGGCTCCAACTTTGGAAAGGGTGCGCAAACTCGAGAAGTCTGGCGTAATCAAAAGCTACCATGCCAATGTGGATGCAGAAAAACTGGGGTTAAACCTACAGGTAGTGATCATGGTTAGCCTTACAAGACAAATCAACAATGCCATGCAGCGGTTCTGCGACAAGATTCAAACTATTGAAGAAATTGTTGAATGCGTGCAGGTAACCGGTGGCTATGATTACTTACTTCGTGTAGTGGTCAAAGATGTTCAGGGACTGGATAAACTCATTAATAGCAAGCTCAGCAAAATAGATGAGATCGGATCGATGAGAACCAATGTCATTCTCTCAACCATCAAAAAAGCCAATAAGGTACCACTATGAATATTGAGGAATTCAGAGCGTATTGTATTGCCAAACCGAGGACCTCTGAAGAATTACCCTTTGGGGATGATACATTGGCTTTTAAAGTAGCCGGGAAGATTTTCGCCATTACGGGTTTAGATAGCTTTGAAGGGATC
Organism: Flavobacteriales bacterium; assembly: GCA_003499525.1. Taxonomy (GTDB): domain Bacteria; phylum Bacteroidota; class Bacteroidia; order Flavobacteriales_G; family Salibacteraceae; genus UBA10426. The sequence goes on from DNTB01000068.1 coordinate 14,154, forward strand.
AACTTAAAATGTGATCCGGAATATGCAATTAAGCTTCGGGAAGAGTATCCTGAGATCAGTCCGGGGTATCATATGAATAAGAAGCATTGGAATACAGTCAGCGTTAGAGGTGGCCTTTCTGACCGTTTTATAAAAGAGCTTACAGATCATTCCTTTGACCTGGTTGTTCAGGGTCTACCCTCTAAAATCCGCAACGAAATATTAACGTAGACCATACCATGTTTAAAGAACATTTGAAGCTCCATATCATTGTTTTCATTTGGGGCTTTACTGGAATTCTAGGCACCTTAATCACCTGGTCAGCTCTTGAAATTGTGGAGTTTAGAATGTGGGTCGCTGCACTGGCTTTACTAATCTTTCTAGCCTACAAGAGAAAGAAGATTTGGGTGCGCAAAAAGCTAATCCTCACCTATTTTTTGATTGGAAGTGTTGTGGCCATTCACTGGATTCTCTTCTTCGCGGCATTAAAAGTCTCCACAGTTTCGGTCACCCTCACCACTTTGTCCTCAGCAACATTGTTTACCGCCATTTTCGAACCAATATTTTTCAAACGCCGGCTCAAGAGCCACGAAATAATCATGGGAGTGGCTATTATCATCGGACTTTTCATCATTTTCGGATTTGAGCCGGGGTATAGGCTTGGGGTTATTCTGGCATTATTCTCCGCAGCATGCGCTTCACTGTTTACCACTTTGAATGGAGTGTTGATCAACAGAAAACAATCCTCAATTTCTATCACTTTCTATGAAATGATCGGTGGTGCAGTATTCACTACCATTTTGCTGCAAAGCTTTAATTGGTTCCGTTTTTCTTTACCTGAAAATGAAGCTCCGATATCCGGGACAATCTGGGCAGATATATTTTATCTCCTTATTCTCAGTGTTCTATGCACGGCAATTGCTTTTGTCGTTTCGGTTGAGGTTATGAAAAACCTTTCTCCTTTTACAGTATCCGTTTCGATCAATATGGAGCCTATATACTCCATTCTTCTCGCACTCGTTTTTTTTGGAGAGCGTGAATTCATGTCTACCGGATTCTATGTTGGCGCTATTCTTATTCTTAGTGTAATATTCTTAAACGCCTGGATTAAAAAGAGCTTAAAACGCAGCGAAATGAAAAGCTCTCCCCTCAGCGTTTGATCAACTTCTCAGTGAACAGCATTTGATCTCCTTCCATAACCCTGATGAAATAAATACCGGGTGACAGATCCAATGCCGAAAGCATCACACTGTTAGCTCCGCGAACAAGTTGATGCTTCTGAAACTGCACCACTTTGCCCGTCAGGTCGAGAATGCTGATTTCAACCGGGCGATGAATGTTCGCCTCTACTTCAAGGAAGATCACTTCTTCAATCGGATTTGGATAAACCAACCAAACATCTCCGGCAATTTCAAACATTCCTACAGCTTGTAGTTGAACCTGAATTGATGTAGAAGCTGTGCAACCATTTCCATCTACAATGGTCAAGGTCACTATACCGGTAGTGCCGGTGCCCCACTGTACTGAAATCTGGCTGTTGTTATCAACAATTATGTTTCCGCCTGTTACAGTCCACAAATATTGAGCGCCATTCTGTATGGAATCTACATTATAACTAAATACCTGTCCTGTATTCGCTACCTGCGGACCCTGAATATTTCCAACAATTGGTTCTTCATTCACCACAATATCGAGAGTGTCAGATCCCGGGCAAAGACCGCTTGTGACATAAATCAGCACATGGTTTCCTACACCGGCCACTGTGGCATCAAAGACCCCATTCGAAACTCCCTGGCCAATAAACTGGCCTCCAATGGGCGTGCCCACCAAGACCACAGCTGTATCCGTAAGACAATATTCTGAAGGGTTATTTTGGATGCTTACGCTGTCCTCTACTACATTGATAGATTCACTTACGGAAGCGGAACAACCTAAAGAATCCGTATAAGTATAGGTTAAAGTAAAGACTCCCGGTCCTGTAATAGAGGGGTCAAAGCTATTACCTGATACACCGGGTCCTGAATAAACTCCGCCTCCCGGTTGGCCACCTGAAAGGGCGAGCGTTCCCGCACCTACGCACACATCGGGGAAAGTATCCAGCGCTACGACAGGTAATGGAACTACTTCTACATTTCCTGTATCCATCGCAGTACAAACACCGTCCGAATAAGTATATACCACCACGTTAGATCCAACAGTTGCCAATGAGGGGTCAAACATACTCGTCCCGGAGACGACCGCCATACCAGAATATGACCCTCCTGATGGGGTGCCATTGGTCAGCATAAACGATGATGACCCTTCACAAATGCCTCCTATGTCCGAAATCGATACAACGGGCGGTGCTGTTACATTGTAAAACGCAGTATCTGAATCCCCGCAGCCATTAGAGTCCACGTAAGAATACACAATCGGGTGAATACCAACCCCTACAATATCGGGATCAAAAGTATTGCCTGTAACCCCAGATCCAGAGTAAACACCTCCCAACGGTAAGGCTCCTGCAAGAGTAATCGGCCCCTGATCAATACAAACATTTGTAGTACCCGACCAAACCACCACTGGTGCAGATACCACCTCATAAAATGCAGTGTCAGAACCGGAGCACGCTCCCTGTACCACTGAATAGATTATTTGATGCAGTCCGACACCTGCAAGAGTGGGATCAAATGAATTGCCGGCTATGACTCCACTTCCTGAGTATACTCCCCCTGTCGGAACTCCAGCGGTGAGAACGAAACTAGCAGAGTTTTCACAAATACCCGATGAATCAGGAAAGCTCACAGCTGTAAAATTAGTAACCGTAATTGTTGATTGATCTGATCCCGCACAGCCGGTGGAATTTATAAACTCGTAGGTAATGATATGATTTCCAAGTCCAGCAGCAGATGGATCGAACATATTGCCTGTCACACCCGGGCCACTATACGTACCACCTGATGGCGTGCCCCCCGATAGCATGAATGGTGAAGAACTAATACAAACCTGCCCCAGCGGAGCCAGTGTTACAACGGGATTTGCTACCACGGTGATGGTTGATGTATCTGCTCCGGGACAGGGTCCGGCAATAGTGTACACTATTTGATGGGTTCCAACCCCCGCCAAGGTAGGGTCAAATACACCCATGGATACGCCGGGTCCAGAATACATTCCTCCCACAGGTGTTCCACCGCTTAGTGTAAAGGCCGAGTCTGTTTCACAAACGTCAGAGAATGGCGGTAAATTGACAATAGGACTAGGGTCAACCTGGTAGATTGCAGTATCTGAGGCGGAACAAGCTCCTGAGTTTACCGTGTAAATAATTATGTGACTTCCTGTTCCTGCCGCTGAAGGATCAAACATTCCTCCGCTGACCCCAGGTCCGGAGTAAGTCCCGCCAGATGGTGTTCCGGTATTCAGCATAAAGGGAAGAGTACCTTCACAAATCCCGGAGGAGTCTGGAAATTGAACCACTGAAAGCGGGTCAACTGATATAAAAACAGGTTTAAAAATGGTATCTATCCCCGATGAAGTGGTCGCGATGAGGAGCACATCATAATCGCCAGGGGCATTATATGTGATCGTCGGGTTTGGGGATGTTGAAGTATTGGGTGTTCCACCCGGAAATCCCCAGAATTGAGTTAAAATGGGTGCGGTTGATGTGGGAGTAAAGGTAACCGCATCTCCCTGACAAATGTTAGTACTGCTCGCGGTAAAATCAGTAGCCGTAGGGATGGTGATACCAGAAATAATTATTGAATAGTCCTGCGAAGCACTGGCTAGTGTTCCTTTGTGAGTAACCTCCAATTGATACGTGCCAGCTAGAGAAGGATTTGGTAAGAAGATCTGCTCAACGTTATCTCTAAAGTTATCCCCGGTCGTGGCAGCACTGGCAGGATTATTAGGATCCAGTATCCACGGAAGTCCGACCGTATTTCCAGAAGGGTCTTTCAGCCTGATATCCAAATCATTGCGGAGGATCAAGGTTGCAGGATTCAGGGAAGCCGGAGGCGTGAATCCGGCAGGATCATTCCAAACTATTGTGGCTTTAAATGGGGTGCCAGGTGCCAGGTCTATGTCGATCAAATCCACATCTCCCTGAACCATGTCTCCATTTACAATGGTATTTGTGAACGGGTTTAGAATGACGTCAGCTGCCGATTGGGTGTTAAGCAATCCCCACCCAAAAACATAATCAGGACCAGGGTTTGAACCTGCCTCATCTGCTGTATGAATGACCAAAGCTTTTAAAGTCGAGGCATCCATAAAATTTCCCTCCACTGTATTGTGCAATTCTTGCAGTAATGCCATGGACCCAGTTGCATTTGGAGCAGACATAGAAGTCCCCGATTTGTTGTTGTAAGACATATCTCCAGCGGAGCTTGTCGAAAAAAGTGAAATGCCATTAGCGACGATATCCGGTTTAATCCTTCCGTCATCCGTAGGGCCCCAGCTACTGAAAGAACTCATTACTACGTCAGATGGTACAGAGTATCCTCCGCTCACGTCGTTTACCGCACCCACTGTCAGTATATTTTTGGCCACTCCTTTAGCTGGTACGCAATCATAACCCAGAGCACCTCCATCCTGAGGGCGGGCAGTATTAGAAGCAACCCAACCTGAAAAGTTATCCCACACGAAGTGATTTGTAGCACCTGAAGGACCGTCACCTCTATCGTTTCCTGCAGATTTTACAATGAGATAATTCGGTGCATTATTCGCAATCAGATCCCATTCGCGTGCCGCATTCGTGTAAAAACCAAATGACCAGTCTTCCGTACCGCTAATGGTTGTATCACCGTACCAGTACCAATCCGGAGAATCAAATCGCCAACCGGTAACCGTTCCATAGGAATGATTAGATAGAATACCTCCGTTAGCAGCGAACGATGTCATTTCAGCTTCATCATTAAAAAAGCTGTAGGCATCTATGGTTGCCGCACTTGCCATTCCTTGTGCGGACGCATTCATACCTGATGCAATCATGGTCCCGGCAACATGCGTAGCATGGTCACTCAGTGAAGATGGAGAATCTATTTGGTTTGCCCTGCCAGCATATTCCTGATGCGATAGTCGCACACCGCCTCCGTCCCATTCTCCGATAGTCACACCTGTACCGGTGAGATCATAGGCTGTTCCTCCCCATACCTGATCTGTACTCACTGTTTCAGCTGCATCCGAATTATCTGTTGCGTACACAACTGGTCTGCCGTTCTCATCAATCCCAATGATCGCTACATCACCAGACTCATTACTGCGAAAGAATTCCGTTACATTAAATTTTGGGGCATTATCAAGCGCTCTTTGATGCATTTGCTGATACTTTGCCTCAAATCTTTCAGAGAGTCGAATCAATTCTGGCGTGTTTCTCTCTACATTGCTAATTGCCTGTGCATTAGCGAAATAGCTTGGAATTATAGAGGCAATAACAAGAAAAAAGAGGCTATAATTTTTCATAATTATACTTAATGATTCAGAGTGCAATATAGTTCAGGATTTAAGCTGGTTCAATGATGACTATCACTAAGTATTTGCCCTATTTAATGCAAAAAGCCCGGACAAGTGTGATCACTTGACCCGGACCTTATAGCATGACGATTCCTAAACCTGAGCGCAAAGTACAAATTACCTTTATTGCACGCTGATCTGACTTGAAATAAAGTAATTAACATTGCCCTCAAAGCATTGCTGTAAAAGGCTTTTAGTGGTTTTCATTGGCATGAATTGTTAATAACTATCCTTGATTTGCTGAGCTACTTCTTCCAGTTGATTGTACCAGGCCTGACCAAATCTTCTAATCAATGCATCCTTTAGAAACTTGTATACCGGAACTTGAAGTTCTTGACCCAAAGTGCAGGCAGGACTGCAAATCTCCCACTCATCAAAGTTGACTGCTGTAAATCGTTTGTGTTCTTTTATTCTGGCCGGATAAAGATGACAGCTCATGGGTTTTCTCCACTCAGTAAGACCAAGGTCATAAGCTTTTTCAAAGGAACATGCGGCAACCCCTTCTTCGTCAATTATGGCATAGGCGCACTCTTTGTTCTCGACTAACGGAGTCTCCCATTCATTGTCCGTATGATTAAAAACTGTAGAGCCCTGTTTTTCAATCTCGACAATTGACTTTTTTGACAGAAATGGATGAACTGCGTCAACCAGTTTTGGAATCAGTCGGTTTTCTTCATCAGTTAAAGGAGCACCAGAATCGCCCTCCACACAGCACTGACCTTTACATGCAGATAGGTTACAAACGAATTCCTCGTTCAAAATCCGCGTGGATATTATGGTGTTGCCGAGCTCGATCATTGGAAGGGCACAAATTTAGTCTTTGCTGGACGACGAATTATCAAACAAAATGCGTCGATTCTGATTGAACGGAATAGGTCGATTATGTAACATTGCACACTTAAATCTGCTGATGATGGCGCAATCCGAAGACCTGCTTAAAAAACTCGTATCCCACGCCAAAGAGTATGGCTTTGTATTTCCGTCTAGTGAAATTTATGATGGGCTCTCAGCTACTTATGATTATGGTCCTTTTGGGGTCGAGTTGAAAAATAATATTAAGAGCTATTGGTATGAGGCCATGACCCGACTTAATGAAAACATCGTCGGTCTTGATTCCGCCATTTTCATGCATCCAACCACCTGGAAAGCCTCCGGACATGTCGATGCATTCAATGATCCCCTTATAGACAACAAGGATTCCAAAAAACGCTACCGTGCTGATGTATTGATTGAGGATCATATTGAGAAGATTAAAGGCAAAATCAACAAAGAAGTTACCAAAGCACAAAAGCGATTTGGTCATTCCTTTGATAAAAAACAATTTGTTAGCACGAATCCAAGAGTTCTTAAATATACCGATCAGATTAAGGGCATAGAGTCCCGATTGAAAGAAGGTCTCGAGGCCAATGACCTTGAAGCCATCCGTGATTTAATCATTGATTTACAAATAGTCGACCCAGTCTCAGGCTCAAGAAACTGGACCGATGTTCGCCAGTTCAACTTGATGTTTCAGACAGAAATGGGCGCTGTTTCGGGTGAAGCTGGAAAGGTTTATTTACGTCCGGAAACAGCGCAGGGAATTTTCGTCAACTATCTGAACGTTCAGAAAACAACCCGGCATAAACTTCCTTTTGGTATTGCTCAAATTGGAAAGGCCTTTAGAAATGAAATCATAGCCCGGCAATTCATCTTCAGAATGCGAGAGTTCGAGCAAATGGAAATGCAGTTTTTTGTGAAGCCGGGTAGCGAGCTGGAATGGTACGAGCACTGGAAAGAAAAGCGGATGAATTGGCACAAAGCGCTCGGCTTTGGGGATGAATTTTATCGTTTTCACGACCATCTAAAACCGGCACATTATGCGAATGCTGCTACGGACATTGAATTCCAGTTTCCCATGGGTTTTAAGGAGCTGGAGGGAATTCATTCACGTACGGACTATGATTTAAATGCACATGAAGAATTTTCCGGCCGAAAACTCAGATATTACGATCCTGTGGATGAGGAAAGCTACATTCCCTATGTGGTAGAAACTTCCATCGGACTGGATCGAATGTTTCTTGCGGTTCTAGCGGCATCCTACCATGAAGAAGAACTTGAAGATGGCTCGTCCAGAGTGGTGCTAAGAATTCCTCCTTTTCTGGCTCCGATTAAAGTGGCCGTGCTGCCCCTTTTGCGAAAAGACGGACTTCCGGAGAAAGCCATGGAAATAATGGATCGGTTAAAATTCGATTTCAACTGCCATTACGAAGAGAAAGATTCCATCGGAAAGCGATACCGAAGAATGGACGCACTGGGAACGCCATACTGCATTACCATTGACCATGAGAGTCTTGAAGACAATATGGTTACCATTCGCGACAGAGACAGCATGGAACAATCCCGAATTGCGATTGGCGAAATCGAAAGAATACTAATCGAAAAAACTCAATTATCAAAAGCATTGCGCATGATATAGCTTCTAAAATCCACCACTATGAATACCGAAACTGTTTTGTCCTTATTGGCCCTTCTGCTCCTGTTTCCATTTTTCACCTATGTTTTTATCATTGTTCCTTTGCAGTTCCTCTTTTCTTTCGGGTATCGGCATTACTACCATCCCCCCTCGAAAGGAGACGTAGCTTTTCTAAAAGAAAACGTTCCATATTTCAACCAACTGGATCACAAGCTCAAAAAGAGGTTTATCCGCCGGGTCTATGTTTTTGCCCGAGGCAGGAGGTTTATTTCAAAATCATCTCTCATACAGATAGACCGAAGTCAAAAGTTGCTCATTAGTGCAGCAATAGCTCAACTCACATTTGGACTCAAAGTCCTCTCTTTACCACGATTTAGAACCATTGAAATTCATCCTAAATTTTATCACTTCAATGCAACGGGGAAAAAACAAACGGACCATTTACTAACCAAGGCAAGCGCAATTCATTTATCATGGGAAGATTTTCTAAAAGGAGACAGGACTGACTCTGAAGGGGTCAATCTGGGACTACAAGAATTGACACTTGCCCTGAGTATGGAAAACAAAATCAAAAATGGAGCTTATGGCTTTCTGAAATTCGATCATTTAATGAAATGGAGAATTCAGGCAGATGTTGAAATGAAAGCCATGAAACATGGCCACGCCGATTTCTTTCCCGAGTATGCAGCCACCAATCAGGAAAAGTTTTTTGCCGTTGCAGTAGAATATTTCTTCGATAAGCCCAGAGAATTCTCTACCGCCAGGCCCCTGCTCTATGCTAGTATGAAAGAGCTGCTTTTTCAGGATCCGCTAATACCGGAATGGCCCATTCTTGCAACTTAGCTCATTGGCTATATTTGGCGCACCAAAACAGCGCCATGCGTCACGCACTTTTAATGGTAATTAGCTCGATCTGGATAACCAGCTTTGCACAGCCAATTGAATCCAATCCACGTTCATCGGAGTCTATACTCATCGAATTGCACAAACTCAAGAATTTCAGAAAGATACTCTATCTGGCTGCTCATCCTGACGATGAAAACACCCGGCTAATAGCATGGCTGGAAAACCACGCGTTTGCTGAAGTCGCATACCTTTCACTTACCCGAGGGGACGGCGGTCAAAACCTTATTGGAACTGAAAAAGGCATAGACCTTGGAATGCTTCGCACTCAGGAGTTACTTCAGGCCAGGGAGGTTGACGGGGCCCAACAATTTTTTACCAGAGCCCTGGATTTTGGTTATTCTCCAAGCACAAAAGAAACACTCGAACACTGGGACAAACAAAAAATACTGGGGGATGTGGTCGCGGTAATTCGAAAATTCAAACCCGATGTAATCATCACCCGGTTTCCTTCCGATTCGCGGGGAGGACATGGTCATCATTCCACTTCGGCACTGCTGGCTGAAGAGGCATTTGATATTGCGGCAGATGCCACTCAATTTCCCAAGTCTGCTTCAATGTTTGGGGTTTGGCAGCCGAAACAACTCTACTGGAATCATAGCACTTGGTGGGATAAAACTATTGCAGAACACCGCGAGGAATTCGTGATTGTGGATATTGGCTCTTACAATCCACTTTTAGGCAAGGCCTATTCCGAAATTGCCTCACAGAGCAGAAGCCAGCACAGGAGTCAGGGCTTTGGATCTTCCGTACAAAGAGGTTCCCGGGAGGAATTCCTCAAATTGATGAAGTCAGCTGGTGAGCTTTCTAACCCATTTGAAAGTGACGATGAAGAATGGAATAACCTCATCAACGGTGAGGCCGCTCTCGAACTCATTGATGAGGTCATCGAAAATTTCATGGTGCTGGAACCTGAAGCCAGTATAGAAGGTCTGGTAAAATGTCATAAAGCGGTTTCTCAAATGGAAGCATTCCGATCGAAAAATGAAAAGCTTGCTCAAATTGAAAGCCTAATACTCTCATGCAGTGGCACTTATATTGAATGTATAACAAACAGAGAGTCCTATACTACCGGAGAGGATATGGAGGTTACTCTGGGAATGTACGCTCAAGCCGGATTCCCGTGGAAAATTACAAAGGCCAGTTTTGGAAAAAACGACTTTACCTTATCTCAGGAAAAAGAACCCATTCCTGATAATCAATACTACACCTTAGTCGATACTTTTCAGGCTCCATCGAAAAGAAGTCAGCCGTACTGGCTAGAAAATAACATTGAAAATGACCTATTCGACTACCCCTTAACTCCACAGTTTGGCATTGCCGAGTTGAATTCTCTTCCAACTTGCTTTGTTACCCTGTCCAATGGAGAGATCAAAATTACTGCCGAAAGGCCCGTCAGGTATAAGTGGACCGACAGATCCATTGGAGAACTAAAAAGAAACCCCGTTATTCTGCCAGAAGTGGAAATTGATTGCGAGAGTTTCGTTCTACTCAATGACACTCCAGTGATCAAGGGGTGGGTTCTGGTCAATTCCGATCTCGACTCTATTGTCATCCAACCCATGATTCCTTCAAAATGGAGGGTTGAACCTTCTCAAACCAAATGGGAAAGGCCTAAAAAAGGTCAAAAAATCCCCTTCCAGTTCAAGGTTATGCCAATAGGAAAATTGAAAAATGGTCGGGTAGATTTGCTCGCAAGAACCGGATCAGCTGTTTACGGTGAAAGACGTGTCGATATAGCTTACGATCATATCATACCTCAAAGCTGCTTTGAAGAAACCTCGGTCAAGGTTGTCGGTGAGAAGATTGAAATAGTTCCGAAAAAAGTCGCCTATGTAATGGGTTCCGGAGATGACGTTCCAAAAACCATAGAGCTCCTTGGAGCTCAGGTTGATCTCCTGAACATCAATAATCTTTCCTATGAAGAACTAATTGAATATCAGGTAATTATATACGGTATTCGTGCCTTTAATATCCACAAAGAATTCATGTCTTCCAAAGCGGTTTTGACTCAATATGTACAAAATGGTGGTCTTGTAGTTGTGCAGTATCAGACAAGCAGGAGTGTTTCTTTAAGTGATTTCCTTCCTGCTGAAATCAAGCTTTCCCGATATCGGGTAACTAACGAATATGCAAGGACCACTATACTCGACGACAAACATCCCATTTTCAATTTTCCAAACACACTTTCCGATACGGATTTTGATGATTGGGTTCAGGAACGCGGGCTCTATTTTGCCGAAGAATGGGGGCCGGAAGCTTATCCGCTCATTTCATGGCAGAATGAAAAGGGTAAAGTCCTGAATGGAGGGCTTGTGGTAATGCCAATTGGTAAAGGAAATGTAATTTATACGGGTATTTCTTTTTTCAGACAACTTCCGGCGGGAGTTCCTGGAGCTATCAAGCTATTTGCCAACATCTTAAGCTATACTGGCAGCAATGAATAGGTTCTTTCGAAGCTGGAGGTCTGTATACCTCACTGTATTGCTAATACTTTTTGTTGAAATCATTATCTTCTTGTTTATCAGTAGTTTGTGGTCATGAACAGTATAGATTGGATCATAATGATTGGGACCTTGCTGTTCATTGTTCTATACGGAAGTTGGAAAACCCGTAAGAATAAGACCATCCAAGGGTTTCTCAAAGGAGACAATGAAATGAATGCCCTGACCATAGGGCTTTCTGTCATGGCAACTCAGGCTAGTGCTATAACCTTCTTATCTACCCCTGGTCAGGCTTACGAAAGTGGAATGGGATTCGTACAATTCTATTTTGGTTTGCCGCTGGCACTCATTCTGGTTTCTTCAGTATTCATTCCAATCTATTATAAACTTAGTGTTTTTACGGCCTATGAGTACTTAGAGAAGCGTTTTGGGGTCTATGCCAGACTGTTGACGGCCTTTCTATTTCTGGTTTCAAGAGGTCTTGCGGCGGGCATCACCATCTACGCTCCTTCCATTGTGCTTTCGACCTTGCTGGGCTGGAACCTTCAAATCACCAATGTGGTTGTAGGTACCCTTGTAATCGTTTATACTGTATCCGGTGGTACGAAAGCTGTGAGTTTGACTCAGAAGTGGCAAATGGCAGTAATAATGGGAGGAATGTTTCTGGCCTTCGGGATTATTATCTATCAACTTTCAGACTATTTGAGCTTTGTTGAGGCCATTGATGTTGCCGGTATTATGGGCAAAATGGAAATTATTGATACCAGCTTTAATCTTGAAAACCGATATACCCTATGGAGTGGGCTTTTAGGGGGTCTCTTTCTTTCATTAAGCTACTTTGGAACGGATCAATCACAGGTACAACGTTATCTGGGAGGAAAAAACATCCGCGAGAGCAGATTGGGCCTGATGTTCAATGCCATTCTCAAAATTCCCATGCAGTTCTTTATTCTTCTTGTAGGGGCTTTAGTTTTTGTATTTTTTCAGTTCAATGAACCCCCTGCATTTTTCAATCAACCTGGCAGAGACAGGGCGGTACATAGCGAGCACAAGCTGGAAATAGAAAAACTTGAGCATCAATACAGCCAGCAGTTTGTTGAGAAGCGCCGAGAACTTCAAATATATCTGGATAGTAAAAATGAGAGCGAAAGATTAGCTGCCCGAGACAAAGCCAGATTGCTCTACGACAAAAGTCAAAATACGCGGGAGGAACTCAAAAAAACCCTCAAGAAGGCCAATACGGAAATTGAAACAAGAGATACAGATTACGTCTTTCTCACTTTTATTCTGCGTTATTTACCACACGGTATCATTGGATTGCTTTTGGCTGTAATACTTTCCGCTGCTATGTCTTCAACAGCAGGCGAGCTCAATGCTTTAGCCTCAACCACCATGGTTGATTTTTACCGAAGGCTTGGCAAAAAACCGCAAAGCGATAAAGAAGAGGTACGCACCACCAGATGGATAACTTTAATATGGGGTGTGCTCGCCATTATCGTGGCACTTTCCGCCCATCTTTTTGAAAACCTGATACAGTTGGTCAATATTTTAGGCTCATTGTTCTATGGCACTATTCTGGGAATTTTCCTTACTGCATTCTTCATCAGGTTTGTTGGTCAAAAGGCCATATTGATCGGGGCTGTAATCGGTGAAGTCTCCGTGTTAACTCTTCATTTACTCACCTCATTGGATATTATCTCTGTGCCCTATCTCTGGTATAATGTGGTAGGTTGTATAATTACCATTGGGGTAGCTGTTTTTGTGCAACAGCTCTTACTAACTTCGCAGCCAAATCCTGAGAATGAAAACTAATTTCGGGGATATTTTGAACCGAATTCTGGTCCTAACCACAGGATGCACTGCTCTTCTCATCTTTTTTCTATTGCCATTTTCCGGAATTGCTCAGGATAAACAGAAAAATTACGACTTCTACATTGGTGGTAAAATCGGGTATGCGGTAGGGATGAACACGCAAACCGTTGAGCTCAAGGAAGATACCTTTCAGGTTTTTGGCTCGGGTATCACCTTTACCCCGGGCGAGGCCATAGTCCCTGAATTCATTTTTGGCATCAGTCTATCCAACAACCTTGACTTTGAAATTGGAATTGCAATATTTAGAAATCAAAGTTTTGAGATTCAAAGACTTGGTAGTCAAGAGTTTGAGCAAGGATACTCTTTCCATCGAACTGCATTTCTTTTCTCAGGCAATTACGCACTACCCATATCTGATAAATTCTCCATACATGGAGAAATTGGGTTCGGGTACTATATGCCTTCTAACCTCGAGCTCAGTATAATTGGTTTGAAAGATGAAATACATTATGCCAGCTCCATTGGTGTTCACGGAGGGTTTGGAACGATGCTGGATATCGGCCGCTTTACTTGGAAAACACTGCTCCGATACAGGTTGGAAACATATCGAAGTAAACAGACAGAAGAGGATATGGAAAATGGAAATATCATTTTCGACAATTCGCTCAATTTATTGGAAGCCTCAGGAATTGACATCACCACGGCAGTATACTACCGGTTTTAATTAATCCACCGACTCTATCCCCAAACAAAGCTGCAAATTGAGCTGAACGATCTGACCCATTCGAGCAGTCCCAGAAAACAACTTTGTTTTATGATACTCATTTAAACCTTGAGCGAGTTCTTCAATCTTTTTTGATGTCGATATCGTATCAGAACTCATGGTCTTCATAAGTTGCTTAAACTGATAGAATTGCAGTTGAATCCTTTTAAAGGTTAATGCTCTTTCCTCTTTCTGGTATTGTTTGATGGATTTTTCAGTAAGCACCTCCATAGCCAATTGAACATAAGGGTTGTTTTCCTTAAAGAACTGGGGCATGTAAATTTTAGGATTGCCCTCATACGATTGCTGGTCGAAATCAATTGCTCTGATTCGATACTGAACCTGATCGAAATCGGGAGTCATGTCCACAACAAAGTTGTAATCCCGCATATCTCCAAGCAGCCGAAAAAAGGTGCGCTCATTGAACTTTACAAATTCCTTGGCAAGACGCACTTTACTGTGTTTCTTCCAATCCTTGATCTGCTGAGGAAAAATATCACCTGGAATTCCCATGATGTGCTCTTCAACCAGAGTTTGATGAAAAACGAAATAGTTGATCTTATTGGGTGAAAGTATATGCTCTAATTCCAAACCATAAATCCGGGATGCATCGGCCTTTTTGATGTAGTAATAATCGTAATTATCGTTGGCCAGATTGATGATTTTAATCCGGAAAGGATGGGAGTTTCCAAAAAGACAATAATCGATTCTATGTACCGATAGGTGCTGAATTGATTCTGACACTCCCCCCGAAGTGAGTATCGCGTATATCTCCAAAAGTCCTCTGAAAATCTCCCCGGCAAACGATTGACCATAACTTACCGATTGCCATAAAGTGTCATTTCCGTCTTCATCCAATAGGGGAAATGCGCTTTCATAGCGCATCAAATCCTCATACTCAAGCGGAAGCTCATAAAAACGATGGAAAGTGTGGATATAGTCATTCAGAGGTTTAAGAACAGGGTAGTTCGGTTTCTTCTTAGAAATGACAATGCCCTGCTTGTTTTTAGTTCTCATTGTTTGCAAAGAAAAGTGATATGGCTCAAAAATCGCCTGTATCAACTTTTGCAAACCCCTCTTTATAGACTTAATACTTCGGATTCAAGCCTTGCAATAGCTTTTCTCGTTTTTAAGATAGAGTCGGGAGTTACAGATATGGTATTGATGCCCTCTTGTACCAGGAATTCTGCAAAATCAGGGAAATCTGATGGGCCCTGCCCACAAATTCCAACTTTTACATTCTTTTCCTTAGCAGTTTTCAAAAGCTTGCTGATCATTCTTTTAACCGCAGTATTCCGCTCATCGTAAAGATGTGCAACAAGACTGGAATCCCGATCAAGACCAAGGGTGAGTTGAGTAAGATCGTTTGAACCGATCGAAAAACCGTCAATGTGCTCGGAAAATTCATCTGCAAGCATAATGTTAGAGGGCAACTCTGCCATTAAAAAAACGCGCAGACCATTTTCTCCACGTTTGAGTCCAAATTCTTCCATGGTTTTAAGCACTCGCTGCATTTCTTCCGGGGTTCTACAAAACGGAATCATGACCACTACATTTGTCAGCCCCATTTCGTCTCGAACCTTCAGGATAGCCTCACACTCCAGTCCAAAAGCCTCTTTATACTCCGGAGAATAATATCGCGACGCTCCCCTCCATCCGATCATCGGGTTTTCTTCATCCGGTTCAAAATATTTGCCTCCGAGTAAATTCCTGTATTCGTTGGATTTAAAATCAGAGAAACGCACAATGACGTCGTTTGGATAAAATGCAGCTCCAATTCGGCCTACGCCGTATGCCAGCTTTTTGATGAAAAAGTCCTTCTCATTCTTGAATCCGCTGATATACTCACGGATTTTCATGGATAGAATGTCATCACCCAGGGTTTCATGTTTGAGCAATGCTAAGGGATGAACTTTTATATAGTTATTGATAACAAACTCTTCACGGGCGAGTCCCACTCCGGCATTAGGTATTTTAGCAAACTTAAATGCCCGTTCCGGAGAAGCTACGTTCATCATGATGGGGGTTTGAGTATCCGGCAACTCTGTGATCAATGTTTCTTCTTCGCGAAATGCGATTTTGCCCTTGTATACTTTCCCAACATCCCCTTCCGCACAGGAAACCGTAATTTCCTGGTCATCTTCTAGGATTTCGCTTGCATTACCCACACCCACTATAGCGGGAATTCCCATTTCTCGTGCAACGATAGCCGCATGACAGGTTCTTCCCCCTTTGTCTGTAACTATGGCAGATGCCTTTTTCATGAGGGGCTCCCAGTCGGGATCCGTCATTTCTGTAACCAACACTTCGCCTTGTTTAAAGGAAGCCTCATCTTCGCTTCCGTCGCGTCCATCGAGGGTAAACAGTTTGTGTACACGTCCGGCTCCTATTTTATCTCCTACTGCAATTCCCTGCATAATCAACTGATCATCTGAGGGTTGCTCTTCGAGATGATATTCCAGAACTCTGTCATTTCCAAGCTGTGAATGAATAGTTTCAGGTCTTGCCTGCACGATGTACAGATCACCAGACAATCCATCGAGAGCCCATTCGACATCCATAGGACTCCAGGTTCCTCTTTTCTTCGTGTAGTAATCCTCAATTTCAACTACCCATTTCGCCAACTGAATAATCTGCTTTTCCTTCAGACAGAATTTATGGACCAGTTTTTTGTGAACGGGTACTTTTTTTACCAACTCAGTTAAGGTTGTTCCGTACACCATTTTATGATGCTTCTTACCCATTTTCTTTTCGATAATAGGCCTGAGTCCGGGGTCTTTCAAGGTGGGTTTGAAGACTATAAATTCATCCGGAGATATTTCGCCCTGAACGATGAGTTCACCCAGTCCATAGGCACCGTTAATGATTACAGCATTTTTGAACCCGCTTTCAGTATCAATGGAAAATGCTACCCCCGATGCCCCAAGGTCAGACCGGACCATTTTCTGCACACCGACAGATAATTGCACAGTTCTATGGTCGAATCCTCTTTCCGCACGATAAGAAATAGCCCTGTCTGTAAAAAGGGATGCAAAACAGCTTTTTACCGAGGCCATTAAAGACTGACAACCCCTCACGTTCAAAAACGTCTCCTGTTGTCCGGCAAAAGAAGCGTCCGGCAAATCCTCTGCCGTTGCCGAGGAGCGGACGGCAACATCGGTAGCTTCATTTCCGTGTTCTTCTGAAAGCACTTTGTACCGCTGGGTAATTTCGTCTTCAAGTTCTTTTGGAAACCTTCCGTCAGCCATCATTCTTCGGACGTTTGATCCCGTTCTTCTCAGTTGGATGATATCGTTAGAGTCCAGCTCTGCTAATAGTTTGTTGATCCGTTCTTCAAGGTTATTATGCTCGATATAGGTTTTGAAAGCATGGACTGTTATCACAAAACCTCCGGGCACTCGCACGCGTTCACCAAGATTTTGAATCATTTCTCCTAGAGAGGCATTTTTACCTCCAACTTCGTCGATCATGTCTAGATTAACCTCCTTGAGGTCCAGTATCCAGGGTGAATTATTCTTCATTGTAAGCCATTATTGATGGCTTAAAGTTAGTATTCGTCATAGGCCTAAAATGTGACAATTAGCATACAAAAGGAGCGAGATTATTGGGGATAATTTCCTGCACATTTAGAAGCTCCTTCTACCTTTGCGTCAAATTCGAAATATGAGCTCTTTCCAATCAGAAAATGCCCCAAAACCCGTAGGGAGTTATCCTCATGCAAAAAGAGTTAATGATCTGCTCTTTTTATCCGGTGTTGGTCCAAGGCAAGCTGGATCAGATAACAATGATTCTGAGGTACCCGGATTGGAAGTAAATGCCAACGGTCACTTTGTCACTTTAGATTTTGAGGCACAGGTGCATTCCGTTTTTGCCAATGTCAAGGCCATTCTTGAAGCTTCAGGCAGCAAGTGGGAAAATTTGGTTGACATCACCGTTTTTCTGGTTGACATGAAAAGAGACTTTCTAACATTCAATCGCATTTATGCGGAATATTTTACTGATAATCAACCATGTAGAACAACTATTGAGATTAATGCTCTTCCAACTCCTATTGCAATTGAGCTTAAGTGCATTGCCACTATAGATGACTAAAAATATGGAAGACCTTCGAGTTTCAATAGTCCAAACTGACCTTCATTGGGAAAATCCAGCCGCTAATCTGGAGATGTATAACGATAAACTCAAATCCCTTGCTGGTAAAACCGATCTAATTGTTCTTCCGGAAATGTTTGCCACCGGGTTTTCAATGAAACCGGAGGCGTTCGCGGAAAAACCGGAAGACTCAAAAGCTGTTAAATGGCTGATGAAGACTTCGTCTGACCTGCAGTGCTGTATAACGGGCAGTCTGATTATTCAAGAAAACGAAAAGTATTTCAACCGCCTTTTTTGGGTTGATAAAGGAACTGTAGTTGGTAGCTATGATAAACGCCACCTGTTTACCCTTGCAGGAGAAGAAAAGCACTATTCTGCCGGTAATCATCATCTTATGGTTGAACTAAAAGGATGGAAAGTCCTACCTCTAATATGTTATGACCTCAGGTTTCCGGTGTGGTCGAGAAACACCATTGATTATGATTTGGTAATATATGTGGCAAATTGGCCAGAAAGAAGAAGTTATCCCTGGAGTCAATTACTCAGGGCCAGGGCGATAGAAAACATGGCCTATGTAGTGGGTTTGAACCGGGTAGGCTATGATGGTAATGAGGTTTTTCATTCCGGTGACAGCGCTGTCATCAATGCTGTTGGAGAGGTTGTATTAGAGTTTGAAAAGGGAGCTGAAACCACTTCTACACAGGAATTGAGTATTGAACACCTTCGGCAAACCAGAAAAAAGTTTGGTTTCCTGAATGACAGAGATTCATTTACTATTCATCGGTAATAACATTCCATTCCATTTCCAGATCCCAGTTCACCCTTACATCAATAGGTTCATCATAATAATATACTCTTTCGGGCTGTATCCCCTTTTGCAGGTCGCCAGTATCCCACAGGCCATTTCCATTTTTATCAAGAACCAGCCTAACCTGAAGACTCATGGGAGCAATTAGTGGATAGTGAATCATCGCAGCATCCTCAAAATTGTATCGATTAAAAATACTACCTGATTTGTCCAATAGCTCAATGAGTTTGTTGCCTTCATAACCTACAACGTTTGTCACCAGTCTGAGACTGCCGTAATCCTCAAATGAAAGCGTATTAAAGCGAATTAAATCGGTATCGTTAGTTTCTCCATAGTAATCGATGAAGGCTCCAGGGAACAGGATGAATTTATAGCTTGTGTTCTGTTTCCAAGGATAAACCACCTCTAAACCTCTAACTTCAAACTCACCTCCGTAGCCGGCTCTTCCCTCAATGACCTTTAAAATAGAATCTTTTAAGAATTCACTAAGTTCGAATGTGTCCTTATCAATGATAAATTGTATGCTATCCGGGTTCATAGCACTAAAAGGACGATTTAGAGAAATGCGAAGAGTATCAAAATAATCAAGTACACCACTCCTCAGGTCGGGATTAAACCTAATGGGCTTTCTTTCCTTGTCTTTTTTCCTTTTGGGCTTCTCCGGCAATTCCGGCAACACCACAAGAGCCGTATCGTCTAAACCAATAGTATCCATTAAATGTATGGCGACCGTATCATTAGGTGGCCGAACGGTTAGCCAAAATTGGAGGCTGTCTTTCTCAATCTCCTCAACCACATAAAAATCTTCATCTGTGCGGTATAAAGCATTGATTTCCAAACCCTCTGGTTCCTTCTGAATGCCTATAGAAAAAGAATAAGGCGACAAAGGGTTGGTACTTGAGATATAATGAATGGTATCCGGTGATGGAAAAACTCTCAATTTCAGGGAGTCCATCCCAGGTGAAACCAAGGTATCGCTGTAAGCTATCAATCCGGCTCCCCGATAGGTGTTCTGACCCGGTCCACCCTCAAGTGCATACACAGCATATCGGCCCTCTCTCAGATAACGAAAGTGAAACTCCCCGAACGCATTTGTACGGCTCAAATATGATGGAGGGTTGGTGTAAACTGAAGTGTCCGAAGTGTCATGATGAAGCAGTACCATAAGGTTTTCAATGGGGTTATTGGTATAAGAATCTACAGCCCATCCCCAAATCTCCAAAGAATCCATTTTTTCTCCGGTACTAAGAACAAACAGATTACTGTCCAGGGGATTTTTTTCAGTAAAATCGACAATACCAAGACCAAAATTGAAGTTATATGTGGTCTCTGACTTTAGGGAGTCTTCAAGAATTATTTCCAGTTTCTTTCCTCTCATTTTAGTCTCTACCGGATACTCCAGAGGAGGCGAAACAATCAGTTCCTGATTGAATTGGTTCAGTTCTACGTACTCATCGAAAACGAGGAGAATCTTGTTACCCTGAAAATTTCTGGAAAAATTCTTCGGTACACTTTTCACTATTCTAGGCCCCTTTTCGTCCTTAGGTCCTCCTGATATGGGTTCCTGAATCGCACACCCTGAAATAATGATGAATAAGACAAAAATTATTGCGAGTCTCATCAGCTCAAAACCTTGGAAATCAGCTTTGCTACTTCTTCCAGAAATACAGCATCATCATTAGAAATAGCATCTGGCTTATCGCTATCGACATCCAGTACGGCAATGACTTTTCCGTCTTTGAAAACTGGAATTACCACCTCAGATTTACTTTCTGAACTGCAAGCTATATGACCCTCAAATTGATGCACATCGGGAACTATTACGGTTCTCTGATCTCTCCATGCGGTTCCACACACTCCTTTGCCATAGGCGATTCGAGTACAAGCCACCGGGCCCTGAAAAACATGCAGCACCAATTCATCTCCCTCCACGATGTAGATACCTGTCCAAAAGAATTTGAATTTGAAATGAATATTCGATATTACATTACCCAGTACTGCCAAAGAATTTGAATCCGATTTAATGAGCAATTCAATTTCCTGAATGGCAAGGTCGTATGATGTTTGTATCCCGAGATTGTTCATTTGGAAACCGCAAAGATAGTTTTGTTAAACACTCCTGGCCCACCCTACCGTAGCAACTGAAATCTTTGAAGCACCTGCTACTAAGAGCTTTTGAGCGCATGCTTCGATGGTAGATCCTGACGTAATCACGTCATCTATTATCAACACGTGCTTTCTGAGGATGCAAGTTTTCTCCTTTACTTCAAACTTTTTCATCACGTTTTTCCAACGTTCGAAGTAGCTCAGTTTCGTCTGAGTTTGGGTATGAGATGTACGCACAAGAGCTTTGGTTATTAAGGGTACTTTCCCCTTTTCTGAAAGAGGTCGTGCAATTACCTCAGCCTGATTGTACTTTCTTTTCTTTTTCTTTTTTGGGTGAAGGGGAACCGGAACAATACAATCAATTTGCCTGAACCACTCAAACTGATCCAGAGCCAGGAAGAGTTGCTCGCCGAAATAATCCCCTACTGTAGTTTGGTTTCTGTATTTCAAATCCTGAATGAGGTTTTGAACCAGGCCACTTCCACTATAATGATACAAAGCATAGGTATAAGCAATATCAATGCGACCCCAAAACAGTTGCGCTAGTTCATTTTCGATATCATTAGACAAGGCGGTTATTGGAAGTTCATTTCTGCATTCCGGACAGAGTAATTCCTGTTGATTCGCTACGGGTATTTTACATCCCGCACAATGGATGGGATAGACCATGTTAACAAAACTTTGGAGGAACGAACTCATTCTGACTATTAGAATACTTTTGCTCTGAACAAATGCATTGATCATGGAAGATAATACGAAATCATCTAATCGTCAGCAGGTTATACTAATTGTTCTTCTTGCAGTAGTAGCTATAATAGGCATTTACCTGGCTTATGTAAACAGATCGTTGAAAAACGACTTAAAGAACTACGAGATGTTGAAAGGAGAGCTTGAAGAAGAAAAGACAGAAATAATGGGTAATCTTAAAGATCTCTCACTAAGCTACGATTCACTCATGACGAATAATGATTCAATTAATGAAGAGCTCATCGTTCAGAAATCAAAAGTCGAAAGGCTTATAGCCGAAGCTAAGAATAATAAATGGACGATATACAAACTACGAAAAGAGGCTGAAACCCTTCGTGGAATTATGAAAGGGTATGTTAGAACCATAGACTCACTAAACACCGCAAATATTGAATTACAGGCAGAGAACATCCAGGTAAGATCGCAATTAGATGAACAAAAAGGGATCAATCAGGAATTGTCCAAGACTAATGAAGATCTGGCAGGTAAAGTTAAAATTGGAGGACGGTTGATCGCACTGGATATGATTGCATACGCTCAACGAATTAAGAACAACGGGGTTCATAGAGAAACACGTAGGGCTTCCAAAGCACAAAAAATAAAGGTTTGTTTCACGTTAAGTGCAAATGAAATAGCCAAATCGGGCAACAAGGCGCTCTATGTGAGAATTCTCACTCCTACGGGACAGGTTCTGGCGGAAAGGTCAGATCAGAGCCATATGTTCAACTTTGAAGGAACTACCGGGCTTTACAGCATCAAGAAAATGGTTAAGTATGAGAACCAGGAACTTGATGTTTGTATGTATTTCGATATTTCAGGATCGGTAACTGCCGGTGAGTATATGGTCAAATCTTATGCAGATGAGATGGAAATCGGCAATGCGACTTTTACCTTGAAATAAATCAGTTATTGAATTGATTCATGGTTCGTTCTATGCCCTGAAAAACAAATGCTTCTATAGCACCAATTGCTCTATCGAGCAATGGAGGTAGTCCTTCTTCTTCTTCTGCGGACCAGTTGCCAAGAACATAATCAATTTGCCGGCCCCTGGAAAAGTCGGCCCCAATTCCCATCTTGAGGCGAGGAAACTGCTCATTACCGAGATGTTCAATGATATTCTTCAGGCCATTATGCCCTCCATCACTTCCTTTTGATCTGAGCCTCATTTTACCAAAAGGTAACGCAAGGTCATCTGTCACAATAAGGACACGGTCAATTGGAACTTTTTCCTGAGCCATATAATACTGAACCGCTTTTCCGCTCAGGTTCATATAGGTCGAAGGCTTGATAAGGATTAGGCCCCTGCCTTTATATTTTGCTGAGCAGGATGATGCCAATCTGCCCACCGCAAAGTTCAGGTCATATTTATCGGCAAGGCTATCGAGTACCTTAAAACCAATATTATGACGAGTATTCTCGTATTCAGACCCTATATTTCCAAGTCCGAAAATGAGATACTTCATCTTACCCTTTCTTTCTAATCCTCTGTTGATTCGGGTTCTTCAGCTCCAGCTTCTGCCGATTCCTCTGTCGCGGCGATTTCTTCTTCTTCATCTTCGAGGGCACCTCTGGCCACCCTGACAGCAACTACTACATTTGTGTCTGGATCAATAAAGCGTATGTTTTTTTCTTCGAGCTCTGCAATTTTCACAGATTGACCAATGCGCAATTCGGTTATGTCAATAGTAATGACATCTGGAATATTTTCAAGGAGTCCCTCAACTTGAACCTTCCGCATCGGTTGGGCAAGTTTCCCTCCGTTTAGAACCCCCTTCGAAGACCCTGTGAGATTAATGGGTAATGAAACCTTTATGTTTTTCCCACTTTCAATGAGTAGTAAATCAAAATGAGTCACACGATCGGTTATCGGGTCAAACTGAAGCTCGCGAATAACAGTGCTGTAAGTTTTACCGTCAAGATCTAAAACGACGTTAAATTCATCTTTGGTAAAGACCATTTTATTTACATCACGCTCATCGCAGTCGAACAGCAGATTGTCTTTTGTTCCGTAAAGTACTCCAGGTATTCTTCCCTCCGCGCGTTTCTTCGTTATACCTGATTTATTCTTTTTTTCGCGCAATGTTCCTTTAATCTCAAATGTTTTCATTCGTCGTGCTTTCTAGATAATAAACTTTGAACTGATGGATTTGTGTGATTCCAGCCTTCTGATGACATCAGCAAAAAGAGATGCTACAGAAATGATGTGAATTTTGTCTGAATTTTTTTGAAGTGGTATAGTATCGGTTACGATCAGCTTGTCGATTTCCGAATTCTCGAGGCGTTCATAAGCCGGTCCGGACAGCACTGCATGCGTACACATAGCCGAAACACTTCTTGCCCCCTCATGTTGCATAAGGTCAGCTGCTTTTGTTAATGTTCCTGCCGTATCGATGATATCATCTACGATGAGAACGTCTTTATCGCGCACATCACCAATTACCATCATATTCTCTATTTGATTGGCGGCTTTTCTCTGTTTGTAACAAACCGCCATTTCCAACCCCAGGTATTTGGAATAGGCATTTGCCCTTTTTGTTCCTCCTGTATCCGGCGCAGCTATGATCAGGTTTTCAAGATCGAAGTTCTCTTTAATGTAGGGCAGAAAAATAGTACTTGCATAAAGGTGATCTACAGGAACTTCAAAAAACCCCTGAATTTGATCGGCATGCAGATCCATGGTTATCACTCGTGTAACTCCTGCCGCCATAAGCATGTTCGCCACAAGTTTAGAGCCTATAGCAACTCTGGGTTTGTCTTTACGATCCTGCCTCGCCATTCCGAAATAAGGAATAACCGCAATAATTTTACGTGCTGATGCTCTCCTTGCAGCATCAATCATGAGTAAGAGTTCCATAAGGTTGTCCGAGGGAGGTGTAGTAGGTTGAATCAAGAAGACATCCTGGCCTCTTACAGTTTCGTTGAAGTAGATGGTAAACTCACCATCACTGAAGCGCGTGATGTTCACATCTCCTAAAACAGAACCATAGACCAGGGCAATATTCTCGGCAAGTGCCCGGTGCGATGTGCCTGTAAAAAACTTAACGCGCTTACTCATGCCTAATTTTGAGGGCTGCAAAGAAACTAAAAGAGAATGTTTTAAGCAATAGCTTTACAAATAGCCATGAAAATCATAAAACCCAAATGATTTCAAGCTCAAAATGGGTGGATTTATTAGTTTTGCGGGCCTTGTTCATTTGGCATTGCCCGGGTGGCGGAACTGGTAGACGCGCTGGATT
>DNTB01000064.1 GCA_003499525.1 Flavobacteriales bacterium
GTTTGCGCTTTCTTTTCTTGTAGGCACGTTTAGAACATCGGTCGCTGCAATACTGTGTCACGGTGGTTTTAGCGATGAAATCGCTACCACATTCTTGACAGATTTTCGGTATCCGCATGTTGCTGCTCATGGTTTCTCTCTTGCTTTGTCTCTGTATCAGAATGTATCAGCGTGTATCGCTATGTAACATCATCTCCCCCTGTCTGCTTTTAGTTTGTCGCTAGGGACAAATTTTGGAGCATTAGAAACAAATTAGGGACAAAAGATACGAAAAAATAGGCAAATAAGGGACAAATAAAGGAAAGAAAAAGTAGATAAAATGCAATAAAAGAAGGAATTAACTAACCAAAAGAAAAGTAATTACTTTCCGATACAAAACCTCGTAAAAATTGACTCCAGTAAGTCATCCGTTTGTACTTCGCCGATGATGGAAGCAAGGTGCAATGTTGCCTGTCGGATGTCCATTGCTACAAGGTCACTCGGAATGCCATTTTTCAATCCTTCAGTAACGCGCGAAAGTGATTCCAGGGTTTTATCCAAAGCGTGCTTGTGTCGGATATTGTTGATGATTACTTGATCAGATGGTGCCCTGGTTTTTATGAGTTCAACGAGTTTTGATTTAAGCACCTCCAGACCAATATGATGCTTCGCCGAAATCTCGATTACCTCCTTACTAACAGCTTCATCAATTTTGGTAACGAGATCAATCTTATTCAACACGGTGATCAATGTTTGATGAGCTTCCAATGAGTCAGCGAGCTCAAGGAATCCTACATTTTCATTCAGCGATTTATATCCCTCATAATCAACTAAATAAATAATAATACTGGCTTCTTTTGATCGGTTTAATGCACGTTGTATTCCAATGTTTTCAATTTCATTTTCGGTTTCACGGATTCCTGCCGTATCTACGAATCGAAACTCCACTCCTTCAATGTGAATCGTGTCCTCAATTATATCTCGTGTGGTTCCCGGAATATTGGAAACTATGGCCTTTTCTTCCTCAAGCAAAGCATTGAGCAAAGTCGATTTCCCCAAGTTGGGAGCCCCTAGAATTACCACAGGAACTCCGTTTTTAATCACATTTCCAAGCGCATAAGAATCCCTTAGATGGCTGATGTCTTGAATCATTTTCTGAACCAGATTCAACAGTTCGGTTCTATCTGCAAACTCTACATCTTCTTCTCCAAAATCCAGTTCCAGTTCTATCATGGAGGCGAAATGGATGAGTTGCTCACGCAGGTCCTTGATAACAGTACTGAACCCTCCTCTCATCTGATTCATAGCCATGCGGTGTGCCATGGCACTTTCTGAGGCAATAAGATCGGTGATCGCTTCCGCTTGGCTCAAATCCAATTTACCATTTAGGTAGGCCCTCATGCTGAATTCGCCAGCCTCCGCCGGTCGGGCTCCATGCTTTATGAGTAAATCTAGTATTCGCTGCTGGATGTACGGCGAAGCATGACAGGAAATCTCGAAAAGGTCTTCACCCGTAAAGGATGCAGGATTTCGGAAAAAAGTTAGAACCACTTCATCAACTACCTCATTCCGATCACTAATACGTCCGAAGTATGCGCGGTGGCCCATTTCTGGATCAATGCTTTTGCTGAATATCTGAGAGATGATATGCTTACTCAACTCACCGGAGAGTCGCAGAACCGACAAAGCACCAACTCCTTTTGCTGTTGCAATGGCACATATGGTGTCATACAGACGATAAGATTGCATCATTCTACAAAGATGATGTAAAGTGAAATAAACAGACTTCGGATATTTATTTACTCAATCCAACGGTTCCAATTTGCAATATTTCATGTAAAATGAGAATAATGCATTTTCGGCTCGACACAACATCTATATTTGGATCATGTTACTTGAGTATAGTGTGCGAATGCGCCGTGTCATTTTAGGCACATGGAGAACGGAAGTCTATCTGCTCCTAACCGTATTGGCAACATATGGGATTCACGATTTTTATCTGGATCGATTCTTTCAGATTCCCGGTGTTTTTCCTTCTGTTTTGGGAACTGCGCTGGCATTTTTTATTGGATTCAATAATAATCAGGCGTACGACAGATGGTGGGAAGCTCGAAAAATTTGGGGTGGAATAGTCAATGATTCGAGATCTTTTACAAGGGCTTGGATGTATTACCCAAAGACAGATGATAAAGAGCTTCAGCAAGACTTGGAAATGAGGCAGAGAAGGGCAGTAACAAGGCATATTGCTTTTTTGTATGCGCTCAAGGCGAATTTGCGTAGAGATAGCAAAGAGGACTACAAGGCCTTTGTTTCAGAGGAAGAAGCAGAAAGAGTGTCGAAAACAAGCAATTCGCACAATGCGCTTTTAAACGAGCAGTCTAAAGAACTGAGCGAAGCATACAAAAAGGGATATTTCGATGGTTTTCAATTGAGAATTGTCGAGGATATGCATGTTCGATTCAGTGATGAAATGGGTAAATCTGAACGCATTCGTAATACCGTTTTTCCAACCACATACCGGCATTATACCAATATCTTTATTTGGATGTTTGCCATTGCTGTGACAATGGAGATGACGGAATTAGTAAACATTTGGTCCATACCACTAAGTTGGTTGCTGGCAACTGTGTTTCTTACTACGCATAGCCTGGGAGAGACGTTAATTGACCCTTTTGATCCGGTGCCGTCTGGGGTATCTCTAGATGCAATTACAAGGACAATTGAAATTAATCTACTCGAAACCCTTGGTGATGATCAAGTACCTCCACCAGTTGAAAATGTGGATGGAGAGTACATTATGTAATCTAGTTATTCAATCCCATCTTTAATCCGGCGAAGAAAGTTCTAGGTCGAGTAGGGCCGTAAACATATCCGGCGTCGCGATCTGGACCTGAGTCAAAATCATCTTGAAAACTATTTAGCATGTTTTGAATTCCAGCATAAAACTCAATGTTGAAATCATCCTGTAAGTTAATGGTGTACGCTAGTTTGAAGTTTAACTCATAAAGATCCGGTGTCGACTTAATAATGGTTTGTTCGGTACCAGGATCAATGACATGAGGAACCTCCATTGTTCCGGTGTAAACACCTGACAATGACGTTTCTAATCGTTTAATTGGCAGATATTTAAGTGTAAAAAAGCCATAACTTTTTGGAGTTCTTAGGATGTTTGAAGTACTTGTAACAGGCAACTCAGAGTTCTCTTCAGGTGACCATATAACCTCTTCCTCATCATAAATTGCGGTTTGCAACGTCCAGCCAACCTGAACAATAAAGTCTGATGAGAATCCTAGATTAGCTTCCATATTTAGTCCCTGAACGCTGGCTCCAGTTCCGTTTCTCTTGGTGATAACGCTTATACCGGAAGGCAGCTCTGTGGCATCAGAAAGAATGAATGGGTTTATTAATTGCGTGTAGAATCCTTCAAAAACAAGGTTAGTTTGAACAGACTTGACTCGGTTGCTGTAATTCAACGATGCCGTAAAATTATTTGATCGCTCTGTTTCCAAATTGGGATCGAGTACAATAAATCGCGCTGCTCCACCTACCATTTCTATATGGAGGTCTTCATCAAAGGCCTGCGGGGCTCTATATCCTTGAGCGTAAGATCCACGAAGCTTTACGGATTTAGTGAGATCGTACATTAGTGATAGGCGAGGTACGAATACATTTAGGTCTTTCTTATTCTCAAAACGCTCCTGTTCCAAACTGTATTCTCCGTTAATATTAACATGATCAAATCGCCCACCAACAAGTAATGAAAGTTTAGCTGTTGGTTTGAGCTCCAATTGAGCATAGGTACCGATGGTTCCGACCTCTTGATTAACGGCACGTTCGTACCCGGGCATTTGGTCATTCACACTATTATATTGGTATTCTCCACCAGCTGATAAAACAATCATCTTCGAAAGTTCTATTGAATACTGAACTCCACCTACCACCGCAACATCTTCGGTATTCCCGTATGCATTAAGCGCGGCAATATCATCTTCATTAAGAGAATCCTGCGGAGTAAGAACCCGACCGCCACCTCCATAGTAACTATCTCTTTGTGTCGTTTGCCCCGATGTGTACAGAGCAAGACGATGTTTTCCATCTTTCGACACATGTTCGAAGGATATCCCCAGGCTGTTTACATCGTGTCGAACTTGCTCCGTGATATCAGTTTGATGCGGGGCCAGATCAAACTTGTTTCCACCTCTTCTGAAATCGTTAATCTTAAATGCGTTAATCTTGAATTTGTTTCGATCGTTGACATTGAAAAAGGCATCAAACCCGATAGTAGTATTCTCTAATTTGGTTATTTCGGAGTAACCATCTCCATTGGCATCCCAGGGGTCTCGATGCCGATTAAACGCGAATAAAGCAATGCCTTTGTTCAAATCTTTGCTTACCACAGTTCCGTTTAATGATACCGTTCTATCTGGTGTTTCACCATTAATATATCCCTGATTGAACCCGACTTCAAAGGAGTTTAGAACGGGGTCTTTGGTAATAATATTTACCGTGCCGGCTATGGCATTTCCACCATACATGACACTTCCGCCTCCTTTTACTACTTCAACTCTATCAATCATATTAGCAGGAATCATTTCAAGACCATAGATGCCAATTAGTGAAGAAAAAATGGGGCGGCTGTTGATAAGAATTTGTGAGTATGGGCCATCTAAACCGTTCATACGCAGCTGAGTGAATCCGCAGTTTTGACAATTATTTTCTACTCTAAGCCCTGGTGAGAATGACAACCCTTCAGCTAAACTCAAGGACTGGGTAGCTTCAAATGTTTTTGGTGAAATGGAGTTGACAATGATTGGAGCCTCGTATAACGGAACTTGACTACGAGTTGCAGTTACTACAAATTGATCAAGATGAAGTAAGTCTTGTTCCAGCTCTATTTCAAACGTAAGTTGAGCATCTCTTGGTAATGTAATTATACGGCTATGAGGTTTATATCCTAAACAACGAATTTGCATTTCATAGTCCCCAGCGGGAAGGTCTTTGAAATAAAACCTCCCCTGCTCATCCGTAATGTCTCCTTTTAATAGTTCATCTGATTGAACCTGAACCGCTGCCACCGGAATGGGAGTTTCGTTGTTTTTTACCGTTCCGGACAACTCGGAATACTGAGCAACTGCGCTCCATTGTAAATGAACCAACAAAACCACAAAAAAGTACCTCATACCAAGAAATTATTCTCGACGAAGATATGTATTTAGGCATGCCTAAAAACCTAATTTACATCAACAAAATTCCTGATATTAGATCAAGGTAAAATAGGAAGAGCAGATGAAATTTTACTTTTTATTGCCGTCAATACTGCAAGTATTGATGCCAAAAAGGGTATAGATGCCACAAAAACCAGTAATACCGGTAATCAATAGAACTGTGCCCAATATGACGGCAGTGTAGCCCAACGCGCCGCTTAAGATGCCGGCAAAAAACAGGATAGCCAGAGATGCTCCAATGATTACTCTTACGATTCGATCGAGGGTTCCTTCGTTTTTTGTCATGGCTTGAATTTTTTACAAAAAAATTTCAATCTGCATCCGAATGATGTGACTCGAGTCACATCTCAAGGTTAATTATTCTGATTTTTCCGGCTGCCAGCTCAATGGATCCTGTTACTTCCACTTTTTTGAGTATTCTGCTAACTACTTCACGGGAAGTGCTCATTTCATCGGCAATTTCCTGATGGGTCTTATAGATAGTCGAACTGCTTGTAACCTCAGATTTCTGAAGAAGATAACTCATGATTCGCTCTTCCATATTGTGGTAAAGAACTTCTTTTAGTGTGTTGAGCAGGTCCATATACCTTTTGTCGTACTGTGATGAAAAGAGATTGGCTAACCGGGGAAAAGCTAATACCCACGAACTGATATTCTCCGATGGGAGTGCCAGAATTTTTGTGTCTGCTTCTGTTTTGGCGATGATGGCACTGGGAGTGTTTTGACTTCCCGCAGCAAAGTACATGATGCACGATTCACAGGGCTGAATGTAATACAACAACAACTCCTTTTCTTCATAGGAAGTCATTACTTCAATGAATCCTTCGAGCACTATGGGTATTACTTTTACAAATTGTCCTTCACGCAAGATTTGGGTTCCTTTCGGGATTTCCATTATTGATGCATTCTCTGAAAGAAACTCGACAAGATCCGTATCAAAATATTTAGGTAGTTTTTGCTTCAGGTAACTCACTTTTTCTTTGTCCATAAGGCATCTTATTCTTTGCTTCGAAAATAAGACTAAGATTTCTTAAGCACCTTCAATCAGATCTCAATGTAGTTTTTATATTCACCGGGTATATATCCTAATGTTTTAGCCGCAATCCTTTTCATATTGTCTTTTATGGAAAAGGAATTTCTGGATATGTCATGATCGAAAGTCCAGTTCTTTTCTTTAATCAGGTTTTGCATGACTTCAGGATGGGTACCCTTGAATTTCCATAGAGCCCGGACTTCTGAATAATCGAACTCTTCAGCTTGGGCAACATTTTTTGCAACCCAATCGTCGCTGTGCCAGAGTTTATGAAAAGTCTCTTGCTTGGCCTGCATTTTTGAAGGCTCCTTAACCCACCCGTAATGATGCATCCAGGCATCAACTTTTTTTACTTTGAGTTTGGAGTTTGGTTTTTTCCTAAATCCCTGAGCATCGCGATAAGAAAAAACATCGCTATTGAATTTTACCGTTCTGATTTCTTTGGGATACCATTGAAGCGGGTCGCCGATGTAATCATAAGAACCGTAAAAATGATGATAGTTGAACAAAAGCCCTTCAACTTTTGGGTGATCAAGCCATTGTTTCATTGATTTTTTCAGAGGCGCAATAGAATCTTCATGAAGCACTTCGTCTCCCTGAATGTAAACCGCCCAGTCGGTATTTGAAGGCAGAGCCTTGTAGGCTTTGTCCGTTTCAAGCGCCAAAACCCGACCTCCTTCTCTAAGACTATCATCCCAAATGGTATCAATGATCTTAACTTTTGGGTCTATTGATGCCACTAATTCTCGGGTACCATCTTCAGAGTTTCCAACGGCCACCACTACCTGGTTACAGAGTGGAAGTATAGATCGAATGGCAGGTTCAATGGGGTAGCCGTATTTCTCGGCATTTCGAATAAAGGTAAATCCGTTTACGGTCACAGAATTGGATTAATGAACGAGTCTGAACATTCTGTTCCAACGGAGCCTTCCATCGCTGAAACCCAGTTCTGGATCAATGGATAACCAAACAAAAGCAGCTTTGCCTACAACATGGTTTTCAGGAACAAATCCCCAGAATCTTGAATCTGCCGAGTTGTGTCGGTTATCGCCCATTAACCAATAATAGTTCATTTTAAAAGTATAAGATGTCGCTGGTTTTCCATTGATAATTATCTCATCCCCGCTGATGGACAGATCATTTTCTTCATAATTGTCAATAATACGGTGATATATTGGCAGGTTATCCGGTGTCAATTCCACAGTCACTCCTGCCTTTGGAATGGTCACAGGGCCGAAGTTATCCTCATTCCATGTATAACTTGCTGTATTTGGAAAGTAGGGATGTGTAGGATCAAAGTCTCCATTAGATTTGAGATAATTGATGAAATCAGAGCTGTATTCACGAGTCATGACTTTTGTGATAAATGAAAAGTCATCTTCTGGATTCTCATACTGCCTGACTTCCGCTATGTTGCCGTCCTGCTCTAATCTGGTCTTAGCCTCGTCCGTCAGAGGAAACAGAAATAGTGTCCCTTCCGCATTAAGCTGATGTTGGTCCTGAAAATTAATTCCATACTCCTGTTTCAGCCAAAGCGCAGTTCGTTCAGATTGCACGTTCATTCTGTTTTTAGTCTTAACAATGTAATTGTATTGTACCAAATCAGGGCGGTCTGCTTCCTTATCATTGACATATAGAACGCCATGTTTTACCTCGATTCTATCACCCGGTATACCTACACATCTTTTTATGTAATGTTCTCTTTTATCTACCGGTCGCACGGTAAAGCTTCTGGTGTTCAAAAGAGTTTCTTTCGCCTTTTTCTGGTATACTTCATCAGGTTGAATCGCGTTTTGACGTTTAAAATCATTGTATTTTAAACGAAGCGCCTCCTCGCGAATCATCTGTTCGAAGCTTTTATCTGCCTGATATTCCACATCAACGGTATCTCCCGCAGGATAATTAAATACCATAATGTCATTTCTTTCAACATTACCGAATCCGGGAAGCCTAAAGAACGGAAGTTCGAGCCATTTCAAGTAGGCAGGTATCTTTCCATTGGTGCCGGGTATGGAATGGTGGGCAAAGGGTAATGCCAATGGTGTTTGTGGCATCTTGGCTCCATAACTCATTTTACTGACAAAAAGATAATCCCCAATCAACATCGTCTTCTCCATTGATCCTGTGGGAATGGTAAATGCTTCGAACGTATATGTTCTGATTATTCCGGCGGCCACAATTGCAAAAAGCGCTGCGTCTCTCCAGCCCTGGGCACTTGTTTTTTTAATCTTGTTTCTGTCTATCGGCCCTATGTATTCAGCGTTCTTCGCATAAACCAGATAGGGAAGGTAGGCGAACGGGAAGAACCCGGATAAAAACACGTCCAGTGGAGAACGGTAACCCAATACCGTAGCGGTATTCGTTCCCATGATCATCAGCATGACTACATTGGGTCCGGGAAAAATCAATAGAAATATCCACCACCATGGCTTCTCGATAACTCTTAGCCATACCACAAGATTGTAGATGGGGATGAAGGCATACCAGCCGGGAATGTCCTTCATTTCAAAAACTTTGTACAGCGCAATGAAAATGAATAAAAGAAGAAGCGCAGTAATAATGAAGCTCATGGATACAGGATTAAATTCGGGGCGAAAGTACTGCAATTCATACTTTTGCAAACTTCAATTGCTATTCAGTTCAAAAAGAAATGTTAAAGAGATTCTTCATAGCACTTTTCCTTTTCCCATTGGTAATTGAGGCACAGGTTCAGGATGTCATTATTACAGATAGGCCGAGTTTTAGTGAATCAGCTTATGTTGTCCCGTTCAGGAGTCTTCAATTTGAATTGGGGTCTCAGTTTAGGTTTTCATCTTTTGACTCTCCGAAAGGAGAAAGAACATCCACAGATATTACTGCACTTGATGCATTGGTGCGCTATGGATTGTTCAGGAGATTTGAGGTTCGAGTTGCCGGCCTGCTGTTCAATTCCATAGAATTTGGGGAGAATTCATTTCTTAATAATGCGGGGTTAGGATTTAAGTATCAGCCTATTTACGAGAAAGGACTGAAACCAAACCTAACCTTATTTGCTCATTGGGAGTGGTTTAGATCTGATAAACCAGAAGCAAATCTGGACAGGATGAAGGTGGTCAATAAAATTGCAGCTTCATGGACGATACTGAAAAAGGGAGGAATTCTCGTTAACCTCGGTACCTTATATGATTATGAGGGCTACTTGCCCAATACAAATACTTTGAGCACCATGTTTAGTTATTCCTTTACTAATCGATTCGGTGCATTTGCCGAGTATGCCTTGGTGCTTCCTGAAGAAGGTGATAACGTCCAGTTTATAGATGCAGGTGTTACATATTTAGCAAAAGAGCGATTGCAATTTGATGCTATTTACATTCATCGGTTGGCTGGAAAATCGAATTACAACGAGTTGAAGGTTGGAATTTCATTCAGACTAATGGAGTAGTACCTCGCGTACGTAATCCTCCATTCTAAAAACCCCTTTTTTGTTTACGATCCACTCAGCTACCATTACGGCTCCCATGGCAAAACCCTCCCTGGAAAAAGCTTCGTGCTCTATTCTGATGCGGTCAATATCGCTTCGGTATTCTATGCTATGAAATCCTTTTATATCTCCTTCGCGAACTACTTTTATAGGCAGTTCTGTGTTTGTTTGGCCTTGTTCCAGTGTCCAATTCGATATCCGGGAAGACTCATTGATGATTTGCTGAGCTAAAGTTACTGCTGTACCGCTCGGTTTGTCCTTTTTTTGAATGTGATGACGTTCTTCCATAGAGGCCCTATAATCCCCGGTCTTGTTCATTAGCCTGGCCAGTAATTGGTTTATTTCAAAGAATACATTCATTCCAATACTGAAATTTGAACTGTAAAGGAAGGTTCCATCTCTCTCAGCACACAGTATCTCTATTTCATTTAATCGTTCAAGCCAGCCTGTAGTTCCGGTAATTACCGGTGTGCCTGATTTTATTGATAATTCAAGATTCTTATAGGCGGTTTCTGGTCTTGTAAATTCGATAATAATATCTGCTGCTGGAATAGCATCCGGCGAGGTTGCAGGACTCTTCGAAGAAAAAACCTGTACCATTTTATGGCCACGACTGAGGGCTATGTTTTCAATGGCCTTACCCATTTTACCGTAGCCCATTAGTACAATCTTCAGAGATTTATTCATGGTTAGTGTAATGAAAAGGCCAGTTTCATGCCCAAAGCCGGAACCGGTGTTCCGGGCATTCGAATCATGGTGGGTTCAACATTTAGACTTATTTCATCACTCACATCAAAGTACATTAGATGAGCATCGACATTAGCGTCCACAATTTGTAAAACATAGATCAACCCCAGGAATATGTAACTGGTTTCCATCCATTCGCGATAGGTGTTTCGGGTATTGCCAATGCTCTCGGCGGTGACAATTCCTTCAAACTCACTAACCGTTGTAGAATCTCCATCGATCATCTTGATGTATTCTGACCGATAAAACTGATAGTCATTGCGATATCTCTGGCTCAAATAGAAAGCAACCCCCATACCCCCGTATATGATGGGAATTTTCCAGTACTTTTTGTTGTAAACCTGTCCTCCTCCCGGAATGAATACGCTTAATAGTGTTGCTTTTTTGGGGTTGTGATTGTTTTCCTGTGAAACAAGTGCTCTGGAATCTTCCTCGATGAGTTTTAAGGAGTCTACTTCCTGAGACACGACACTGGTAGTGCAGAAGCTGAGTACTATTAGAAATGCTAAGGTGCTTTTCACTCTGCAAAAATACGATTCTCAGAACTTGACGGTTGGTTTAAGGATTGAGCAAGTCCAATATTCGATTTAGATCATCCTCATTTTTAAAAGGAATGGTGATTCTGCCGTTGCCGCGGTCTGTCTTTCTGACTTCAACGTCATCTCCGATATATTCTTTTATATCTTCCAGATGACGCGTCTGTTCAAAGGATAATGATGCCTTTTTTAATGCGGCTGCTCTTTTTCTTGTCTGAGGCGTAATTCCCTTTACCAGCATTTCAGCCTGTCTGACGGACAATTCTTCGCTAAGTATCTGATCAAAAATGTTCAACTGATCTTCCTTGTCATCAATAGAGATTAATGCACGGGCATGCCCCATGCTGATATCTCT
>DNTB01000058.1 GCA_003499525.1 Flavobacteriales bacterium
CCTGGCCCGGCTGTAAATCAAAGCGCCACAACTGTTGCCCCTGGTCAAAACCATAAAGTACACACTGGTTCGAGTTCTGAAATACCGTAAACAAATCGGCCTGTACGATCGGTGAACTCCATAAGTTAAAGCCCGCTTGATAGTTCAACCCCTTACGCTGATAATCGATTGCTCCTGTTCCGCTCAATAAACCTCCTGAAGTCTGCACCAACGAGCCGTTGTCCTCAAAATACAGCGTACCTTCTAAGGTCAAATCGTGGGTCTCTATCGCATGATCATAACAGTAAACTGAAGGGGTGCCTATCAGTTCTAATTCATCGGCCATCGTTAAATCACCCAATACATGTGTCGTCGCTGCTCCCTTGTCAATCACCAGCTTGTTTACTTCGCGTCCATCGGGGTGGATCACGATATTCGCCTCCCTACTCCCTTTCAACACGATCGAACCTGATCCGGTATGGGTTACCGTGCCGTTCAGTATCAGAAAATCATACGCAGTCGCGCCTGTTATGCCCGCTCCCAGCGTAACAGTGCCGGTGGGAAGGTTAATTGTGCCTGTGGGCCAGATCTTCAACATCTTGGCTGATACATCTCCTGAGCCTCCATTAAAGGTGCCTTCGCGTACGGTTAATTCATTCGTGTTCAACGCAAAACTGCTGTTGTTGAATACCCCGCTATTGGGCGGCAGCATCGCAAATTGCTGCCCGTTCGCATTCCAGTTCGCATCCGACAGTAAGGTCACCGATCCGCCGCTTTTCGATACCGTAACCATGCCGTCGGGTTCATCTCCACCTTGGCTCTCATACGTTTGATTGTTTGATCCTTCAAAGTACATCGCTCCAGTTCCTCCGTCTGTATTTGCTTGAAATACCACATCCCCTTCAAAGTGAGCTTCACCTTCAAGTAGGCCGTTAATCATGGTAAATCCATTCTTAAATCGTACTCCATTATTAAGATGAAGATGGGGCGGATTAAAGTATCCACTGTTAGCCGCATCAAATGTAAAATCATGAAAATCAAATGGTTGATTGATCCTGCTTCGCGTCTCGTCACTTCCTCCAA
The DNA here is from genome assembly GCA_003499525.1 of Flavobacteriales bacterium. Lineage (GTDB taxonomy): Bacteria > Bacteroidota > Bacteroidia > Flavobacteriales_G > Salibacteraceae > UBA10426. The sequence goes on from DNTB01000058.1 coordinate 1,063, forward strand.
AGGAGCCTCTTTTGAGGTAAACCGTTCCACCATTAGCTTCAAACAATGCGGGGTTTCCTTTAATCAATTCAAGATCAGATATGCTATATCCTGATGATATATCACCTAAGTATAGGGTTCCATTTGGCGCTACGAAATTTCCATTAGTCAGGGTTAAGGTGTGTACGCCAATATCGCCTGAACACGTCACGTTTCCGCTTACCTTATCGATAATTACATTCGGCAGCCTTCCTTGAACATTAGTACCTGTAATCACTTGATTTCCAGCTCCATTTAAGGTTACAAATCCATTGATATTTTGATAAACCAGATCATGTGTTACGTTTCCTTTTGCTGAAATATTTCCAGTTAGCGTTCCTTCCAGATAATTGAAATCTCCATTTACTACTATTTCCTGGCCAGTAGGTATATTCATTGTAAAATGACTGCCATATCCAGCGCGATCCAAATCAACAGTAAGATCCTGAAGGCTTGTGGACCCCGCAGTATTGCTGAAGGTGTAGGTATACCCTGCATGACCACCTATTCCATTGTTTTCTATTACTCGAACATGTCCTCCATTGGCGTTAAACGTACCCGAGGTTAAATTGAAAAAAGTGATGGTCCTGGACGGCAAATCAAAGTAGAGCGAACCGCTCGTTGAATTAAACGTATTGCCTCTGATGCTTAGGGCATCATAGATGTAAATATCTCCTGTTCCACCCTGGAAAATGCCATTATTATGATACCAATTACGTGTATATATGCGGTGACTACCTTGTACGAAGGTTCCCAAGTTTGACGAATGTTCTATGATGTCCTGATTGGTGCTGTGCCAGTGAGCACCGCTAAATAAGGTCAAGTTTCCTCCGCTTTTTCTAATCGTAACATCGCCGTCTGGTTCATTGCCGCCATTGTCGGTATAAGTTTGGTTTCCAGCTCCAGAAAAAGTCAACTTTGCGGAACCACCAGCGGCTTCACTTTCGATTATCACATTTCCATGTACTTCCCAGGTTCCTCCAATAAGCCCCCCATCCATATGGGTGAAGTTACCCTGAACAGAAGCTGTCCCTGATGTACTAAATCCTGAACTTCCGCCACCCGAATATGAAAAATCAATACTCAAGTCATTAAATGCAGGAGTCACGTCAAAAACCAATGTTGCATTGGATCCCCACCAACTTGTAAATCCGAGCTTCCAATTAGAGCCATTCGCGTCGAATACGCCACCAGTATATTCAAACATAGTAGCTGTCTGAGCATCAAGCAATTGCTCTACATTGGTTTGTGGTGCAATAAATGTTCCGCTTTTCAGGCTAAATCTAGCAAATTTAAGGTCCGTCATAGGGTCAAGAGGTTGAACCGCTCCCGACGCCTTGTCAACTAATATGCTTCCTGTAAAAGTCACCGGCCCAACATAACCATAAGTCTGGTTATTCGAAGCATGGGTGAATTTAATCCAGCCGTTTGAATAGTGCGCTTCCGATCCAATCAGAAGGTCTCCTTTCAAATTAATTGTTCCTTCAAAAGGCCCATCCTCATGAAGTAAGTTGCCATTCACAAGCATTTCTCCGTCAATGACAAATTTTCCATTGGAATTGTTTATGTAATTAAAATCGAGTTCCACATTATTAAATGTTATAGCCTGATTGAGGTCTATTGTTGCATCACCTCCCCACCAGCTATGGAAAGAGAAGTGCCATGTGCAGCCATTGGCATCAAAGCTTCCACCATCTACCTGAAAAATGGTTGCTGTATTTTGCGAAAGGTATTGTTCAACTCTAGTCTGAGGTGCAACAAAAGAACCACTTATCAAAGCAAATCGAGAAATATTCAGATCCTTAAGTGGGTCGAGAGGTAGCACTTGACCCGCAGCTTTATCTATTTCAAAGCCAGCTGTGAACGATACAGCCCCAACATAACCGTATGTTTGGTTATTGGATGGATGAGTAAATTTTATCCAACCCGTTGCAGAAGAAGCCTCTTCGCCGATTAACAGATCTCCCTTCAAGCTAATATTTCCAACAACTCCACCATCCTCATGCAAAAAGTCTCCACCGACTTCAAGGTCATTCGTAATTCTTATACTAGAATGATGGCCCGATAATGAATTCGAGACATCAAAAACAACCTGATTAAATGCTGAAGAGCCAGCAACAACTGTTGAATATCTTGACCCCTCGTTATGCGTAGGGTCAAACACTGTAATTCCATTATTGTGTTCATACGATCCACCAGCTTGACTGTAAATAGTCTGTGACGTATAGCTATACCACCTTCCTATATGCAACTCGCCACTGGGAGCATGAAAGTCTCCATTATGAATTAATAATTTGGAAATGAATAGATTCCCGGTTGGGTTTGTCGGAAGAACACTTCCCGAAGTTTTGTCAACCTCAAATGAGATGATTCTAGTGTCTGTAGAAGTATATCCATAGTACTGATCAGTGGTTCCTACAAACTTAACATAGCCCAGATTTGAAAAAGAACTTCCTTCAGTCGCTTCGGCATCCGCTGTAAAATCTTGATGAAGATTAATTATTCCATAAAAGGACCCATCCGAAATATGTAGGTCATTTAACACTGTTATTTCCCCTCCTGATACTCCGAGTTGTGATCCGCTGGTTCCGCCAACGGTGTTGTGAACATCTATTTGTAAATCATACAATGACAAACCTGACGCAGGTAATGTAACCGAAGGAACTCTTGCATCTTCCTGGCATATTGGATCAAAGATGAACGTGCCATTCGAATGAGTAAATGTTCCAGCCGTAATGGTAAAAATATTAGTACTGACGTATGCAATATTAATCCCAACTCGAAATATTCCCTGAGGAGCTACAAAAGTTCCACCTGTTAGTTTAAAGCGGCCAACACTGAAATCATCTGTAGGAACTAATGGCAATACAGATCCACTTGGCTTGTCAATTTCAATGCCTACTGTTCTTGGTGACCCCGATAAAATTGAATAATACTGATCTGATGAACCATTAAAAACTATCCATCCTGTTCCTCCAAGTATGGACCCTGAAGACGCTCCTGAGTTGACACTCAAATCTCCCTGTAGATATAATGTCCCTTCAATTACTCCATCTTCATGAGTCAAATCCCCTTGAACTTGAATATTCGACCCACTAAATATTGCAGATGACGCATTTGATGTAGCGGTATTATAGATATTTACTATTAAGTCATTAAAAATGAGTCCATCGGCATTAATGGTAGTATGATAATTTGACAGGCTATGACCTGAATTGAATTCTATTTCACCTCCACCGTGAATAAATGTTCCGGCTGCATGTAAAAACAAGGTGACATTTCCCCCAAAATCCTTTCCTATTGTCGTTTTACCATTTGTGGCAGTATATGTCCCACCCGTTTTTGTGAATGTTCCTTCAATCAAGATAGAACTGTTCACAGCAGAACTACTTCCAACAAAAGAACCTCCTGCTTGCACAAAATCACCCATTTCTAATGGAGTTCCAGCATTTTGTGAAACGATGCCACCATACCCACTGTTAATCGTAAAAGCAGCAACTTGGACTGTTCCTCCTGTAGAAATAAAACAATTATCTGATGATGTAGCATCAAATTGGACATCATCAGCAGAGGAAGGAACTCCTGTAGGAGACCAATTAGCGGCATCATTCCATAAACCAGTATTGTTGCCGTTTGTCCATGTTTTATTTACAGCATGAACCAAATTTGAGAAAGATATAAGCAGTATAGTAAAGTAAAGGGGTAGATTTAATTTCATGATTGTATAATTTACGAACTGTAAATTTAGCAAATACATGATTTTCAAGAAAATACTATTCTTTCAATACTAATAAACAGTTGTTCAAAGAATACTTAACCTATTCAATAAGAGCAGAATCACCTAGCCAAAGGAAATTTAGCAGATAACACCTCACCATCGGAAAGATTAACGTGAATGACATAGACCCCAATTGAAAGATTCGTATGATCTATGCTAATTGTTTTATTTCTTAATCCTGATGAAGCATATACCATCTTACCAGCCATATCATAAACTTCTACTGAGCTTATGTCTGCATCAGCCGCCATGGCATCTATTGTGAGGTGATGCTCGCTCTGATACGTCACCACACCTCCGCCTATTGGCGTTATCTGTAAATTAGACTGTACCACACGGTCTGCTATGTTCTGTACCTTCGGATTCGCGTTCGTGCCATTCTCGAGTACCAAATAGAATCTTCCTAAGTAATCCCCTTTCATCATCCGTACCGAATGACTCATTCCCGGTCTGATTTCTGTTCGGGTGCCTTTTACCCGGTCTTCTATGTACATCGTGTAGCCCGAAAACTGCTCCATCTTATTCACCTGAAACGTATGTACTCCATCATACGACGTATGCAGATAGAGCGGAATCTCTTCTTCCGTGTCTTTCGCCACCGGAGGGATCCCCTGTATCACATAACCTCGCCTGCCAATCATCGTCATCAACGATACCGGGGGTAATTCCCCTTCATAACCCTGCTCTGCATCATACAACGCATCTCGTCCCATCGTCGCATCGTACTTCGTCCCTAACAACACCTGATTCGAAGTAAACGTCGGGTGCGATACCGATAGGTACATCGTGCCATCTGTTGTGCCGACATTCCCCCGCTTATAAAACTCATCATTCGTCCCCGAGCGCATGCTGTTGTTGA
>DNTB01000056.1 GCA_003499525.1 Flavobacteriales bacterium
GGTACGTTAAAGGGACATAGTTTACAAAGTTAAAGGGACATGGTTTACACTTTTTTAGGGGGTAATTTGAGATCTAAATCAAATTACCATGCCTTGGAAAGAAAGTACAACAATGGAACAAAAGATTGACCCGATGGCTATCGGGTTTATCTGTGAATGGCGTACGGGAAAGTACAGTATCACGGAATTATGTCGGGCCTTTGAAATCTCCAGGCCGACGGCGTATCGATTGATCGACAGATTTGAAAAATTGGGTTTTGAAGGACTAAAAGAGCAGTCCCGATCTCCCCAAAAACACCCCAATTCTACACCCGAAAAAATTGTAGAAAGCATCCTGGAGTTGAAAACCAAACACAAGCTGTGGGGAGCGAAGAAAATCCGCATTTTGTTGTTTAACGACTTCACCGAAGAACAGATCCCTTCGGTGGTCACGGTACACAACATCCTGAAGAAAAACGGTCTGGTGTGTCCACAAAAAAGGATGCGAAGAGTCAAGCCTATCTTCCCCATATTCGATCCGAAAAAGTGCAACGAAGTTTGGAGTGCTGACTACAAAGGAAAATTCCTGATGGGCAACAAAATCTACTGCCATCCACTCACGATTGCAGACTCCAAAAGCCGTTTTTTGTTTACTGCAAAAGGTCATTACCACGAAGACATAAAGTCCGCGAAGGCTGAGTTCACAAGGGTTTTTAGGACATACGGCATTCCGCAACAACTGCACACGGACAATGGCAGTCCCTTTGGATCGGTCCGCGCCATACAGCGCTTCACCCAGCTCTCATATTGGTTCATCGAGCTTGGTATTAAGCCTGTTTTTTCAGATCCCGCACACCCCGAACAAAACGGCAGACACGAACGCATGCACCGTGATTTAAAGGCAGCTTGTGCCAAACCTTCGGCCTACGATTTAAAAGCTCAACAGAGGCGTTTAAATCACTTTGTGAAGGAGTACAATCATATCAGACCCCATGAAGCACTGGACATGAAAACACCCGCCGCAATGCATGATTTTTCCACCAGACCATACCCCGAAAAAATACCCGATTTTGATTACGACTTGACCTTCCGAGTGCTCAAGGTTACTCGAAACGGAGCCATCAGATGGAAGACTTATTATTGGGTGTATTTGACTGCAGCATTGAAAGGAAAATATGTTGGTTTAGAAGACAGCGGTAATGGAATTTGGAAAGCGTATTACCGAGACGTATTTTTAGGTTTCTTTGATGAAAGACATCTTAGAAGTAAAGAATCATCAACAAGGTTAGAAACTAATTTAGTGTAACGTCTAATCTTTAACTTGTGTAAAGCATGTGCCTTTACGAACATGCGGTTGGGAAACTAGGAGCTTGTAATCTTTATCTTTGTGAGAATGAAAAACGCAGAATTCAATTCTACACTTGTGAATAGTTATCTTAGCCTTTTAAGACGATTAAGCTTTAACGTGCGGAACGAAATAATAGAGAGACTTAGAAACAGCATGAGATCTGATAGCCAAAACAATGAGGATGAACTTCTCCAATTATTTGGGAGCTTTCATGGTGAGTATTCGGCAGAAGAATTGATTTCTCAAATCCGGTCTAGCAGAAACTTTGAGCGCCCTAATCCATCGTTGTGAGAGGTTACCTTCTTGACACAGACATCTGTATCTATTTCCTTAAAGGACAATAAGGTTTGGATGGTCACATTAAAAGAGTTGGGCTCGAAAATGTCTATATCTCTGAGATTACAGTGGCAGAGCTAAAATATGGTGCTGAGAATAGTGATAAAGTCGAACACAATAAGGGAGTGGTCAATTTTTTCATTGAAAGAATGAATATTCTACCTATTTATGGTGGGTTAGATATCTATGCGAAAGAAAAGGCCAGGTTAAGAAGGAAAGGGAAGCTGATCGATGAATTTGATTTGCTCATAGGGTCGACCGCTATTGAAAACAAGCTCATTCTTGTAACCAACAATGAGCGACACTTTAAGCGATTAGAGGATATAGAAATCGATAATTGGACTAGATAGGCACTGCACACAACACTGGTAGCTGATGCACAACCCCTCATTTCATTTAGAATTGATTTAGTATAAGCCCGTTTAAGCGGACTTTCTTTGTGGCTGTGTAGAAGTTTCTTTTTAGAATTTCAAGCTGGGATACGGGCTGAAAAGGCGTTGCAAATGGACAAAAAAATCGACCAGGAGCTTTTGAGCGTATTGCGCTGCAGTTTTGGCGCTGATTTTTGTAAGCTTCATGTACTTTTTAATGTTGTAGGCCATGGCGGCCATGAGCACTCCTTTGTTAGCATTGCTGGTCCCAGAACGCGGTACCGAAAGATTATAAAATTTCACCACTCTCTACGGCTCATTTTTTTTCTACTGAATACGCCCTCACTGGAGATAGGTTTTCGCAAAAACCTCCAATTTCTTGAGGTTTTTGCCTAAAAAAGGCCTGAAATAGTCGAAAAACCTCCAATTTTTTGAGGTATCTATTCGAATCTGATTCGATATTTTTCTCAGAGAAAACCTTCAGAACAGATCAGATGAAGATACATTTACCCCGATCTCTAAAAATATCAAGAAAGCATTCGTTGAGTTGGCCAATTCTGGCGATTTCTTTTTTGGTAAATTTCTCCATTGCAACGGCCCAGCACGTTTCGGTTCTTTCTGCCACTTTTCAACCAGAAGTTCCTGTACAAGCGGATCCTTTTTCATTGGTGATTTCCAGCAGCTTTCAGAGCATTGCCTCCACAATAAACGTTGAAATCAAGAGCGAAAATGGAAATCCGGTTTATGAAGCGGCCTATTACCTTGTCATTCCTACTGGAACGAATCAAGTATTGCTAAGCAATGGCGAAGTCGTTTTTCGTCACTACTTCAATAATCCTGAATCCGCATTTCTACAATTAAACGGAAGACTTCCAACCGGAAATTACTCAGTTTGCTATCGACTTTCAGGAAGTGCTTTGTCTGAAATCGCCGAGACCTACTGCACATCTTTTGATCACTTATTTGATTCCTACCTTTTCTTGATTTTTCCTGAAAACGAGGACACTATAAGTACGGTATATCCCAGTCTTATTTGGCAAAATAGTTACCCTATTGAATCAGCCGTATCACAGTTTCGGATTACTGTAGTTCCAATGCTACCAGGACAATCCAAGGATGAGGCTCTTCTTTCAAATACACCTGTTTTTATAAATAGTAATCTGACCACCTATACAGTACAATACCCTTTTGACGCCCAAAAATTAGAAGCCGGAAAAGCCTATGCATGGCAAGTAGCTGAAATTAATGAAGGTTTAATTACCAACCGTTCTGAAACCTGGGTTTTCCATATTGCCAAAGAAGAGAAAAATCGAGACATCCCTTATGTAGAAACCTCCAGAGACATCTCTTCAGCCTTTGTAACCAGTGTAAATGGACTTGTTGGTTTTACAGTTTCCGAAAAATACTACTCTCAAGTCATCGATTGTGTAGTCAGGGATGAGCAAGGGGAAATTATCATTGATAATCTTATTAATAATAATAAAATAATAACTAATATTAAAAAAGAGGGTGAGAACCAATACCTTCTTGATATATCAGAATATAAACTGAGAAAGGGTTACTACATGCTCACAATGCGAAATGAAAAGAATGATGAGTTTAAAGTCAGGTTTTATGTTGATAAATAAAATCATTGATATGTATTATAAAGCAAATAATAAAAATCACACAAAGGTTTTAGAGACCTCGCTCCGATTAAGGATTACAGCATTGCTTAGCGCATGTTATTTTTTCATGTTCAGCATCATGCCCTCGCCTCTTTTCGGACTAAGTGGAGGCCCTAGTCTTCCTGAATTCCAAAAGTTTTCACCTGTAGGTTCTACCGATATGGTCGACCTGTTTACCGGCGACTTTAGCTATAACATACCATTGCTCGATGTTGGAGGCTATCCTATAAATCTGATTTATAATGCCGGCGTAACCGTGGAACAAGAGGCCGGCTGGGTAGGTCTGGGATGGAGCCTCAATACAGGAAGCATAAACCGAGCTGTTCGGGGTATTCCAGATGATTTTAAGGGAGATGTTATTCAAAAAGAACAAAACATCAAACCGAATGAAACGGTAGGATTCAAATTTGGTATTGATCTTGAAACTGCTGGTATACCGCAAAATAATTTAACAGGTGGAGTTGGATTCTCCATAGGTTTTTTCAACAACTCCTATCAGGGGCTGGGTATGGAAACGGGTATTAATACGAATATCACGATGCTATCCAAAAACAATATTGGCCTTGGTGGTAGCCTTGGGATCAATTCCAATTCATTTGAAGGGTTGACCTTGCAACCCGGGTTGCACATCTCAAAAGGTATAAAAGAAATAGATAGTCCTCTACGTTTGAGCGGCAGCACATCTATTAACTCTAGAAGAGGAATGCAGCATCTGGCTTTCGGTCTTTCTATATCCGGCAGTGCAGAGAATACAAAAACCACAAGAGAAGCTCAGGCATCCCGAAATATTTTGGCCTCCACCTTTGATCTGATGCAGCCCACCTACGTACCAAGTATACCTATGCCCATGAGTTCAAGCGGAATTAGTGGACGATTCAAGCTTGGGTTTGAATTATGGACATTAGATGCCGGTGCATACGTAAATGCCTATCAGAGTTCTCAATTCTTAGCACAGAAGCAGAGAAATTCAAATGCTTTTGGATATATGTATCTTCAAGATGCTCATTCGAATACAGACTGGCAGTTTCCTTTTGGTGTAATGCTGGACTTCAACCGCTCTGGAAATGAGAGTTTCACTCCCTCCGCTCCTGCCCTTCCTGCTGCGACACTTACCAATGACTTGTTTTCTGTATCCGGTCAGGGAGTTAGTGGAAGTTATAAAACCCAAAGAGGGAATATCGGATCCGTTTATGATGAGTATACCTCGTTTTCATCCAGCAACTCTTCAATAGGTGCAGAAGTATCTCCGGGAAGCCTTGCTCATTTTGGAATGAACTTTTACACCGCCAGTTCAACAACTAGAAGTGGTGATTGGTCAAAGAAAAGCAATGCGCTTTCACAAACTTTCAAATACTCTGAATCTCCAAATCAGGTTGGCTTTGAACCCTATTATTTTAAAGAAGCAGGAGAAAAGAGTGTAGATGATGACCAAAACTATTTCGATTTGGTGGGTGGAAACGAGCTTATTCATCCGCAGATGCGTTCTGCTGGTTTCGTTGAACTATCGAATACATTGGAAGTTAATGAAACTCCGCAAATCATAACTCCAACAAATAATGGCCGCACGAAAAGGGCAAAAAGAAACCAATTCTTTTCTGCTCTTACTTTTAAGGATACCCGAGCAGGGGCGGGTTCTTCGGGTTACAACAATAGCTTTGCCCGTGATCATCACATTGCAGAAATTACCATCACCAAAACCAACGGCAGCAGGTATATTTATGGAATACCTGCTTATAACTTCAAACAAAAAGAAGTGGCTTTTGCGGTTGGGAAGAGTTCTTCTGGGAGCAATCTGAACTGCACAACGGGTAGAGTTGGATATTTAAAATCAGATAACTCGGTATACAACAATCTGGGCAGTGATCATTTTTTTCTATCTAAAGAACTCCCCCCATACGCACACTCCTATCTTCTTACTTCATACTTAAGTGCAGATTACGTGGATAGTGATAATGAGCTCGGCCCCTCTATTCGAGACTTTGGGAGCTATGCAATATTTAAATATGAAAAAATATCTAATTATAAATGGAGAGTACCCTTTGAACAAAATGAGGCCAACTTTCAGGAAAACTCAAGGTCTGATGTAAGTGACGACAAGGCCAACTATGTGTACGGCGAAAAGGAGCTTTGGTATCTCGATACCATAAGAACTAAGGAGTACATTGCCGTATTCCACAAAGAGCAACGAAAAGATGGATGTGGTGTACAAGATGAGAATGGCGGGATTAATTCAGCCTCGAACACTTTATTGTTAAGGAAGATTTCACTGTACTACCTTCAAGATTTCGACGGTATCAACACCTCGATACCGCTGAAGGAAGTTCATTTTGAATATGACTATTCGCTTTGCAAAGACATTCCAAATAATAACGGCCAAAAGTACAGCAAAGACGGCTCAACCAATCTGGTATCAAATGAAAAGGGAAAGCTCACTTTACGCAAGGTTTATTTTACTTATAAAAATTCATACAGAGGAAAGTTAAGCCCATACATTTTTAACTATTCCAGTGATAATCCGGATTACCATCCAAAAGCACATGACCGTTGGGGAAATTATAAGCCGTATGTAGATAATTGTAGTAGTACCAATGGGGTTTCGAGCGATGATTTTGTCTACGTCGAGCAAGATAACAAGGCCCAACAAGATCAATACGCAAGTGCATGGTTGCTGCAGGAAATCATCCTCCCATCAGGTGGAAAAATTAATGTAGAATTCGAATCTGATGACTACTATTTCATTCAAAATAAGGTGGCATCGCGGATGTATGTAATCGAAGATGGCCAATTCGGATCTTTAGTTAGGATACAGGAAGAAACGAATACGGGAGGGTTCGCAAACAACCCTTTAAAAATTTCTCTTCCTCCATCGTGTTCTACTCAAACTCAGGTAAACAGAATATTTCCAAAGGGAGAACCGCTGTTCTTCAAATGCTTAGCCAAAATGGGACCACTGGGGAACGACTATGTCACTGGATACGGTTACATAGAGTCCATCAATTATACCGCGGGACAACAGTATGTATCTCTTCATCTTAAAGGTGTTGATCTGAAAGATCCGGGTAAGTCCGGAAGTATAAACCCAATTACTTCGGCTGCAATTCAATATGCGCGGTTAAACCTATCGAGACTCATATGGAACCCGGGATTAAGCTCCTCTGGAGGTTTTAACAAAAGCTTTGTTTATGCGGTTGTTGCAAACACTATGCAATATATCCAAGGATTAAAAAACCCCAATGCATACCTGATAGGTAAAGATTACGGAAAAGAAATAATTTCGGGTAAATCCTGGGTAAGAGGAAGAATTATAGGTCATGGTAAACTGGGAGGTGGGTCCAGAGTTTCTAAAATTACTCTCAATGATCAATGGGCTGCTCTTACGAATAATCAGAAAGAAAATTCAAGGGAGTATGGAACTAAATATTCTTATTCCCTTCCGGACGGTCGCTCCTCTGGCGTGGCTTCCTGGGAACCACAAATAGGTGGTGAGGAAAATACATTTCGCAAACCTCTGTTTTTCGGCCAGCGAAATGTTCTGGCACCTAATAATAACTACTTTTCAGAAGAGCCATTAGCTGAATTCCTGTACCCATCGAGCAGGGTTGGTTACTCAAGGGTAACTGTATCTGAAGTGAAGCACCCCGGCATCACGCGACATGGCACAGGCAAAACCGTACATGAATTCTATACCGCTAAAGATTTTCCAACCATTTCAGAGCGAACTAAAATCGACCCTATCCGACGCAAATCGCCGAGCCTTAGCATCATGGACCTTTTTAATACTCATGTTTCGGATCGCATGTATGCTACTCAGGGGTTTCTGGTCGAACTAAATGATATGCACGGAAAACCCAAAAGCATCAGCATGTACTCCGAAGGAAAAGACATTCCGTTCTCTAAAGAGGAATACATTTATAATGCAGTGCCATATCTGGAAGGTTCACAACGTTTAACTAATGACGCAGTTGTTCTGGATAGCAAGGGTAAAGTTTCCAATGCGGAAATAGGAGTGTCACGCGAAGTGGTATTTGATTCAAGACAATACAATTTCGAATCATCTTCTATTAATACTGCCATGAATACCGACCTGTTTATGGTTGGTTTTTTCCCTCTGGGTATTCTGTCTATAATTCCAGTTATAGCCAGCGAATCTGTAGAGTTCAAAAGCTCTACTGCTACTAAACTGATTCAAAGATTCGGTTTATTGAAAGAGGTAAGAAAAAGCTATTTAGGCAGTCAGGTCAATACAGAAATGATCGCCTACGACGAAGAAACTGGAGAACCGATATTAACTAAAACTAACAATGACTTTGGAGATGATGTTTACACCTTGAACATACCCGCATATTGGAGGTATGATGAAATGGGGCCTTCTTATAAAAACACAGGTATTGAGCTGAACGACATCAGGTTTCTTAATGGATATGCCCAATTCCCAAGTGCAGATAAGTTTTTTGTTGCTGGGGATGTAATCTTAGTTGAAAGCTCTTCCTTTCAGGAAAAAGCATGGGTTCTTGAAGTTGATAACAGTCAATTTCTTGCTGTTACAAAATCTGGAACACCCATTACTGCATCAAATGCAAGGATCAAAATCATTCAGTCCGGAGCAAAGAATTTGCAATCAACTAACATGATGAGCATCACATCATTGCAAAATCCAATTGCAGGAATCGCTTCAAGTATTTATGATGATGTGTTGTCGGCGAGTGCCGTAGAGTTTGACCAAAATTGGAAAAAGTATTGCGGATGTTCCTCAGCAGCCACTACAAATCCATTTATAAGTGGCGAACGGAAACTTCATGAGGCAAAAAGAACCTGGACTTATGTATCGGAAAGAACCCAGCAAAATGTAGATAATAATGTTGATTCAAGAAACGATGGGGTCTACAGTCATTTTACCCCGTTTTATAGATTGTCAGCAAACAAAAACTGGGAAATTGACCCTGCCAATTGGAACTATGCTCAAGAGATTACTGTCTCATCGCCATTTGGCCAGCCATTGGAGAGCAGTAACCCACTGAGTATTTTCAGCTCAAGAACCATTGGATACCGTCAAACTAAAGTAAAAGCAGAGGCTATCAATGCCCAGTATCGGGAAATAGCAGTAGATGACTTTGAGGATTACGATGGAATCTGTGAGGATAATCACTTTAGGATTACGGATAGTGCGCCTGATATAGTAACCTTTAACTATCATACAGGTCGCAGAAGTATAAGAATCAATCAAGGCGATTCCGTAGAATACGTGACAAATTTGGATTGGTGTCCGGGAGATTGCAACATAAAAATCAACCTGGATAGTGTTTCTACAGGAACAGATTATAGCGGGCCCAAAACCTATGTATTAAGTGCATCAGGCGGCGAAGCGCCATATTCTTCCAGTTGGGCATTGCACAGCGGATACGCACAAATTGATCCGGCCGGTACTCCCAATCTAATACAGTTAAAGAAATGGCCGCAAAATTCTGTCAGCTTTCAGGTACAATTAACCGACAATTCAGGGTGCCGTATCGACACTCTCATAACCCTATAATTCAAGAAAACAATGCGTTTCGCCATAACAATATTCATTCTATATAGCCTTACTAAAAGCACTGCTATCTGTCAAACGAGCCCTAATTGCTCAGTACTATATAATGAGGTGAGTAGAGATACTAGCTCGTGCTTTCTATTGGATGTTAGCTTGTTAAACTCCGTTTCTAATTTCTACGAATATAACTATGATGATTTTGCTATTCCTTCTGTCTTCAATACAGATAACTCAAAAGAACTAATATTTAAGTATACTGTCTGCCCTGGCTACTATACCATTACTCACAAAACAGGCGGCGGATTAAAGGTTAGCGATTACAGTTGGAGCGAACTGGAGATAATTGGGCCCATAGACACAAGCCTGGATCTTACACAATGCACACCACCGGTCTCGCAACCCAGTAGGGTTTTGACTCCTGTCATTTCCGGCACCAACGACATCTACTCAGAGCAGATCTTTTTCCCATTTGAAGGCATCTATTACTTGAAGTTTACATTGCCCAACAGGTGCGATGACACTCTCCTGTTTGAAATTCCAGATACAAATAATTGCACCAGCCTGGCTGCCGATGTCTGTGATGAGTGTATCGGGACATTTGCACTTAAAAAAGGCGAGCAATATTCTATTTCAGCCTGGGTACATGAAGAGAGTTACAAAAGTGACAGTACCAGATACTTTGCTGCGCCACAGATCATAGTGTACTTCTGTAATGGGACCAGTTGCATCTATAATACTTTTATATGTGATACATCATCAGCCATCATTGATGGTTGGCAGCAAATCAACGGTACGTTTAGCACACCATCCGCTGGAGATGTGCAAATGAAAATAGTGCTAAAGAATTCCGGGACAAGCTCAATCTTATTCGATGACATTAGAATTCACCCGCACGATGCGAGTTTGAAAAGCTATGTCTATGATGTCACAACGGGCAACCTGAATGCAGTTCTGGATGAAAGAAATTTTTCAACTCAGTATGAATATGACGAAGAAGGAAACCTGACCAGAATCAAAAAAGAAACCGAAAGAGGGGTGCAAACCCTTCAGGAAACTAAATCAAACTATGCAAACTAAGAATATCCCCCTCGTTTTTGCTTCGTTTTTGCTCATTGCGCTATCAGCTCCTTTAAGGGCGCAGTCCTTATGGAATCCTGCATCAATCAATGAGGTGAATGAAGCTTATGCCCTGTTCAATTCGTCATTGAAAAGCGATTCGAAGTTTAAATATGAACAGACTATATACCTTTTTAGTAAGGGTGAGAAAAAGCTCATTTCTGATTCCTATTTGATCCATGCAGAAGATAAATACCTGATAAGTAATCAGGAACATCTTTGGGTTTGGGATCAAAGTAATGCCATTCATGTCAATACATTTAGTGAAGAAATAAGCATTACCGTTCCTGATTCCTATTGGTCTCTACTTGATGAATTTGCTCCCCAAATTCCCGAAACTGCTGTGACAGAAGTCTATAAAAGAAGGGCCGAGCAAAGTGAGATATATAAAATTCATTTTCGCTCGGATCTTGGCATCGAAAAAATGATGGTTCATATCACTAACCAATTCATATCCAAAGTAGAAATCCACTCCGCTCCTAACCAGGAAAATGGCGAAATTTCATGGATGGAAGCCCTGTTGGAAAAAGAGAAGCCCACAAAAAAAGAGATCAATCACCTTCACCAAATACTAGATCCCGAATTGAGAAAACAGTCGGAATATGGTCGCTATAAGGAAATCACGAACGCCCTAAACTGATCCTTCTATGAAAGCTATAACTACTTTTCTGTTCGTTTTAAATATGATGCTGACCCTGAATTCTATCGGAGGGGATATTACTTACGTTACATCAAGAGGAGGTATCAATACCGGTGATACTAACAGCCTACAGTTACCTCAATCAAGCTCAGGTTCAGTTAATTACATCAGTATTGACAATCGTATTGTCTTTTCAGTGAACCATGATCACGACTCTATAAATGAAGTCGTTGATAAAGTAGAGGTTGAGTTGCATGTTGAGATGAAAAGTATTGGAGGTACACGTATCACGGATACGATAATACTCGAATTAAACAATTTAGTATCAGGTGTGCATTCCAGAGATATACACATCAAGACGTTCCAGGATCAAGTTGAAATTAGTTATAGGGTAATAAGTTCCTCAGCTTCTGATAAAACTGGAAACACAGTGGCACTATCTCCTATGCAGGAGCTTTTTCAATTGTATATGGAAACGACTGTTAGACAGGTTTCATTGCTTTCCACAGCTCCAATAAATGGTTCAGCATCCCTTCTGGTTTGTGACTCACTACACCATGCGGCAAAAATACTTTGGAACTTTATTCCGGGGGCAGAGGAATATGACCTTGAGTATTTCTTTGTTAATTCCATTGGAAAATCAGATACAACCAACCCTACTGGCGCTATTGTATTTAAGAACAATTCTACCAGAATATCAACCAACAAGAACCATTACATTATTCCTTTAATTGGACATCTAGGGCACTTGTTTTTTAGGCTACGCGCTGTCGGACGCAGTACAGTAAATCCTGAAAAACATATCTATTCCTCCTGGACCCAGTCTGATGACACTCTGCATCTAAGCAATCTTATTCCAGGCAAGGATTACGTGCGCATCTCCAACAACTTTCAAAGGGCTTTGAACTGGAACAACGTTACGACCTTTGCCGAAAATGGAAAGAAAAAAGAAGTTATTGAATATTACGATGGATTATTGAAAAACCGTCAATCGACGGCACTGCTAAATACGGATAGTACTTCGTTAACCAGTGAAACTGTTTATGACTACTCCGGCCGCCCTGCCGTAACCGCTCTGCCTTTTCCCCACAAAGAATGCGCTTCCAAATATCCTTCCCTGGCTTACGTAGCAGAAACGAACCTCGATTCACTGGAAAATGTATTTGACTATACCCACTTCGATTTAGACGCTGATACGAATGATTGCTCGGTTGCTTCTGCCCCAATGTCCTCCTTATCAGGGTCATCAAAGTACTACTCTCCAAATAACCCCAATCAAAATGGACATCACCGATACATTCCTGATGCTCAAGGGTTTCCTTATTCTCAGACAGAGTATATGCCGGATAATACGGGCAGGATACGCTCACAAGGAAATGTGGGAAAGGATTTTCAGCTGGGTTCGGGACACGAAACAATGTACATGTACAGCAAGCCGTTTCAATCGGAACTCGATCATTTTTTTGGTTCTAATATCGGTTTGGCCAGCCACTATACTAAAACTGCAGTTCAGGATCCGAACGGACAGATATCAATACAATACACCAACGCGCAGGGTAAAACAGTAGCTACCGCTTTAGACGGTGAATCGCCGGCAAATATGAATGACATTAGTAGCTACAATGGGAATATCGACACCTTAACCGTGGACCTCTTTGAGAAAGATATCAACGGTATCAGTACCTGCAATAGTGTTTCTTATAATGATAACCTCATTGAATTTGCTCAGGAAATCTCAATAACTAAAAACAAATCCATTCATTTCGATTATGGAATATCATTTGAACATTACGATGACAGTTGCTTAAAAGACACGGTTTGTCTCCAATGTGTTTACGACCTTGAGTTCTATGTGATAGACGATTGTGGCTCAATTGTCCATGCAACTACTGGCCACTTAGGTAAATTTGAGCATGATTCTTCCGGGATTGTGGCAGTGACATCAGATACTGCCAAAACGGATACTTCTTTCTCCGTTAGCCTAAATCTCGAAAAAGGGGTATACAGTGTAGTAAAAAAACTAAAACTAAATGATAAAATACTAAATCAATATGTTGATGACTACATCCAGGGGGTCATTTCCGATAGTTCATGCATTGCTTTTATTGATGATTTCATTGCCGCAGACAGCGCCGGTATGGACTTTTATGATTGCAATTTAACCTGTGAATCCTGCAAGGATCATCTCGGAACAAAGCAGGATTTCATTGCGAACGGTTTAGGGACTGGTCATGAATACGACCTTTTGAAAATGGCCTGTGATGATCTCTGCAATCAAATGAACTTCTGTTCCAGAATTTACGGTCAAATGCTCGAAGACGTAAGTCCGGGTGGACAGTACGGCTATATAGAAGGCAGGGGACCAAATTTGGGATTGAATTCCAAAATTGTTTCTCTTTTTAATGATCCAGGTTTTAAAATTTCCATGGCAGGTCAACAATATAGTTATCCCAGCATATTGAGATATTGGACTATTGCAGCCGGTAGAGTACCACTAGGCAATCAAAACTTAAGTCCAAATTGGAGAAACCCTGTTCGGGATGTGAATGATATACTCTCCTATGAATACTACGACCGCTATGGAAATATTGCCTATTTGGAAGTATTGAAGATCAGCGGCAACTATTATCCCGAACCGATTGACAATTCTTATATCGTTCAGAAAAATGGTTCTTACTTTATCAAACCCCAGCACCTGAAAAATCTTGAGGACTTTTTGCGCTTCTGGCGGCCTTCTTTTGCCAGGTCTTTAGTGAAGTATCATCCAGAAATTAGCTACTACGAAGATTGCATAAAGCTGAATCAAGAGATAACTCCAAATCCTCCCATTAGTCATCAACCCAAGACATTCACCGGTTTTGATCAAACTCTGGATAATGCCATTACCTGGGATGAAGCGATAAGCCTGAATCTGCTTGACACAAATAATCTTAATAACACCGTACATAACTGGTTGAGAGGCAATGGTTCTGCCCAGCTCTACGACCCCATCGGGAAACACGGTCATCTGTTCAATACTACCCAATTTGATGCGCCCGATTGGAGATATTTCATTGATTCTATCGACCTCAAATTTTCCAATTATATTGATTTCGGCAGTAATTCAATAAGTCTGTATGAATTGATTGGAATAACGGTTAGAGCTCCTCATCTATCTGGAAATCAAATTCGTAACCTATTCCTTCCCACAAAAAATATACCCCCAAACCTTCAGTTCGGATCACAGTTTTACCCTAATCCGTCCAACAGTGCCCAGATCAGATACAACAAAGAATTATTGAATAAAGAATGGGGCTTGTTGAAAGCACTGTACAAGAACTACAAGCACAAGTACATTGCCGACATTCTTCATCTTCTCGCCATAAAAAAACATGGCTATAACGCCTGTATTGGTAATGCAAATTTTGATTACTATGCCCATGGATTCCATGATAACACCAACAGCTCTCCATTCTATGATTATACTCAAACCTGTGGGTACTTAACTTACAAATTCTTCAGCAATAAAGTAGCCCGTTTCCAAAGCGATATTCATGTCCCCGAAAAGGGCGGAATCAACGCAAACTATGAGTATTTCCTACAAACCGGACAATGTCCTGTAGACGTTCGATTAGAAAAAGTGCTGGATGAGATCGCACGAAACTCATATCTGGATTCCCTGGACGGAGTAGATGTCTATCAACATGTATTGAACTTCGGTGGCCTCTTTAATGAGATCAATAATAAGCAGAACAATCTAACTGTTCCAGGCTGTACAGGCTGGCAGCCATCTAATTATATTTCTAATAACAAACTAAAACTAGAGTTAAAACTAAGTAACAACCAAACCTACATTGTCGAACTATTTGATCCGGCCTATGCGGGACAACGCATATGGGGCTCGATTGAAGGATTCGATTTTCTGCTAAGTGACGATCAATCTGCTATTTCGTTCACCCCTTCAACCAACTTACCCCATGCATTTAAGGTTCGGGCTCATTGTTATGATGCAAGTGGAAAAGTTAGTTACAAGGAACTTGAAGGCGCAACCAACATTGAGCTGGGAGCCTGCACCTTCGGCTCGGTTTGCACTCCAAATGATATCGGGCGAAATGTAGAAAGAATATTCAGTCGTATAGCTACTCAATTTGGAGCAGACAGTAATGTTAGTCAAATTGATAACATTACCCCGAACCTTTTTAGCATTCCATTGCTGAACACCCTGAACAAAACAGCGGGTCATATAGGTTGGGATTACAATCCTTCATCAGAAACATTCTGCATCACTTCAAACGGATCAGACCTTTGCCTGAAGATAAACTCATCTTCTCCGGTCCAATTCAACCGATACGACAGCATCGCTTACATCAAGAATTTAAACAGCGAGTTTGAAAACTACTTCGTTTTTGATGCCTATGATACCGCAGGAGTTTTTCTGGCAACGCTCAGAGGAAGTGCCTACACACAAGACAATAGTGGTACGATAACCCCCCTCAACCTCGGAACATGCGGGTTGCCCAAACCTCTTCAATGCTCAGGTGATCCTTTCACTCTTGCTGAGAATCTTGAGGAAGTGTTGAGGGAGCGACTGACTACTCAGAACTACGACATCCTGAAGAGTCCCGCTATTACCAATACCCTAATCAACTATTTCAGCCCGCTATCCAGCTCAGCGAACCATAAATTCGAAAACGGGAATCGAAAACTCATTTTCTATTCAGATACATTGGATTCTCTTTGCTCCATTACCCTAAAGCTGGTCGACCCAACCACAACTCATAACTTAAACCAAGTCATTGATATTGAGGACTTTAAAGTAATTGATACTTCCGGTTTTGGGCCGTTTTTCAACTTTGAGTTCGATGCAATTTTCGATAGTGCTGGCAACCCTGTAGAAAGTTTGGTTCAAGGGAGCAGTTGTCTTCCTCTTAAAAATTGTGTTTTCTGCGATCCTGTTCCAAACGGTACTGCCTATTCTCCTGAATTGCTCCATCAATACCGACTCAACGAAATCAATCAACAGCTAAAGGCATTTACTCGTCAGTTTGCCAGAGTCGAATCGACCGTAGTGGAAATTCCGGAGAGCCCCTACCCCAGTATTCCGCCGCTGAATTCTCAGCTCACCGAGAAGGAGTATGCCTCCTTGAACGATGATTTACTCTTTGCAAATGCATCGCGAAACTTCGCACAAGTGAATGTAAACGATACCGATTCGGTGCAGATAGAAGTTAATGATAAGCAATTAGAACTGAACAGGGAACGCGAAAATCAGGCGTTTTCAATACCCTCACGAAATACCACCCCATCCAGCTGTGACTGTGATGAGATCAATATAGAATGCAGATATGCTTTAGAAATTGACGGTTCTCCAACAAATACAAATAATGGGTTCTGGAATGGAAATACGCACTGGTTGTATTTAAATCAAGGATGTCCTAACCCGAATTCAACTGAATTCTACTATATATCAACATTAAAAAAGAATTTAAGAATTGAGTTTAAAAATTCAGGTCTGCATACGTCTGGTGGATTTATATCTGTAAGGGTGTTTTCAGCATGTAATTCTTCTATGCCAATCGGAACATTCCTCCCAATGAATGTTTCTGCAAATCATCAGGTTGCCTTTGTGGACCTGACAAGCACCAATCATCCAGGGCCCTATTATATTGTAGTACAGCTCAACACTTGCACGGGAATGCTAAGCCTTGAGCACTCAGATTGTGATTCGCTCAACGTTTCTCAGTTTCATACCATTCGAACGTTGCAGCAACAGATTAATGGAATCAATGCTTTAACAGGAAGAAAACAAGTCCCTATTGTAACATGGCCAGAATTTTTAGAGTATCAATGTGAATGTGCAAGTGATTACATTACTCATCTTGTATCACGTCATTATGTCCTTTCCAGCCAATACTCAAATAATCCATCTAGTGTTTCACTGTCAGAAACAAAAAGCATGAAACACTTTTGCAACTACCGTTCGTGCGAGGAGGCACGCAGAGATTTAGATAGCCGATTTCACCAATACCATAATACCCCGCCCAACGCACAATTAGCCATCACCACCCAAAGTGGAGTCAGACTATATTCAACTGGTACCTGGCACCAGGTGTTAAACAATAACATTGCGGATTCGGTAGAATTTGACCTTTGCAAATGCAACATTGAGTATGAACAGTACATCAGCGGGATCATCGATGGCACGATTCCGAACAATGGCAGAAGTTTTTTAAGCGTGGATGAGTTTTGTCGGGAAGAAGAGCCTTGTCAGGATCTTGAACAGACCTATTTTAATCTTGTTGATATTCATGATTATGTGTCGCTAAATGGTTTTTTGATCAGTGAATGCGTTCCGGAAGACCTATACGCCTACTGCGAGTGTATGCCGGATTTCGAAGATTTTGTGTATCAGATCCTTCTCGGAAACATTGAAATTCAAGACCCTTCCGAGCTGTGTATCAGCGAGTTTTGTGGCCCGAATATAGACTGCCGGCATAAATATTCCGAATATCGAAGTAAAGTGCTGCAACTCAGAACCTGGCTGAACTATCACCCTTCGGTTCCCAACGGATATCAGGGGCAACTTTGTATTCTTTCTGCTGAGGAGTACTCAGAGGCTTGTCATTGCAGCAAGAACTATTTGGCTATGATCGACAGCATTCTGATTTCCGGAGTTTCTCACCTTCCTCCTGACCCTACTTATTTGTGTATTAGTAATTTCTGTGCAGGCCCTCCTGGAGGATGTCTCTCCACTTATGATGCCTATACCAACAAAGTAGATTCTCTAAACACCTGGATAGATACTTCAAATACAGGGTTTAATACCGTTTCTCATGCCCCCGCTGCCTATTTCGACTCTACACGTTGCTTCTGCTATGATGATTACGCTTCTTTCATCGATAGTGTAATGTCGGGTAGCTATGCTATTCTGCCGCAGGATTCGCAATTGCTGGATATATCAAGCTATTGCGGTTCCGGAATAGGAATTGGTTGCATAAACCAATATCCGGGGTATTTAGATCGTGTTAATTCATTCAACGCAAACTACTTAAACCCTTCAGGAGATACACTTTTTCCCGCTGGCCCCAATGAATTTCTTCAATATTGCGATTGTGTTAACCCCTACAAGAGATATCTCAAAATAGTAGAGAACTACACCTATCTGGTGCCTTCGGGGAATCACAGTTTTGATATCGCTAATTTCTGCTCCGACAGCTGCGGACAAAAATATTTCAATTATGTCGTAACCGTTAAGGATCTGAACGTTCGGCTGAGTAATTCTGGAAATAATACGGTACAACCATTGAATGTAGATACCTTCAAACTGTATTGCGACTGCTACCCGAGTTATGATTCGCTCATTGATCTTGTAACCAGCAACAGAACCGCTACTATTTTTCCAGATAGTCTGCTACACCTTGACTCCTTCTGCGTATCCACCCCGGGAGGTTGTGTTGATAAGTATGTTGAATATCAATACTTTATGAGCGATATAAACTCCGTACTAAGGAACCTAAACGGAAAGAACCCAAAAGTACTTCCGGTAGTATATCCCGTGCTCCCACATGTTTTCGACAGCTCCATTTGCAGTTGTTTTGACGGATATAAAAATTATTGGAACATTCTCACAGGTGGCGCCAATAACACAACTAAAAGCGATTACATAATTGACAACTCGGATATCATTAACATCCTTGATTTTTGTGATGAGTGCAACGATAGTTACACCGCATATGTACAGGCGGTAAACACCTATAACTCCTGGCAAATACATAATCGATCGTACCCGGCAGCTCTGCTGCGTCCAAATTCTGCCATTCCAAAACCCAATGTGTGCAATTGCATTCAGGAGTATGTACTCTATCTCACAGAAATCATGCAGGGAAAATACACGGCTCATGAAATACTATCCGCCTACAGCGGATACGGGTATAGAACTTTGGACATTATGAACTTTTGTTCAGGAGGCCGCGTACCATATGACAGAGATGGCCTTTGCGATAATCTAAAGGCGCTTTATCAGCAGCGCGCAGATGATTACCACAATTGGTTCGGTGCTAACTTAAGTACATTAGCGGCCAATTCTGTAGATACGTCAGGTTTCTCTGACTGTCAAACAAGGATTGATTGCGAATGCATCCCCAGATATCTGGCCTTTACCGAGCTCGTTATGATGGGGGCCATTCCGCATCCTCCAGCATATATTTGTGCATATACCTTTTGCGATGACGAATGGTATGACACCTATTTTGATAACGGGTGTGGACTTATTCGCGATATATATTCCCTTTCAGTCAAAAACTACGAAGATTTTCAGGATACCAACAGGGCTTATCCGTCAATCCCTCCATTTTGCCCTTCCATTCCAAGCAGCCCAAACACTGAAGATTGTCGATGTCTGGTGGAGCATAAAAGCTTCCTCGATGTACTGACCACAGGTGTCATAGGGCCCAAGGAAGTTCAGGATAGTTTATTGTGTGCTGATTTTTATTGCGCGCAGGACAGCATCAACACCGACTACGACCATTCCGGATGTCCGAATTTTAGCTACCAGAGCTATGTGGGCTTCATCAACGATACCTATTTGCCATTTCAAGGCCTGCATCCTTCCTTCCCAGTTTCTAATTGCTTACTCGACACTGCTGATTATGAGCTCCATTGCCACTGCGTTGGCGACTGGATGGTGCATATGTATGACATCATGGCCGATACTTCGAACGGAGCATCTTACGGTGTTGAGGATGTATGCCTGCAATACTATTGCGGAAGCTCCGCAGACAGCACCTCATGCAGCGCGAAGTACATATGCTATTCCCAAACGGTAGATTCCTTCAATGTACTGGCTTCAGATCCCGCAAATGGCCTGCCTTCGGCTCCACTATTAAGCTATGCTGAGTTCACCGCGGATTATTGCGATTGCGTAGATCCCTATTTAGCCTACCTCAATACTATATTGGATGGCTATTTGGGCTACGGTCTTGTTGATACCGTTAAGCTCGATATCGCATCGCACTGCACCGAACCCCCCTGTATCAAGAAAATCTTCCCCCTCGAACCACTGGATTCTCTCATTTTGGACGATAGCCTTCGATGTGCCCGCGAACGAGCAGCATTGATCTATCAAAATGCACAAATTGCTTTCGACGCGTACGTGCGCGACCTCAGAACGGAAATTGCAAACAAATACAGAACACATTGCCTCGTCGACCATCCCACAGAGGAGCTTCACATGCGATATGTAAAGTACGAGCACCATTATACGTTGTATTACTACGATCAGGCGGGTAACCTTGTACGCACGGTTCCTCCTGAGGGTGTTGAGTACGTTGATGTGTCAGATCCAGCTCAGGACCACCAACTGAAGCAGGATAGAGCATCCAATCTGGTAAGTCTTGAACCCGAGCATAGAATGGCCACAACCTACATGTATAATTCTCATAATCAGATTATTAGGCAAACCATCGCAGATCATGATACGGTCATAAGAACCCAACTTAGCTCCGCACAGTTATATCCCCTTGACTTTATCCCTGAAGAGGTAGAGTTTACGAACAACGGTATAGGATACATTGGCGGAAAGATTGATGATGGATTCAATAATCCATACGGCGCAATCTATAAGACCACTGATGCGGGCTCTAATTGGTCTCCAATGGGCCCCTTTAACTCTGAAACGCTTAATGATGTGCAGGTTGATCCGGCCTCGGGTATAGGTTACGCTGTGGGCGACAACGGTCTGGTGCTCAAAACAGAAGATCATGGGAGCCACTGGAAAACGATTCAGTTAAACACAGCAGGCCTAAATGGAGATCTCACCTGTGTTGAGATTAGAACAGGTAGGACCGACACCACCGTGCTCATTGCCGGGCGAAAAGGACTTATTTCATTTTATGATGGCAGTAACTGGAACCAAGACTCATCACATACCAATATCGATTTCACGGGTATCGCCTACCAAAACGGGGAGTATTGGCTCACCGGTCATGACCGGCGATTCATCCCTGCCGGAGGTGTTGTTCTTCACGGAAACGGAACAGGCTCATGGACCGAACTGGATAACATTAAGCCCGCCGAAATCCATGCACTCTCAAAAACCGATAATACTTTATGGGCTGCCGGCCCGCATGGCTTTCTCATGCGCAGAAACATAGGTTCCTCTTCAAGTAGCTGGAAAAAAGTGAACACTCACTCTGCATTCGATTTCAAAAAGCTCCACTTTCTTGACGACTCCAATGCCATTGCTGTGGCCGAGCAGGATGGATTTCATCAGCTCATCGAGACCTTTGATGCAGGAGCAACGTGGCGTGTGATTCACACAGATTCTAATGAGTTCAGAGACTGGGAAATCTACAAGCAGGAGTTTGATCCTAACGGTCAGGTAAATCTGGCCAAAATATTACTCTTCAATAGCCCAAAACCGAATAAAATAGGGTATGTATTGAAACCATTAAACGCAAGCGGCCTATATCGTGAGGTTGACTTATCCGCTCTAACGGATACTATCCCGCGCAGACTGGCATCAGCAAAAGAGGACGACATGGGAGCTCTTTTTATCGCGGTGAATTCAGACACCGGCTTTGCCGTTTGTCCGAACGGATATTCGGGCATAAATACCTGGTATGATATCCCAATTCAGACATCGTTACAGCACATGACCGACCTTCAAATCGACACGGCACACTTCAATCAAACCGCAGGCAGTAAAGTGTTGGTTCTGGACGGGTCAAATATGGAAAGAATAACCTTTGATCATAGTTTCGCTAATATTCAGTGGTCCAGTAAAACTTTCTATTCTCAAAAGTTTTCCAGCCTGGGTGGAGGCGAGATTTATACCTACAGTCCGGGAAGTACAAAAGTTTATGATACTGATAATACTTCAGTTCAGCTCGCTACTATTCCTTTGAATACCTATGATCTCGTCCCTGATCCTTCCGGCAATTTGTGGTCGGTGTCCTACGGACCATTGGATCAATACGATCAAATAGATATTCGCAAAACCAGCACCACTAGCGCATCCTATACTTCTTATAATCTTGATTTTCGGCTTCCCCCAATCAACGACATAGATTCCATACCGGGGAGTAACCTTGTTGCCGTAGGCGACGATGGTATAGTGCTCTGTATCAAGAACACCACAAACTCAGACACGGGTGTAGTTATACAGGCGCCGACGCCTAACAATCTAAATGCCGTCAACCACGCAATTCTATTGTACACGACGGGATTGAAGATAGTGGGAGATTCGGGAACCTATCTAACACTCAAAGAAGTTACCCTTGATCCACAATTTTATCCGGTCAGCATAAATACTCAGGAAAACTTAACGGACATAGCGAGTGCGTACTCCACATCTATCATTTCCGGTCAAAACGGGAGTATGTTGAAAGTGAATTTATTCGGTTCGATTCATAATCTGAGCAACCCAACAGGCCAGCCCATGAATGCCATTACATACGGCTACTCAGGGCAGCAAATTACCAGTGTGGGAAGCTCCGGTACCGTGCTTTACGGGTATCATTCCAATTTGCAAGAACACCAGAGGGTGTACATGCCCCCGATGACCGACATGGACTTTTTCGACGAACATCATGGAATGGCAGTTTTCGAAGACTTTTTAATCAGAGGAACACACGACGGAGGCCACAGCTGGTTCAGTGTACATCCGATAGACACTTTTCATCATGCTAAATTTGCCGTTACTCTTCAAAGTCCGGATTCAGGTTGGGTTTTTGCAAACAGAGTTGGTACCATTTCCGATAAAGGATATAAAATCAAAAATGGAAGGCTGTTAGCTCCACAGAATTTTAATAACTTAAATCCATCAGATGCCGTATTTGCAACACCTCTGTTTGGAGCAGTTTCATCTAACACAGGAAAAACGTACTATACAAAAGATGGAGGTCTAAACTGGCAACATGTTAATAATACAACTTTGAATGCGCTTGAAAGTATATCTGACTCATGCATTATAGCAGCAGGAGATGCAGGACATGTAGACCGGATTCTAGTTCAAAGCAGTGGAACAGTAGCCCGGACAATCTTTAGTAATGTAAATGTTTCAGGAAATTTGCTGGACATAACTACGATTGCAGAACAGCTTGTCGTTGTCGATACACAAGGCATTTTCATTAGTGAACCCTACGATTGGAAGAATAAAAATAAAAGTGATTCTATCATTTTCTACCCTTTACTTCAAACAGCCCTTACCCGCCAATACCCAAATCGACAATTATCCTGTGTCGATATGGCCGACGATGAAAACGGTGTTATTGGGGGCGGAAACGGACCAATGGGCATGGTCAATAGGTTTCATCGCGATAAAGGACGATACAATACCTTCTTCTATTATGATGTATTAGGAAGACTGCTGGTTTCGCAAAACAGCAAGCAATACATGGCCAGCGAATACGCCTACACGCTATACGACGAGTTGGGACGTGTATCGGAAAGCGGTGTTAAAACCGAAAATACCAACGACATGCTGTTCGATGAGCTTTTGGGAACCGATCTTAACGGTAATTTCCTTCCGGATCGGCTGGATTACGATCGATTTGAACAATGGATTAGTGGAGACGGCCATAGAAAAGAGGTAGTTAAGACCACTTATACCACCGCTTTTAGTGATCCCACAAAGTTTACTAGTACTCAGGAAAACCTTAGAAACAGAGTAAGTGCCATACGCTACTTCGACAGTGATTATACTGATGCTACACCGGAAAATAACTACGATCATACCACCATCTACAGCTACGACGTACACGGTAATGTTAAAACCTTGTGGCAGTATAATCCCACAGCGGACCTTCCGGGATATCAAAGTCTGAAGCGTATGGACTACGATTACGACCTCATTTCTGGCAATGTCAAAGGTTTTCATTATCAAAAAGATATGCCCGATGAGTGGAACCATAGATATAGGTATGATGCGGACAACCGATTGATCGAAGTAGAAACTTCGCCTGATGGGGTAATCTGGGATTTGGATGTGAAATACCATTACTACCCGCATGGCCCGTTGGCGCGAGTAGAACTGGGCGAGCACAACGTTCAGGGAATAGACTATGCCTACACCCTACAGGGGTGGATCAAAGGGGTGAACAGCGAATCCGGCGCTCATGATTGGGATATGGGGCGGGACGGTAACATTGTCGGCGGACCCAATGATCATTTTGGTAGAGATGCTTTTGGCTACGTCCTTCAATATTATCAGAGTGATTATAAGGCCATTGGTTCCAGCGATTCAACCGTAGCTGGGTTTTTGGCCCATCGTTCTGGAAGTGCGCTGGAAGCCCACACCAAGAATTTATACAACGGAAATATTAGCAGCATGACCACGACCATTGCAGGTCAACAACAGAACGCCCAGAATGATCTTGGCTTGCAAACTCAAGCTATGGCCTACGAATACGATCAATTGAACCGATTGACGCAGGCAGCCGCTTTTGATCAGTTTGCAGATAATGCGTGGCAAGCGACTAACTCCATTCCGAATAAATATCGAAATGAGTTTTCCTATGATGCCAATGGAAACATAGCCACACAATCCAGGTACAACGGTCAGGGAAACTTAATCGACAGTTTGGTGTATTTCTACGAATCGGAAAACGGTAAAAAGACCAATAATCGCTTGTATCATTACCACGATTTGAGTAGTGATACTACGGCACTCGAATTGGAACA
>DNTB01000030.1 GCA_003499525.1 Flavobacteriales bacterium
CATTCAGACGGACATACATTGAACTTTGATAATTCAACATTCAGATTATGGAATATTCATTGTCAACAGTAATTCGGACTGAAGCTGGGATTAGAAAATTGAGGACCCAAGTGCGAAAAAGATAAAATACATTTACACTCGATCACTGAGCTGCAACTTCACTAATCATGCTCATAATATATCTGAAAAAAGAAATTGTATAGGATTTAATCAAAGCTCAAAAAAAGCATCTTCGACTCAAGGTTGGCTATAATTACAAGGCAATGAATAATTGGATAACAAGTGAAATTGAATTACTTCCGGAGTTTATAATCGGTGGGGCGATGAAAAGTGGAACCTCCACTTTGCACGCTATTTTGGACAAGCATCCAAAAATCTTCATGCCAAGTTATGAAATTGGTTTTTTTGATATTGATAATATACTAGTGCATAATGATTTTAATTTTTATGTAGAAAGTAAATGGGTAAATCAATCAATGGATAAAAATCCAAAGCTAATGTGGGATTGGTATCATAGTAAATTCAGGGAGGGAGAGTCCTTAGTTAAGGGAGAAGATTCAACTACCTATTTGGCTTCAAAAATTGCGGCCCAGCGTATCGCACTGCAGAATAAGGAAATAAAGCTAATTTTTTTATTGAGACAACCTTCTTTAAGAGCATATTCGAACTATTGGCACTTATTGAGGACTGGAAGAGCAACACACAGCTTTGAAGATACGATTCGCTATAATCCCTACACAATTATTAATAGAAGTCTGTATAAAGAGCAAATTGAAGATTACTATAGCTTCATTCCAAAGTCAAGAATCAAGGTTATAATATTTGAAAACCTGGTGAATGATATGGAAAATACCCTTAGAGAAATCTGCACTTTTTTGAATATAAAATTTGAAGAATTCCCTAAAAATGTCTTAAACACTCATAGCAATAAAGCAAGAGTGCCTCGAAATGAAATTTTACAGATTAGAAGGAATCTTTTACTAAGAAATTTTGGCAATAGCCGATACAATAACCGCCTACCATTTAAACCATCCAAAGAGGAGAATCCTATTCCTTTGTATGCAAAATTATTGAATAGACTGCATTCTAAAATAAATCCACACTTACCGATTAGTCCGCCGAAGATCAATCAACAGACCAAACTATTTTTGGACGAATACTTTTATAGAGAATTGCTTGGCATAGATGAATTAATAAACCAAAATGCACTATCCCAATGGTTTCCTGATTTACACAATTAAAAGCCATTACCAACGCTTTTAGCAAATACCCAAACCTTTTCAAATCTAAAATCTGTAACCTTCAAAAAAAGAGAGGCTTAATAAAAACCAATTTTTCGGATATGGCTATTCTGATAAAAAATTATTTCCCGTATATCTGACAAAAGGCTTATCAGAGGAGTGTATGATACTTCTTTGTTTTTGAGCTTTGAACTAATATTTCTTGTCATTGGCTATAATTCCATACATTGAACTTAGTCCTGTTTTTTTTGGGGCGGGGTAGTTATAGCAGATATAAACGGGCGATCGAAGTATAGTCATCAGTAGCCCATATTTCATTTCAAACCCTATGCATTATCTAGCCGGTATATCATTTGTTGAAAGCTATTGATTACATTTAGGAACAAAACAGAGCGAAGTATGGCGAATACATTCAGGCAATTTTTGAGTGCCATTGCACCAATTTCCGACGAGGAATATTCGGATACCATGTCATTTTTCTCAGAAAGAGCCTTAAAGAAGGGTGACTTTTTCGTGGAACAAGACAAAGTCTGCAGACACATCGGATTTATCTTAAAAGGCACTTTGAGAACCTATTACATAAATGAGAAAGCAGAAGAGATTACCTCTTGTTTTTGTACGGAAAATAATCTGGCAACCTCCTACAAGAGCTTCATTCTTCAAGAACCTTCCAACTTAATAGTACAAGCGGTTGAAGACACGAAATTGCTCGTCATAGACTACCAAAGTTTACAAGAATTGTATTCGAGAAGTGCGGTATGGCAAACGATTGGTAGGGCAGTTGCTGAAAGAGAATATATTGTAATGGAACAATATGCTTCCGTCTTAAATAACGAAACAGCAAAAGAAAAATACCTAAGACTATTGAAAGAACAACCCTCTGTTTTACAAGTAGTTAAGATTGAAGATATTGCTTCATATTTAGGGGTTACAAGGAGGACACTTTCGCGAATTAGAAAAGACCTCAACAACTGAATTTTGGGACATTTGTCCTTTCAGGCCTATTGAAGATATCGAAGCTTTGCATTATTAAATGATAAAAAAATAGTGCAAAATGGAAAATGAGAACATCCAACAAAGTGTAATAGAAGGATATGCCGCGATTGTAAAACGAAGTACAAAAAAGAGCATTTTGCCCAAGATGTTTCAGTGCTGCGATCATAGAGAAATTGCCAGCCATATCGGCAAGAAGATTGGCTACAGCGAAGAAGAATTAAAAAATGTACCCAATGATGCCAATCTTGGTATTGGTTGTGGCAATCCCACAGCTCTGGCTTCAATCAAAGAAGGAGAAACCATTTTAGACTTAGGCTCGGGAGCGGGCTTCGACTGTTTTCTCGCTTCAAAAGAAACGGGTGAAAATGGAAAAGTAATTGGCGTGGACATTACGCCGGAGATGGTGGCTCAAGCTCAAAAAAACGCCAGAAAAGGGAACTACAAAAACGTGGAGTTTAGAAGAGGAGAAATTGAAAATTTGCCGGTTGACAGCGATAGCATAGATTTGGTTATTTCCAATTGCGTCATCAATTTATCCAATCAAAAGAAACAAGTTTTTAAAGAGGCATTTAGAGTAGCAAAACCGCAGGGTAGAATAATGATTTCTGATATCATTTTGCTCAATGACCTGCCTGAGTATGTCAAAAATTCTGTTGAAGGCCATATTGCCTGTTTAGCAGGTGCAGTGAGTAAAGAGGATTACATCACGGCAATAGCACAGGCAGGTTTTACCGAAATTAAGATCGACAAACAAGCGATTTTTCCGATTGAGCTCATGTTGAATGACCCAATAGCTCAGAAAATTGTCATCGAAAACAATTTAACCGAAAACGACATTGAGGAAATTGCCAATTCTATTGCAAGCATTTCGATAAGTGCCATTAAACCTAAGGCTTAAAAAAGCCTGACTATGGACACGCTCTATTACTTAAGTGCCTTGTGCTTAATTGGTTTCCTGATATTGGCTATGTATGATGGTATTTACCTGCATATTTGGAAATATGAACTCTTTAAAAGAGCGGAAAGTGTATTTGAGCACAAAACTCATACGATACGGTCCATTCTATTTCCTCTAATCCTTTGGTTGCTATTTCTTAAATCCGATGCAATAAGCTTTTGGGCAGGAATAGCTCTTTTTATTCTTGACCTCATAACTCTGGGAATAGACGCATATTCAGAAAGAGACAGTAGAAAATCCTTGGGAGGTCTGCCGCGTTGGGAATACATCCTGCATCTTTTTGCGAACAGTTTTCACTTTGCGGCAATAGCTTTAATTATAGCAACTAAAATTAAGGTAACCTCATCAGGGTTGTATCTAAACGATGTTTTCGTCAACAGTGATGCTCGGCAAATGATTGAATTTATCTCGATTAATATTATTCCCGGGGCCGTTCTTATGGGAATGCTTCACGTGGTATTAATCAGTCACAGAGGAATACGACTTTGGATGCACTTAAAAAATGTCTTGTTTCCTATTAGGTAAACGTTTTTTAGAAATCACACGACGAGAAGACGAAAAGAACCTCTGTTTTAGCGAGAACCCTTCTGTGATATTCTAACATAACAATTCATTCAACAAATTTCCCAAATTAAGAGATCATTTACCAATCCTACGCTCCAGAATAGTCTGCGGCACTGCGGTGCAAATTGTCTTCATGCTAGTAAACAACTTCAGCTTTAACGGGATTGTTATGGATGCATTCAATCTTATCCCCCTCGATAAAATCAAGCAGGAGGGAGGAAGACCTTGGTGTTCAATCCTATCCAATGGCAGAGCTGTTTGCATCATGACTCTTACTTCTTGACCATTTAGATGAAAATCTTTTATAGCCACACCACCTCCTACATTGCCATAATTTAGATTCCAACCTGTTGACGAACTAATATTGGAAATATCAAATATTTCTCTCGCTATAAGAGAGCTGCGATCACTAAATGATTGACTATATCTGTTCTGAGCTATATGCGCATAAGCAGCAATAATATCACCAAAGGAAGCATTTCCAACATCCAAGATCCCTTGATATTCAATCCGTGTACCACTAGATCGGGCTATATCCGAAAATTCAAAATAATCTTCTGTCACTTTGGTATAAGTCTGTCCATTTTGAGTAATGGTTTCGCTATTCTGTCGATGATCCCAGATTAAACTTCCATCTTCACCTTCATAGCCGGTCAGATTCTTTCCATCCGGATCTATGAAACTAATCGGATTTCCACCTACGTATCCGTAGGACGACATGGAGGGGTATTGATCCTGCTAAAGGATCCACACTCAAGAACCTTCCAATATCACTATCATAGAACCGCGCAAAGCGGTAATCGAGGTTGGAGAGTTCATCCCGTTCGTGGTGAGGTAGTGCTCCGGAGAAGCACTGTTTAAAGCACGGATCAGAGTCCCGACAGTTGTCGGGACGCGCCAGCTGGGTCTGGAATCTTTTAATCTGGAATTACGAATCACAGCTATTGTATGCGATGCGTTCTTTCCGTTAAAATGGTTTTATACCGTTCTTTAAATGCATCACTCATAAAACTGCGGTCTATCAGCTCTTGCCATCTGGGCAATGCCTTCTCCATCTTTTTAAAGATGTTTTCCTGCTGCTTTTTTTCCACCTTCAATGTATACATCGCTGCCACAAAATCCTGCTTCTTCAGTTTCTTCTTCCGGCCATTTAGGGTTAATGCCATTTCTTCTTCATCGGCAGGATTAACCAAAGTGGTATTCACCAAATCGTAAGCTGGTGACAAAGTCATGCCCAAGCCCGTCTGCTCCAGTAAGGAGAAATTCTTCAAGTGCATGTCGGCATTGCCTGTAAGGAAAGAGAAGAGCACCAACTCAAAAAAATTCACCACATCCAAGCCAGGAGTTACTGAATGCTTTTGAATTGCTTTGCCAATCTGCTCATAGCTGCCATGGTATTTGTCTTCGGTAAGCCGTTCGGTAAGTTGACACATGTCTTCCATGGCCAATTTCCCCTTTTTTGTTCGGTCTATCCGCTTGGTTACATACGCCAGGTTGCCAGATTGAAGATGAATTAAACTATGTGGCGCTGTTTTTATCTTGGCTAATTGGGCCAAATGCATGGTTACATCTTCCACTTCCGGCAATTGCGGATACTGAGCGGTTGGCGGTTTCAAAATATACCCGCCCCATAAACCCACAATGGTAAATCTTCGTTCGGGGCCTTCTTTATTGTTGCCGGTGATGTGCAGGGACAGTTTGGCCTGCACTCCTGTTACAGCTGTTTGGCTCTGTATCACCTCTTTGGCCAATGGCTCCAGGTCTTCCTCAGTATAGAGCAATGCCGGTGGAGTGGGCTGTCCAAATATTTTCTTTGAGCAAGAGGCATGAAAATCCTGCTCGTAATCGGCCAGGGGCTGATAACAAAACAGACAGTTGCTCATGGTGTATCCTCCTCTATTACTTCCTCCACACTCACTGCACCGATGCAATCTTTACAGCAGGCCAGCAATAATCCCATCCGATCTCTCGGATTCAGTTTCCAGTTCTTTTCTGCTATATCGAGCAACCATCCCTCCGGTATCAGGCCATCAAAAAAAGGGAACAACACGTTTGACGTATAAGGTGCTTCACGCAGCGGCAATGTTAAACTTACCGGCCGGGCACCCGGCTGTGCTGCATATGCCCGGTCGTACACAAAATGATACCCCTGCTCATCTTGGCTAAGCCATCCGGCCAATTGATCTTCTATTTTTATGGCTGCTTTACGCACTTGGTTGAATCTGGATTTTTTTAATCAGAAATCAGGAATTATTGAATCAGGAATCGGTTCTGGTGGTTTTGGGTACGGCCCCTACCTCGTAGCCGAAAAGTTGCAGTACCTGGTTTACCTTATCCAGCCGTAAGGTTTCCTTGCCTTGCTCCAGTTCACGGATGAAACGCAAGCCTACTCCGGCTTTTTCGGCCAGTTCGGGCTGGGTGAGCTTCACCGATTTACGTTTGTCTTTTACAAAGTCTGCAAGGTTCATTTTATACCCTTTTGGGTGCAAATGTAATGTTTATTGTCTAATTTGTACCCTTTCGGGTGTATTTATTTAAAAAACGGGTTAGTCATACCTTATCGGGTATATTTTATGTAAATCGCAAAGTGATTAACCCCGTTCAGGTATAATTTAATCTGGAATTGAAAGAATCAGGATTCTCAGATTCCCAATTCCAGATTCTCCACTAAACCCTGTCTTTTGCTATATCGTAATACATCAACAACTGCTTCTCTTCCAGCAGGATGTTTTGCGGAATCATATCACCGAGGGTAACGATGGTTTTGAAACCCTTTGGCTCCCAGCAGTTTTTGAAACCGGCACGCAGGGCTTCTACCCGTACTTTTCCATCTGCTCGCTATTCTATGCGTTCAATTCCATTAGAACAGACGTCTATGAGGTTTCCGGTTTCGTCATACCCGAAGAAATTGGAAGACATAACTCTATTGGGAGTAATACTATCAAATGCCATAAGGGTTTGTTCCAGCTCAAGCGCTGTGGTATCGCTACTTAGCTTGCAACACTGACAATGCCTCCAACGAGCTCCTGCAAAAAGCACAAAACCTCCTTAAAAACCTGCCGGAAGAGAAGCTTAAGGCATTGGTGGGGTTGTTGGGGTAGTGTGGACCTTTCTGGACTGTTCGCTTTTACATTACTATAATTCCGGTTGCCTCGCGACTACTGTACGGGAAAGAATTTCTAAACACGCTTTGGCGCGTTAGAATTCTATAATATGCCAACCTGCAGCTCATTTTTGTTCACATGGCGAGGTTCGGGGCTATTCTACAGAAAAGATTTCTGCAGTACAAGTTTTGATATCGTATATAACTCTAAAATCTATACAATCATCGCTATCTGGCAAACATAGCCGTGAAACAATGGATATTCCGTTGTTGGGGAAGTGATCCAGAAAAAAGCTTGAAATGTAGTAATCGTCAAAATTAATGTCGGGCTTTACTTTGACTAAATCTCTCTTTCTAATCTGAATAGATTCATTGGGACAGCTCTTCTGATTTATGTGCAACTCACGTGACCGATACTTGATTATTTCTATTTTACCTTCAAATTTAACTGATTGGACAGTCGAGATTTGATCAGTGATTTTTTCATGTATTCTCAATCCGTTAACACTACTATCTTTATAGATAGTTACTTCAAGAGTATTGTTTGGTTCAAATCGAATGGTACTATCTTTTGTTAGAATTGACCTTTCAGACTCCCCATTTGCGTATTTATTTCCGCTTTCTGAGCATGATATACTCAGAAAAACACAAAAAATGGTTAATGAGTAAGCAAATAACAATTTATTGAACACTTCTCTAATCATTTTTTATGTAATCGGATGAGACCCAGCCAGTTTGGTCTTCGGAGGTTGTTACTTCTATCCAGTTCTCAACAACTTTACCTGTGCTTGTTAAGGTTGATCCATTTACAATACTGCCAATTACTTTAAAATCAGTACCTGCGCCCTTTCTTAGATTTAAACTACCACCACCAGTATTAACTGTTATTGTCAAAGAGCTGATTTCATTTGAAGATGAGCTAGAAAACAATTCGGAAAAGCTCCATGAGCTCCACCAATTACTGAAAGACCAGTCGCTTTCAGTAGATAAAACCTGAAGGTCTCCTTTGCCATCACCAAGACTTCCTTCTCCTATCACATCTCGAGGGTTAAAGTGATATTCCTGTGATTTGAATTGGGATAGAGCGATTTCGTTAGACACATCACCATCAGGTAGTTTTGTTATTTCCAAATGACCATGAACAGGGGAGGTGCGGGGGAGGTGCGGTGGCGTTACTGTGAATCGCTTCCTGTCCACAATAAAGTAGCTTTTATTAATACTTTATCATTTAGTTCTGATTCAAACACTAACTCTTTCAATAATACAGCACTACCATCATTTTTCATGAACTTCGTATATAATTCATTCCATGTTTTGCGGTGGGTGATTTTCGTATTGTACTCATAATTACTGTATTTGAATGTATGTCCGTCTGAATGT